>JAOAFV010000040.1 GCA_026416095.1 Bacteroidales bacterium | reverse complement strand
ATATAATGCTTTGAATAATCAGGATATTTCAAATACATTAATGAGATATTTTTACAATTTACTCCTGGAAACCATACCAGCAAAAGATGAAACGGAAGATGAATAGTTGGGGAAATAACTTTATGATTAAAATCATATAGGTTACTCCAAGAATGATGCAAAATGTCATAAATTGCAGGATTATTCTTAAATAACTTTACAAAAAACTTATGAGTAAAAGAAAAATTATTAAGATAAACGAAGAAAAATGTACAGGTTGTGGACTATGTGCAAACGATTGCCCAGAAGGAGCAATACAAATAATAGATGGTAAAGCTCGTTTAATAAGTGAAACACTTTGTGATGGATTGGGTGCATGTATTTCTTCTTGTCCAGAAGGTGCAATCGAAATAAAAGAGATAGAAGCAAAACCTTACAACGAGATTGAAGTTATTAAGAACATTATAAAACACGGTAAAAATACGCTAATTGCTCACCTTAAGCATCTAAAACTTCATGGTATGACACAATACTTAAACGAAGCAGTTAATTTCCTTTTAAAAAATAAGAATAGCCTTAATTTTAATATTGATGATGTAATAAAGGAAATACATAATTATAATAGTGAACAATGCACATGTCCAGCCTCTCAAATTATTGACTTTAAAGAAGAAAACTTTAAAGCACAGGATAATAATATCCTCACAAATTTTAGTGAGTTGAGACAATGGCCTATTCAATTACATTTAATTAGTCCTTATGCACCATATTTTCAAAATGCCGATTTAATTATTGCTGCCGATTGCACTGCTTTTGCTTTTGGCAATTTTCATAAAAAATTTATGAAAGGGAAAACAATTACTATCGCTTGTCCTAAACTCGATCAAAATACAAAAATTTATATCGAAAAAATAATTACTTTAATAAATGAAGCTAAAATAAATACAATTATGGTTATAATGATGGAAGTGCCCTGTTGTGGTGGCCTTTTTCATTTTGTAAAAGAAGCAATGGAACACACTAATAGAAAGGTGCCTATTAAAAAAGTTATTATTTCAATAGCAGGAGAAATACTAAAGGAAGAATGGATATAATAAAACTTAATAAAATATTTCAAAAATATTTCAATTTATGGTAACAACAGATATCGTTGCTAAAGGCTTAATAGCAATGTATACTATTTATGCTATTATTGCAATGTTAATTATTGCGTGGTTTGGTTATATGGTTACTAAAGATGCTAATAAAAAAACTTTTATTCCTAAAAGCTTATTTTATTCTTTCTTTGTAATACTAATAATTATTGGTATTACACTTCATTTGTTTACTATGCATACTTTGCCGTGGGTAAAAAACGAAATTAAAATTAAAAAACCCGACATTCAACAAATAATAAAAATTGAAGTTGATAGTTGTAATTATTACATAATTGATAAAAATAACAAAAGATTACCTCTCGATAGTGTTAAGCCAATAAAATTAAAGATAAATGAACCAGTTTTGTTTGATGTTTACAGCAACGATTTAACTTATGGCTTTGGCTTATTCAGAAAAAATCATACATTAGTTTTTCAAATGCAAGTTTTGCCATTATACCATAATGAAATTGTTTGGGTATTTAATGAAAAAGGAAATTTTGATTTACGTTCTACGGAATATGCAGGTCCAAAATGCATTGGAATGCATACAATAGATTTTATTACAATTGAATAATATAAAATAATAAATTGTATGAATAAGAAAAACTTATTTAGCTTAATAATTTATGGATTGGGCGAAGATAAACAATGGAATAATCTAACTGCCAATCAAAAATTAACACTACGATTTATAATTGTGGGAATAATTTACTATGCTTTTGCTTTTTTCGAAGGACTTTTAATGCGCATTTATCTTGCAAATCCTAATTTGCTTTCATTTTTTATTGATGATAAACATTATTATGCTATTTTAACTGCTCACCCATTAGTTGGCATTTTTGGTGGTACATATAGCTTTGTATTAGGTGCATTTTATTTTGTTTTACCTTTTTTAATGAAAAAACCTTTGTGGAACATAAAGCTAGCATTTACATCATTTTGGTTAAATACAATTGGTGTGTTTATTTTTTGGCTTTCTGGCTTTTTATCGCATTACTCTCCATTATATACATTGTATTGGCCATTGCCGGCAGACTTTACACAATTTGAACCAATAGGTGGTATATTTTTTATTTTAGGTATTGCCTTATGTATGGTTGGTGCTATATTTTTTGTAATAATTGTTTTTAAAACTATTACCTATACACCAAATGGTTGGTCAAAACAACCGTCAAGTGAATTGTTGAGTTCGGCTCTGGGAATAACAGCACTTGTAAATATTTTCAGAAAAAAAGAAAAACAATTAGTAGAACCTGTACCTATTGGAGTTGCGGCAATAGCAAGAGGAAGTGTTGATATGTTTCTTAATGCACTTGTAATTACATTTACGGGAGTATTAATTTTGATATATATGATTGCATATTTATTTGGCACTAACTTAAAACATTCATGGATAGATGCTTTACTATATAAGAATTGGTTTTGGTGGGGTCTAGATTTAATTGCTGATGGTCTTGTTTTAATTTTTGTAGCGGGAACGTGGTATATTCTCGTACAACTTATTACTGGGGCAAAAAACATATTTATGGAAAAATGGGCAAGAGCATTGTTATTTGTTGAGTTAGTTGTAAGTTGGTTTGTATGGTCGCATCATCTTTTATCTGATCAAGCCCAGCCTATGTTTTTGAAACTTATAAGCGGACAGTTTATAACTGCTATTGAATTGGTAACTCAAGGATTGGCTTTATTTATTACTTTAGTTACTTTATGGCATCATCGTCCTTTGAAATTAACACCTGAATTAAAATTTTTGCTTGGAGGTCTTACTGGTTTTGCTCTTGGGGTTGCAGCTGGAATTATCCAAGCCGATATTGGAATGAACCGTATTTTACATAATACTCAATGGATTGTAGGCCCTCATGTGCATGTAGCTATTCTTGTTGGCTTGATGATGACACTTTATGCTGTTGTTTATAAATTGTTTCCAATTCTAACAAATAATATTTCACTTTATAGCAAATTTCTTATTAACGTGCATTTTTGGCTTCAACTTTTTGGGGGCGTAGGTATGGGAGCTTTTATGGGAATGGCAGGTTTATTAGGAATGCTTCGACGTACTATATATCATAATAACGAGTTTGGTGTTTTTATGTGGCTTGCAGCAATTGCCGGTATAGCTTTATTTGTAGGTTTTCTTTCTTTCTTTTTAAATATAGTTTTGTCGGTCGGTATAAAAGGCATTATTAATGTTTTTAAAAAAGCAGATTATACTGATATTAAGTTATTACCAGAAAATAATATTTAATGCTATATTAAAAAAATAAAACTATGAGTATGTTTTGTTTTCAATGTCAAGAAGCAGCCCAAAATATTGGCTGTACTGTTAAAGGAGTTTGTGGAAAAACTGATAACCTTGCTAAAGCAATGGATGTGTTGGTATATGTATGTAAAGGTATTGCAGTGTGTGCTAATAAACTTCAAAATTCTGGCATACAAAGTCCAGGAGTTGAAAGGTTTATTTTGAACGCTTTATTTAAAACTGTTACTAATGTGAATTTTGACAAAACATCTATTATTAAAAGTATTTATGAAGGTATAGAATTAAAAAGACAACTTTATGAAAAGCTAAAAACTTATGGTTTAAAAATTGAAAATGAAAAACAAAAAAGTTCAGTAGAATGGGAGGCAAGCTGCGAAGATGATATAATGAAAAAAGCTGACGAATTATCACTATTAAATGAAAGTGACGAAGATATTCGTTCTCTTAAAGAAATTTTAACTTATGGAATTAAAGGCATGGCTGCCTATGCTGAACATGCTTACATATTGAATCACACTAATACCGAGATATATAATTTTATTTACAAAGCCCTTGCTGCTACTCTTGAAAACTTAAGTATAGATGAGTTGTTGACATTAGTTATGGAATGTGGAAAGTTCGGTGTATTAACTATGGAACTGCTAGATAAAGCAAATACTTTTTATTATGGTAATCCAGAAATCTCTGTTGTGAAAACAAAAGTAGGTAATAATCCAGGAATATTAGTATCGGGTCATGATCTTAAAGACCTTGAAGATTTGTTAATACAAACCGAAGGTACAGGTGTCGACGTATATACACACGGTGAAATGTTACCAGCTCATTATTACCCGTATTTTAAAAAATATAAGCATTTAATTGGTAATTATGGTGGCTCGTGGTGGCAACAACGTGAAGAGTTTGAAAAGTTTAATGGCCCAATTTTATTTACAACAAATTGTATAGTTCCTCCCTTACCAACTTCATCGTATAAAGATCGAATATATGTTACAGGAGCTACAGGCCTTGAAAATGCTAAATACATTCCAGATCGACCTGTAAACGGCATGAAAGATTTTTCTGAAATTATAGAGCATGCTAAAAAGTGTTTACCACCTGAGCAATTAGAAGATATTGAAATTGTTGGCGGATTTGCTCATCATCAAGTATTGTCGTTAGTCAATAAAATTATTGACGCAGTAAAATCCGGAAAAATAAAAAAATTTGTTGTAATGGCGGGTTGTGATGGTCGTCATAAAACTCGTGAGTATTATACTGAATTTGCTAAATTATTACCTAAAAATACTGTGATTCTTACTGCAGGTTGTGCTAAATACAGATACATAAAACTTCCTTTGGGTAATATCGATGGTATACCTAGGGTATTAGATGCTGGTCAATGTAACGATTCTTATTCCTTGGCAATCATTGCTTTGAAATTAAAGAATTTATTTGGGCTAAATGATATTAATGAACTTCCAATTGTATATAATATTGCTTGGTATGAACAAAAAGCTGTAATTGTGTTGCTTGCTTTACTTTATTTAGGAGTGAAACACATTCATCTTGGACCTACTTTACCTGCTTTTGTTTCTAAAAATGTTGCTAATATTTTAATCGAAAAATTTAACATAAGTGGAATTTCGCAAGTTAAGGAAGATTTAGAAAAGTTAATAGGTTCCTAATCTTGCGAATTTTTTATGTTTTTTAATTAATATGATCATAAAAACTATTAAGAGAGATTAAGGTTTAGTACAAATTTTACATAATGAAATTTTTTTGTAAGTAGTCAAAAAGTTAAAAAGAGTTTTGTTAATATTATAGCTTTTTGATGGTGAGTTATTATTATTGCGTCATATGTTTCACTATCTGCCATTGAAGTAAATTTAATAAGTGGTAATTTTCATTTATTTATTTATTAAAAATCTTAGTAATAAGGTTTATATATCTTGAATGCTAATAAGCAAATTACTACTTATAAATTTATATGAGAAAATGTGTTTTATTGCTATTAATCTTGATATAATGTAAAAAAAAATTGCAAAAGTAAACAATAAATGAAATAAATTTTGAATAATATATAATTTGTAATGCTTGCAAATTGAATTCTTATATGCTTTACATATAAGCTTTATTAATTAGGAGATTTTAAAAATAAAACTTTACATTATATGTTCAATTAATATTTTTAATCCTAATAAAATTAACGCTATGCCACCAATTACTTCAAGGTATTTAATTTTTACTAATTCAGAAATTTTTTTTCCTATTAACATACCAATCATAGCAGTTAAGTAAGTGGTAATTCCTAAAGTAATTATTGTAAACAATATCGACAAATCAATAAGAGAAATAGTAAAACCTATAGCAAAAGAATCGAAGCTTGTTGCTATACTTGCTATTAACATAGATTTAAAGGTTAAAATATTATTACAATTATATTCTTCTTTTTCTTTACTAAATATCATTTTTAATCCAATTATAAGTAAGATAGTAAATGCAATCCAGTGGTCTAATTTTTCGAAAATCTCTTTTATAAATAAACCCAGTGCCCAACCAATAAATGGAGCTAAAGATTGTGTAAAGGCAAAGATTAAGGCAATTTTACTTGCTTTTAAAAATTTTATATTATTATTGCACATTCCTATTACTACCGATAATGCAAATGTATCGATACATAATGTGATCGATAAAATTATCGAATAAATAATACTCATTTGCTTCAAAATTATTAATTATTCGTTAATTTTTGAAGTGTTTTATAACAATTTCAAAAATTTATATAAAGTTATTTTTTATTTATAACTTTACAAAAAAAAAATGAACTTGTACGATAAGTTTGCAACAATAATTAAAACTCAAAAAAGATCGATAATAAGAGAATTACTAAAACTTACACAGAATAAAGAAGTCATATCGTTTGCTGGGGGGTTACCATCGCCTGAAAGTTTCCCTATTGATGAACTTAAAGAAATAGTAAATGAAGTATTAGAAACCGATGGAGCAATGGCGCTACAATATGGTGAAACCGAAGGCGATAAGCGTTTAAAAAATGCTTTGATTAATAAATATAAAAAAGAAGGAATAAATTTGAGTCAGCATAATATAATTATTACAACTGCTTCTCAGCAAGCATTAGATTTAGTGAGTAAAGTATTTATCGATAAGGAAGATAATGTTATATGTGAATTGCCTTCGTTTTTAGGAGGATTAAGTGCATTTAGATCATATGGAGCCCAACTAATAGGGGTACCAATAGATAACGAAGGAATAATTATTGAAGTACTTGAAAAAAAATTGTTAGAATGCTTAGAAAAAAATAAATTGCCTAAATTTATTTATGTAATTCCTGATTTTCAGAACCCTTCTGGTATCAGTATGTCGTATCAACGAAGAGTTGATTTACTTAACATCGCGTATAAATATGATGTTCTAATAGTTGAAGATGCACCTTATAGGGAATTACGTTACGATGGAATTGAAAAACCTATGCTTTACGCTCTTGATACAAAAGGATATGTAATTACTCTGGGGACTATGAGTAAAACCTTTGCGCCAGGTTTAAGATTAGGTTGGATTCTAGCTAATCCCGAAATTATCGATAAAATAGTTACTGCTAAGCAAGCAACCGACTTGTGTACAAGCTCTTTTGTTCAGAAAATAGCAGCTCTATACCTCGAAAAAAATTACTATGAAAAAAATATCGAAAAAATTAAGAAATTATATGCTGAAAAAAGAAATGCAATGTTGAGTGCTCTTGAAAAATACATGCCCGATTGTGTTAAATGGACTTGCCCTGAAGGTGGTCTTTTTATGTTTCTTATATTACCAGAATATATGGATTCTCAGATATTATTTGAAAAAGCAATTAATAATAATGTAGCATTTGTACCAGGTTCGGCCTTTTATTGCGATGGAACTGGTGCTAACACAATGCGCTTGAATTTTTCATTTATGAGTATCGAAAAAAATGTTGAAGGCGTTAAACGACTGGCTGAAGTTATAAAGTGCGAGTTAAAAAAATAGTTTTTTTTGTATTAATTCTTAAAAAATCAGTAAGTGTCTTTTTTGAGTCGGGTATAAATATCTTATAAATTATTTTTACCTTTGTAAAAAAAATAAAATGAACATCGATGTGCTTGTTGGTTTGCAATGGGGCGACGAAGGAAAGGGTAAAATTGTAGACCTTATGGCAACTCAATATAATGCCATTTGTCGCTATCAAGGAGGCCCAAATGCCGGACATACAATCGAATATAATAATAATAGAATTGTCCTTCATACTGTTCCTTCTGGTATTTTGCACGAAGGAGTTTTCAATTACATTGGTAATGGTGTAGTTATTGATCCAATAGTGTTTGTAGAAGAAATTGCTGAAATTAGTAAATATACTTCTACATATAAAGAACGCATTTATATATCAGATCTTGCTCATTTAATATTACCGACTCACAAAATTCTGGATAAAGTTTACGAAGCTTACAGAGGTAAAAGAAAAGTTGGTTCGACACTCAAAGGTATAGGACCAGCATACAGCGATAAATACAACAGAATAGGTCTAAAGGTTTATGATTGTTTTAGTAGCGATTTTATTGAAAAGGTAAATTATGTTATTGATTATCATCTTAAAATTATAAGGTCGTTCAACATTAATATAGATAATATTGAAATTGATATTGATAAATGGCTTAATGCTGTTAATCAACTAAAAAGTTTCAAAATAATTAGCGTTAGTGAGTTTTATGAAAAATTTTATAATAAAAATATACTTGCCGAAGGAGCACAAGGAACATTGTTAGACATAGATGGAGGTACATATCCTTATGTTACTTCTTCAAATACATTTGCTGGAGGAGTATGTAATGGTCTAATGGTTTCGCCAAAAAAGATTAACAATATTTATGGGGTTTTTAAGGCATACACTACTAGGGTAGGCGAGGGTCCATTTCCTACAGAGTTGAATAATGATATTGGCAATACATTACGTTTAAAAGGTTTTGAATTTGGTAGTACAACAGGTCGCCCACGTCGCTGTGGATGGCTAGACCTTGTTGCTTTAAAATTTGCAGTCGACATAAATAGTACTACGAATTTAATCATGACAAAAATTGATGTCCTTTCAGAGTTAGATGAAATTAATCTATGTGTGGCTTATAAAATTAAAAACGAAATAATAAACTTTTATCCAGGTAACCTCGATGCCAACTTGGAACCTGTGTACATTTCTGTACCAGGATGGAGGGTAAATCTTGGAGAGGTAAAAAGTAAAAAATATTTGCCTTATCAAGTAACTAAATATATTGAATATATTGAAAACTATTTAAATAGAAAAATTAATTTTATATCATTGGGTCCTGACAGATATAATATTATTCCACTCGATTAATGAAAAGAATTATTACTTTCGTATTCTTATATTACTGCATTATTATTAGTTATGCAAAAGGTAGTGATTCTGTAATTTTTTACAAAGCAATAAAAATAAATTCGAAAATTGAAATAGATGGTATAATCGACGAAGTATGGGAAAACATTCCTTCGATAAAGAATTTTGTACAGCGAACACCTTTTTATGGTAAGAAACCATTATATGATACAGAAGTAAAAATAACTTACGATAATATTGCTATTTATGTACTTGCTTTTATGTATGATAACAATCCAGATTCAATTCGTCTTCAGTTTGGCGAGAGAGATGATAAAATACTCGATGCCGATTATTTTTACATTTCATTCGACCCTTATAATAAACAAAACGATGCTTACGTATTTGGAGTTACAGCAAGTAATGTTCAAGTCGACTGGAAATACTCTGATAATTCATACAATGGTGTATGGCAAAGTAAAACTGCAATTACCTATAATGGTTGGATTGCCGAATTTATGATACCCTTCTCCGAAATTAAATTTCCTGCAAATAACACTACGTGGCGATTTCAGTGTCAGCGAATAATTCGTAGAAACAGAGAAACAAGTCAATTAGCATTAGAGCCATTGTACGAAAATAATGTATTAAAGCATTGGGCATACTTAACCGATATTAACAATATAATTCCTCAATTAACACTTAAATTTAAACCTTACACAGCATTAGGCCTAATGTACCAAAATAATAATACCGATTATTATTTTAAAGGAGGTATCGACATTACTTACAGCTTGTCGGAGAGCTACAATCTATCTATGATGCTGTTACCAGATTTTAGTCAAGTTCAGTCGGACGATAAGTACAAAAACCTTTCAGCTTTTGAAACTGTTTACGAAGAGCAACGCCCTTTTTTTAAAGAAGCAAACGAATACTTTAATAAAGACAATGTGTTTTATTCGAGAAGAGTGGGTAAAACTCCTTCGTTATACTATAAGGTTGAAAGTTATATTGATTCTTCGGCAACAATTAAAAAAAATCCTTCGCAACAACAAATAATAAACGCTTTTAAAATCTATGGTAGAAACACAAATGGTTTAGCTCTTGCTATTTTAAATGCAACAACCTCTAATACGTATTGTGTTTATACCCACAACAATTCTACAGAAAAAATATTAACTGAACCATGGGCAAATTATAATGTATTTGTAATAGATAAAGCTTTTAAAGGTGGTAGTAATTTTTACATTATTAATTCTAACTTTCTGAGAAACTTTGAATATCGTAATTCAAATGTAATTTCAGGTGGAATTAATTTTCTAACAAACAATAATAAGTGGCTTATAAATTCTAATGTTTCTAACACATTGCTTTATTTTCCAGATAGTAAAAAGATACAAGAAAAACCAGGCTTTTCTCATTCCTTTAATGTATCAAAGGTGAGTGGAAAAGTAACTTTTGGGACTGGGTATTCTGTAATGAATAAATATTATAATGCAAACGACATAGGATTGACATTGTATAATAACTATTTTAATTACGATAGCTATATTGGATTTAGACAAAACGAACCAAGTACAAATTTGTTATCATATTATCTTGGTCTTAGTTTTAATAATAACTACTATCTTTCTACCAAAAAGTTATCTTCATCTTTTTTATCTTTTAATTATTCAGGTAATACAAAAAATTATTTCAGTTTTTGGGGCCATATAAGCACAAATTTTTTTAAAACACGCGATTATTACGAACCACGTGTACCAGGATATTTTTTTGTAAGTGGCAAAAATATAAGCTTTTATAATGGAACCTCTACCGATTATAGAAAACCTTTTGCTATCGATTTTTCGACCTCATTATCATACAGCTTTTTATATAAAACTAATTCTTACTTTATAGAAATATCACCACTAATAAGGTTATCTAATAGGTTAAGATTAAGATATGAAACAAATTTTTCCTACGATTTCAATGATATTGGCTATGTATTTAATACAGATTCATCGGTTTTTTTTGGAAGGCGCGATATTAAAACAATTGAGAATACCATTAGTATACTGTATAATTTTTCTGCTAAAACATATCTCAAAATAAGAACAAGACATAATTGGAGTATAGGAAAATACGATAAGATTTTCTTACTAACTCATACTGGTAATTTATTATCGCAAATAAACAACTTTAATTTTATACCTTCTGACTTTAATTTTAACTTTAATGCATTAAATGCAGATCTTACTCTTTATTACGAATACTTACCCGGTAATTTCTTTATGTTTATATATAAGTTCGAAATTTTTTCTGACGAAATCAACGACAAAATTAATGGTTATTTAGATAATATTCAATATTTATCGGAGTTACCTTTTTCACATACTATTCTTATTAAATTTTTATGGTACATAAATTCAGATAAATTCATAAAAAAATTGATTTAAAAATAAAATGTTTTTACATTTGTGTGAATTTATATCAGCTTTATGTATAAATTTTTTTTCTCTGTTATAATATTCTTAAACACTCTAGATTTATATCAGCAAAAATTAGGATATTTTTTTATTTGGTTTACCGATAAAGCAAATAATGCTTATTCATTAACTAAACCAGATTCATTTTTATCACAGCGAGCCTTAATAAGGCGTTTAAAGTATAATATACCTATCGATAGCACAGATTTACCAGTATCTAATGCTTACATTAATGAAATTAAAACTACTGGTGCTATATTTCACTCATCGTCAAAATGGCTAAATGGTGCTATATTCATAGTTAACGACACTAATATATATGAACAAATAATAACAAAAACGTTTGTTAAAAAAATAACATATTTAAAGCCCATAACAACATCGAATAGAAAAATAAATAGTATCAAATTTGAAACATTGTATAACTTAAAAAATTTTAATTATGGACATCCTGCACATCAAATAAAAATGTTGAGGGGTAATTTTTTGCACGAAAAAGGTTTTACTGGTGATAATATGCTAATAGCTGTTCTTGATGCTGGTTTTGTAGGAGTAGATACAATTTCTTTTTTTAAAAGACTATTTGATAATAATAAAATACTCT
Source organism: Bacteroidales bacterium (assembly GCA_026416095.1). Classification (GTDB taxonomy): domain Bacteria; phylum Bacteroidota; class Bacteroidia; order Bacteroidales; family GWA2-32-17; genus Ch61. Next base: position 23,833 of record JAOAFV010000040.1, on the reverse strand, counting down.
TAACTCGCAACATTGTTAATAGCAATTTTAATAATCATGTTTATGGTTATCATTCGCATGGCACAATGGTGCTTTCTATAATGGGAGGTTATAAAGAAAATGAATATATTGGAGTGGCTCCTAATGCTTCATATGCCTTAATAAGAACCGAAGATGGGGATACAGAATACATATTCGAGGAATATTGTTGGGTGGTTGGTGCTGAACTTGCCGATAGTATTGGGGCAGATATTATAAATTCTAGCCTAGGATATACAACATTCGACGATTCAACAATGAATCATACATGGAATGATTTAGATGGAAGAACATCTGTTGCAAGTATTGCAGCTACTATTTGTGCTCGAAAAGGCATGATAGTGGTGTGTAGTGCTGGAAATTGGGGCTTGCAACCATGGCGTAAAATAGGAATACCTGCCGATGCTGATAGTATACTAACTGTTGGAGCTGTTGATTCTACTGGACTTTTAGCTTTTTTTAGTTCTCAAGGTTACACAGCCGATGGCAGAGTAAAGCCAACCATAGTAGCTCAAGGACTCGATAATTGGTGCATTAGTGCCTATTCTGGATTACCAACTAAATCAAGTGGAACTTCGTTCTCTGCACCACTAATTGCCGGCCTTGTTGCCTGCTTATGGCAAGCATTTAACGATTCTAGTAATATGGTTATTTATAATGCAATAATTAAAACGGCCAATAAATACAATAATCCCGATTCTTTATATGGTTATGGTTTACCTAATTTTGAATTAGCTTATTATATTTTAAATGAAGTTAATGAAAATGTATTCAATAGAATTAAATTTTTTCCTAATCCAGCAAAAGATTGTATTTATATAGAAAATCTAGACACCGACAATAAAAAATGTGTAATAAAAATATTAGATATTAGTGGACGTTTAATTTATACTGAACATTTTTTAGATTTACAAGGCCCCATTTATTTAAATAAGTTAGAAAGTGGCATATATTTCCTTGTATTTTTGTCTGAAAACATAAATTTAAGATTCAAATTTGTTAAATTGTAATGGAGCGAAAATTTTATACTCTTTCGCAATTATCTTTAATTATAAAAGAAACCTTTTACACAGTTTTTAATACTGCAATATGGATAAAGGCCGAAATAAATGAATTATATGAACATTCAAACAGAAATTGTTATCTTGAATTAATAGAAAAAGATGTGATAAAAGATAAAATAATTGCAAAATTCAGGGCAATCATATGGGGCGACAGATATTATTTTCTAAAAAAAAATTTTGAAAATGTAACGGGAGTTTCATTTGGTATTGGATTGTCGGTACTGCTTAAGGTTAATGTTGAATATAATGAACTTTATGGTGTGACTTTAATTGTTTTAGATATAGATCCTTCGTATACTTTGGGCGAATGGGAACAAAGAAGAATTGAAATATTAAGACGCCTCGAAAAAGAAGGAGTAATTTCACTTAATAAAGAACTTAAAATTCCTGATGTCACTCAAAACATTGCTCTAATTTCGTCTAAAATTGCTGCCGGCTGTCAAGATTTTATAAAACATTTACTAAACAATCCATACAAATTTAAGTATAATATAACCTTTTACGAAGCTAGTATGCAAGGCGAAGGAGTAGAAAAATCAATTATTGATATTTTAGATAAAATAGCAAATAAAAATTACGATGTTGTTGTTATTGCACGGGGTGGCGGTAGTAAAGCCGATTTAGCTGCCTTCGATTCATACCGTCTTGCTTATCATGTTTGCCAGTTCCCTATTCCTATTATTTCGGCTATAGGGCACGAAAGAGATTATACTGTTATAGATTATGTTGCAAATACAAGAGCAAAAACGCCTACCGATGCCGCTGCTATTATTATCGAAAAAACGTTAAATTATTGGTTATCATGTACAAGATTTTGCGAAAAAATTATTAATTATTCGCAAGAAATTATTTATAACCAAATTAATAAGTTTTCTTTTTTTTCAAATTCTATACTTAAAAGCAAATCAATAATTGATAAGCATATTCTAAAAATTAAAAATTTATCTTATAGCCTTAAATACACTACTAAATTCATTGTTAATGAACAATCTAGTAATTTCACAAATCTGTCTAATAAATTATCAAATGCAACAAAAACTTTTTTCCATACAAATAACATTGCTTTAGAAAATAATATTAAAAGTCTGAAAAAAAATCTTGTTAATCTTTTTATGTTATTGAACAATAAGGTAGTTAATTACGAAAAAATTATCAATTCGCATAACCCAATAAATGTTTTACGTAAAGGTTATACAATTACTTATAAAAATAAGAAAATAATTAAGTCGAAAAGTAATTTAACTCAAGACGACATTATAACTACAAAGTTTTATGATGGAGAAGTTAGCAGTAAAATAATATAAATATGAGCGAAAAAGAAAAAAAAATTTTAACTTATAACAAAGCTCTTAAAGAATTAGAAACTATAGTTAGTAAAATAGAATCAGAAAATGTTGATGTAGATAGTTTGGCCGATATGATTAAACGTGCTGTTGAATTAATATCTTTTCTTAAGGAAAAATTGTTTGCGACTCAAAATGAAATTGAAAAGGCTCTTAAAGATCTTGAAGAGATTTTGCATAAAGAAAAATGAATAAGTTATTCCTAAAAAGTATAATGTATAAAATTATTTTAACATTTTTAGTTGTGCCTTTTTCTTTGAGTTTTTTAAGATCTATAATTTTGGTATTACTTAATTGAATCTAATGATGAAAATGTTTTTGAATTATTAAAAGTATTTCTTTATGACTTTAAATTCGACCTATCGGTTGCTTTATTTGGTTATGTTTTTTTTAATTCTTTTAATAATTTTTTACTTTTCCTTATACAACTATAAAAAACACTTTTCAGATTAGTTTTATAAATGTTATAATAAGTAATTCTAAGTTTAGTGTTTCCATAGAATGGTGTCTTAAAATAAATTATAAAGTAATTACCTATTTAGAAAGGCCTTCGGAATTGCTTAAAATATACAAGCTATACAAAATTAATTCTACCTTTTTTGTTGTTTTTTATAATGCTATATTTTGTTTTGTACTTAAGAAACTTGTAATTAAAAAAGTTATGTTGAAAAAAAATTATCGTATATTGAGACCTTTCCAAAACTACCTAAAAACAATTTTTTTACAATTAAATATAATTGAAAACTAATATATTCCAAAACACTAAGGGACCATTACGAAAGGTTTTGCAAAGGTCTCAATTTTTGAATCTTTTTACTTATGAATATAATTTTCCACAAAAGTTTAAATATAAAGATAGTGCTTATAAATTATAGTGTTTATTACTTTAATAGTTATTTTTTTTTCGATAAAATAAAAAGAACAGTTTTTTATAAATTTATTGTTTTTGTTAATTTCTGATCAATGTTGCTCATTACTACAAAAATTGTTTTTTTTTAATTTCTAAAAAAATACGGAAAAATAGTTAAATTTTCCTTATAAAATGTTATAAAAAAATAAAAATAAAAGTTTTAACTTGCGGTTAAATATGTAACAAAGCAAGTATTTTTGTAACTACATTTAAACAATTAAATGAAAACCACTACATATATAATTAGATCAGAAATTTGTTTATTAAGGTACTTTTTTTATTTGTATTGTGTGTTTTAAATGTTGAACATGTTGGGTTAAATGTTGAAAATTTTTTAACACTGAGCGAAAATGATAATTCTATTATTTTTGTAATTTTAAAAGTATCGAAGGCAGTATAAATAATATTAAACTTGCCCATTCGCATATTCAGATGTTAATTAATGAATATTTTGTTTATGATTTTTAAAGTTGAATATACCGATAAAAATTCAAAAGCAAGGGCAGGTATTTTATATACCGATCGTGGCATAATTGAGACACCAATATTTATGCCAGTTGCAACAGTTGGTACGGTTAAAGGAGTATTGCAGTCTCAACTTCATCAAGAAATAAAAGCACAAATTATTTTATCTAATACTTACCACTTGTACTTACGCCCTGGCATAGAAGTTATAAAAAAAGCACGTGGTTTACATAATTTTATAGGTTGGAATAAACCCATTCTTACCGATAGTGGTGGATATCAGGTTTTTTCACTGGCAAAAATAAGGAAAATTACTAACGAAGGTGTTAAGTTTTTGTCGCATATCGACGGTTCGCAACACTTTTTTACGCCTCACCTAGTTATTGATATACAACGAATTCTTGGAAGCGATATAATAATGCCCTTAGACGAATGTACACCTTATCCATGCTCATACGAATATGCTAAAAATAGTATGGACATGACTTTAAGATGGTTCGATAATGCATATCAACATTTTATACAAACAAATGAGTTATACAACCACAAACAGTATTTATTTCCTATTATTCAAGGTTCGGTGTACGATGATTTAAGGAGGTACAATTTAGAAAAAGCATTAACTTACGAGATACCTGGTATTGCAATTGGGGGCTTATCGGTAGGTGAGCCCGACGATGATATGTATAGAATAGTGGATTTAATTACAACAAATTCAAATAGAAATTTGCCACATTATTTAATGGGAGTAGGTACTCCAGAAAATATTTTAGAATGCATTGCCCTTGGTATCGATATGTTTGATTGTGTTCTTCCTACTCGTAATGGTAGAAATGGAATGATATTTACAACTCAAGGTATTATAAACATAAAAAATGCTAAATGGGCAACCGATTTTTCTCCAATTGATGATTTTGCAATCTCGTTTGTAGATAGCTACACAAAAGCTTATTTACATCATTTATTTAAAGCCGATGAAATGTTAGGGCCTATTATTGCAAGTATTCATAATTTGTCGTTTTATATATGGCTTGTTAAACAAGCTCGCTGTAAAATTATTGAAGGAGTATTTTACGAGTGGAAAAATAAAGTATTACCTACTTTTATGCAACGTTTATGATATTTACTAGGTTAGAAAGATATATTATTAAAAAATTTTTAGTAACCTTTTTTTTCTCTATTGTTTTAATAATGAGCATTGCAATAGTATTCGATTTTGCCGAACGATTAGACGATTTTTTAGAAAAAGATCTTTCTTTATTTCAAATATTTACTGGCTATTACATATACTTTGCACCTTATTTTGCTCATTTATTTTTACCATTATTTGTTTTTATTTCTGTTATATACTTCACTTCCAAACTTACTATGCATTCAGAACTGAACGCCATGTTTACCTCAGGAATAAGTTTTCATCGACTACTTCGACCTTATATGTTTACCGCAACCATAATTGTTATTTTATCAGTTTTACTTGGCAACTTTATTATACCTTATTCTACGAAAAAGAAACTTGATTTTGAGTTTCGGTATATAAGAAACCCATACAGAAATACATCTGTTAATATTCACCGACAAATAGAACCGGGTTTATTAGTATACATGGAAAATTATTCAGTTGATAACGATATTGCTTACAAGTTTTCATTAGAAAAGTTTAAGAATGGTAAATTAGTTTCTAAACTCCTATCAGATTATGCTCAATGGGATTCAACAACTAAGAAATGGAGACTTTTTAATTGTTTTATACGCAATTATTACGATACTTATAAACCAATAAAATATATTGCTACACTTGATACTTTAATTAACTTAAAACCAGAAATGTTCAACCAACGAGAAGAAATAACAGAAGCAATGGATTACTTTAAATTAAGAAAGTTTATAAAGCAAAAACAAATTGAAGGTGATGAAAATATTAATTATTATAAAATTATAGAACTTAAACGTTTTATAAATCCTTTATGTGCAATAGTATTAACTTTAATTGGTATATCGGTTTCTTCGAGAAAAGTTAGGGGTGGTACTGGCTTACATATAGGTCTTGGTCTTGCATTAAGTTTTTCCTATATAGTACTTATGCAAATATTTACTAATATGTCGATAGGCTCAAACTTACCACCATGGCTTGGAGTTAGCATTCCCACTATTGTTTATTTTTTTATTGCTATATACATGTATATTAAAGTACCAAAGTAATATTTTTATTTGTCGTAGTTTTTTTTAATTCCTAAAAAAACAATATTTTACCCCAGCTAATTACTGTAAGTTAACCATTTTATTACCCTTGTTATTTTTGATGTTGGTAATATGTTTTGTTAAAAAGTTTATATTAATTTCAATAAGATTATTAAAGTTTAATTATTTTTTTTCTGATTGAATATTCATCTGAGAGAATTTCAATTATATAAATTCCTTTTTGTATTTGCTTAAGATTAACTTGGTCAAAATACTGGTTTATGATAATTTCTCTTATTAAATTGCCGAAAGTGTTGAATATTTTTACAATAGAACTTTTTGTTATTCCTGCAATGTAAATATAGTCTTCAAATGGATTTGGAAATATTTTTATGTAATGTACACAAGGAGAAAGCGCATAAATTTTATTGAAAGATTCTAAACTATCTAATACAAAGTCGTATGGATCAAAAACCAGATTTGTTACATACTTTTTTAAAGGAAAAGAAAATGTTTGATCATGATCGGTAGGATGTACTTTAATTAAAGTATCGGAATTATCAAATTCTACTTTAAATTGTAGGGGTATTGTAAAAACCTTATTTTCGTTTGAGCTGCTACGTTGCATAATCCTAATAAACAATGTTTTTCTGATGCAAGTTGTATCTTGCCACCATTGTATATTGTAAATAGGAAAACCTTTTCCATAATAAAATTCATCAAAAAGTTTTGTAAAATTTTTACCTGTTACTTCTTCGAAAGTTGTTTTAACATCGTGGCCTGTTAAAATACTATCATTATATATAATTTGTAATTGCTTAAGTGTTTCGAAAAATAAGCTATCATTTTCACACAAGTAGCGGATCATATGTAATAAGCAAGCTCCTTTTTTATATGAAAGATTGCTATTAAATATTCTTTTTTCGTTATTAATTTCTTCGAAGGGGACATAAACTGAACCTTGGGGTTCCTTTCTTGCTCTGCTTTGGAAGTGTTTAATTGTTTCGTTAGCAACTTCGCGACCATATAAAAATTCTTTATAAAGATATTCTGCATAAGAAGCAAAACCTTCATTAATCCATATATCTTGCCATGAAGCACATGTTATGTTGTTTCCAAACCACATGTGGGCTAATTCATGAGCAACTAAAAAATCAAAAAAATATCCAATTGAAGTCATTGTTTGGTGTTCCATGCCTCCATTGAAAGGTACCATACAGTGCCCATATTTTTCTTTATAAAACGGATATAAACCAAATAGCTTATTGAAAAGTTTAATCAAATCTGCTGTAAAGTCGATTTTAGCTTTGTTATCTATCAAACATTGTTCATTATATAAATAATTCATTACTAATAAACTATCGTTTATTTCTTCAAGAAATACTTTAAAATTATATTCAATATACTTTCCCACAGCAATAGAGAGTAAATAGTATACAATAGGGTACGATTCCCTCCATTCGTATCTGACTTTTCCATTAGGTAATTGAGTAATATTAAATAAAATACCTTGTGATCCGGCTTTTAAAGAACTATCGACAATTATGTAGATCCACGCCGAATCGAATCGATCGCTTAAATCTTGTTTAATAGGTAACCAATGTTTAGCATGAAAAGGTTGAGATAATGTCCACGTAATATATGAATTATATTGTTGATTATAAGAATTAATTAAACCACGGTTTTCTATTCCCGAATTTGAATAACCACGATAGGTAATTGAAACTTCGAAGTTGTTGCCAGAATCTATTTCATGTGGTAAAAATATTAATAAACTATCGTTGTTATAATAATAATTGCATATGAAAGTTGTATTTAATTTTATGCTATCAATTGTAAAATGAGGAGCAAATTCAAAAAGAAAGTGCGAAATACGTTTTTTGGCTTTAAGTATATAATTTACAGTATTGACAATGTATGTATTAATGTTGTTACATTCAATATTTATGTGTATGAATTTTTGATCTATGTTTTTATCTATGTAGTTATTAAAATTGTATTGAGCTTTTAATAAAGTGTGTATTAAAAACAAAACACCTAACAATTCATATTTACAAATAGTTGGCTTTTTCAGATTTATATTTTTTAAGGGTATATAATTACTTTTTTCTTTTTTTATTTTCAAGTTTTTCTTTTGCAGCAGCTTGAGCAGCAGCAAGCCGAGCAATTGGTACTCTAAATGGTGAACAACTTACATAGTTTAGACCTATTTTATGACAAAATTCAATAGATTGAGGATCGCCACCATGTTCTCCACATATGCCTATTTTAAGATCTTTACGAGTTTTTCTTCCCCTATTAACAGCTATTTCCATAAGTTCACCAACGCTGTCTTTATCGATGTGTTGAAATGGGTCGAATGCTAAGATTTTCTTTTCTAAGTATTCTGGCAAGAAAGAACCAATATCGTCTCTTGAAAAAGCGAATGTCATTTGAGTTAAGTCGTTAGTACCGAATGAGAAAAATTCAGCATATTCAGCAATTTTATCTGCAACAAGTGCTGCACGAGGTACTTCTATCATTGTTCCAACCAAATGAGGAATTTCTTTTATATTAAATTTTTTACAAACGTCTTCATGCACTTTTTTAATAAGATCGAATTGATGTTTAAGTTCAACTTCGTTACAAGTAACAGGTATCATTATTTCGGGCAATACTTTTTTCTTTTCTTTGATTAATTCGGCTGCAGCTTCGAATATAGCCCTCACTTGAGTTTCGGTAATTTCGGGATAACTAATACCAAGACGAACTCCTCTATGTCCCATCATCGGATTATTTTCGTGTAAAGCATTTGCACGCTTGTTGAATTCTTCTAAGCTTATATTTAAGCTATCAGCTAATTTTTTTCGTTCTTCTGGGTTTTGAGGAATAAATTCGTGTAGAGGTGGATCTAATGTTCTAAATGTTACTGGTAAGCCATCCATTACTGAAAGTGTATCTTTTACGTCTTGCTTCATGTATGGGAATAACTCATTAAGAGCTTCGCGGCGTTCATTTTCGGTAGTTGATGCAATCATTTTACGTAGCAAAAATAAAGGCTTTTCGCTACCTTCGCCATAAAACATGTGTTCGGTACGAAATAGACCAATACCTTCGGCCCCAAATTTTCTTGCTCGCAATGCATCTTCGGGTGTATCTGCATTAGTGCGAACTTTTAATTTTCTAAGTTGATCGCAAATTTTCATAAACTCTTTAAAATCGGGATTTTCTTCAGCTGCTTTGCTCATTGGTAATTGACCTTTATAAACAAGACCTTTTGTTCCATTGAGTGTAATCCAATCACCTTCTTTTATTAATGTGCCATCTGAACCGATGAATTGCTTTTTTATAACATCTATTTTAATGTTACCAGCGCCCACAACGCAACATTTTCCCCAGCCACGTGCTACTAAAGCAGCATGGCTTGTCATTCCACCCCTACCAGTAAGTATTGCTTCGGCAGCCCGCATACCATCTATATCTTCGGGATTGGTTTCTTCGCGTACAAGTATTACTTTATGTCCTTTTTTTACCCATTCTACGGCGTCTTTTGCAGAAAACACAGCTTGTCCTGTGGCACCGCCTGGGCCAGCTGGCAAACCCTGTCCAATTATTTGGGCATCTTTTTCTGCTTTTGGATCTATTATAGGATGGAGTAATTCGTCTAATTGAGAAGGTTTAACTCTTAATACTGCTTCTTCGGGTGTTATTAGTTTTTCTTTTAGCATATCAAGGGCCATTTTTACAGCTGCAGGTCCATTTCGTTTACCTACACGACATTGTAACATATATAGTTTACCTTCTTGTATTGTAAATTCAATATCAAGCATGTCGCGGTAGTGTTTTTCGAGTATTTCGCGAATATTTAAAAGTTCCTTATATACTTGTGGCATTTGCTTTTCAAGCGAAGGTAAATGCTTATTATGACTACTTTTGCCTTTTTCGTTTATTGGGTTAGGGGTTCTAATTCCAGCCACAACATCTTCACCTTGAGCGTTAGGTAGCCATTCTCCATAAAATTCATTTTCTCCTGTGGCAGGGTTACGTGTAAAAGCAACACCTGTTCCAGATGTGTCGCCCATGTTTCCAAATACCATAGCTTGTACATTAACAGCAGTACCCCACCAATCAGGAATTCCTTCTATACGGCGATACGAAACGGCTCTTTTACCGTTCCAGCTTTGAAATACAGCGGCAATAGCTCCCCAAAGTTGTTCATGTGGATCTTCTGGAAATGGTTTCCCTAAAACTTCTTTTACCTTGTTTTTATAAATAACAATAAGTTCTTTTAAATCGTTGGCACTTAATTCGGTTTCGTGTGTTACGCCTTTTTTTTGCATCATTTTTTCAAGTTCTTTTTCTAACTGCTGACGTATTCCTTTCCCTTCTTCTGGCTCTATACCTGCTGCTTTTTCCATTACTACATCTGCATACATTTGTATTAGACGACGTTGCGAATCGTATACAAATCGTGGATTATTGGTTTGTTTAATTAATCCTTCTCTGGTTTCATCGTTTAAGCCAACATTAAGTACTGTTTCCATCATGCCAGGCATAGAAACACGTGCCCCCGATCTGACCGAAACAAGTAATGGGTTGTCTTTATCGCCAAATTTTCTGCCCATTACTTTTTCAACTTTTTTTAGAGCATCTTCTACTTGTTTCTTTAAGTCGGATGGGTATGTTTTATTATGTTCATAATAATAAGTACATACTTCGGTAGTGATAGTAAAACCTGCAGGCACTGGGAGCCCCAATAAAGCCATTTCGGCAAGATTGGCACCTTTTCCACCAAGTAATTCTTTCATATCTGCCTTACCTTCGGCAGTCTTATTACCAAAAAAATAAACATACTTATGTAAACTTTTTTCTTTTTTAACAGCATTATTTTTACTTTTTGCACTTGTTTTCATTTTTTTCAGGTTTTATTTTTGCGAAGTTATATTAGTTTTTTCAGAATAAAAAAAATTATAAACATTTTTTTAATAAATCTATTTTTAATAGCGAGGATGATATTTTTCTATTACCGATCTTAAATAAGTTTTATCGATATGAGTATAAATTTCGGTTGTAAGTATTGATTCATGACCAAGCATTTGTTGTACTGAACGTAAATCGGCTCCATTTTCAATTAAATGAGTTGCAAAACTATGTCTAAATGTATGCGGACTTATAGGTTTAGTTATTCCAGCCTTTTGTGCAAGTTGTTTTATGATTGTAAATATCATTACTCTTGTTAGTTTTTTTCCATTTCTATTTAAAAAAACATAAGCAGAATATTTTGGGTTTACTTTTTGATGATTCCGAGTTTTTTCGAAGTATAATTTTATTTGGTTGAGTGCCCGTTGTGATATTGGTACCAGTCTTTCTTTATTACCTTTCCCGATTATTCTTATGTATTCTTCTTCAAAATTTATGTTTGATATCTGCAATTCTATTAATTCAGAAACCCTTAAACCGCAACCGTACAATACTTCTATTATTGCTTTATTTCTATGACCTTCGAAAGTACTTAAGTCAATTGAATTGATAATTTTTTCAATTTCTTCAACCGTTAATACTACTGGCAATTTTCTTTTAATTCGTGGTGAATTAATAAGCAATGTTGGGTTTTCTTTAATATAATCGTTAGTTTCAAGAAATTTATAAAATGCTTTTATTCCACTTAATATTCTTGCCTGCGAAGTTGCCGATAAACCTAAATCGTGGATGTATGCTAAAAAATTTTCTATGTCGTTAATTTTAAAAATATCGGGTTCTTTTCCGTTTAAAAACATTTGAGAATAGTTATAAAGCAAATTAATATCGTGGGTATATGCTTCAATTGAGTTTTTTGAAAGTGACTTTTCAATTTTAAGATAATCAATAAATTCTTGTATTGCATGGTCCCATTTCATTTTGTATTTTTGTGCTAAATTATTAAATTTTTGAACTAAATAATTATTTTAAGAGTAATATGAAAATTGCTATAATTAATGGAGCAAATCTAAATCTTTTAAGCATTAGAGAACCTAATATTTATGGTAAAAAATCTATGCACGAAATTAACGAAGAAATTATGAAATTCTTTCCAGATATTGAATTTCATTTTTTTCACTCTAATATTGAAGGTGAACTTGTAAATGCACTTCACAAGTATAGTGAATTTTGCAATGGTATAGTAATAAATCCTGGTGGTTATTCGCACTATTCAGTTGTTTTACACGACGCAATTAAAGCAATCAATATTCCCGTTGTAGAGGTTCATTTGAGTAATATTTTTGGAAGAGAATCATACAGAAAAAGTTCTATTACAGGTTCTGCTTGTATAGGTATAATTACTGGATTTGGAATTTATTCATATATACTTGGAGTTAAAGCATTACTTTTAATAAATAAGAGCAATAAATAGTTTTTTCACATTATTTTAAAAGCAACTCCAAGTAAAATAGATATTCCAGAAAATTTTAGTGTTAAATCTGTATTATTAGATAATTTAAAAGGCTTATTTAATGAATATACAAATTTCTTGTAATTTTGCGAATAATATATGATTCCAGCATTTAATGATACTTTTTTCGATATAAAATAACTAAAACTACTGCCCACTTTAAATTGCAGAGTATTACTAATTATCTTATTTTTTGATGGTATAGTCAATTGAATATTTGATATCGAAGGTATAAAATATAAATGTATTTTAGTTTTTTTAGCATTTTTTGAATTATATAAGAATTCTATGCCTATATTATATAATTTTCGAAGAGTAATTGTATCGATATTCGGAAAATTAGAAGTGGAAAAATTAAAACCAATAGCGATATTTTTACTTAAGTAGTAATGAAAACCCAATAATAATTCGAAATATGGTTTATTTAAGTTGGTTAGTTGAGGGTTGGTTGAATTAAGTTTCGCAATTCCGCTGCTTTTAAAAATTTTTAAGTAAAACTCGTTAGATGTAGTGTCGTAATTTTGGTTAAATGTTGAATCGATATATTGAGGGAACGAAGGAATAGAAAAAACTAAAAATATGAAAATCGGTACTATTTGCATTTTCACTTTATTTGTTAATTGCTTATTGTTACATTATAATGTCCCTCAATTTTTTTTAAGCGATTGCTGTTATGTTCCGAGGAATTCCATGTTGTATTAAATCGTAAATAGTTGTACCAGTTGAAATTGGCATATGAGTTTTGCATTTTTTTTGTAAGGTCAAAATAATAACCAATAATTGATAACATGAAAACAAACCTCGTTAAAATTAATGATGCAAAAAACGTTCAAAGATAAAAATAAAAAAATTAAAATAGAAATCAAGCTCTTAATTGTTCTAAATATAATTTAATAGTTTTTTCAAGACCAAAATATAATGCATCGCTTATTAATGCATGGCCTATTGAAACTTCGAGCAAACCTGGTAAATTTAGGGCTAAAAATTTAAGATTTTGTAAATTTAAATCATGGCCAGCATTGATACCTAATCCGAGTTTAATTGCAGTTTCGGCTGCTTTAATATATGGTTCTATTGCTTTATCTCTATTAATAGGGTATAGTTTTGCATATGGTTCTGTGTAAAATTCAATTCTGTCGGTTCCGGTTTCAGCAGCCCATTTAAGGTTTTCAATATCTGTTTCTACAAAAATAGATGTTCGTATGCCGAGAGAATGTAAGAAATTTATACAATTTTTAAGGAATTCAAAATTATCTTTTACATTCCAACCAGCATTAGATGTTATTGCATCGGGTGGGTCGGGTACTAAGGTAACTTGAGAAGGTTTTACTTCTTCAATAAGTTCTAAAAATTTTTTAGAAGGAAACCCTTCTATATTTAATTCAACATTAATAAGTTTTTTTATTTCTCGTACATCGTTATATTTAATATGCCGTTCATCGGGTCGAGGATGAACAGTAATACCATTTGCACCGAATTTTTCGCAATCTACTGCTGCTTTTGCTACATCGGGCACATTACCTCCTCTTGCATTGCGTATTGTAGCAATTTTGTTAATATTTACACTTAAATGTATCATTTTATTTTAAAAATTTTTTGCAAATTTACCGACTGAAAAAATGAAAACAAATGTTGGCTAAAAATTTAATTAACGAATATGTGCCATTACTGAGAACATCAGATACAGGCAAAGAAGCACTTCAATATATGGAAATTTTTAAATTATCTCATTTACCTATTGTTAACAACGAGATTCTTTTAGGTGTAATTTCTGAAAATGATATTTACGATATGAATGAACCACAAGAACCCCTTGGTAATCATAATCTTAATCTTAAAAATTCTTATGTATATGCAAATCAGCATTTATATGAAGTTGCCCAACAAATGTACATCGATCAATTAACATTAATACCTGTAATTAATGAAAAAAAGGAATACCTTGGGTCAATAACCTTGAAAGATTTACTTAAGGGTCTTGTAAAGGTTACAAATATTGAAAAATATGGATCGATTGTTGTGCTTGAAATGAATATCAGAGATTATTCGTTAGTTGAAATTTCACAAATTATAGAAAGCGAAAATGCTAAAATATTAAGTTCTTATATTGCTGAAACAGAAGACAGTACAAAAATAGAAGTTACTTTAAAAATTAACGTAGAAGATATAAGTAGAATTATAAGTTCTTTTAATAGGTACAATTACATTATAAAATATACATTTGTTGAAAATTCCGACTTGCAACAGTTCTATCAAGATCGTCTTGATCAGTTTTTTAAGTTCTTAAGTATTTAGTAATGTTTATGGGTTTTATTCTTTTTCTTTTAATTTTAATAACATTAACCACACATTCTAATGAATATTACATTGTAAGAAAAATTATAATAACTGGAAATAAAAAAACAAAAAATAAAGTTATTTTAAGAGAAATACCTTTTAAAGAAGGTGATACAATATCATCTGTAAACATAAAGAAATTTTTACAAATAACAGAAGATAATTTAAGAAGAACTGCATTATTTAATTTCGTTTACATCGATACCATTAATACATTCAATAATAGCACCGATGTAGTTATAAATGTTGTAGAACGATGGTATTTTTGGCCTGTTCCAATCTTTGAACAAGCATCAAGAAACATTAATGCTTGGATTTACGAGAAGGATTTTAATAAAATTAATTTTGGCTTATTTTTGCTTCAAGCAAACTTCAGGGGTAACAACGAGCTGCTAAGAGGAATAGTTACTTTCGGATTTAGAGAAAAATATGGTTTTGCATATACAATTCCTGAATTTTTAAAATCAAAAAAATTAGGATTCGAATTTAAAGCTTTACATTATCAACAAAAAAAGGTACCGTATAAAGTTGTTAATAATAAACCAGTGTATTTTTTCTATGAAAATAATTATTTGTATCGTAACGAAGATATAGAAATTACAATAAAATACAGACCATATATTCATTACTCTCATAACTTTATTGTTTCTTTTGAAAATCATCGTATTTCTGATACACTTTATACGTTAAATAAGAATTTTTTAATAGAAAATAATAAAAAAATTAGTTTTTTAAATTTTAGTTATATCTTTTCGTTCAATAATACTAACTCTTTTTCATTTCCCACAAGGGGTATAAAATACCAGTTACACTTGTCAATTGATAAGTTTATTAATAACTATTTCAATAATCCATCTTTTTTAGGAAGCATAAGTAGTTATGCCCCCATATGCAAAAGGTTAAACTTTGCTAATGGTTTGTATTTTAAGTATAGCTTTTTAAAAAAACAAACTTATTTGTTTTCAAAATGTCTTGGTTATAAATATTTTGTCAGAGGAATGGAACTTTATGAAATTCCTGGTGATGGGTTTATTTTAAATTCAAATAGCTTAAGATATAATGTCTTAAACATAAAAGAAAAAAATTTGAATTTTATAAAGAACGAAAGATTTTCAAAATTTTTCTTTTCGTTATTTTTATCGATTAATGCAGATGTAGGTTATGTAATAAGTTATCATAAAATGCCCTTAACAAACGAAGTGTTGTATGGTTATGGCATAGGAATTAACTTTGTAACATATTATGATGTAGCGTTAAAGGTTGATTATTCAATCAATAAATTTAATGAGAAAAAAATATTTATTCATTTTCTTACGTTTATATAATGCTTATAAATATGAAAAAGTTAGGATTATTTTCAAATAAATTAAAGCAGGAATACATTCAAGAATATTTAAGAGCAATTTCATGGATTGAGAATATAGGATTTCAAATATATTTACACGAAAGATTAAATAATTACTTAAAAAAATTTTTAACTAAAAAATATGAAACATATAATAGCATTGAAGAAGTAGACATTGATCTTTTATTAACATTTGGGGGCGATGGGGCATTTATCGAAGGAGTTCATGTTATCTCAAATCATGATGTACCAATCATAGGAGTGAATATCGGGAGGTTAGGTTTTCTTGCAAGTATTAATATTAATAGCTTAGAAGATGCTTTATACAAAATAAGTAACGGCGAAACATACATAGAAAAGCGCACATTACTTGAACTTATTAGTGATAAAAAATTAAATATTCCTCACTATGCCATTAATGAATTTACTGTTTTTAAATCTGATTTTTCATCTATGATAGGAATTGAAGTTAACATTAATGAAAGGTATTTTAACACATTTTGGGCAGATGGCCTTATAATAGCAACACCTACTGGCAGCACCGCATATTCGTTAAGTGCAGGAGGTCCAATTATTTATCCACAATCATCTGATTTTATTATTACTCCTGTAGCATGTCATAACTTAAATGTAAGACCTTTTGTGTTACCCGATGACTACAAAATAACAATAAAAATTCATTCTCGAAGCGATACGTGTATGATTTCTATGGACAATTATTCACAAGTAGTAAGTACTGATATTAACATAACACTAAAAAAATCTCAACATAAAGTTAAATTGCTTCTTTTAAGAGATTATGATTTTTTTAATGCTTTGCGAACTAAACTCAATTGGGGCATTGATAGAAGAAATTGATAATTTTTTTATTTTTTACTATTATTATTTAATTTTGCAACTATGTTGAAAAAAAATTATATATTGTTTTTTCTTCTGTGTTTGATTTTCAACATGAGTTATTCTCAAAGTTCTCAGCGCTGGAAACGAATGCGATACGAAGTAATATATGGAATTGGAGCAACAAATACATTAACTGATTTGGGTGGAGCCGATCAAGTAGGTACAAATTTTGTGAGAGACATGGAATTATCGATGACACGCGCAATGGGGAATATTGGCCTTCGATATAGATTAACATATTCAATATCGACAAAAGCTCTATTAAGCTATGGCTTTATTCAAGGCGATGATAAGCTAACAAAAGAACAATTCAGAAGATATAGAAACTTATCGTTTCGAACCCCTATATTTGAATTTTCAAATGTTTACGAATTTTCTATTGTTCAAGAAAAAGAAGGACATAGATATAATTTGCGAAGAGTTCGAGGTTTAAAAGGCCTGAAATTACACACTTATTACTTTTTCGGATGGGGAATTTTTTATTTTAATCCTAAAGCAAAATATAAGGGCAAATGGTATGCACTGCAACCATTAGGAACAGAAGGGCAAGGAATTTTAGAAACAAGAGAAAAATATTCGAGATTAGGGTTTTGTATACCATGGGGCGTAGGTTTTACTTATGCTCTTAACCGGAGGTGGAGTATTGGCCTTGAATTATGTGTACGTAAAACCTTTACCGATTATATCGACGACGTAAGCACTACTTATGTTGATAAAGAACTAATAAGAGAAAATAAAGGCGAAATAGCAGCATATTTTGCGGATCCTTCAGATGGTAGCCATCCAAACTGGACTGCTCCAGGGCAACAAAGAGGCGATCCGAAAGATAAGGACGTTTATATGTCTTTGTCGATGTCGCTTTCTTATAAGCTTTATTCAACTAAAGGTGGATTACCTAAATTTAGGTATTAGTGGGTCGATTATTTAAAATATTTTTGTGTGTAAGCTTAGTTGTTTTTACATGTGAATTTATTTATGCTCAACGTTGGAAAAGAGTAAGATACGAAGTTTTTGCTGCTATTGGCCCATCTCTATATAACGGCGACCTTGGAGGAGGTCGTGGACCAGGCAAACACTTTTTAAGCGATATTGATATACAAGCAACTCGTTATTGCATATCAATTGGTGCAAGGTATAAAATTAGAGAAAAATTTTCTACAAAGCTTAATTTTTATTATGGCAGATTGAATGGTAGCGATTTTTATACTTCATATTTGCCAAGATTTAATCGTGGAGTAAGTTTTAAGTCGGGTTTTTTTGAACCATCGCTTCAATTTGAATATTCAATTCTAAAAGAAAGGATAGGAATACGATATACGTTGCAAAATCTAAGAAGATTTAAACTTATATATGTAAATACTTATGTTTTTACTGGGTTTGGAGGAATATATTTTAACCCTAAGACAATAAACAAAGACTTCCCAACAAATAGAAATGAAGAATACTCAAAGTTTCAATTAATAATTCCAATAGGTTTGGGGTTTAAGTATGGTATAGATCGACTTTCTACTATTGGTTTGGAATTTTGTTTTAGGTATACCACCACAGATTATTTAGATGGATTTTCAGATAAATTTGGTAAGTCAAAAGATAGTTATTTTACTTTTTCAATTATTTATAGTCGCAGATTAAAAACAGCACGAAGTGGGTTACCAAAGTTTTAATAAAATACTATCTTTATTGTTATTTTTTAACTTTCACCTTTATTTTTATTCTCAAAATTATTATGATTTTGGATTTTATGCAGGTGCCGTATATTATCAGGGCGATATTAATCCTTCAAAATTGTTTTATATGCCCGATTTTTCATATGGAGGTTTCCTAAGATATGTCTTTCATTCCAGATGGGCAATTAGATGTAACATGTATGCAGGTTCTTTAAATGGCAACGATGCTCGTAGTAAATATTCTTATCAAAAAATAAGAGGGCATTATTTTTCGTCGCCTATAATTGATATTACTGGGCAATTGGAATTAAATTTTCAATCGTATTTCTTCGGCAGAACAGAAAAGCATTTCAAATGGACTCCTTATGTAGCATCAGGTTTTACTTTTCTTATTTCTTCGTGGTCTGAACAAGTATTTGTACCTGCGTTGCCTATGAGCCTCGGCTTGAAGTATAATTTTACAAAAAAATTTTCAATGGGAATTGAATGGTCATATAGAAAAACCTTCTCTGATAAAATAGATAATCTATGGTGGTATGAAAAATTAACTTCTACAAAAGCAGAAAATTTTATGTTTATTAAACAAAGAGCATATTTTCATCAACGCGATTATTATGCATTTTTTGGAATTTTCTTAACTTATAAATATCAGTTGAAAGAAAATATTTGTTATGAATGGGAATGACCTAAAAAATAAAATAATTAAGAATAAATTACCTCAGCATATTGCAATTATAATGGATGGTAATGGCCGATGGGCAGAAAAACACAAATTAACAAGAGTATTTGGTCATAGAAAAGGAATAGAAGCTGTTAAAACATCGGTAGAATGTTGTCTCGAATTAGGCATACCTTACTTATCGATTTTTGCTTTCTCTACCGAAAATTGGAAAAGGCCTAAAGACGAAATAAATACATTATTCCAAATTTTATCTGAAAACATAGATAAAGAACTCCCTAATTTTCTTGAAAATAAAATAAAATTATTAGTTATAGGCGATTTTTCTGGTTTACCTTTAAATCTGATAGAAAAAATTAATAATGCTATTGAAGTAACTAAAAATAATGATAAACTGATTTTATGTATTGCATTAAGCTACAGTGGTAGGTTAGATATTTTACAAATGACAAAAAAAATTGCCTTGCTAGTAAAGAATAATCAAATTTCTATTGACGACATAAATTACGATTTAATAAAAAATAACTTATTCACTTCTGATTTACCTGATCCCGATTTATTAATTAGAACTAGTGGAGAATTTCGAATAAGTAATTTCTTTTTATATCAAATTGCATATACAGAATTATATGTAACAAAAACATTGTGGCCCGACTTTGATAAAACTGAATTTTATAAAGCTATTATTGATTATCAAAACCGTGAAAGAAGGTTCGGTTTAATATCTCAACAACTAAGGAATGAAAAGTAAAGTAATATGATGAAATTATTACACAAATATATGGTTTATTTTGTAATCTTTTTTCTCTTGAAAACTCCATACGTGTACACTCAAATAAAAAACGATAATTTCGTAGATTATAATGAACAGAAAAGATATCAATTAGGAGGCATCAAAGTTAGTGGAATAAAATATATAAACGAAGATATAATTATAAACATATCGGGCTTAAAAATTGGAGATACTATTGAAGTACCAGGCGAAAAAATATCAAAAGCAATTACCAAAATATGGTCTCAAGGGTTGTTTTCTGAAGTTTCGGTTAAAATAGATAGAATTATAGATAGCACAATTTTTTTGGAATTTGTCATAGCTGAACGCCCACGACTTAGTAAATATTCGTTTACAGGAATTTCTAAAAGTGAGGCCGACGATTTAAAAGAAAAATTAAAATTGTCAAGAGGGAGTCAGGTCACCGACAATACAATTAAATCGGCAAAATATATAATTGCTAAACACTTTAAGGAAAAAGGATTTTATAATGTAAAAGTAGATGTTCAACAGTTTCCCGATTCTTCTCTTCAAAATTATGTTGAACTAAAATTTATTATTAATAAAAATAAAAAATACAAAATTGCAGATATTCAGTTTATTGGCGAAAATATAGTAAATAATTGTATTTATGATTCTACCTTAAAATCATTTTTTAATTTGAAAAAATATAAAAAGATATCTTTAAGAAAGGCAATGAAAGAAACTAAGGTAAAAAAATGGTATAGAATTTTTAAAGTATCGAGATACACCGACGATAATTTTAATGAGGATAAAAAGAAGGTTATTGAAAAGCTGAATCAATGGGGTTATCGCGACGCAATTATTACTAAAGATTCAGTGTTTATGATATCCGATAAACTATTAAAAATTGTTATACATATTAATACTGGTAATAAATATTTTTTTAGAAACATACGTTGGTATGGCAATTCAATTTATTCTACCGATACTTTAGAAAAATTTCTTGGTATAAAACGAGGAGATGTATATAATCAAAGCTTATTAGAGAACCGTTTGTTTACAGATGTAAATAGTGTATTATCTTTATATCAGGATAATGGTTATCTTTTTGCAAGTATTAATGTTGTGGAAAATAATGTGGAAAATGATTCTATTGATATCGATCTTCATGTTTATGAAGGTAAAAAGGCAACAATTAATAAAGTGTCGATTACAGGTAATACCAAGACCCATGAAAATGTAATACGAAGAGAAATGTATTCAAAACCAGGTCAACTTTACAGCAGATCTGATATTATAAGAACAATGAGAGAATTAGCATCCTTAAATTACTTCGATCCTGAAAAACTCGATATTAAACAAGATCCTAATCCACAAGAAGGAACTGTAAATTTAGAGTACATAGTAGAAGAAAAACCTTCCGATCAACTTGAATTATCGGGTGGATGGGGAGGTAGAATGGTGGTTGGTACAATTGGAGTTGCTTTTAATAACTTCAGTGCTAAAGATTTTTTTAAAGCAAGTGCGTGGAAACCTTTACCATCGGGTGGTGGACAACGCCTAACATTAAGAGCTCAAACTAATGGCCTTTATTACACTGCAATTACTGCTTCGTTTGTAGAACCATGGCTAGGAGGTAAAAAACCAAATTCATTATCTATTTCCACCTATTATACTATGCAATCGAATGGAGTTTCAAGAAAAGATAAAGGAAGACAAGAAATGGACATAATTGGAGCTTCTGTTGGATTGGGGAAAAGAATAAAATGGCCCGATGACTTTTTTTCCTTATATTATGAGTTAAGTTATCAAAGATATATTTTGAAAAACTATAGATACGGATATTTGTTTTCTTTTTATAATGGCTATAGCAATAATTTCAATGGAAGAATAGTGTTTCAAAGAAATTCTGTAGATCAGCCAATTTACCCTCGGCGTGGTTCACTGGTTTCTCTTTCGGTTCAATTTACACCCCCTTATTCCTTGCTCTCTGATAAGGATTACAAAACTCTTACAGATCAGCAAAAATATAAATGGATTGAATATCACAAATGGTCAATAAATACATCGTTTTTTACCAACTTAACAAAAAATTTTGTACTAAATACTAAACTAGAATTTGGCTTCTTAGCAATGTATAATAAAGATTATGGATTTTCTCCATTTGAAAGTTACAATATGGGTGGCGATGGTCTTATTACTTACAATCTTTATGGTAAAGAAACCATAGCTTTAAGAGGATATGGTAATGGCTCATTAACTCCCTTAAAAGGTGGAAATATTTATAATAAATTCACTTTTGAGGTACGTTATCCACTTTCTTTAAATCCTAATGCCACATTTTATGTGTTGGCTTTTTTGGAAGGTGGCAATTGCTTTACAAACTTTAATGAATTTAGTCCTTTTAATTTTAAAAGATCTGCCGGACTTGGTATCAGAATATTTTTACCTATGTTTGGTAAATTAGGCGTTGATTGGGGATATGGTTTCGACGAACCTGTTATTCCAGGTGAAAATAAAAGTCAATTCCATTTTATCATTGGACAAAATTTTTAAAAAATATAGCTATGAAAAAGGCGTTTTTAGTAGTATTATTTGGTGTTACTGTAAACAACATTTTTTCTCAACAAAAAATTGGATATGTTGATACCGATTACATTTTAAAAAACATTCCTGCTTATCAGGCAGCACAGTCTCAAATCGATAAAATTTCTGCCGACTGGCAAAAGGAAATTGAAAATTTATATGCTCAAATCGATAAAATGTATAGAGATTTTCAAACCGAAAAAGTCTTATTAACAGAAGAAATGAGAATAAAAAGAGAAAATGAAATAATTGCCAAAGAAAAAGAAGCAAAAGAATTACAAAAAAAATATTTTGGTAGAGAAGGTGAATTATTTAAAAAACGTCAAGAGCTTATTAAACCAATACAAGATGAAGTTTTTAATGCTATTAAAGAAATAGCAACGCAAGGAAACTATGGAATGATAATCGACATTGCTGGAAATTCTAATATTTTATACATTGATCCTAAGCTTGATAAAAGTGATGAAGTTTTAAAAAAATTAGGATATAAAAATTAGATGTTTTATCTTTGTGAAAATTTTAAATTTTTGTGTTTATGAAAAAATTACTGTTGGCTTTTTTAGTAACTGTTTTAACAGTATTTATGTTGAATTCGCAACAGAAAATTAAGATTGGTTACATTAATTCTAATGAGCTATTAACTGCAATGCCAGAAAGAACCGAAGCGCAAAAGAAATTACAAGATTTTGCAAAGCAACTCGAAGATCAACTACTTCAAATGCAAACCGAGCTTGAAAGAAAGTATAATGACTATTTATCAAAAAAAGACTCTTTAACAGAAATCGTTAGAAAAAGTAGAGAAGAGGAATTACTAAGTTTACAACAGAGAATACAAACTTTTCAAGAAAATGCACAAAGTGAAATGCAAAAAAAAGAACAAGAATTGTTAAAGCCAATTATCGAAAAAGCAAAGGTAGCAATAGAAGAAGTTGCTAAAGAAAATGGTTTTACATATATTTTCGATATATCATCGGGTGCTGTTTTAGTTTATCCAAAAGAAAGTAGCGATAATATATTACCTTTAGTTAAGAAAAAAATGAATATTAAATAAATTGGGTACCCTAGCTCAGTAGGTAGAGCGGCGGACTGAAAATCCGTAGGTCGTTGGTTCGATTCCAACGGGTACCACAAGAGAAGGGGGAACAAAACATGGCAGTAAAAATAAGATTAGCGAGGTGTGGGAGGAAGAAGAGGCC
>JAOAFV010000022.1 GCA_026416095.1 Bacteroidales bacterium | reverse complement strand
ATATGACTCTCATTGCAAACCCCATTTACGACGTCGTCTTTAAGTATTTAATGGAAAACAACAAAGTTGCTAAACTCCTCTTATCGGACCTTACTGGCCTCGACATCGTCTCGCTCGAATTACAACCTCAAGAATACACCGCGAAACCAGAATCAACAAGCATAATAATATACCGAATGGACTTCAAAGCTAAAGTCAAAGACAAACATGGCAACTTAAAACTCGTACTTATAGAAATCCAAAAAGCTAAATTCTTTACCGATATTATTCGCTTTCGTAAGTACCTTGGAGAACAGTATGCTAATCCATCGAATGCTATAGAAAAAGGCAACAAAAAAGTAGGTATACCAATAATAACCATATAATACATCAAACCAAATTTGTAAATTACCTATTGCACGATAATAGGGAATTACAATTACAGAAGAATAAATTTGTTATATTTCGAAATTTTTTGTTAATTTGGAAAATAATTTTTATGTGGTATTTACTATTTTTAATAGTATTCATTTTAATTTTTTTTAATTGCTATTCACAAGGCGAACTACGAGAAGATATAAACATTGCCACCACATCCGACAGATCATTTTTTATAGGTGCAAATTCCAATGGTTTCACTATTGGTTTTGAAAAAGGCAAACGTATAGATGGTTTCCGCAAATGGATTTATAATGTTAATTTTAGCTATGTTAAAGATCCAAAAGAAATAAGAGTAGAAAACCCCTACTACAACAATCAAAAACGGTTTGTATTTGGTAAAGTTAATTCTGATTTTGTACTAAGAACAGGCATTGGGCGATTTAAAGAACTTTACAGTATATTTGATAAAAATAGCGTAGCTATAGGTTACTTTTGGTGGGGAGGTGTTGCTTGTGCTTTTCTTAAACCAATATATTACGAGGTAGTTGAACGTATAGAAATAATAAATAATGTAAAATATATTTACATTAGCGATAAAAAATTCGATTATAGTATTCATCAGGTTAGTGATATATATGGTCGTTCTTCCTTTTTCAAAGGAATCGATGAAACCAAGCTTATACCAGGTATTACAATTAATACAGGTATAAGATTTAACTTTGCCGAAAAGTACGAACACATGAAAATTATTGAAACTGGAATAATTATCGATATATTTTCTAAACCTGTTCAGATTATGTTTGTTGAACCTACTTCTATTTCGAACAATAAAAACAACGGAAAATTCATTTTTACTTCGCTTTATATTGCTTATCGATTTGGGAAAATTAAATTCTGGCAAAATGCTACAACTAAAAACCCACTAAATACTGAAATACAGGAAAATGAAAACAATCAATAATAACAAGCCTAAAATCCAACTAAGGTTAAATAATAAGTATATAAAAACAAAAAACATAACAGAAAAATATTTACTTAATACAATATGTAAGAGTAGTAATTGCCCCAATCATCAAGAATGCTGGAAAATAGGTACTGCTACTTTTATGATACTTGGCGAAGTATGTACTCGATTTTGCAAGTTTTGTTCAGTAAAACATGGGAAAGCACAACCACCTGATAATGAAGAACCTAAAAGAATTGCAATTTCTGTAAAATTATTAAATATCAAATATGTAGTAATAACAAGCGTAAGCAGAGATGACTTATTCGATCACGGCGCAAATCACTGGAAAAATACAATACATGAAGTAAAAAAAATTAACCCTAATGTTAAAATAGAAGTGCTAATTCCAGACTTCTTAGGGAAAACTCAATTATTAGACATTGTACTAAATGCTAATCCTGATATAGTAGCCCATAATATTGAAACTGTTGCTCGCTTAACCCCTACAATAAGGAGTAATGCTAAATATGAAAGATCGCTCACCATTCTTAAATACATAGCACAGCAAGGCTTTATAACAAAAAGTGGTTTTATGGTTGGACTCGGAGAAACCGAAGATGAAATTATTGAAACAATTAAAGACTTATATAACGCTGGATGTAAAATACTAACAATAGGCCAATATTTACAACCTTCTTTAAAAAATGTAGAAGTTTGTAAATACTACAATGAAAATGATTTCAATAAATTTAAAGAAATAGCTTATTCATTAGGTTTTAAATATGTTGAAAGTGGAAAACTTGTGAGATCATCTTATCATGCTAAAGATATAGCGGAAAAGCTCATTTAAACTTCCCTATCATCTTTAAATAATTTTCTATGCTTCTATCATATGTTCTTTCGTACTCGAAGTTGAAATAACATGCAGGTAATTGTCCCAAATTCCTATGATACATTATACAATCACAACACTTACCTTTTTTTGAACACGGGTAAGAGCAATTACAATTTTTTTTATTTTTTTCAATTATGCATTCCATAATTACAATTATTTTTAATACATTTGCAAAATTATAAATTTAAAATATGAAAATAAAATTTCTTATAATTTCTATCGTAACTTTTTATTGGATGTATTCTCAAAATACAGCAGCTTATTCTCTCAAGCTAACACGTACTTTCGATCTTATAAATCTCTTTTATGTTGACACTGTAAATAATGAAAAACTTGTAGAAGCAGCAATAATTAAAATGCTCGAAACATTAGATCCCCATTCAACATATATAAGTAAAAACGATGTTAAAGAAATAAACGAACCTTTAGAAGGTAATTTTGAGGGTATAGGAATACAATTTAACATAGTAAACGACACAATTTTGGTTGTAAACACCATCCCTGGCGGACCAAGCGAAAAATTAGGAATAAGACCTGGCGACCGAATTATTAAAATAGATACTCAAGTAGTGGCTGGTGTTGGAATAAAAAGTAGCGAAGTTGTTAAAAAACTAAAAGGACCAAAAGGAACAAAAGTAAATGTTACTATTTATAGAAAAGGCGAAAAAGAATTGCTTGATTTTACAATTATACGCGACAAAATACCAATTTACAGCTTAGATGCTGCTTATATGATCGATAAAACCACTGGATATATAAAATTAAACCGATTTTCTGCAACAACAAACGAAGAATTCACTAAAGCTATAAAATCATTAAAAGAAAAAGGAATGAAAGATTTAATACTCGACCTATCAAGTAATGGAGGAGGATATCTTAATGCAGCTGTAGAAATTGCCGATCATTTTCTCAGTGATAAAAAAATAATTGTTTACACTCAAGGACTAAACAGCCCTCGTACCGATTATTTTTCTACTTCAAAAGGCGAATTTGAAGAAGGAAGATTAATAATAATTGTTGATGAATATTCAGCTTCTGCAAGCGAAATTGTGTCGGGCGCTGTTCAAGATTGGGACAGAGGAATAATTTTAGGACGTAGAACCTTTGGTAAAGGGCTTGTACAGCGTCCATTTAACCTTAACGATGGTTCGATGATAAGGTTAACTGTCGCTAAATACTTTACTCCAACGGGAAGATTAATACAAAAACCTTACGACTCTGGTCCAGAAAAATATAATAAAGAAATAATTAATAGATACAATAAAGGGGAACTCACTAACGAAGATAAAATACACTTTCCAGATAGTTTAAAATACTTGACTTTAGTTAATAAAAGAGTCGTTTACGGAGGAGGTGGTATTATGCCCGACATATTTGTGCCACTCGACACTAATGCATATACAAAATATTACAAAACATTAATGCAAAAAGGTATTATTTATCAATTTCTTATCAGATTAGAAGATACAGAAAGAAATAATATTAAAAAGAAATATCCAACTTTTGAATCTTTCAACAACAATTATATTGTAGAACAAAATGTTATAGATAGCTTAGTAAATTTTGCAAAAAAAGAAAAAGTTGTGCCAAAAGACGACGAAGAATTAAAAAATTCAATTGACGACATAAAAATAATGATAAAGGCACTTATTGCAAGAGACTTATACGAAAATTCAAAATATTTTGAAATAATAAATCCTACACGCCCTGAATATATCAAGGCTATTGAGGTAATGCGTGATAAAAATCTTTACTATAAAAAACTAAAAAAACCTTAATAATGCCTTCACTAATAGATTTAATCGGGAACACTCCTCTTATTGAATTTTTAAACACTAAAATTTTTTTAAAGTTTGAAAATAAAAATCCTGGTGGCTCTGTAAAAGATAGGATTGCCTATAGCATGATAAAAGATGCTGAAAATAAGGGCTTAATTAATAAAGATTCTGTAATTATTGAACCTACGAGTGGGAATACTGGCATTGGATTAGCTTTAATATGTGCTATTAAAGGTTATAAATGTATAATCACAATGCCTGAAAATATGAGCATAGAACGACGTATAATACTCAAAATGTTGAATGCTGAAGTTGTACTTACTCCTGAAAATGAAGGAATACCTGGTTCAATAGAAAAAGCAAAAGAACTAAAATCTCTAATTAAAAACTCATTTATACCTGATCAATTTAGTAACTTAGCTAATCCACAAATGCATTACACAACCACAGGGCCCGAAATTTACACTCAGATGCATGGTAAAATTGATGTTTTTGTAGCTGGTGTGGGCACAGGTGGTACACTTACAGGTGTTGGAAAATATTTAAAAGAAAAACTAACAGATGTAAAAATATTTGCCGTTGAACCTACCAATTCAGCTGTTTTGTCGGGGAAAAAACATAGCCCACATAAAATTCAGGGTATAGGTCCAGGTTTCATACCACCAGTACTTGATACTTCAATTTACGATGGTATTGTAACTATTTCAGACGATGAAGCTATTGAAATGGTTAAATATGCCTATTCTAAAGGTATAATGTGTGGAATTTCTGCTGGCGCTAATATATGTGCTGCCCTAAAGTTAAAAGACAAGCCAGAATTTAAAAATAAAAACATTGTTACCATTATACCCGATGGTGGCGAAAAATACTTACAAAATTTCATAACTTATTATAGTTAACTTTTAAATTCTCTTTTTTCCTTTTGTCTTATGTATTCATATAGTATAATGGCAACCGAATTCGATAAATTTAACGAATCGGCTAAGCCCTTCATTGGTATCTTTATCATATAATTCGATTCTTCTTTCCAAAATTCGCTCACTCCTTTATTCTCCGAACCAAAAACTACGGCAATTTTACCTTCATATTGAATATCATAATATACTGTTTTTGCATGTGGTGTGGCTACATAAATGTTAAAATTATTCTCTTTCAACCATTTTAATATTTCATTATTCTTTGCAACAACTATATTAGTAGTAAACACACAGCCTAAACTTGCTCTAATAACATTTGGATTATAAATATCAAAATTTATTTCACTAACAATAACAGCATCAATTTGAGTGGCATCTGCTGTTCTTAACACGGCACCAAGATTTCCGGGTTTTTCTATGTTTTCTAAAATTACCACAAAAGCATTATCATTTAAAATTATTTCGTTTAATTTTATTTCTTTAGTTTTAAAAATAGCTATTATCCCTTCAGTGTCTTCTCGGTACGATATTTTTCTAAAGAGGTTATACTCAACCTCATAAATTATATTAGTTAATAACTTATACCTACTAAAAAAATTAGATTCATGCTTTTCTATAAACGATTTGTTAATAAAAACATACAAAGGATAATAACCAGCTTCTAATGCTTTAGCTATTTCTTTAGTTCCTTCGGCAATAAACAATTTATGTTTTTTTCTTCCTTTTGGATTATATAATTCTTTAATAAGTTTTATTTTTTGATTTTGAGGACTACTTATATATTCATACATTGAGTTAATAAAATAAAATTCTGTTATCTACAATTTCAGCATTTTTTTTCAAAGCATCATATATTTGATATGAAGCTCTGTTTTGAATTTCCATTTTCATTTGATTTTGAATTGCTTTCGGATCTGTTTCAGATTGTTTATTCCTTTCTATAACCTTTAAAACTACAACACCATTATTAGCTTTAATAGGAGCAGATATCTGATTTAACTTAATTGTTGATGCACATGCAATAATTTTAGGTTCAATGCCCAAACCTGGAATAGAAAACGAATTAAAATTAATATTCGAAATATCTTGTATTGGTACATTTAATCTTTGCGAAATTAAATTAAGATCATATCCTTTAATAGCATTAATTTCATCAATGAATTTTTTTGCTTTTTTCTCTTTAATCACTGAATTTGTTATCTGGGTTTTAACCTCTTCTAAAGGTATATATCCCTTTTCTCTTATATTTGTTAAAGCAGCAACTATTATTTTATCGGGATATTCAATAGGAGAAGATACTTCATTTTTCTTTGCTTTATATGCCCATCTTATAACTTCTCTTGCCGAAGGCATGCCAGGTATTGAATAATCATTACGCCTTAAACCTGTTGCCATTCTTTTTATTAATCCTTGTTTTTCAACTGCCAAAATAAATTTTTCGTAGGTAGAGTTTTGACCAGCAAATTGATAAGCTTCGGACAGAATTCGTTGATAAGTCTCATTACTTGCCTTAATTTCCCATTTAATAAAAGCTACTTTAACATTTTTACTTTCTTTCGATTTATCAAGAACTTCAATAATGTGATAACCATATTGAGTTTCAGCAGTAACAAGTTTGCCTTTTTCCGATTCAAATGCTGCTTTTTCAAATTGTGGCACCATTACATTTCTTCCGAACCATTTTAAGTCGCCACCAGAATTTGCAGACCCTTTATCATCTGAATATTGTTTAGCAATATCTTCAAACTTTGCTTTCTTTTGCTCTATGAGCGTCTTCAAGCTATCTCCAAGTTTTTTTGCTTGTTCTTTGTTTCTTTTTTCATTTACAGCTATTAAAATATGGCGAGCATGAACAGAATCAGGTAAATTTTTAATGTCAATTAATTTTGCTACCCATAAATTATTCCTCATATCAACTGGCCCATAAGTATAATTAATAGGACTGTTAAACATTACACTATCGAAAGGTGCGGGCAATTCATTTTTTCTATAAAATTTATCTTCAAATGGCTCATCAGAATTCTGATTCACAAAATTTATTATTTCATTTTCATCTGTCAATAGCGATAATTGTTCTTTTAGTGCAATAACTTTTTCATTTGCTCTTTCAATATCGGCTGGCGATGGCTTTATTTCAAAAACAACATATTCTATATCTCTACCTTCTTCCTGTTCAAATAAATATTTGTGAGTATCGTAATAATTCTTAATTTCACTCTCAGTTGGATTAAATAAAGAATCGGGTACATCTGTATACTTTTTTATTATATATTGAAAATGATTATTATAATCGTTATACTTTGCAAACTGTTTTGCTTCTATTGTTGTTATATAAAAACCTTTTCTAATAGCATTAAAGTATTTATTTTTTAGTCTTTCTCGTTTAAGTTGTTTTTCAAAAGCAACCCAACTCAGACGAGCATTACCTGTAGGATCTTTATCCATATTTAATATAAACTGTTTAACCAAATTTGGATCAAATTGGCCTGTTTGTTGATTGCGAAAAATTGGAATTTGCATAACCTGCGGATCAACATTTTTACCCATTACCATATCTTGAACTTCATCGGCATGAACATCTATACCCAGCGATTGTAAGTTGTTCAAAAACAAATAATTTTCTTCAAGTATTCTCCAAGCTTCATCTCTTATTTGTTGTGTTATTTGGTCATCATCAATATTTTCCTTTCCTGTATTCCGCAAGTACTGATCTGTTAAATCCTGAACAAGCGATTCATATTCTTTTATTGAAATTTCTTGTCCATTAATTTCTCCTACATCAGAAGGTACCCTATTAAACAAATTTCCTTTGTATACAAGGTCACTTAAAATAAACATAAATAATGCAAGCCCTATTACAATTGTAACTATTATACCTGCTCTGTTCCTAATAGTTTGAATTAAAGCCATAAGTTGAACATTAACTCACAAAATTATAAAAAAAAAAGTACATCTTAAATTTTAGGGTAAAAAAATAAAAAAATATTGATATCTTCACCGCAAATCGAAATTATTAAAAAAAAATTAAAGGCTAAAATATCTATTAATTTGTTTCAAGAATTTTTAGTACTTCTTCAAGTTTTGGAGTAAGAATTATTTCTGTCCTTCTGTTTTTTGCTCTTGCCTCTGAGGTTTTAGATTTTTCTATAGGCATGTATTCTCCTCTACCTGCAGCCATGATTCTCGAAGGATCGATGTTACCACTTTTAAGTAATATTTTTGTTACAGCGGTAGCTCGTTTTGTACTTAAATCCCAATTGTCTTCAATATTTCCGGAGCCTTTGTAAGGTACATCATCGGTATGCCCTTCAACAATAATATTAATATCGGTATTTTTTTCAAGTACTTCGGCAAGCGATTTCAGTGCCTTTTGTCCTTTAGGGTCTACATCCCAACGGCCCGAAGCAAATAACAACCTTTCTTCGAGCGACACATAAACTTTACCATTTTTAATATTGACACTCAGGCCTTGACCTTCGTATCCTTTTAATGCCTTGCTAATTTTATCTTTAAGAGCAATAACTACCGAATCTTTTTCTTTTAATTTTCTTTCTAACTCAATTAAACGATTGCTTTTTTGATTAAGCAATTCTGTTTTTTTATTCAATTCTGTAAAAAGAGAATCTACGTTAAACTTCTTTTTATTTATTTCTCTTTCTAATCGTTTTAATTCATCTTCTTTTTTTAATAAAGAATCTTGCAATAGCTGTAAGTGAGTTAATAATTTTTTATTTTCTGCAGATATTTCGAAAGTTTTCTTTTTTAATAATTGATTTAATTCGGCATTTAGGTTTGTGAGTCGTTCTATTTGCGATGCATAAGTTCGTATAGTGTAGCCCATCGACGAAGTATCCATACGTAAAGAGTTATATTTATTCTGAAGAACAGATAGTTGTTGTTCAAGTTCTTTGTTTTTTTCCGACAACTCTTTTTCGCGATTTTTTAAATATGATCTTTCATCTTCGCATTGTTCATTTTTATCTTTCAGATCTCTATATTGTTTTATAGGAACACAGCTTAATAACAAACCTAAAATTATAACACAAATTAAATATGAATTTCTCATGTCAAAATTTTTTTTTAAAGATAAATATTAATAAAAAATAAGTTACGTAAGATAAAAAGATATATATTAACAATAAAATGTTAATTAAGGAAAGGATTTAGCGGAACATTTACCCAAAAATGATATTTTTCATCTAATCTTAAAACATTTCTTTTCCACATTAGCTTGTTGTCTTCGTCAAAAATATCGGTATAAGAGTCAATTTCACTAACAACCCAATAACCATTTTTTATTTCTCTATCTAACTGTCCTTTATCCCAACCAGAATAACCAACAAATATTTTTATATTAGAAGCATTAAGAGAGCCAGAATAAAGCATATCTTTTAGATCTTCCAAATGCCCCCCCCAATGTATATCATTAACAACTTTAATTGAATTTGTTAAAGGTTCAAACCACTTGTATATAAAATGAATTGTGTTAGTGGCAACAGGACCACCAACATAAATAGGAAGTGTAATGTTTTTAAAATCAGGCAATATGTCTTTTAAAGTAAATCCAGATAGTTTGTTTAGTACATAACCAACTGTGCCACGTGAATTATGTTCTGTAATTAAAACTACTGAACGCGAAAAAATTCCATCGTTTAATAATGGTTCCGAAATTAAAATTCTACCAGCTTTGGGAGGTAATGTATTTTTTATTTTAAAAATGTTCGGTATTTTTTTCATAATAATAATTTTTTTTAATTTGTAAAATTAGTAATTTTGAATGTTTTTTACAATAATATAAGTGCAAAAAACTTGCCATATTATTTATTTAAGCATTTTTGTCATGTTTTTATTTTCTACAAGCTGTACATCATACAAGAGTACAGCATATTTACAAGGACTGTCTGAAAATGATTCCGTTACTACATACTATTTAGGTAATATTTATAAGCTTCAAAAAGGAGACATAATCTATATTAAAATAATTAGCTTTAACAGAGATATTACTCAGTTATTCAACATAGAAGATGTTACTTCGTTCGGACAAATTAACAATGCCTATATTTATTATAAAGGTTACTGTATTGACGACAACGGAGAAATCAATATGCCAATAATTGGTAATGTTTATATTTTAAACAAAACCATCTCAGAAGTTGAATATATTTTAAAAGAGAAAATTAAAAATTACCTTACCGATTTTTATATTAATGTTAAATATGGAGGTTTTAAAATAACTATACTTGGAGAAGTTAAAAACCCAGGTATTAACTATTTTTATACAAACAAAGTAACAATATTTGAAGCCTTAGGTAGTGCCGGCGATTTAACAGATTATGGAAATAGAAAAAATATTTTACTTCTTAGACAAACAACCAATGGTTTAAAAATTTTTAGAATAAATTTATTGAAAAAAGACTTATTTAAACAACCATACTATTACATACAACCTAACGATATATTATACGTAGAACCTGTTAAAACTAAAAATTGGCGACTCAATTCTTATAATGTTTCTATTATTTTATCGTCAATTTCAACATTAATTTTAGTAATAAATTTCATTCTAAGATTTTAAAATGAATTTCGATCAATCAAACATATCAATTAAAGAACACACAGAAAGTATCGATATTAAAAAATTTATTTTCAAAATCTTATATAATTGGTACTGGTTTGCTCTTTCTGTGTTTGTAGCATTAACTATTGCTTATTTCATTAATAGGTATTCAATTCCTATATATAAACAAAGCTGCTACGTTCTCGTGCAAGATAAAGAAACTTCATTAATAGGTGGTGTAGAAAGTATACTTGAAGAGCAAGGTATTATTAGAAGAACAAGAAGAAGAATAGTAGAAAATGAAATTGCTGTATTAAAATCTTATTCTTTAATTTCAAAAACAATAAAATCTTTAAATGAATTTTTAATTTCTTACTATGCTGTGGGTAGAGTTAAAACAGTTGAGTTATATAAATCAACTCCTTTTACTGTAATTCTTGATACTACTCTTAAAAATTTAACAGATGTGCCCATAAATGTAAGGTATAAAGACCATGATGAATATTTTATCGATGTAAAGCCAGATAATGTATATAATAAAAAAATGTATTTCGGCGAATGGTATAGAAGTAAAAATTTTAACTTTTGTATATTAAATAACGTTTCTGAACACAAAATAATGCCGCAAGTCAATTATTATTTTGTAATAAATAATCTTAATAAATTAATATTAACATACCGCTCTAAACTAAATATTACACAAACCGACAAAAAATCCACTGTACTTGAAATATCAACATTAGGCACTGTGCCATCGAAAGAAGTAGATTTTTTAAATAAATTAATTGATAATTATGTACAAGAAAATCTTAATGAAAAAAATAAAATTGCAGAAAACACAATATATTTTGTAGATCAACAATTAGAAGAAGTTACAGATTCGTTAAAACAAACAGAATCATTAATTAAGGGCTTTAGACAAGGAAATGTAATATTAGACTTCTCTCAAGAAGGTCAATTGTTATATAACAGACTAACTGATTTTCAAAAACAAAAAGCCGATTTACTTATTAAAAAAAGCTATCTTGAATACCTAAAGAAATTCTTAACAAGCGAATCGTCGGTAGAAAAAATAGTATTACCTTCGGTAATGAACATATACGATGTTACACTAAACGAGCTTTTAAAACAATATATCGATTACCATAAAGAACGATCATCTTACAAAATTATTTCTACCGAAAAAAACCCTGCAATCGAGATGTTAAATAAGCAAATAGAAGAAACTCGAAAAATGCTTCAAGAGAATGTTGATAATTTAATCAATATTACTCAAATAAGTATTAACGAGATAGACAAAAACCTTGAAGTTATTAAAGAAGGCTTTAAAAAGTTACCTGAAGCAGAAGCCAATTACATTAACTTACAACGAAGATATAAATTAAACGACCAAATATATACATACCTTATTACAAAAAGAGCAGAAGCAGGAATTGCTAAGGCTTCTAACATACCCGACAATAAGATAATAGACTATGCTAATGAAGAAACTAAACAACTCATTTCTCCAAAGTACTCACTTAACTATACAATTGCTCTTTTAATTGGCTTAATGGTACCTATTATTATTATTATTTTGTTAGACTTTTTTAATAATAAAATCCTAGATTTAAACGAATTAGAAGCAAAAACACTTATTCCTATTATTGGTGTTATCGGGCATAACTATAAAAAAGAAAATTTTATAGTAAACAAAGAACCTAAATCGCTAATTTCAGAATCATTTAGAATACTTAGAAGTAACATGAATTTTATTTTTGCAAATAAAGATTCTAAGTGTAATACAGTTTCTGTTACTTCGAGCATAAGTGAAGAAGGAAAAACCTTTATAAGTTTAAATCTTGCCTCGTCGTTTGCTCTACTTGGTAAAAAAACTTTATTAATTAATATGGATTTAAGGAGACCTAAATTGCACGAATATCTTGGTGTTTCTAACAAAACAGGATTAACGAACTTTATTATGGAAGGT
Source organism: Bacteroidales bacterium (assembly GCA_026416095.1). Lineage (GTDB taxonomy): Bacteria > Bacteroidota > Bacteroidia > Bacteroidales > GWA2-32-17 > Ch61. The sequence goes on along the minus strand of JAOAFV010000022.1, from coordinate 17,300 downwards.
AAAACTATCGACGAAATAATAATAAAAACACATCAAGAAAATTTGTATTTTTTACCTAGCGGACCAATACCTCCAAATCCTGCCGAATACATAGAAAGCCAACGTGTAAAAAACATTATTGAACAATTAAAACTAAATTTCGATTTAATAATTTTCGACACCCCTCCTCTTGCTCTTGTAACAGATCCTTTTTTACTATCACAACATTGTGATATGTATCTTTTTATTGTCAGGCATAATTACACAACTAAAAACGTTTACCAGTTTCTAACTACTATAAAAAAGCAATTAAAAGAAAAATTATATATTGTAGTTAATGATTTTAAAATAAAAGGCTATGGCTATTATTATGACTACTCTTACATATATGGATATAATTACTATTATAAAAAAGAAGGCTACTACGACGATTACTTAGGTGAAGATTTATTAACATATAAAAAATTATTCAAAATTATTTTCCCATTTTTGTTTAAAAAATAATAATCATATGAAACTTAAAATTTTAATAGCAGAAGATCACGAAATTTTTCGTGAAGGTGTAAGAAAAGTAATAGAAACACTCGACAATGTAGAAAAAGTGTATGAAGCAACAAATGGAGAAGCATGTTTAAAAATGGTTGATGAAATTAAACCAGATGTTATATTTATGGATATTAAAATGCCTTTAATTGATGGTATAGAATGTACAAAAATCATAAACGACAAATACCCAGAAATTAAAATTATTGCTTTCACCATGTATAACGAAGAAGAGTATATAGAAAGTATGCTTGAAGCAGGTGCAAAAGGATTTCTATTAAAAACATGTTCTGTTACAGAAATTAAAAATTCTATAAATGCTGTTATGAAAGGTAAAAATTTCTTTTCGGAAGAAGTAGCACAAGCCTTGGCTAATCTTTATCTTAAAAAGAAAGTTATTTAATAAAAGTTGAATTTTCAAAACGAGAAAAAGAGTTTTACAATATTTATGCAAAGAATATATATCAGCTTAATTTGTTAAAATATTAAACATTAAAAATAGAACTGTTGAAGTACATAAGTATGCAATGATGGAAAAAATTGGTGCCAAAAATGGCATTCAACTATTAATCTATGCTTAAAAAAATGATTATGTTAAAATTAATAATGGTAGTAGTTCTGCTAACTAAAACTAAAATTATTCAATAATAACTTAAATTAAGAAATGATAACAGGTATAATAAACCAAAATTTACTTCCTTTACCTACTTCAGATTTAACATAAATTTCGCCTCCAAGTTGCTGGACATACGACTTACAAATCGATAATCCTAAACCCGTACCACCCGATTCATAACTTTTAGTTATATCGTAAAGACGCACAAAAGGTTCAAAAATATAAGGTATTAAATCTTCTTCAATTCCACACCCTGTATCTTCAACTGAAACTATAAGATTATTGTTTTCTATTTCGCAAGAAATATGTACATAACCTTCTTTTGTAAAACTAATCGCATTTTTAACAAGATTAGAAATTATCTGAATAAGTTTCGTTTCGTCTGTCAAAATTTTTGATGTATTCTTTGGCAAATATTTTATGCAATCGAATTCTATATTTTTACTAATAGCTATAGGCTTAAAATTATCAACAATAAATTTAACTATCTTATTTACGTCGGTATTTTTATAAAAAATTGTTTCTTTACCCAATTCCGAGGTTTGTATCATAGTATTAATTATGTTCAGCAAATTAGAAGAAGAGAATTTAATTATCTTTACATACTCCTTTATTTTATCCTCTACTCCCTCTTTTTTTAGTATTAAATCGGAAAATCCAATAATAGAATTTAAGGGTGTCTTTATTTCGTGTGAAATATTATTTATAAGTACATTCTTTACCTCGTTACTCTTTTCAAGTTTCTCTTTTACCGATAGCAATTCCTGATTCAACCGTTTAATATTATTTATTTTTTCTTTTAATTCATCGTTTAATGATAAAAGTTCTTCGTTCTGAATATTTAGTTGAAATTCCTTATTTTTTATTTCTTCGTATAATGTTTTCAGTTTTTCATTTGCCTCTATAAAAGAAGTAATATCAATGGCGCTACCAATAGCTGCGGGTTTACCTTTATAGTTTTTTAATAGATGTGCATTGAATCTAATCCATTTTTCTTTTCCATATTTAGTAACTATTTTAAAATTATACTCTGATGGCTGATCTTCTCCTTTTAATCTTTTCAACCCTCTTTCTTTTACTAATTCTTTAAAATCGGGATGTACTAATTGCCAAAAATTCATGTGTAAAAGTTCCTCGCGCGAATATTCAGAAATTTTTTCAGTTGCAGGATTTACATATATAAAATTTGGATCCTGATATAAAAACACAGCAATTGGAATATTATTAAGAAGTGAAGATAATAACATTTCTTGTTCCTCAGCTTTTTTTAAAGCTTCTATTTTTTCATTAACCGAGGTAACATAACCTTCTATGTACGATATATTACCCTCTTTATCGAATACTGGAGTACCTCTTTCCCAAACCCATATTCTTTCTCCATTTTTACGCATTATCTGATATTCTCCTTCAAAAGTAGTTTTACTCCTAATAACTTCTTGATACTTTTCCCATATCGACTCTCTATATTCCTCACATATTATTTCATTATATGAAATTTTATTATTATTCAAAACCTCATCTATATCATAACCGGTTAATTGTTTAAAACCTTTACTCAAGTAATACATAGTCCAATTCTTATCGTTAGCACATCTGTAAATAAATCCTGGCACATTATTTAAAATGTTTTCTAAATTTTTTCTTTCCTCTTCAATTTTTAGGTCTTTTTCTATAAGATCACTTACTTCTGTCATTATGTGAAAATAAACATACATTTTATCTCTTATTACTTCTATAGGGTCAACTATTATCTTATAATATTTATTATCAATTTTTTCTATCATTTCTTCTCTTTTTTTTGAAACTTTCGACCTTTGATAAGGACAATCTTTATGTGGTTCATTCGACCCGTGCACTGCCTCATAACAAGCTAAAGTTTTTTGTTTTTTAAAAAGATTTTTAAAGTTATTGTTTTTAAATATAAATTTTCCTTTTTCGTTTAATACACCAACTTTATCGGTTAAATTATTTAAAATTTTATCATTAACAATTTTATATGCTAAAAGATAAAACATTATTAAAAATAAGATTATGCTCACTACTATAATCATAGATAATGCTATTTTTCTTTTTTTTTCAAAGTTAACCTAAATTTGTTAAAAATTAAAAACTTATGATTTTAAATACAAAACACAAGTTCTTAATTATTTATTATTAGAAAGAATTCAAAAAATCATTTTTTATTATATTGATTATGGATTAATTTGTACCTTTGCTTATAAAGTATAATGCTCGGAATAAAAAGACTTCACTTTTTTGTTATTAAATCGTTTATTGGTCCATTTATATTAACATTTTTAATAACAATTTTTGTATTATTATTACAATTCATTTGGAAGTATGTAGATGAATTTGTTGGAAAAGGTATTGAATGGTTTATTATGCTTGAACTATTTAGTTATGCTATTGTTAATTTCATTCCATTAGCATTACCATTATCAATACTGCTTGCTACAATTATGACATTTGGCAGCTTAGGCGAATTTTCTGAATTAACAGCATTAAAATCTTCTGGAATATCATTACGTAGAATTATGCATCCCTTATTTATACTTGTGATTATTTTAAGTATTTGTGCAGTTTTATTTTCTAATTACATATTGCCAGTAGCAAACTTAAAGTTTTATTCATTGCTATTTGATGTAAGAAGTCAGCGTCCTGAAATTATGATTAAACCAGGAATCTTCTACAATGGTATTGATAACTATACTATTCGCGTATCAAAAATTAATAAAAAAACTAAAATGCTGTATAATGTGCTAATTTACGATCACACTAATTATAGAGGGAATACAATTCTAATTAAAGCAGATTCAGGAAAAATGATTTTATCAAAAAATAAAGATTTTTTACTTCTAGACTTATATCACGGAGAAAAATACGAAGAAAACATAGAAAACCCACAAGAATGGAAAAACTTAAAAAAACATAGGTACTACAAATTCAAAAGTTACAATTCTAAAATATCTATTTCTGGTCTAACTTTTAAAAGAAGTGATGAAAGTTTGTTCAAAGATAATTATAGAATGTTAAATATTAAACAACTTCTTTATACAGAAGATTCACTTACTCGCGAATTAAAAAAATTTAAAGAAAATTATAAAAATACTATTTTTGCCTCAAATTATTTATTACGATTAAAAAAAGAAAAAAATATTTTAGAACCAAAAGAAACAAACATCGATACAATCTTAAAGTATTTAAAAAAAGAAGAAAAGCAAAAATTATATTATTATGCCGTTAATTCTTTAAGAAACCAACAAGTTATTAGCGAATCTACCAGCGAAGAAGAAAACGCTAGATTAAGCTGGATAGTAAGACACAAAATTGAATTTCATCAAAAGTTCACTTTATCTTTTGCATGTATTATTTTTTTTCTCATAGGTGCTCCCTTAGGAGCAACTATAAAAAAAGGTGGGTTAGGGTTACCTGTTGTGATTTCTGTTATTCTTTTTATTCTTTACTATGTAATTTCCTTATCGGGCGAAAAATTTGTAAAAGAACTCATATGGCCTGCTTGGCTTGGTATGTGGTTCCCATCGTTCATTCTTTTCCCTATTGGTGTTATGTTAACTTTAACTTCAATTAGAGATATAAATATCTTCAGTACAGATTGGTTTTATACACTCATATATAAATTTAAATGAAAATATTAATATTACATAACAAGCTACCCTATCCTCCTAAAGATGGAGGCGCTATTGCTGTATGGAATTTTGCCTTGGAGCTTGCCAAAAAAAATCATAATGTGTTTTTACTTGTAATAAATACCTCTAAACATTACTTTCCTCCCCAAAATATTCCTAACATAAATAATAATCTTAAAATTTTTACTACATATCTAAATACTGATATTAAACCATTAAAATTATTAATAAACCTATTTTTTTCAAAAAAACCATTTCATTTTGTTAGATTCTATTCAAAAAAGTACAAAGAAAAATTAATAGAACTAATTAGTTCAGAAAATTTTGACTATGTTTTGTACGAAGGTTTATACATTTTACAATACATCGACATTGTTAAACAATATTCAAATGCTATTAATGTGTATAGAGCCCACAATTTAGAACATGAAATATGGACAAGATTGTACATAAACGAAACTAATTTTTTAAAAAAAATATATTTTAAAAACTTGGCTAAAAGAATTTTTAGATACGAAAAAATTTATTTAAAGAAGATTGACATTTTAATAACTTTAACAAAAAGAGATGAAACAGAAATTAAGAAGAAATTCAATTATACTAAGCCTTCCTTCGTATCACAAATTGGAGTTGAGGTTAGCAATGAAAATACTATTAACTATAACGAGATAGTTTTTCCTTCTGTTTTTTTTATTGGTTCGCTCGATTGGTTACCCAATCAAGAAGGTTTACTATGGTTTTTAAGGAACATATGGAACGATTTTACTTTACTTTACCCTGATATAAAATTTGAAATTGCAGGTCGAAATGCACCTTACTGGTTAGAAAAAAAAATTAAAAGTTTTAATAATGTTATTTTTTATGGTGAAGTTGAAAATGCAAAGGAATTTATTAAACCAAGAGCAATAATGATAGTTCCCATTCTTTCTGGAAGTGGAATGAGAATTAAGATAATAGAAGGCATGAGTATGGGAAAATGTATTATTACTACTTCTATAGGAGCAGAAGGAATTCCTGTAACCAACAATTATAACATTTTCATTGCTGATACTGCTAAAAAATTTAAAGAAAATCTTATTAAATTAATCTCAGATAAACATTTATTTTTGCAAATTTCTCGAAATGCCTTTGAATTTATTAAAGAAAACTATAATAATGAAAAAATAGTTGAAGAAACATTAAAGTATTTTAGTAGTATTAAAAGACAATAATAAAAAAGTGATATGTATAAATTTAACACCATAGAAGAAGCAATAGAAGATATAAGAGCAGGTAAGATTATAATAGTAGTAGACGACGAAGATAGAGAAAATGAAGGTGATTTTGTGGTTGCTGCCGAAAAGGTTACACCTACAATCGTTAATTTTATGACAAAGTATGGCAGAGGACTTTTGTGCGTTGCACTACCTGAAAAACGATGCGACGAACTTGAATTACCTTTAATGGTAAATAAAAATACTTCGTTACACGAGACAGCTTTTACTATCAGTGTAGACTTAATTGGCCATGGCTGTACAACAGGTATCTCTGCAGAAGATAGAGCCAAAACAATAAGAGCACTTGTTGATCCTGCTACAAAACCAGAAGATCTTGCAAGACCTGGCCATATTTTTCCATTAAGGGCAAAAGAAAAAGGTGTTTTAAGAAGAGCAGGCCACACCGAAGCAGCGGTAGACTTAACTCATCTTGCTGGGTTACGCGAAGGAGCTGCTTTAATAGAAATAATGAGTGAAGATGGTACAATGGCCCGATTGCCCGAACTATTTAAAATTGCCGAAAAATTCAACTTAAAAATTATAACCATTGCCGACTTAATAAAGTATAGGCTAAAATACGACATTCTTATCAAAAGAGGACCAACTATAAATTTACCAACAAAATACGGTAATTTTACACTAACGCCTTATATACAACTTTCTAATAATTATGAACATCTTGCAATTGTAAAAGGTGAAATTAAACCCGACGAGCCAATTCTTGTAAGAGTACATTCGTCATGTTTTACGGGCGATGTATTAGGAAGTTTAAGGTGCGATTGTGGCCCCCAATTGCAAACCGCCTTAAGTATAATTGAAAAAGAAGGAAGAGGAGTACTAGTATATTTAAATCAAGAAGGTAGAGGAATTGGTTTATTTCATAAAATTGAAGCATACAAATTACAAGAAGAAGGACTTGATACTGTTGAAGCTAACTTGCACCTCGGATTTAAAGCAGATGAAAGAGATTATGGTATAGGAGCTCAAATACTTAGAGATTTAGGAGTTAGAAAAATGAAATTACTTACAAATAATCCTAAAAAAAGAGCAGGGCTCGAAGGCTTTGGTTTAACAATTGTTGAAAACATACCTCTTGTTATACCTCCAAATCCTTACAACTTAAATTATCTTCTTACAAAAAAAAGAAAAATGGGTCATAATTTACCAGAGTTTTAAACCTTTTACTTTTTATTCCGTATAATTTTACAAATGAATTTTAAGAAACAAATATTAAATTTTACTTTAAATTTTATTATTTGTAATATTTTAATAACTTTTTACATTTTTTCTCAAAATTGCAATTCTAATGTTCCTTCTATTGTTGTTGACCTCAGCCAAAATAGCGATACTGTGTGGATAAGTCCTCAGATTATAAGAAATGGTCAGTGTTGTGGTGTTTCTCACCCTAATGTTTGTGTCCAATTTATTATTTATACAAACCCTAATACCGAAAGTATTGTGTTTAATGTCCATTCAGGAGCAATACCACCTGGGTCCTTGTTTTATCAAATTAATTGCGGACCTCCTACTCCCGTTGGTCAGCCTATTTGTATAAGTGGTACTGGTCCACATTACCTTACATTTTGCAAACCAGGTAATAATGCTAACACCTATTCTTTAACCACAATACCTCATCCAACCATAACCCCTCAAGTAATTTTAAACGAAGGTTGCATAGGTACTATTAATATAAGTGGACTAACACCTTCTACAATTCAAATTAATTCAATATACCCTGGTTCTTATGGTCAATATAATAGTTATTTATCATGTCAATCCGGATGCGTTCAAACAAATGTAATTGCATATAGTAGCAATCCTCCTTTTGTAGATTATCAGATTTGCGGCTACATAATAGGCAATTGTTCAAATACCTTATATTGCGACACTACTAGAGTATATTTTTATTCTTCATTAAATGTTAATATTAATCCTAATCCTGCTACAATTTGCTTTGGCGATACATCTATAACATTAACAGCTACTGCTAGTGGCGGACTACCTCCATATTCTTACTCTTGGAGTACAGGTGCTACTTCTTCTCAAATTCAAGTGGGGCCTGGCACTTACACCGTTGTAGTAGATGATGCAACCAATTGCCCACCAGCACATAATAGCATTGTAGTATCTGAATACCCAAGTCCAATTATTGCTAATGCAGGGCCCGATATGACTATTTGTAAAGAATTAGGAAAAGTCGACTTACACGGAACTGTTTATATGGCTCAAGGTGGCTACTGGTTCGGTGGTCAGGGTTCATTTATACCTTCACCTTACTCACTTAATGTTACATATTTCCCAACAACAAATGAGCTAACTAATGGTTCTGTAACACTCTACCTTATAACTACAGGAAATGGTGGATGTGCTCCCGATATAGATACTATTAATATTTCTTTCGTAAATTTTCAAGGTAATGTTATTTCAAATAAAATTAATCCATCATGCTATAATAGTTGTAACGGATCTATTTCTGTGCAAGTACTTAATGGTTATCCACCGTTTAACTATTATTGGAGCAATGGCATGCAAAATACAAACTCTATAAATAACTTATGTGCAGGTAACTATTTTGTTACAATTATAGATGCATTAGGTTGTTCAACAGTATGTTCATTTACTCTAACTCAACCACCTGAAATAAATGCTTTAATAACAACTCAGCAACCTTCTTGTTATGGATATTCCGACGGCAGTGCTTCAATAAATATTATTGGAGGTACACCACCTTACAATATTTTATGGTCAAATAATACAGTGGGCAATACTACTTACAACTTAGCACAAGGAAACTATATGTGTACCATTGTAGATTTTAATGGATGTACAAAAACTTATTCCTTTTCAATTAATCAACCCGATACAATATCTATTAGCGAAGTAATAAATAATGTATCATGTTATGGAGGTAATAATGGTAGCATAATATTAAATGTTTCGGGTGGTACGCCTCCATATGTATATTCTTGGCAACCTTCAAACTATTTTGGTAATTCAATACAAAATATTCCATCAGGTATGTTCTCTGTTACAGTTACAGACGTAAAAGGATGTTCAAAATCAAAAACATTCTATGTAAGTCAACCGTCACCTATAAACATAAATATAACTTTTCAAAATCCGCTTTGCTACGGCAGTTTTACTGGAACAATTACTGCCACAGTAACAGGAGGCTCACCACCCTATTTTTACATGTGGTCTCCAATTTCATCAACTCAACCTTCATTGAATAATATACCTGCTGGCATATATTACCTTACAATCACCGATTCATATAATTGTACTAAGTCAACAACTATTACACTAACACAACCAATGCCTCTACAAGTAACTACAAATTGGATTAATAATGTTAGATGTTATGGCGAAAATACTGGAAGTGCAAGCATATCTGTTCAAGGAGGAACACCACCATATACTTATAATTGGCAACCTTTTGGGGGTAATTTATTTTATGCAACCAATCTCCCAGCTGGAAATTATGTAGTACAAATAAGCGATGCTAACAATTGTTTGGCACAGCATACAATTAACATATCACAGCCATCATTTCCATTAATGTTTACATTATCTAAAAGCGACCCTTCTTGTTACAATTATAACGATGGTCAAATAATGGTGAATTCGTATGGAGGAACTCCTCCATACTCTTATAGCTGGTTCCCCATACCTTCTAATAATAATATACTTTCAAATATAACAGCAGGCACTTATTATGTTACTGTATCAGACAATAACGGTTGTACCAAAAGCGAATCAATTGAGCTTATTAATCCACCACAAATATTGGCCAATTTTGTTATAAATCAATCAACTTGTGGTTCTAATAATGGATCAATAATTACAAATGTTTCTGGTGGCTTTCCTCCTTACAGCTTTTTATGGCAACCTACTAATCAAACCACTCAAAACATTGCTAATATAGGAGCCGGCAATTATTTATTAAAAATTACCGACAGTCACAACTGTAGTGCTGAATTTGTGGCGTCTGTGACAGACATCGATGGTCCTACAATTACTATAACCGAAATAAAACATGTAAAATGCTTCGGTGGTAATAATGGTAGTATAACTGTTCAAGTTAATGGGGGTACGCCAGGCTATCAATATAATTGGTATCCTTATGGAGGTAACACTAACATTGCCTCGAACCTTTCGGCAGGCACATTTAATTTAACAGTACAAGATAACAACAATTGTATTGCAACAATATCTGCAACAATATATCAGCCACAAGCTATAAATATACTTACTAATAGTACACCAGTAAGTTGTAATGGTGCTGGAAATGGGAGTGCATCAATAATAGCAAGTGGTGGTACACCTCCTTATACATATTTATGGATGCCAGGAAATATGACCTTACCTACTATTTATAACTTAACTGCTGGCACATATTCAGTTACTGTTACCGATTACAATGGCTGTACACAAATTGGCTTTGTAAGTATTAATGAACCACCACCTATGCAAATTCATTTACTGTCGAAACATGATGTTAGTTGTTATAATGGAAATGATGGTAGTATTAGTATAATTGCAAGTGGTGGTACACCTCCTTATAATTATTTATGGTCGCCCACTAATTATACTTCAAACAGTATTTTTAATTTAACTTCGGGAATATATAGTGTATACGTTACCGATTTTCATAACTGTGCTACAAGTGCAACTTTTACCATACAACAACCCGTTCAAATGTTTATGTATTACCAAACATTTAATAGTAAATGTAGCAACGATTCTTCTGGTAAAATTGAAATATTTTGTAATGGTGGAACACCACCATATTACTACCAATGGTCGCCTATTTATTCTAATAGTAATATTCTTCAGAATGCTTATCCTGGAGAATATTATGTTACAGTTACCGACAATAATGGTTGCAAATTAATACAAACTATTAACCTAAGTGGAAACCCTCCACTCAATGTTTCATTATTATACAAAAAAAATGTAACATGTTATGGACTTAACGACGGATACATATCAATTGTTGTAAATGGTGGCACACCTCCATATTTTTATCAGTGGAACAATGGTTCAAACCAATCTTTTATATCCAATTTATCTGCAGGAACTTATTCTTGCACAATAACCGACATTTATGGTTGTTCAGTGGTATTTACTGAAAATATAATATCTCCGTCGTCTCCCCTTAATGTACAATATACATTAGAAGAACCAACATGTTATAATTATTCAAACGGTAAGGCATTTATCGATGTTACTGGAGGCACACCTCCTTATTCTTTTTTATGGTTACCGGGTGGTTGGCTATCTAATTATAACGATTCTCTTAAAGCTGGTAATTATACAATAACTGTATACGATAATAATTCTTGCTATGTAGTAATTAACTTTTCATTATCTGAGCCTCAACCGTTAATTGTTAATATTCAAACATTACAAAATGTTAAATGTTATAATGAGGCTTCTGGAATAATAAAAGCAATACCACACGGTGGTACACCCCCATATTCTTATTACTGGAATACAGTTCCTCAACAAAATACAGAAATAGCATCAAATATATATGCTGGAACTTATACCGTTACGGTAGTTGATAGTAAGGGTTGTTCAAATACATCAACCGGCATAGTTACTCAACCCGATTCAATAAGTGTTATTTTTAATACAGTTTCTCCAACTTGCTATGGAGAAAGCAATGGTTATATTATAGCAAATGTAAGTGGTGGCACGCCACCCTATTTTTATCAGTGGAATTCTCAAAACAATTCTAATTCACTAATATTACAAAATGTAAGTGCTGGCTTATATGTATTAACCGTAACCGATTTTAATAATTGTATAAAAATTGATTCATGCTACATTACACAGCCTACCGAAATTATAACACACGTAAATAGTTCAAGTTATGTTATATGTCCTGGCGATTCTGTTATTTTATTTGCAGATGCTGTTGGCGGAACATCACCATATATCTACTACTGGAGTAATAACAATTTTAATGATACTAACATCGTTAAACCTTTACACACTACTGTTTATTGGGCAAAAGCTTTTGATTCTAATGGGTGCCCTGGAATTGCTGATTCAATAACTATTTTTGTTAAAGAATTTTATTTAAACAATATCGACTTACAAGCAACTTCTCCAATATGCCCTGGTAATCCTTCACTAATTTTTGTTAACTCAATTGTACATCAATTCGACACATTATACTACCAATGGAGCCATGGACTTGGGCCCGGTGCAGGAGCTTTTGTAATCGCCCCTTATGAAGAAACAACTTATTACGTAACTGTCCATAATACATGCAATATGTATATTATAGACTCATTTACAATTAAAATGAAAGATCCTCCTTTAATATATTTTGTTGCCGATCCTATTCAAGGGTGTGCTCCTTTAGAAGTCTCTTTTTTTGACAGCTCTTCTACTATGTTTGATTATATTAATCAGTGGTTTTGGAATTTTGGAGATGGCACATTCTCACTCGAAAAAAATCCCACTCATGTTTATGTTAAGCCTGGAAAATATTATGTACATTTGCAAGTTACTACAAACATGGGATGCACAAATAGTAATGTAAATAATCCTTTAGAAATCAACGTTTTTGAAAGCCCAATTGCTGCATTCTCAACTAACAAAGACACTTATTATTTACCAAACGATCCTGTTATTGTAACTAATCAAAGCATAGGAGCTATAGCTTACATTTGGGATTTTGGCGATACCACTCAATCGTACGTTCATTCTCCTATCCATTATTATCAAGATTTTAATGACTACACAATAACTTTAATAGCAATTAATTCTTACCAATGTGCCGATACAGCATATAAAATAGTTAAAGTAACAGGCGATTTATTATTCCCAAATGCATTTACACCTAATATAAATGGCCCTTCGGGTGGTAAGTACGATATCAACGATTATAACAATTACATATTCTTCCCCGTCGGAAAAGGTGTCGAAGAATTTAATATGAAAATTTATAACAGATGGGGAATATTAATTTTCGAAACAAACGATTTTTCTATTGGCTGGGATGGATACTATAATGGTAAAATCTGCCCTCAGGATGTTTATGTTTATAAGGCTAAAGCAAAATTTAAAGATGGTCGAATTATTGAAAAAATTGGCGATGTATTACTTATAAGATAATGAAAAGTATTTATATCAATATAACTTTTATATTAATGAACTTTCATCTTATCTCTCAAGACGTTATTTTAACTCAATTTTATAATAATCCGGTTTATTTGAATCCCTCATATACAGCAATGGATATCGATGCAAGAGCTACTATAAGTTCCAGAAATCAGTGGCCAAATTTACCAGCTAATTATAAAACTTTCTTTTTTTCGTACGAATATTTTTTACACAGATACAACAGCGCCTGTGGAATATTATTAATGAACGATGTAGCAGGTTCAATGAACTTTGGCAACAGATATGTAAGTACCTCTTACGCCTATCATGTAAAAATAAACTATGAATGGAAAATTTCTATAGGCATTAGATGTGGGTACGGTTATAGAAACCTTATTTTTGAAAAACTTGTCTTTCCAGACCAATTACAAAGAATGTCTAATTATACACTACAACCAATCTTACCCGAAAAAGATAAGTATTTTGATTTAGCCACAGGTTTATCTATTAATTCATATAACAGAACTTTAGGATTTTCACTAGATCATTATAACAAGCCCGAAAATTCGTTCAAATCAAACGACTATTATATTCCAATGAAGTTCTCTGTACATTTAGCTTATGCTTTTTTTACCAAGAAATTAGGCAGTGGCCGAAAAGAAGAAATACCTCTAATTCATTTAATTAATCGACTTATGTTACAAAATAAATTTTATCAAAATGAAATAGGGTTAATTTATAAAACAACTTTTTATAGTGTCGGAGCAATATATAGAGGTATTCCTTTTCTAAAATCTTATAATAATTATCTAATTAACGATGCACTTGCTTTATATTGCTCTATTATTTATAAGTCATTTGAATTCGCGTATAGCTATGATATTACTATTTCTACACTAACATTTAAATCGGGAGGAGCCCATGAAATAAGTGTAATGTACAAATTTTATAACCCACAAAAAATTAAAAAATTTAAAGCAAAAATGTTACCATGTTCCAAATTTTAATGAGAATTTTAATAAATCAATTAATTTAAATTTATTATTTTTAACATTTTAACAATGTTTAAAACTTTATCAAATAAAGCGCATAAAGAAAAATATAAATGTAAAAAAGAAAAACAAACTAAAAATTTTTGTATTTTAAGAGGAAAAATGCAGATGTTTAACAAAATAATAACTATTTTTATTAATACATTTTTTCATTTTTCAATAGCTTTATTTTCACAGGTAGGTACAACGTTTTGGTTTGCTCCTCCAAATGCTTCTGATTATCATAATCCCCCAAATTTTCCACTATTTTTGCTTATTACTACCTTTAACGACCCTGCAACAGTAACTATTTCACAGCCAGCGAATCCATCTTTTACCCCCTTAGTTTACAATATACCACCAAATACGGCTCAAAGGGTAAATTTAACAACATTTAGAACACTTTTAGAAACTCAACCAACAAATACTGTTTTAAATACTGGCCTTTTAATTACTTCTACCGATACTATAACTGTATATTACGAAGTATCCAATAACAACAATAACGAAATTTATGCTTTAAAAGGAGAAAATGCATTAGGCACCGAATTTTATATACCTATGCATAAAGATGTTAATTTCTATAATCATCACTTTAGTAACACTCCTACCGATTATGCTATAGCAAGTTTCGACATTATTGCTACTCAAAATAATACAAACGTTTACATTTATAGTCCAGTACCATTAGATGGAATACCTGCTAACACTTTAATTTCTTATACTTTAAATAGAGGTCAAACTTTATCGAGCGGTACAACTCAAACAGGCAACGATCCAGACGGTCCAGGTCCAATGAATCATTATTATCAGTATCCTCCTAATCATCCTGCTGGTGCCATTGTAGTGTCTAACAAACCAATTGCAATCACCTATAAAGACGATAGCGATCACGATGTACCCGCAGGTGGTTGTTACGATTTAATAGGCGATCAAATAATCCCTGTAAATGTAGCTGGTACCGATTATGTAGCCGTAAAAGGAGGATTAGCAAGTAATGGCAGAGAAAGTGTAGTTTTAACCGGTTTATATAACAATACACAAGTTTATCTTAACGGAAGTTCCACACCTATTAAAACCATGGTTGCAGGTGAAACTTATCAAATTATTATTGATAGCTTAAGTACAAGTGTAAATAATTCAATATACATACATACAAATAAGCCAGTGATAGCAACTCATATTACGGGTTTCGGATGCGAATTGGGTTCAGCTATTTTACCTCCATTAATTTGTGCTGGTAGTAGTAAAGTTGCTTTTGTTAGATCGTCGGCTGAGACCTTTATTCTAACCTTTTTAGTAAAAACATCAGCAACCGATGCTTTTATATTTAATCCACCCACTGCTTCTATTTCTCCATCCGATTTTAAAATAGTTCCAGGAACAAATGGTGAATGGTCGGCAGCAAGAAAAACATTTTCGCTAAGCGAAATACCTGTAAACACAGCTTTCAGCGTTTCAAATTCTGAGGCTTTATTTGCACTTGGTTTAATAAATGGCGGGGCCACTACTGGATGTAGATATGGCTACTTTTCAGAATACGTTGCAAAAATACATGTCGAAGCAGGCCCTAATCAAACAATTTGCGCTAATCAATCAGTACAATTACACGGTTCAGTTACCGGAGGTGCTACAAAAGGAGTATGGACTACAACCGGAAATGGCATTTTTACCCCGTCTCCTTACGACTTGAATGCAACTTATACTCCTGGGTTACTTGATATTTCAAACGGTTTTGTTAAGCTTTATCTTACTTCTTTGTCGGAATGCGATCCTGTTACCGATAGCTTAATTATTACTATAATACCAGCACCTCATGCTAATGCTGGGCGCGATACAATAGTTTGTGCCAATAATCCTGAAATCCATCTAAATGGATCTGTTTCAAATGCTTTAGGAGGAATATGGTTTGGCGGAAACGGTACCTTTTTACCTAATAATACAACTCTTAATGCAACATATATTCCAACACCCCAAGAAATTGAAAATGGATCTATTACTTTATTTTTAATAACAAGTGGTGTAGGATCGTGTATCCCAGATACCGATAATATTAAAATAACTTTTACACCTTCGCCCGTCGTATTTGCTGGAAACGACATTAGTGTTTGTTCAAATAATCCTATTATTAATTTAAATGGTTATTTTTCTGGTGCAGGCGGTGTTGTGTGGTCGGGTGGAAGCGGAACCTTCAACCCAAGCCCTAATACCCCAATCACTCAATATACCCCAACTCAAGCCGAAATTAATGCAGGATCCTTAACCCTAACTCTAACCACTACTAACAACGGCAACTGTAACCCAGTCTCCGACAACCTAACCATAACCTTTACACCTTCCCCTACCATCGACGCAGGACAAGACCAAGTTAAATGCAAAAACAATGCAACAACTCAACTCAATGCAAACTTCTCCGGTGCCGGTGGTATAATATGGAGCGGTGGCACGGGCCTCTTCTACCCCGATAACACATCGCCCAATGCCACTTATACCCCAACAGCAAGCGAATTAATGGCAGGCTTCGTACAACTAACAGCTACAACCACTAACAACGGCAATTGTAATGCCGTTAGCGATAATGTGATCATAACCTTCACCGACCAACCCATTGTTAACGCCGGAAACGATAAAACCGTTTGTGCTAACAACCCAACCGTCCAACTTCAAGGTAGTGTAATAGGTGCCGGCGGCGGTATATGGACAGGCGGAAACGGCTCATTCGCCCCTAACAATACAACTCTTAACGCCACTTACACCCCATCGCCAGCAGAAATAGCAGCAGGCTCCGTAACCCTAACCCTCACAAGTATAAACAACGGCAATTGCAACCCAGTTAGCGATCAAATGACCATCACAATAACACCAGCTCCATCCGTCAACGCAGGCACCGACATAACTGTTTGCTCCAATAACCCAATTGTAAACCTATACGGCTCATACACCATCGCCGGCGGTGTTGTGTGGTCGGGTGGAAGCGGAACCTTCAACCCCAGCCCTAATACCCCAATCACTCAATATACCCCAACTCAAGCCGAAATTAATGCAGGATCCTTAACCCTAACTCTAACCACTACTAACAACGGCAACTGTAACCCAGTCTCCGACAACC
>JAOAFV010000058.1 GCA_026416095.1 Bacteroidales bacterium | reverse complement strand
CCATTTGCTTCCTCAATATTTACATGTAGCATTAATGAAATCAGCTCTATTCTTTATGAGTTTAGAGATTTTTTGTTAAATCAACTTGGTTTTGTTTACGGAAAAGTTAGCTTTTACATATTGAGACCTTTGCAAAACTTCCTAAACATAAGTTTGTTACAATTAAATATAATTGAAAATCAACATTTTCCAAAATATTTAATAACCTTTATAAAAGGTTTTGCAAAGTTCTCATTTTTTGTAATGTAGCTTTTATTTTTTTACTGCATTTATAGTTATTATTTTGCATATTTATTCAAAAAAAATTAAATAATTAATTGTTATAAAAAAACCAACTTAACATGATACTTGAGTATTGCATATTAAATAACTATATTAAGCTTTAAACATTTTCGAATTAAAGTTTTTAGAAAAAAATAACATTTAAATTAACAAAAATCGGATTTCACAAGATTAAAACATTATTGTTAAGTAACTTTAAAGAATTTCAGTTGAAAGATAAGACCAAAAATATATTTGATTACTGTAATAATTTTTGTGTTAAAAATTTTGTTTAGGGTTATTGGTTAATTTTACTTGAAAAGCTTTATACGAAGAAAGTTGCCTTTTAGTATGTTAATCAGTAAATTCTATAAATTACAGTAATGAATAAAATCGCATTTGGTAAAGTTATAATAATCTCGGCATATTTCATTTTTATATTCAGTTTGCTCAAACACGTTGGTTTCTATAAGCGTACTAAGTACACTATTGCATAAAAAATTTTCGAATTCAAAATCTTTTATATAATTTTCTTTAAATATTTTACTGTTATCTTTTAAAAACATAATGCCCGATCTTACTTCTTTTACGTTTATATTATGTTTTAGTAGAAAAGTATAAAATTGCAATTGAAAGTTATATGATTTAAATTTATTACTAGTAACAAAATGAGATTTCACCACATCTTTGACAAACATAGAATAGTTGCTTTTAGAGTTTTTGAAATCAATAATTATAAACTCATTATTATAGCCTTTACCTATGCAATCTATAATTCCTTTAAGTGTTATATTTTTATTTAATATTTGCTTTTGAATACAGAATTCTTTTTCTATTTCATAAACAGTGTAACCATTAAGAGTTTTTATTGTGTTGTCATCTTTTTCAAAGTTTTCTTCAAAATTATTTATTATACTTGTTACAATCATTTTAATCTGATTTATTTCTTTAACATCGTTTATGTTTATTTCATTGTTATAAGTAATTTTATCGAAAAGTGCTTTCAGTATGTAAGATACTATGTTGTTTTCGGAAAATTTTTTAATTCCTTTAAAGGCAAATTTTTTTTCTTTACTTAACCACTTTTCAATTAGTTCGTGTACAATATTACCAATAAGCGACTGAGGCATATCGACAGGAAGTAAAGTACTTTTCTTAAGTTTAAGTATATTAGAATAATAAAATTTAAGTGGGCATTTTATAAAGTTTTCAATTGCATATCGTGAAAGGCTTATGTTATTATAAAATTCGTTATATTTTTTGCAAATTGCTATGTTTATTTTTCTTTTCGAGTAAAGAGCAAAATCTTCGATAGTAAATGGAATTACTATTTTGGTATTAGGTAAATGTGTTTTGTTATCGTTATTTATTATAGTACTAAGCTGTGTTAGAAGAGGGCTTTCAAATACAGGTTGATTATTGATATATGAAGGCACTATTAGTATGGTTTGTTCGGCGTTGTTTATTAGGCGGTAAAATAAGTATGCGTCAAGAGTATAATATACATCTTTTAGCTTAATTCTCACATCTATAATATCTTTGAATAAGAATGTATTTGTATCGAGATATTTATAAGGCCAATATTTATCAGTAAAAGATGGTATAATAACATATTTAAAATCGAGTAACCGGCTTTCGAACTTACCTAATATTTGTACACCATTAAGTGGCTTACCTTCTAAAATAATTTTCTCTTCTTTTAATATTTGTTTAAGTATGTAAATAATCTCGTCGGTGTTTTTTATTTCGTCTGAAAATTTTTCTATTTCTTTAACCACTTTTTTGATTAACATAATAGCTTCGTATTCAAGCTTTAGCTCAGAAGTTTCTATGTTTTGCGATAAAACATTTTTTTCTATTAAATACAATAAATTAAAAACAACATCAAATGGGTTTTGTTTGTCTTTGTTTGAAATAAATTCGTATACTTCGGCAGGTAAATTTTCTTTTAATATTTCTATATTGCACGTTAAATTATATTTGCAATTCGAAAGAAATTCTGGAAGTTTTATATTAAGTAATTTATTGTATTCTAGTAATTTAAGTTGGTCGAGGGTAGTAAAATTATTAACTGTGTTTTCGTAAATATTAAACAAAAGAAAAAGTGTTTTAAATACATAAGTAAACCTAATTTTATAGCTCATTGTAATGTTAAAGGTTATATTTTCGGGTAATTGCTTAATTAATAGAGGTAACAAGTGTTCGTCGGTTAGTATTATTGCTATCTCGTTTTGGTCTACACCAGAGTTTATTAAAGAAGTTAGAGTATCTATAATCAACGCTACTTGTGAAGTGTTATTTGCACAATATTTTACATTTATTGTATCAACTTTTACTTCATTTGTATTATCAATTGTCAATACTTTATTTTTAAATAGTTTTTTTAAGTTATCGAATTTTTCTTGAATGTTTATTATTTTATTTAGGAATGTTGAATTTTCTATTATAAAAAAGCAATTAGTGTGTTCCGAAAACTTTTTTAATATTTCTTCTTCAAGCTTTGTTAGGAAAAATAATCCAATAAAATATAAATTGTGCAAAGCTAGTTTTGACAATATTGTTTCGATGTTGTTATATAACTTTCTTAAAATATTAGCTTCGTAAGAGCTGTAATTGTCTTTTGTAAATTCGCTATATATTTCTTTTAGATGTTTGTAAATAATAGATTTTTCTAGTACTTGTTGTAAGAAATTATAACTTTTTTCTGAAAAACGTTCCGAAATTTCTTTTAAATTCGACAAGTAATCGAGTTTTTCTTCTGTTTGTAAAAAGTTATCGAATAAGGAAAAATCGTTTATAAGTATTTTGCATAAATCGTAAGTGTTTGTAATCGATAAATTACCTTGTTTATTGTGTGTATTATAAAACTTATTAAGTATTTTGTGCATTTTAAATATTAAATTTAAGTCGCTTTCTTTATTGAAGCCCGACAAATGAATTAAAAACTGTTTGAAAGGAATAATTTTTGGGAAAAAACAAGAATTTACCTTTTCGCTTTGTAATTTCTCTTTAAAATAAGTATGAAAATAAAAACAAGATCTTTCGTTAGGCATTATAATAATGGTGTTTGAAAGATTATTTTTTTCTTTTTCGTATATTATATCTACTGTTTTTTTTATAAATTTTATCATAGCATTCTATAAGTTTTTATATTTCCAAAATTTCTTTTTTATCGACGTTTAAAATAAAACCTTTAATGTTTTTATAGCCAAGCGATTCAAGAATTTTAATATATCCTTTTAATTGACATAAGTAATTTTTTAAATCTTCTGTTCCACTTTTAAAATCAATAATAATTGTTTCGTCTTTTAGCAAAAATATTTTATCGGGCCTATAAATGTTGCCTTCGTAATAGATATCTTGTTCAGAAATTATTAAACTTGCACTTTCGTAAGCTCTTTTTAATTGTGGGTGCTCAGAAATTAAATTTTCAAGATCGTTTAAAATTCTTAATATCTCATTATCTTGCATTAAGGTTTTTGCTTTGCGTATATCATTAAAAGAATCGATCCTAGCCAGCAGTTGATGAATTTGTTTGCCCTTTTCTATTTTTGTATAATGTTCTTCAGAAAAAATGTACTTTACATTGGGTGTGCGATTATAGAACTGTTTACATATAGGATTAAGAAGGTAGTATTCTTTATTGAGATATTCTTCTTGTTTATGGGTAGTATTAATAGGTAATAAATGTCCTTTTGTATAAGTGGTAATTTCAAAATTATTGTATTCATCTATTTTCGATGAAGTATCGAGGCATTTAATTATTAGTTCTTTTAATTTTTCACAAGAAAGAATATTTTCTTTTATATTTTTACTTTTGTTTTTTTCCGTTTTATCTGAAAAACCGTTAATAATTAGAGCATATTTAGGTCTGGTTGTTGCAACGTATAATAAGTTTATATCGTCGACTTGTAATTTTTCGGTTTCGTCGTCATATAATTTTTTTATTTCAATAAAATCTTTGTCGATGTTCGATTTGTCAATCTCTTTTATTTCTTTTACCTGTTTAAAGAAAGCCGTAAATTCTTGGTTATTAGCATTTGTAGATCTATAAACTAAGTAATTTTCTTTATGAGCTTTATAAGAAGATTCTATGAAACTTATATCTGGAATAATTACTGCGTCGAATGATTCACCTTTAACTTTGTGAATTGTAAAAATTTTAATTAGTTCTTTGAAAGTGCTTATATTTGTTATGGTTAGTGTATTATTATCGATGCCTTCTTCAATTAACCAGTGAAGAGTTTCAATGCTGTTATATTCACCAATTATTGTTCTGTTTAGTACTATTTCAATTAAATTATCTACAAAAGTTTGTTCTAATTTATTATTGCTTATGTCGGTTTTACTGTTAATGAAGTACTTTAAAAATAATATTTGGTCGGTTAATGGTAAAAGTAAAAAGTTAAACTGTTGAATTTCATTTTCAATCTCATTAAAAAGTAGCTGTGGATCTTCATTTTTAATAATAGTTTTTAAGTTTTGTACAGCACATTCTTTAAAGTAGTTGTTATCTTTTAGGCTTTCGTTGTTTTTTGTAATTTGATATGCTATAAAATAAACAATAAAACGTACAAAAGGCGATTTTGAAAGGTTAAATGAAGACTCTGAAATAATTGCAATATCTTTTAAGAGTTTATGCTTGTTATCTATAAGATAGTTATAAATTTTTTTTGCATCTTCGTTTTTTCTTACAAGTATTGCAATATCTGTAATATTGTTAGTAAGAAGAATGTTAAGTTCTGGTATAAGCCATACATATTTATCGTGTGTATTTAGTTCAGAAGGTTCGGATTTTTTGTCGTTACAATCATTTTTTAATTGTTCGTTAATAGGTTTTATATCTGAAATAAATTTTACATATCCAGAATCACTATCAATAATTTGTTGTTTAATATTTGAATAAACTTTCCTAATGTAACGATTATTTTGAGCTAAATATTCTACAATAAGAGTAAATAAATTATTGTTAAATTCAACAATTTCTTTCTGCGATCTATAATTTTCTATTAAGTTTTTATTTACAATGTAATTAAGCTTAAATTTATTTTTTAATTTATCACATATCAGTTCCCAGTCGCCTTCGCGCCAGCGATAAATAGATTGCTTAGAATCGCCAACAATAAAAACCGAGGGCTCATGAGTTTTGCTTATAATTTCCAAGATAAATTCATGAATAATTTCATATTGAGTTTCAGATGTGTCTTGAAATTCGTCGATTAGTATATAATTATATATAGTGTCTAATTTTTCGTAAAGAATGTAATTAAAATTTTTTATGTGGCGTTTAAGTTCATATGTAATATCAGGTAATAGTTTAATGTTGTTGTTTTTTTTGTAATTTACAGAGTATTCATATAAGCTTTTAAATAAATAGTTTTCATTAAGCATTTTATGAAGATAAGCAGATGAATAATTGATTTTTAAGTTTTTAATAAAGTCGATCGAAGCTTCATTAAGTAAGTGCACATTTTTAAAAAATTGTTCTGAGTGAATTTTATGAAGGTATTTAGTAAAGTTATTATAATAGTTAATTGAACTCCCTTCTTCGAGTTGTGCAACAATATAATTTTTAAGTACATCTTCTTTTTCATTTACAAAATTGTAAGTAATTTTTTTAAAGAGCGAAGTTTGTTCGTTATCGTCTACAACAAGTTTAAAATTAGCTTGTTCATTTAATTCATAAAGAGTTAGGTGAAGTAATTGCTTATAAAAGCTATCGAAGGTGTAAACAGATAAGTTGTAATGTTCGTAGAATATTTTGCTTTTTAGTTTGTTAAGAATATCTTCGTTGTAAGTTAAATTTATATCGTCAAAAATTTTTAAATTTTTTAATTTAAGCACAATATTATTGAGAGTATTAAAGTTAAGTGAAAGAATTTTTTCTATAATTCTTTTTTTTAACTCATAAACTCCTGTATTTGTGAATGTCAATGCAAGAATATTTGAGAAGTCGTATTCCTTAGAATATTTATTAAAATTTGAAATAGTTAGAATAACAAAAATATCTGCCATTAGTTCGGTTTTACCACAGCCGGCCGAAGAATTTATTAGTATA
>JAOAFV010000038.1 GCA_026416095.1 Bacteroidales bacterium | reverse complement strand
ATACAAATTTTTATTTATACCACTATTATATTCAAAAACTACATTGTACTTTTTTGTTTGTTTTATTCATTTGCCAGTAAGATTTGAAATAGTTTCGGCTATGTCGATATTATAATAAAGTTTAATTAACTTTGACATTGTAGTTTTCATAATCAATTTCAAGTGTCCTAAACAT
Source organism: Bacteroidales bacterium (assembly GCA_026416095.1). GTDB lineage: Bacteria > Bacteroidota > Bacteroidia > Bacteroidales > GWA2-32-17 > Ch61. Next base: position 52,084 of record JAOAFV010000038.1, on the reverse strand, counting down.
TTTTCATCTTTCATGAATTATATACTTGTTGAGACCTTTGCAAGCCTACCCGAAAAATAATTTTTTTACAATTAAATAATTAAAAATCAATATTTTCTAAAATTCCTTGGTACCTTTACAAAAGGTGTTGCAAAGGACTCAAAATTTAACAATGAAAATACTGATTTAAAGTTTATGTAGAGATAACAAATAGAAATTGTTGGCTTATAAAAGATAGTGAAAATAGATGAAAAAATCTTAAAGAAAATTAATTTACAGAAGAATATGAATTATTGAACTACAACTTACTAAAAAAACACTTAAGAAAAATTATTAATGGGAGACCTTTACAAATCTATCTGAAAATAATTTTTTTTACAATTAAATATAGTTGAAAAATCAATATTTATTCGAAATACTAATAGACCTTTACAAAAGGTTTTGCAAAGATCTCAATTTATAAGAGTTGTCTTAAAAGCAAAATTTTTAAATCACTTTTTTACAAAAACACTATTTTTACACTTATAAAGAGACTTAAGATAATAGTTTATGCTCGAACATAAAATTTTGCATACTTTTTTATTAAGATATGTTTTTTATTACAAAATTACTATTTTAGGTTTTACTTTTATCGTTAAAAGATATTAGAAAGTATATTTATTCCTTTTTATAAGCTTTTTAATCGATGTTAATTAATTCAATTTTATATTGAGCTATTAACTTCTTTAGATTTATTAAAGCATATCTCATTCTACCAAGAGCAGTATTTATACTAACATTAGTTCTTTCGGCTATTTCCTTAAAACTCATACCTAGAAAATGACGCATGATAATAATTTCTTTCTGATTAGCAGGAAGTTTGTTTAATAGTTCTCTTATGTCTCTTATATCTTCATTTCTCAAGATTTTTTTGTCGGAAGTTTCTGAAGATTTTAGAAATAGTGTTTCTGTTAACGCGTATTGGTCTGTTTCGATGGGGGTTAGTTTTAACTTACTATTTTGTCTGATGTAGTCGATAATAAGATTATGTGCAATTCGAATAAGCCAACAATCGAATTTACCAATTTCGGTGTATTTTTTTTGCTTAATTGAATAAAATGCTTTTACAAATACCTCCTGCAATATATCGCATGCTAATTCCTTATTACCTGTTCGAATATAAATATAACTGTAAACTTTTCTTTTATGACGATTTATTAATTCAACAACTGCTGCTTCATTTCCCGATAAATAAGCTTCTATTAGCTTATCATCGGGTAGAACCGATGTTTTCATTTTTGTTTTTATTTTTAGCCCCTGTGTATAAAGATATACCCTATAAGCAGCAGTTTTTTTAATTAAACGCAAAAATAGTAAAAAAGTTTCAACATACTATAACTATTTTTGTAAAAAAATTTTTGAATGCATTTTATCGAAATTAAAGGTGCAAGGGTTAACAATTTGAAGAATATTAACGTAAAAATACCTTTAAACAAAATAACGGTTATTACAGGTTTATCTGGTAGCGGAAAAAGTTCTTTAGCAATAGATACCCTTTATGCAGAAGGACAACGAAGATATATAGAAAGCTTATCTTCTTATGTGCGGCAGTTTCTTCCTAAAATTCCCAAACCAGACGTTGATTTTATAACAAATCTACCACCTGCTGTGGCTATTGAAGCAAAAAACGTAATCTCAAATCCTCGTTCTACTGTTGGCACTGTTACCGAAATTGCTGAGTATCTACGTTTAATTTTTTCTAAAATAGGAAGGGTATATTCTTCTAAAACTGGCCAGGAAATTAAGCAATATAATGTGAGCGATGTTTTAGATTTTATACTTTCGTTAGAAGATAAAACAGAAGGTTTTATTGGCTTTGAAACCACAGTATTAGATAAACAAATATTAAAATCGCTTAACCTAGAGGGCTTTAATAGAGTGTTTTTTAATAATAACATCTACAAAATTTCAGATCTAAATAATATAGATGGACATAAAATTATTGTTATTACCCAAAGGTTTATTGTCGATAAAAATGAAAAAGATTATAAGAGCTTAAGTGAATCGATTGAGTTATCTTTTAAGTTGGGAAATAAAATATGTATTATTGGATATTTATCAAATTCGAAGTGGAATTTTAAAGTTTTTAAAAATTTTTTTGATACAGTCGAATTTCCATATAAAGAATTAAATATACAATTATTTAATTATAACAGTCCTCTTGGTGCCTGCAATACATGCGAAGGTTTTGGACATGTGCTTGGAATTGACGAAGATTTAGTAATTCCAGATAAAACAAAATCTGTTTACGACAATGCAGTAGCATGCTGGAAAGGAGAATTTTTAACCGAATGGAAAGAACAGTTAATAGAAAATGCTCATAAAATTAATTTCCCTATACATAAACCATATTACCAGCTTACTTCTGAACAAAAGAATATATTATGGAATGGTTGTGAATATTTTTATGGTATCAACGACTTTTTTGAGTTTGTTAAAAAGAATGCGTATAAAATACAATATAGAGTATTACTATCACGATATAGAGATAAAATTATATGTCCGGACTGTAAAGGTACGCGTCTGAAAAAAGAAATTGAACAAATTAAAGTAGGAGGTAAAAGCTATGGCGATATAGTAAACATGCAAGTAAAAGATATAAAAATTTTTTTCGACACTATTAACCTAACTCAATTTGAGAGAAAGATTATAGAAAATCCTGTTAAAGAAATAAACAAAAGAATCGACTTTTTAATTAATGTAGGGTTAGATTATTTAACACTTAATAGAAGCACAAGTACTTTATCTGGAGGTGAACTACAGAGAGTACATCTTGCCGCTATTCTTGGAAATAATCTTTCAGGGTCTTTATATGTTCTCGATGAGCCCACAATTGGTTTGCATCCTAAAGATACTGAAAATTTAATTAAAGCTCTGTTTTATTTGCGCGATTTAGGAAATACAGTTGTTGTAGTTGAGCACGACGAACAAATAATTAAAAATGCCGATTATATTATTGACTTAGGACCTGGTGCGGGAAAATATGGTGGCGAAGTAGTTTTTGCCGGAATGCCAACCGATTTGAAAAATTATGTTAATACTAGTTTAACAGCTAAATATTTATATACTACAGAAAATTTTAAAGTATCGCATAAAAAAAATTTAAGTAAGAAAAAAATCACTTTACACAATGCTTATTTACATAACTTAAAAAATATTACTGTATCTTTCCCCCTTAACAATTTTATTGCAGTAACAGGTGTAAGCGGATCAGGAAAGTCGACACTTGTAAAAGATATTTTATATAATGCAATTCGTAAAACACTTGGCGAAAATATTAAAGTTACAGGTTACGATTTTCTAGATGGTGATTTAAATAGTGTTTCTAAAGTTATTCTTATAGATCGAAATTCCATAACACCTTCGAGTAGATCTAATGCGTTAACTTTCCTAAAAATTTACGATTACTTAAGAGACATCTTTAGCGAACAATCTTTATCTAAAATTAATAATTATAAACCTCATTATTTTTCATACAATATGAAAGGCGGAAGATGCGAAGAATGTAAGGGCGAAGGAGTTATTAAGATAGAAATGCAATTCATGGCCGATATTTATTTAACTTGCGAAGCATGTAATGGTAAACGTTTTAAAAAAGAGATACTACAAGTAGAATATAATGGCAAAAATATATATGATATATTTGAAATGGAAGTATCGGAAGCTATTAATTTTTTCAGCAATAAAGAATCGCCTTTAGAGAGGAAAATAGCCGACAAACTTAAAATTCTTGAACATGTTGGTTTGGGCTATCTAAAACTAGGGCAACCTACTAATAAAATGAGTATAGGGGAATTACAACGATTACTACTAGCATTTTATCTATGCGAAAAAAAAATAAATGGCACAATATTTATATTCGATGAACCTTCAAGAGGGCTTCATTTTAAAGATGTGGAACTATTAATTAAGACTTTTTATAAACTTATCGACGAAGGTGCTACTCTTATTGTTATTGAACACAATCTAGATATTATAAAAAAAGCTGACTATATTATAGACCTTGGTCCACAAGGAGGTATTGAAGGAGGTTATCTTAATTATTGTGGCCCCTTAATTGAGTTTTTAAAAGATGCTAATAGTAAAAGTTATACTCTTTACTATTTAAAAGAAAAGCTAAAACACGAAAATAATTTATATTAATTTTTTACACAAAATAAACATAATTGTGCAATATGTTAAAAATCTTTATATGAAATTATCTATATTGTTATCGTTGTTTTTGTAAAATTAAGTTTACAATAAATTGTTATTTAATGTAATTTGCTTATTTTAATAAAAGACCTATAAAAATATTAAACAAAATAAGCGAAAAAAAACTAATTAATTTTTATTTTCTTAATAATTGTTGCAATAAATTTTGTTTATTGAATATTTTTCCTTTGATTAAATATTTTAATCATTGTTACTTTTTAGTAAAAAATTTATTAATAAAAAGAGATAGGTTATTTTTTAAGGTTTGCACTGTGATTATATTTTGTGTTTATTTTAACTTAAAGAGGTACCTTCGCTTTGATAAGCTCAATAATTTTTACTTAAGTTATTGTTTAGAGGAGAAAAACACATTGTTGTGTTTTTGTTAAGGTGTAGATAAGTTTAATGTTTTAAATTAGAGAGGTTCATTAATGTTTTTTTGAATATTGACTTATCAAACCTTCAGTTAATGTTACAAATGAAATAAAGTGAAATCAATAAGTAATGGTTATTTACCAATAAAATAGATTTAGTAAACAAATTAATTACTCTTTATGCTATTAACTCAATTCTACTGTAAATTCAGCATAATTTGTTAATAGTGTGAATAATAACTTTATTTTAGAGAATATAAATTATTATAGTTTTAAAAAAAATAATAATTAGATTAATTGCCTTTAGTTTATTAATTACATCGATTGTGGCATAAAGGTAGTATTGAACAATTTATGTAAAATTAATTAGAGTAAAACTATACAAACAATAAAATTGTGTTTAAATTTATTAAAAACTTACATGTTTTGGATTTTCAGCAAAATTTATTTATATTTGTTTTTAACAAAAAATGAATTTATTAAAACTTATAATAAATTTTTTTTTAACACTTTTTTTGTATAACGCTGTATATTCAGAAGGTACAAAGCCACTACAAAGTTCAGACTCATGCGAAAACAGAATTCAAATTATGCCTTATTTTAGTCCTTTTGCCATGTATAATTGTGCGCCAGAGCACAAATTGTATATCTCGATTGCTGATACAAATGAGATAATATATATTGGTTTCGGAAATATTTACGACTATTCTGGTAATTTAAAGAACGATGTAGTTTTTCGAATTATTTCTCCGTCTGGTCAGGTAGTATATGGCCCCGATACAATCCCTTCGAATGGAATAGGGTTTATTAATAATTATACCGAAGCAATAGCAGGTCCAGTTAATGTAACCCCCCAAGGATACAATCCAATTGTTATACACCCAATCGAAATAGGCGATTATTACATCGAATTTGACATGCCCAAGTATCCAAACTGGCTTGTAATTAAACAACCCGAAGAAAGGTTTTTTAATATTGGCTTGGCATCGTTTGGTCCTGCTTTTGCCGATTCACTTATATGTTCAGAAATAGTTTACATACCCGATAGTTCTTCATTGTTTACTGGATGTAATGGATACGAGCCTAATAGTTTATTAGGTAAAATTGCTTTAATCGACAGAGGATTGTGTTACTTTACCACAAAGGTGCTAAAAGCCCAGCAAGCAGGTGCAGTTGCCGCTATTATTGTTAATAATGTACCTTATGGGGGAGTTATATCGATGGGTATAGCCGATTCTGCCGAGGCTCAACAAATAACAATACCATCGGCTTTTATTAGTTACGAAGATGGAATTATTATTAAGCAATGGCTTAATAGCAACTATACTGTATTTTCTTGTTTTGGCGATTCATCTTATGGATACGAACGCCGTATTTTTGAATATTTTGATATAACGATAACCGATAATGATAATAATATTAAAAACGGAAGAATTTGGTCAAAAGCTTGGCAATTTACTACATTGCCTTATTTTGGCAATGCCGATCCTTTTGCTGATCCTTTTTTTGGAAAGGTTTATGTTTACAATACGAAAGATAGTGTAGTAACTTCTTTCGATTTTAACGGCATGCGTCCATTTGTTTTTGTAATGTCGGCCAATAGTAGTGGGTGTTTTAATACAGGTGATATTATTAATGATAGAAAATCGGCATTTGGGCTACATACTTTGCCAGAATTTAAAGTTTTTTTGAACATACCCGATACTACTATCTTTAAAATTAGTGAAACAGGGAAAATAGTCGATTCAATTTTTATTAGTGGTTGCTATCCCGGTCCTTATTGTATAAATATAAATGTTACAAAACAAGGATTAATTCATTTATATTTTGATCTTGATTCAGTAGCAGGCTACCAAGAAGGGGGTAGCGATGTAAAAATTACGAAATTTGTTTCTCCTGGTTTTAATTGCATTTTATGGGACGGTAAAGATAACTATGGTAATGAAATTGCAAGTGATTTTACGTTTAATCTTAAATTAGAGTACTTTAATTGTGAAACACATACACCACTTTACGATGTTGAAGCCAATCCAAATGGTTTTAAAATAAATCTTGTTTATCCATACGATTCTTTATATAATCCTTTACAATTTTGGGATGATTCTAATATACCCAATGGTACCTCCGAATTAAACGGATGCAATAGTGCTGAAATATTGTGTCATACATGGTTAGATACAATCTCTTGTAGTGGAAATATACCATGTTCGTTGGGAGATTTAAAAACAATAAATACTTGGTGGTATGCTGGTAAAATTGACACAACTTTAAAAACTTCGTTAAATCTTCTTTCAGTGTCGGCTTTAGTTAAAAATGTATCTTGCAACGGTAATAACGATGGTGCTATTTCGTTAATTATAAATGGAGGAATTGCTCCTTACACTGTTAGTTGGAATGATTCAATTGTTGATCCAATAAATTTAGGACCCGGTACATATTATTACACCGTTACCGATGCCCAAAATTGTAGTATAAGTGGTTCTGTTGAAATAATTGAACCTCTACCGTTGATTGCTACAATAGATAGTATAAAACACATTCAATGTTATGGTGATAGCAGTGGAAAAGTCTATGTATCGGCACAAGGAGGTACCATACCATATACTTTTATACTCAACCCTTTAGGATTAACAAGCCAATCTGGCAATTTTGCTAATCTTTCAGAAGGGAATTATGTTATTGTAGTTAACGATGCTAATAATTGTAAAGATAGTGTTTCCATTACCATTACATCTCCACCAGATATTATTGTTATTTTCGACTCAATTATTTTTACGAAGTGCTATGGCGATACAAATGCTGCAATCTATGTTAGTGCGTGGGGGGGCACGTTGCCTTTAACCTTTTTATGGAATGATTCAATAAATTCGGAAGATATTATAGATATACCAGCAGGAATTTACAACCTAACTATCTATGATGCTAATAATTGTGAAAAACATTTTTCTATTAATATTCCTCAAGTACCTATTCTTTCAGTAATTGTTGATAGCATAATCCATTTGCAATGTAACAATGATAAAGGAGCAATATATACGACCACAAGCGGAGGAACTCCTCCATACGAGTATTTCTGGTCAGAGTCCGTTTCTTCAAATAATAACGCATTAAATCTTTTACCTGGAATTTATTCATTAACTGTGATCGATAGTAACAGATGTATTTCACAACTTAACAATATAGAGGTAAAGCAATTGTATAAAGAAACTATAGATATTTTTTCGCAAACTGCAAAAAGCTGTAAAGGACAGTGTACAGGTAAGGCAAACTTATTTATAGTTGGCGATTATCCTCCTTTTAATGTAATGTGGAGTACAGGCGAAAATAGTTATACCATTGAAAACTTGTGCACCGGATATTATAAGGCTGTAGTAATAGATAGTAAAAATTGTAAAGATTCTGCACTTATTTTTATTGATGAATATTTAACTGCTCCAAGTGTTGATAGAATAAATATTAAAGATGCTACTTGTCCTGGTGTTTGTAATGGCCAAATAATTATTTCAGCTTCTGGAGGAATTAAACCTTATACTTTTTATTTAAATACCGTTGAAATTGACACCATAGAAACAAATGTTTGTGGAGGACAATATATTTTAGGCATTAAAGACATGGTAGGTTGCGTTTTCACTGATACTATTAAAGTTAACGATTTTTTTCTTGATGAAAACGAAATTCCCAATATTATAACTCCAAACAACGATGGATATAACGATATATTTATTTATAACTCTAATTGCGAAATTCCTTTGCAATTTTATGTATTTAATAGGTGGGGAGCAATTATATATTACTTAGAAGCAGTAACACTTACATGGGATGGATATTCTAGCGCAGGGGTTAAAGTTTCTCCTGGAACTTATTTTTATTTAATAAAAGGTACAGGAAAATACTACAATATAGAAAAAACTGGTTACATAACTGTGCTTTACGAGAAATGATTTTAAAATAATTTATAAGGTTTGTTTATACCAACTTGCATAGAGGTAGTAGTTGTTAGCAATGCGTTCAATTTGATTTTTAAGTAGGTTAATATCTACATCTTTAATTTTTTTTGCTGGTACTCCTGCATATACACTTCCTTCTTCGACAATTGTATTTTCTAATAATAATGCTCCTGCAGCGATAATGCTATTACTGTTTATTACACAGTTGTCAAGGATAATTGCTCCAATACCAATTAGTACATAATCGTGAATTGTACAACCGTGCACAACAGCATTATGAGCTATAGAAACTTTATTACCTATTTTTACAGGAGCTTTTTGGTAGGTACAATGGATTACTGCACAATCTTGAATATTAACATCATCGCCTATGCGGATGTAATGTACATCGCCCCGTAATACAGCATTAAACCAAATACTACACCTATTACCAATAACAACATCGCCAATTAAAGTTGCATTCGAAGCAATAAAGCAATCATCACCCCATTTGGGAGTTTTTCCGTTTAAAGAAATAATATTAGCCATTGCTTAATTGCTCTTTAAGTTTTTTTATTTCTTCTTTTAATAATTCAAAAGTAAAAATTAATACTTGTTGTAACTTAGAGATATTTGAGGCAATACGTTCAATTTCAAAGTTATTTTTGGCCGAAGAATTTATAAGAGCAACTAGTTCTTCGGCCTTTTTCATTCCTAGTAAAGATAAAGAAGGTCGCATTTTATGAGTAATAAAATCAATTTCTGCTAAGTTTTTTTCTTTTTGGGCTTTATTGAGCAATTCAAGGTTAGTGGTTGTTTGTTTTATAAAAATTTCAAGTAAATTGATAATAGCTTTTGTGTCGTTGTTCAAAGAACTTTTAAAGTTTTCGAGATTGTAAAATTCTTCTGTAACTTCTTTAAAAATAACTTTATTTATTTGTTCTTTTATTTTTTCGTCGAAAATTTTTTTTGAATATCCAATTTGTTTTAATATCTTAGAGTATATTACTGGAAGAGATGCTGGTTTTGTTATAGTATCGTTAAAACCGTAGTTTAGTAAATCGTTATGTTCGTTAATATCGGCATTAGCTGTGATAGCGATAACAGGAATTTTATTATAGGGAGGTTGTAGATTGTTTTTAATAAAATTTAATATTTCCTTTCCATTCATGTCGGGCAAGCGAATATCAACTATAACTAATGAATATAAGTTTTTTCTTAGTAGTTCAATTGCCGATTTCCCATCGTTTGCTGTATCTATATTTGCATTTAGTTGAACAAGGTATTCTTTTAAAATATATTGATTAAATATATCGTCTTCGACAATTAAAATTTTAATGTTTTCAAGTTTTTCTTGGTGAATGTCAAAAGAATATTTTGCTTTTTGAATTTCTACTTCGTTGAAAGTACTTTCTTCTAATGGTAAGATTAATTTATATCTATTGCCATAGTGAGGAATGCCTTCGAATGTAAATTCTCCGTTCAAATATTTTGCAAAGTTGTATGCAATAGTCAATTCGAATTCTAACTCTTTTGTAGCAGTATCAAAATAGGGAGTTAAATATTTGCAACATTTTATTAATTCGGTTGTTTTTTCTGGTGAAAGTATAATGCCACTATCGTGAATATCGATGATTAAATTATTTTTTTCGTCTTTGTTGATATTTATAATTATTTTACCTTTTTTTGTATTACGTAAAGAATATTCAAGTATGTTTTGAATAATTAAGAACAATTTATTTTCATCGCCGCGTAAGTAATAATCTTCTCCTATGTCAACATATTCACAAATAATTTCTACTCCTTTAAATGTTGATTTTAGATAGAATAAGTTTAAAATTTTAATCAGGGTATTTTTAAGGGAGAAAGCAACTTTTTGTGGTATAATTTTCCCATGTTCTAAGTATGTCATATTAAACAATTGCTCTACATAATGAATTGCTTGTTCACCAGCATTTTTTAAAACATTCAAATAGTTCTTTTGTTGAGAGTTAAGATTTGTTTTGTTTAATAATTCAGCTATTCCAATAATAGAATAAAGAGGAGTTCTCATTGAAAAGCTTAAGCCATTAATTGTTTTAAAAAACAAAGCTTTTATGTTTTCGTATTGTTCTTGAACATTCTTTAGTTTTTCTTCAATATCTTTGTATTTTTTTAAGTCTCTTATTACAAAAAATAATTTTTCGTCGTCATACCATGTTATTTTTGTAATGAATGATTCTGCAGGTATTATATCGTTGCTAAAGGATTTTAAAGGAACATAACAAAATTCGTAAGGGCTACCTGAAAATATTTTGTCTATTGCATTATATAAATCGTATTTATATTCTTCGAAAAAAATATCACTAAGTTTTATTTCTGTCGTCTCTTCGTCGGTAATACCAATTATTTCTGTTAATGCTTTATTATGAAATATAACATTCTCGTTTTTGCTTACAATCAATACAATGTCTTGAAAGTTGTTAAGAATGTTTTCAAAATTTTTTTGTTTTTCGATAATTATCTGAAAACTTTCATGAGTTCCAATGATACTTCCCCATTTGTAAGAAATGTTTTCAATAAGTTCTAATTCTGGTAAATTGAAATTTTCTTTTTCTGAATAAAAAGCTAAATAGCCAAGTAATTCATTGTTTAAAAAAACAGATGATAATAATATTTTGTTGTAATTTGCGTTAATTAAATTAAAATTGTTGTTTGTTTTATTGACTTCGTATATACCATTTTTTAGTTGTTTTATAGAACTTTCTTTATAAAAATCTGCATTTATTTTCTTTTCTGAAAAATCGAATACTGCCAATAATGGAGTTATATTGGTTTTCTCTAATTGAAAGTAAATAATATTTTTAATGTTTAACACATTTACTAAATTTTCATAAATTATTTGTAACGACTTTTGTTTATCTATTACCGATACAGCAAGTTCTTTCGAAATTTTGTTTAAAGTACTAAGTAATTCAATCATATTATCTTATTTATAAATTTATTGACAAATGTTATGTTTATGTTTTTAAAACAAATATTTAATATTTTTAATTTTACTATTTTTTTTAAAGTTTCATTGTATTCTTTCTTTTCTATTGATACCAGAATTAGGGGATTGTTTTTACAATGTAGTTTCATTTTTTAGAATTTAATACTCTTTTCAATAATATAATTAAAGTTTAATTGCATCTTTGTAACAGTTAGTTTTTTGGAATATGTATTGTTTTTGCCATAATTTTTTTTATAAGTTTAAATTTCTTTTTGAAAAGAATGTTAAATTAAGAGCAAAGAAAGAATAATTAAGCGTTAGATAATTAAAACCCATATTCTTCGTTGTTTTCATCGAAATCTTTTTGGGTAAAGTTACAGTTAATTTTAATTTTTTCAAAATAGTATTCTTCGAATAACCCATTATTGTCGTAAACACTGATTAATACAGGGATAAATAATTTTTTATCGATAAGTATTTCTATTTTTTTAGCGTAATCGGAAGGAATTTTTATTACAGTTCCTTTTTTAATTTCGTAAAAAATGTCGGTCATGTAGCGATTAAGTTCAAGGATACTTATGTCGCATAAATTTAATTTTAAAGCTAAAAATTGTGGAGTTATATTTTCTTCTACTTTGTAGTTTATTATAGAATAATTTTTATTTATAAGGGTTATTTTGTAATAAGAAGTGTTATTATAATTAAAATCAGTAATTATGTTACCTATTTTGCTCAGATCGGTTACATTGTATTTTTTAATGAGGTGTCTAATAATATCGGCAAAATATTTGTATCCAACCTGATAAAGGTTGTGATGCTGTGATTCGCGTAATTTGCTTCCGTAAACCGATAACTTTAAGTTTATAAATGGAAAACTATTAGGGTTTACAAGAGCATGTGTTTTGTATTTATCGTTTATCAGTACTTCGGCATAAGTAGGTGGATCAAGTTGTTTGTAATATAGTCTAAATGGATTATAGTTTATTTTAAAAAAACCTTTGCTTGTTTTTATTTTATCATAGAATCTTTCCTTTACATTAATAATAAATGATATTGAGTTAATTTTGTCAATTTCTTCTAACATTTTATAAAAGACAAAATTTATGTCTTGTGAAAAGGTAAGGTTATAATTAAGAAGAAGTATTACATAAAAAAGTTTTTTCATAAAATTCTGTTAATATGAATAAAAAAACGCGTAGAACATAAAAAGTTTTCTTACATAGTTATCTTAAAATTTTTGCAAAATCGTTGCCAGTAGGGTTCTGATAAATTTTTAAGTTAAAAATAGGAATAACAGCCATTAGGTGATCGAAAATATCGGCTTGAGCTCTTTCGAATTGATGCCAATCTATGTAGTTGCTAAAAGCATAAATTTCAAGTGGTATACCATTTTCGGAAGGGGGTAACTGGCGCACCATACACGTTAAATCTTTTCTTATGTGTTCTAAGCTAAGTAAATAATTGTAAGCATAAATTCTAAACGTACCTATGTTAGTAAGCCATCTGCCATTTATTGGGTTTTGTAGATCGAAATTATGATTTTTATTGTATTCTTTAATTTCTTCAAGTTTTTCGTTTAAATAGTCGCGAAGAAGTTCAACATTTTTCAAATTTTCTATTTCTTCTAACGAAAGAAATTTTACAGTATTGATATCTATAAATAATGAGCGTTTAATACGTCTGGCCTGCGAAAGTAACATTGCTTCGTAGTTTATAAATAATTCATTTGCAAGTGTATACGATGGAATCATTGCAATTGATTTATCCCAATTTTCGATTTTAACAGTATGAAGTGTTATTTCGGTAACAATGCCATCAACGTTTTTTTGTGGAATAGATATCCAATCGCCAATTTTTATCATTTTATTTGATGATAATTGAAAACCTGCAGTTAAGCCAAGCAGAGTATCTTTAAAAATAAGTAATAGAACAGCACTTAAAGCTCCAATGCCCGTTAAAAAGTAAGTAGGATTTTTATGAAATATTATAGAGATAATAAGAACAATACCTATAAGAAAATTTACAATATTTATTACCTGTAGTATTCCTTTAATTGGTCTATCTTTTGATATTGGATTTTGCATGTATATGTCGTTAACAGAGTCGAGAAAAGCACTTACAATAAAAACCCCCATTACAACAAAGTAAACGTATACAAAATCGTTTAAAGCAACAATTGCTTTTGGATAACCAGTTAATATGTATGGCGATATTATGTAGATTAACAAGGCTGGTACAATATGAGAGAATCTGTAAAAAAATTTATTTTTTAAAAGAATATCGTCCCATTCAAATGGTGTTTTCTTAACAATTTTTTTAAATATCAAATAAATAAAGCGTTTTGTTATATAATTTGAAACGTAAGCTAAACCAAAGAGTACTATAAATGAAATAAGTATTTTAAAAAACTCAGCCCACTGTTGGCTTAAACCAAAGCTTAATAGAAGGTCTTTTAATGATTGAATCATAAGAATCTTGATTTTTTACAAATATAGTAAGTATTTGAAAATTCATTAAAACAATAAACACAATAAAGTTGTAAATTCTGGAGTTATTGGTCGGTTTTACAAATGTTACATCTATGACAGTATTCAAGTTCGCCACGTAAGCGCTTATTAACTAAATGTTGAAGTGAATTTTTGAGTGATTCTATATCTACTTTGTTAACTATTTCCGACGAAAATGCTTCCATTAATAATATGCATGCTTCTTTATGTGGAATGCCTCTTGATATAAGATAAAACAAAGCATCATCGTCGAGTTTGCCTGTAGCTGAACCATGCGAACACTTAACGTCGTCGGCATATATTTCAAGATGGGGTAACGATTTTATTTTAGCTTCTTTAGAAATTAGTAAGTTTTTATTTGACTGATATGCTGTAACTTTTTGTGAATTTTTTTTAACAACAATCTTACCACTATATATGCCAGTAGCTTTATTGTCGAGTATAGATTTGAATAGCTGTAAGCTACTTGTATTTGGTGAGTTATGTTCTATGTTTGTATGGTATTCGGTAATCTGTTCTTTATCGGTAAGCCACAAACCATAAATTTTACTTTCAGCCAATTGATTATTTAGTGATATTTCTGTATTATTTCGAAATATTCCCGATCTGAGTGTTACCGAAACTATTTTTAATTTTGAGTTATATTCTTGATTTACAAAAGAATTAACAAAGTGAAATGTTTTGTCGTTTATATTTTGCATTTGGTATATGTTAATTTTAGAATTAGCCTTAAGGATAACATTAATATTTATACCAAATATGTATACATTATCACCAATGGAATGATTGCATAATATAATATCGTTTTCCTCTTCGCTTTCGTTTAGTAGAATAAATTTTATATACGATTGTATACTATAGTATTCGTATATAAGATTAATAATTTGAAGTGGTTTGCTTAATTTAATACCTTTTGGTATATGTATAAGAATTATTTCGTTAAAAAAAGAATCAACTAAATCCGATAAAAAATCGTTATTATTAGAACTGTTACTTACATAATCTTGTAACTGTTGTTCATTAGAAATAGTTTTAATAATAACTCCTTCGTTTTGAAGATGTCTTAAATTATTGTTTTTGTAGTAAAAGCCATTGATAGTAAAAATTGTAAAAACATTTAAATCGGGCACATCGCATTTAAATATTTCTTCAACATCAAGAATGTAATTGTTGTTACTTTTTAAATTGATATTTTCGTTTGAAAGATATTTAATGAATTCAAAGTTTAAATACTTTTTGTTTCCTCTTTGCGGTAAGCCAAAATTTAAAACATTGTTAAAATGAGAATTTTTAAAATTAATAAGTTCTTTATTATTAAAATTTGTTATATGTTTTGTAAAATTTTCTTTTATTAAATGAATAGTTTCCATATGATTTAAGATGAAACAGATTCTTTTATCCAATCGTAACCTTTTTCTTCAAGTTCGAAGGCCAAAGTTTTATCGCCACTTTTAATAATTTTTCCATCGTAAAATATGTGCACAAAATCGGGTATAACATAATTTAACAATCGTTGATAATGGGTAATGAGAATAACGGCATTTTCGTCATTTTTGAAATTGTTTATAGCATTAGCAACTACTTTTAAAGCATCAATATCAAGGCCACTATCAATTTCGTCGAGAATAGCGAGGGTTGGATTAAGGACCAACATTTGAAAAACTTCGTTTTTCTTTTTTTCTCCTCCCGAAAACCCCTCATTAACATGTCTACCAGTTAGTTCAAAACCAAAAGGTACTAATTCTTTTTTTTCTTTGATAAATTTTAAGAAATCAACGGCATTTAATGGTTCAAGATTTTGTGCTTTTCTAATTTCGTTTAATGAAGTTTTGAGAAAATTAATCATTGTTACTCCTGGAATTTCAATGGGGTACTGAAACCCAAGGAACAATCCCTTTTGAGCCCTTTCTTCGGGCTTAAGCATTAAGAGATTTTCGTTATTGAAATAAACTTCTCCTTCTGTGATTTCCATATAATTACGGCCAGCAAGAACAGCTGCAAGGGTACTTTTCCCTGAGCCATTTGGCCCCATTATGGCGTGTGTTTCTCCTTTTTTTACTTCCAAATTTATACCTTTCAAAATCTCTTTTCCTTCTACTTTTACTTTTAAATTTTTTATTGTTAGCATAAAGTAAATTTTAGCCAATACTACTATCTAATGTTATTTGCAATAGTTTTTGAGCTTCAATAGCAAATTCCATAGGTAATTTATTAATAACTTCTTTAACATAACCACTAATAATTAGTGCAATAGCGTCCTCGGTTTTTATTCCACGCTGATTACAATAAAATAGTTGGTCTTCATTAATTTTCGAAGTTGTTGCTTCGTGTTCTGCAATAGCTGTTGGATTTTCTATTTCGATGTAAGGGAAAGTGTGAGCTCCGCATTTGTCGCCAATAAGTAATGAGTCGCATTGAGTGTAATTCCTTGCATTTTCTGCTCCTTTCATAATTTTTACAAGTCCACGATATGTATTATTACTATATCCAGCCGAGATTCCTTTCGATACAATACGGCTTCGTGTATTTTTGCCAATGTGAATCATTTTTGTGCCTGTATCGGCCTGTTGGTAATTTTTAGTAACAGCAATTGAATAGAATTCACCAACAGAATTATCTCCTCTTAGTATACACGAAGGATATTTCCAAGTAATGGCAGAACCTGTTTCAACTTGTGTCCATGAAATTTTTGCATTTTCGTAACATATTCCTCTTTTAGTTACGAAGTTAAAAATTCCACCATTGCCATTCTTGTCACCTGGATACCAATTTTGAACAGTGGAGTATTTTATTTCGGCACCAGGTAAAGCAATTAATTCAACAACAGCTGCATGTAATTGATTTTCATCTCGCATAGGTGCGGTACATCCTTCAAGATAACTAACATAAGAATTTTCATCGGCAATAATAAGTGTTCTTTCAAACTGGCCGGTATTGTATGCATTAATCCTGAAATAAGTAGAGAGTTCTATTGGGCATCTAACTCCTTTGGGGATATATACAAAAGAACCATCGCTAAAAACGGCCGAATTTAAAGCAGCAAAAAAATTATCTGAAATTGGTACAACACTACCTAAATATTTTTTTACAAGATCAGGATATGATTTTATTGCTTCGCTTATTGAGCAAAATATTATTCCAAGATTGGCAAGAGTTTCTTTAAACGTAGTTTTCACCGATACGCTATCTAATACAGCATCAACAGCTACGCCAAGTAATTGTTTTTGTTCGTCGAGAGGAATACCAAGCTTTTCAAATGTTCTAAGAATTTCGGGATCTATATCGTTGAGTGATGTGGGTTTATTCTTTGGTGCCGCATAGTATATTATATTCTGATAATCTATATCAGGTATTTTAAGATTGGCCCATTGAGGCATTTTCATCGTTTTCCATTTATTAAAAGCTTTCAAGCGAAAATCAAGCATAAATTCTGGCTCTTCCTTCTTTTTAGATATTTCTTTTATTATTTCCTCGTTAATACCTCGCGGAAAATATTCAGTATCTATATTTGAAACAAAGCCAAATTTATATTCTTGTTCAGTTATATTTTTTATTGTATCCTTATCCTCCATTTTTTTCTCGAAGTTAATAATAAAGAGTTTTAATTATTTATGAATTTTATCAGAAATAAAAAAATTAAAAATTTAAATTTTAGCTTATTACTATGCAATTAAGAGACTATAATAGCTTTTATGTAGCAATGAAAGCTTTGCAAAAATGCAAAAAAATACTAAAAATGTTGATCTTTTGCAATACAAGGAAAGTATGAATTTTTATAATTTTATGAGTAAACAGCAGAAATTGCCAATTAAAGCCCGATGCCGACAGTAGTATCAAGGATGTTAATAACAGGTAAAAAGCAAAAATAACTCATTAAAACAATTCAAAGTCTCTAACTTTTTCTAATTCGTAATTACCTTAAGATTATAGCTATACTTTATTACATTTCAACGATCTACAAACTACAATTTCTAAATTATTCCCTCTCTTAAAAAATTCCCTTCGTCTTGTTCTACGTATGTTGTAAAATATAAAAAACCAATTGCATAATTCTTTTTATAATACTTAAAAAAATTAGTGCTCACATTATTGCAACTTCTTGAGAATATTTCACAAAACTTTTATTTTATCAAAAAATAATTTACTTATCATTTAAAGACAACTTTTAATTGTATTTAAACTTTCATTTTACAACTTAGTATTCTTGGGTATTATTGTTTACAGCATGTTATTAAGATATCAAAATAAAATATTTTCTAAAATACAATTTTATTAATTTTAGCAAAAAAAAATGCCACTTAGTTGCGGGATAGTAGGAATAAAAAGAAGTGGTAAAACCACTCTTTTTAATTGCATGACAAAAAATAAGGTTAATACTGGTACTTTCGATGATACTGTTAATATTGCCAATATAAATGTACCAGATCGCAGGATTTATGAGTTAAGTAAGATTCAAGAAACACAAAAGCTTGTTTTTACTTCTATTAATGTGATTGATATTCCAGGTTTTGATTTAAAACAAACAAGTACAGAACGAAAAGTAAAAATTTTAAGTACAATAAGAAATTGCGATTTATTAATCCACGTTGTAAGATGTTTTGAAAATGATTTATTTCCTCATCCTATGGGAACTATAAATCCTATTAGAGATGTTGAAGAGTTTGAGCTTGAGCTTCAATCAAGAGATTTAGAATCAGTATTAAAGAAAATTCAAAAAACTGAGAAAATATATAAAAGTGGTAATAAAGAATTAAAAAAACAGATTGAAATATTAGAAAAGGTTAAGCATGGTTTAGAAAATTTTGTTTCTGTGCGTAACATTAGTTTGAGTGAAAACGAACTCAAGTATATTAGCGATTTATTCTTATTAACAGAAAAGAAAGTATTATACGTAGCTAATGTTAATGCCGATGATATAGAATTAGGCAACAATTATAGTAGGCAAATTTCAGAATATTTAAAGGCTAAAAGCGAGGACTTAATAATTTTGTCGGCTCAAATTGAAGCCGAAATAGCAGAATTAACAAATGACGAAGAAAGAATAATGTTTTTAAAGGATTATGGTATAGAAGAAGCGGCTATAGATAAAGTAATACGCAAGGCATATGAATTATTAGGGCTTCTTACTTTTTTTACTATAGGCCCAAAAGAAATAAGAGCGTGGACAATAAAGAAGGGAACGACCGCTCAACAAGCAGCAGGTGTTATACATTCCGATCTTGAGAAAGGATTTATAAGAGCTGAAGTTATGAAATACGAAGACTTTATAGAATATAAAGGGGAACAGGGCTGTAAGGAGAAAGGCAGATTTTTTATTGAAGGGAAAAATTACATAGTACAAGACGGTGATATTTTGCACATAAGGTTTAATGTGTAAGTTTATAAAACTACCTCATTATTGTCTTGTGGGTTTTCTACTTTTACAACTTGACCAATTCCTTTAATACCTTTAGGTTTCTTTATTAATTATTTAAAATTGTAAGAATCGTGTATATAAGGTTAATGTAGAAAATAAATTAAGTTTACTATTTATAACAAGGTAACATTTATAAGTGTAAAGATTTTAATATAGCCAGTAAACTTATATTGAGCTACATTCAACACTGCGGACAGATTGTGAATAAATAAAGTTCAATATAACCACCAAATCTTTTCATATTTAGCTTCGATATGAATAGTGAATTTTTATTTTTTATTGCGCTTGATAATATAATTTAAAGAAGGAAAAATGTAAATAATTTATCAATAACAGGATTACTAAAATGTCAATTAGCATCTAACATTCTATAAAATTATCATAAGAGTGATTTTATATGCTTTATTGATAATAGCTCTAATTTTTCGTAAATGCTGTCAAAAGTTTTACTAAGATGATAAAAATTTTTACGAAAAATTTTTTCTTATTTTAATTTTTTAATACTTTTGTCAAAAATTCAAAAATTAATTTTGATAGATTTAAAGTTGACAATTATATTTTTTACTCATAGAAAGGTAAGTTTACATGAATTATATTTTTTTAACTATTTAAAAAAAGCGTTGTAGTGAATAAGCATAAAAAAAAGGAGGTATTATGAGATGTTTTGTTTTAACTTATTGTTTAATATGTTCATATGCTTTAAATTACTTATTAATAGGCCAAGTTAGTGTATCTTCAACTGGAATAGATCCTCATAGTTCGGCCATGGTTGAAATAGCAGCAAGCGACAAAGGTGTCCTAATTCCACGAGTATCACTAAGCAGCACTACTGATATTAACACAATTTCAAATCCTGCTCCCTCCTTAATTGTTTATAATACCAATGCCAATATGACAAATGGTAATGGTGCTGGTTTTTATTACTGGGATGGAAACAAATGGATATATCTAATAGCAACAACAAATGGGCCTGGCTCAGCAGGGCAGGTTTTGACAAGCCAAGGCAGTGGTAATGCTCCCCAATGGACGACATTAAGTACAGGAGGTGGCTCTGGTACAAGCGTACAAATGATCAGTAATCCCAGCAGTAGTGCAATTACATGGAGAAACTGCGCAAATTATTGCGCAACACTTGAAGAAGGAACTTATACAGATTGGCGTATGCCCACAACGGGTGACGTTGTATATTACATGAGCAATTGGGACAAAGTTAAAGATAGCAATGGTAATTTTTTAACGAGCCAGCCAGCTTATACAAATATGATATGGGTAGGACAGCCAGTATTAGATTATAATACTGTTGGCCAATGGCTAAATTTTCGTGAAAGTACTGGAGCATGGACGTGGTGTCAATATGATCAAACCGCCTACTGCCGTTGTGTAAGATAATTAACATTACCACCAAAATATGTTGAGGATTATTTTATTATCGCAGTTTTTATCAAAAACATTAAGTGTATATTTACAACTACAAACTAATAGACAACATAATCAGATTTAAGTGTTTCATAAGTTTAACATTACATTTCAAGTGCTTACTTTTTAAAGAGTAATATTAAACCATTAAGAATAGTTTTTGATTGAAATATTAGCAATCTTTTTTGTGTAAAAAAGTATTATTTAGTAAACGCCAGAATTGAGTGTATATCGTTTTTATGTTTTGAAACCTTTACAAAAATATTTTCATTAGGCTAGTTAATAACTTTAGGTGATAATTTCTTATAAGAATTTTAATAGAAGTTATACATTAACGCCATGATAATGATTGACACAAATGAGTTTTCTGACACTTATGAGGTTAGTAAGACAAGGGAAAGCGAGTATTTTAGGCTGTAAGTAAAGTAATATAAATAAGATTATAGAAGTAGATAAAAAAGGTAAAAAATAGAGGTAGAAGATCGACCAATGTATAATAGGTATAATTTTATTTAAAGGGTACTAATAGAGCAAGGGTATTAGAGAATGATGTAGAATGCAAAGAGTTTTTAAAAGGTAATTTGAGTGCGATGAGATTTTTGGGGTTAGGCTTAGGAGAAGAGAAGGTGAAGCAATAATAGATTGAGTAAGTTTAGTAGCGAATTAGCAGAGAAGAGGGTATTTAACAGGTTATTGTGAGTGAGGTAAAATAAGAGGTTAGAGGAGATAGGTGCGAAGTTTTGAAGATGGGGAGGCTATAGTAAATGCGTATATAACAATAAGTCTATTTGTGTTAAAGGGTAAGGCGGTATATGAGATAGGGGAGAAACAAGAAACGAGAAAAAGGGGAGGATAAATGGTATGTAATGATTATAGTGGTCAGAGTCTTTGTTGCATTCATTCATTAGGATAGATGAAGTTGGAGATAAGAAAGAGGTTATAAAAAGGTAAGTAATAACAAGTAAGTTTGGAAGAAGGAGTAGACAAAAGAAATGAATTGAGTAAAAAAAGAGAGAAAGAATTTTTTTATTCTTTAGGCATAATACTTTTTTTTACAAACTATTTTTTTGATCAATCCTTTTGCTAGAGGTACCTTTGAAAGATTAAATAAAAATTTAGAAAAAATGACAATTGAAAATATATTAAGCTAAAGTACCAATTATTTTATAATATACGTAAAAGACGTATTACTCATTATTGTTAAAAGAAAATTTATAGAAAATTTCTGAAGCTATTTTTATTTGATTTTGCCATTGACCGTATAAAAGTGAATTAGAAGATAATTTATAGAGTTTATTAAGAACTTTTTTATTAATAGGAGTTGGTTTTTTGCCCCACAATGGAGTTTGCGGAAGAGGAATGAAGTAATGAGCGTGTATTCTAGCACCAATATTAATTAGTTCCTCTATGAGATTAAGAGTTAAATCTATGTCTTCATCAGTTTCGTTGGGGAAGCCAAAGATAAAATCTACATTTGGTAATAAATTGTATTTAGTGGTTAATTTTACAGCTTTGATTATATCTGATACGGTGTGATGCCTATTGTATAGATGTAATAACTTCTCGCTACCTGTTTGAGCTCCAATTATTATATTATTATTACTCCCATATTTCTTTATTAGCAATAAAGTATCGTCATTAACATGTTCCGGTCTAACTTCTGATGGAAAGGTACCTATAAACATACGTCCTTTTTCTTTTATTAGATTGTGAATTTTAGAAAAAAGCTCCTCAATTGTTTTAAAATTTATATCTTTACCATTTGATGAACCATATGCAAAAATACTAGGTGAAATAAATCTAATATCGTAAATATTATGTCGAATTAAAATTTCTACTTGTCTTAGTATATTATCGATATTTCTGTGTCGTAATTTTGTACCGAACATATAAGAAGTTTGACAAAAAGAGCATTTAATCGAGCAACCACGAGTTATTTCAATTGGCCCAAACATCTTATATTTTTCAGATTGAGAAAAATAATTATTAATATTTACATATTCCTTGTAACGAGTTATAGTTATAATTCCATTTGAGCTTTTGTAAGCAATATTTGTAATGTTCTCAAAAGAAGTATTATTTGCTATAGATGATAATATTTTACATAAAGAATCTTCACCTTCGCTTAAAACAACAATGTCAAAGCCAATATTTAGAGTGTCGAAAGGCATTCCTGTGGGATGTGGTCCTCCTGCAATTAAAATCACATTCTCTTTTTTAACCTTATTTATTTCAGTCAATATATTGTTTATCTCAAAAACTTGAGGTGTACAAAAAGAAAAACAAACAACTACTACCTTGCAAATGCTAGATAAATTAATGATTTTTTTTACTAATTCAGAAGTATTGCTAATAAAATATAGATCAAAAATTTCATCAATATTATTGTTTTCAATTGCACTTATAAGATGATTGTAGCTATATAAGTTTTTGTGGTTAAGATAAAAAATAACACTTAAATTTTTCATTTAAAAAGAATGCAATTATAAAAAATCTATACAAAATTGAAAGAAGCTCTAATTATTAATACTATTAATATATTCATTTAATTCGTCGATCGAGCTTTCAAACTGAAAAGCATCATTTATTATAAAATAATTATTTTTATCAAAGGCATATTTGTAAGCAAACTTTGCATATTCGAGGCGAGTATTTTCGAAAGAAAAGGTTTTCATAATTGCTTTAATTTGTGAACATTTTAAACAATTACTGCTTGTAATTTGTTTAGCGAGTGTTAGTTTAGAATCTTCGAAGTTTTTACTAGAAATAGAATTGAGTGCCTCCTGAAAGTCAGAATCTGCCATAGGTGTGCAATCTGTAGAAGCCGGTTTTATTGGAGTTGGTTGCATTACTATTTGTTGCTGTTTAAAAGGTAAAGTGTTAAAAGAACTTGTGTGTGTTTGGTGTTGAACATTAGCACCTTGATTATGAATATTTAGGCCAGGGGTTTGAATATTAAGTTTAATTCCTTCTTGGGTTTCAGTAACTGTAACGTTTGTTTGTGGCATTGTGGTTAAATTTGTAGAAGATTGTGCTGGTTGTACAGCTGTTTGTTGTGTTTGTTGTGGTTGTGTGGATTGTGGAATAGTTGGCTGTCCAATATTTTGAGTAGGCGAAATAGTTTCGGCGCTTATTAAAGTCAACTTGTATTTTCCTTTTTTTACTCGAATAGCATAAGTAGCTTTTAAAAAGTTACCATCTACATCTTTTGTGTAAATTGTAGATTCAACATCGGGAATTTGAGGATCATCAAAGATAATTTTAACTTTATATGAAACTTCCATGAGATTATCTGCAATAACTCTTACATCGGGCGACTTGTTAATTTTTTGTCCATTAAGTATAAGCCAGAATTTATCGCCTTTTTCAGAAAAAACGGTAACACTTGCACCTTGCGAAAAACAATTAACATAAATTACACTTAATATAAAAACTAACTTTTTCATAGGTTATTTATTTTTATCAATTCCAGGAATAGAAACATTTTTAGGAGCAAAATTAATTTGTCTGCCGTAAATCAATTTTACGTCAAGCACTTTTTGTTTAAATTCAGGAATAGCGTCGGCATAATCGAGTATCTTATAAGCAAGTTCATCAGGTCTGTCTTTAAAGGTAAGATTTAGTTTGGTATAATTATCAAAGCTAACAATTTCAATTTGACCACCAAAGCGAGGATCGTTTAGCATTTTGTTTCTAAGTTCCCGAAAATCTCTAAATGTTCCAATATTATAAAATCTTAGTTCAAATGGCGTTCCGTTATTAACCCAGTTACCTATATATGAATTAAATAAGTATAAAAGTTTTGTAAAATTTTTAGAAATGCTTTCCTTAATAGCTTCTTGTAAAACAGAATTTTTGTCGACTCCCGATTTCCAGCTGCTTTCTAAAGAAACAACGCCTAATCCTTCCGCTGTACAATTATCGTATGCTTTTGCTTCAATAGTGACTTTTGTTGCAGTGCGAGTATCAAATGCTTCGGAGCGAGACGAAAATTGTAAATTAGAAACAAGTATTATAAACTGAGCGTCGGCTTTTAATCCTAAATGCTGCACATACGTTTCAGCTGTTACATTTTTATCGTGAAATAGTTGCTTTGCTTCTTTAAGTAATTCATTGAAACGAGCTCTTTCAATATAACGGTATTTTCTTTCTGCAAGAAATTCATTAATTCTATCAATAATATAATCGTAATATTGTTTTTCTTCGGGTTTGATATTTCTGTCGTCGTACATAACCAAGAAACGAACACCACCAATTGACTTAGCAAGTAATTGTATATCGGCTTTTAATGGATTTAAACTTACTTTTGCGTTTATTGTTATTTCGTAACGATCAGGAAAGGGTATTTCTTTAATTACATTATAAGAGGCAATATATCCTTCGGTACGAGCAGAAACAGCATCTCTTACCACAACAAAATTTTCAACATTTGTTTCGCTTTGTATTACGACACCTGCTGCCTGTGATACAGCATTCCTTAAAGCATCTTGGAGAGCATCTTCTCGTTTTAACCCTACACCTTTTGCTTCTACATCTTTCAAATTCTGATCTTTTAGGAGATTCTGATTAACTGTAAAAGACTGTGGTTGTTGAAATGACTGCTGTACTTGCTGTTGTTTATTTTGCTCAGTAACTGTGGTAGACTTATTTTTCTTCTTTTTTTGAGAGTGTACATTATAAATTGCACAAAATAAAATAACAAAAACCAAGCAGATAATTTTTTTCATCATCATAGTAAAAAATTTAAATAAGCATTAACAAAAACTTACCTATTTTTGCGGCGGTGTCGCCTATTTTTTGCCAGTTAACTTTTTTAGCCGAAGGAGTATCAATTGTTATTTTACCATTTTCGGCTTTAATAACATTAAGTATTTCAACACCTTTTTTAAAACCAAATTCCTTTAATAACTCTTCGGTTGTTTGCACAATTTTAGGGAACTTGCCAGAATTTAAGTCATAAATTTTGGAGAAATCAAAAATTAGATTGCCATTCTCGTCAACAACAATGGGGAACATGGAAGGATCAAATCTTTTTCCCCCCATATTAAAAACTATACCGTTTAAAACCTGATCTTTTACTTCTTGTGGTATTTCGTTTACAATATCACTAACGGTAATACTTTTTTTAGTTTTTTCTATTTCATTGTAAAAAACAGGAGCAAGACCATCTTTAGAATAAATAGGTACGCGCAATGTAACTTCTATAAATCCTTCTTTTTCAACAGGTTCTCCAATTTGTTGTGCCCCCTTGATAATGCCATCTAAGCGAGTATAAATATAATCGCGTGTTGTAATCATATCCTGTACAGTTGTTTCGCTTGTTATATTTACTCCTTTTATTATTTCGAGCAAATTCCGTTGAGCATCAACAATTGCTCCTCTTTGAGCCATAAGTTTTGCCTGTGCTGGATTAGTAAATCTCTGATTATCAATTACAGATCGACCTTTTGCTTCAATGTATTGTTCTGTCCAGTTTATAGAACCATTGGGCTTTTGTGTAACTATTGGTTTTGATTGATTAATAATATTTTCAATATCATTAGGTGTAATTTGTACTTGTGTAGATGAAAATTTTGCAGATTCAGGTTTTTTAAGTGATTCATCTCTATTAGGTCTATTTTCTGTTTGTGGTGTTTGTTGTTCTTTTATCTGAGATTGTTCAATTGTTGTTTCTTTAATTTTTTTTGTTTTATTCTTCTTTTTGGAAACCTGAGATTCAGCATTAAAAAAAATAAAAAAAACACTAACAAGTAACAAAGAAATTGTTTTTCTCATAGAAGGAATTTTATACAAAATTAAAAAACTTTATTTTTATAAAAAAAAGCAATAAAATTCATGTGAAAATGTTTAAAATTTCTCTAATTTTTTCAAAATTAATAGGTTTATTAATAAAATACTTGACACCTACTTCTTTACACTTGTTTTCTATAGATTGAGTTGTATAAGCTGTTAAAGCCACTATTGAAACATTCGGTGATAGAAACTCTTGTGGATGTTGTTTAATATATTTTATTGTTTCTAAACCATTTAATTCAGGCATATCTAAATCCATGAACACAAGATCTACATTATTTTTTTTCATTATTTTAATTACTTCATGACCATTTTTTGCCAAAAGAACATTGTGTCCAAGATTAGTTATAATTTGAGATAATATTCTTTGATTCAATTCATTATCTTCAGCAACTAATATAGTTAATTTATTATAAGACTTTTTAGGTTTTTCAGAAACAACAGGAATTTGGGTAAGAGATTTTGTAGATGTACCTATTTTAAAAGGAAATAGTAACTCAAAAGTTGTTCCCTTTTCTTTATCATTATATATGTTTATTGTACCTTTAAGCATTCTAATAATATGTTTTAATATTGTAAGATTTACTCCAAAATTAAATTCTTCGGTTAATATATTTTCTTCTTGTAAAAATTTTCTTATTTGATTTATTTGTTCGTTGCTGTTTATAATTGCTCCTGTAGTAATTATTATTTTTACTAAAATCTGATTACTTTCAAAAAAGATTTTTTCAACTGTTAAAAATATCATGATTTTGCTATCTTCTAAATTATTGATAATATAACCAAGGGTGTTAAAAAATATTTGTCTTAAAAGAGTTTCGTCAGATTCAAAATAAGATGGTAAATTTATATCGTAATCTATTTCTATAATAATTTTTTTTATTTCTAATATGTTTCTGTAATTATCGACAATATTTTTAATTATTTCAGGTATTTTAACACTTTTATGTTCTATTTGGTATTCTTTTTCAATAAGAGAAGACTGTGACAAGTTTGATAAAATATTTAATATTTTTTCTGCAGAAAATTCTACTGCTTTGCAAAGTTCATATTGCTGAGGAGTTAATTCTGTTTGCATAAATAAACTATTTACTCCAACTATAACATTTAGAGGATTTCTTATCTCATGATTTAATGTAGTCAATATATTTGATTTTATGTTAAGAGTTTCTTTTAGTTTTTCGTTTAGTTCTTTATTTTCCTTAAGTGATTTTTCCAACATAATAGTAGTCTGTTTTTGTTCAGCAAGTAATTTAGAAAGTTTTTCTGTGCGTTGCTGAACTTTTTTTATTAATCTTTTGTTTAAACGAGTATCTAATTTTATTATTTGATATATGATAGGCGTTAATAATATCGTCAATATGAATCCAATAAATCCATTTCGTATTATTTCTTTTTTTAAGGTGGTTTTTAATTCGTTCTGATTTTTTATTAAAGCAATGTAAAATTTTTGTCCATAGGGTGTTATATTATACGTAACATAGTACTTACGATTGTTATGAGTAAAAAAATTGTCATTAAAATTTTTTTTTAATTTTGGTGTAATACTTTTTAATTCTTTGAATTTATTTTTAGAGGCGTAAGGAATTATAATATCGATATCGTTGTTTAAAAGAGTAAAAATTACTATGCTTTCAATATTATTTTCAAAAGAAATTCTTTTAAAAAAATTGCTGTAGAAAATTATGTTATCTTCATTGTTTTTTTCTGAATAATATAAGTCAATAGTAGATGAAGGGAATATATAACTTACAATTTTTGAAACATTTTTTAAGTTATAATTTTCTTTCTCGTTAAGTTCATTCTTTTTGTAATTGTATGCAAAATAAAGCACTATTACAACACCACTAATGTATAAAATGATTGGTAAATAAAAAGGTTTTATAAGTGATATTAATCTTTTAGTTTTCAATAATACAAAGTTATTATTTGTTATTAATTTTTCCAATAAAAATGTAAACAATTTATTAAAGTATATAGGAAAAATAGCCAATTGTGAATTGGCTGCATTTTTTTGGTTTATTTAATGAAGAAAATTAATTCTACTAAAGATATGTATTGAGTTTTTTGTATTTTACAAGAAAAATTTTTTTACTTGACTATAATTAAATAAAAATATAACTTTGCAAAAGATTTTGGGGTTGAATTGGTATTTGACAGAAAGAAAGTAAAATTGTAAGCATGCCGAGGTTTGGAATGTTACTCGTAAAAAAACATTCCGTCCCGATTACCAGGTCGGGGAAAAAAAGCGTCAACTCTGGTTTATCTCTCGCTGCTTAATCTTTATATAAGATTAAGAGCGAGCACCTCCCCAAAAGCCTGCCTGTGGCGTTTGGATGTGAGGTGTCGTAAAAACAGGCAGAAGTAAAGTTGTTCCTACAGGGCTTTACTTCTACTATACTGTAGGATAGGAATTAAGAAGTTGCACATTACTTACTTAATTCCGAAACTAAAAATGTGCTAAGCATGTAGAAAGCAATTTTGCTTCTTATCTGGACCCGGGTTCGAATCCCGGCAACTCCACAATATAATGTTGATTTTGGTCGAAGTAAAGTTTTCTATTTAAACAACTTCTCCCATAGGTTTAATTCTGCGAGTGTAAAATTGCCCCGTAAAACTCATTTATTAAAATTATCGCTTATAGGTGAATGTGAACGCACGTTGCCGTATTATCAACATATAAATTCGTGCTGTTACGAATTTTAAAAACTAAATTAGAACAAAGGTTTGTCTTACTCCAATGTCAACAACTGACAAATTGCTGTTGCCGAGTTCTTTTACTTCGTTGCAATTTTTGAACAGGTAGCAAACCTTACCGTCGCAATAATTCTCTACAATTAGTCAGGTTGGTTAGTAGATTTTATATTAAAGCAATTAAGAGTTGATGCTTAATAATCCAGAAATTTTTATTCTCAGGCTTAATAGAAAGGATAAAACAAGAATAATAGCAAAAATAGAAACAAATACATCAAAATTATGTAATTGTTAACGGATTTTTCTACTTAATCTTTTTTCGAAGCATATTTTTTATATTTTTTGATAACTCAGAAAGTTTATTCTTATTGCAATAGGGGAGTCGATAAATTTATTAGTTTAAATTGTAATCCCATAAAAAGTAAAGTGGTACAAGATTAGAGTTTTAGTTTAAACTTTTTTATGGAATTAATCGTTTTAATTGTAACAGCGACATTCTGCCATACTCCATTATCTTCACTTGTTTAATATCAGGCAATATGTCAATGTAGTTTTTGCGTGAATATTGTAATATCAGATCTTTTCCCGTTAACATCTTGTAGGTCTCATTGTACCATATTATAAAACAATATGCGAAATAAACAATTAGACTTCCAATGCTTTCTCACTTTGCATAAATGTTTTATCGGCTTTAAATAGGTGATTTTACACATAAAACATGTGTTCTATTTCGTTATCACTCTTGTACATCTTTACATGGTTCATCTATCTTAAAATTCCTTCGATTGGTAATAATTACTATCGTCTTTCAACAAGGATGTTTCGCAGTAGTTTTATTGCTTTGGTTATTTTTCTAAGGTATTTTCCTATTATACTTTTCGATTTCTTTTTTACAGGATCATACACATTTTAATGCCTACTGATAGTAATTTCCTTTAATTGGATACACATTTGTTGTAGGTCTTAAATACTTTGTATATCAATTTTGGCTGAATCTTTCTTTTCAAAGATTTACTTGTATAAGTAACATAAAACAATTATAAAACAATGATGTTAAATAAAAATTTTTGAGAGCAAAATGATGTTAATTTCTTAATTAGCCTAAAAAGTTATTGCTTAGTGAAGTTATTTATGGAATGTTTTATTTCTCTGGTACTTAATAAATGCTGAATTACGAGTTAATCAATAATTTTTTTTTTACACAACTTTTTGAACATAATTACTTATTTTACCATAGGCCCAAAAGAGATAATAAGGCTACAATAAAAGGAATGACTGCTCAACAAACAACTAGCGTTATCTACTTCGATCATGAGAAAAGATTTATTAGATCTGGAGCAATGAAACATTGAGTACTTTATAGAATATAATGGGAAACAGGGATGTAAGGAGAAATGCAGATTTTTTATTGAAGGGAAAAATTACATAGTACAAGACGGTGATATTTTGCACATCAGGTTTAATGTGTAAGTTTATAAAACTTCCTCATTATCTTCTTGTGGGTTTTCTACTTTTACAACTTGACCAATTCCTTTAATATCTTTAAGTTTCTTTATTAATTCTTTTAAATTATAAGAATCGTGTATATAAAGTTCAATATAGCCAGTAAACCTTCCATCTGTAGCTTCGAGGTGTATAGTGCGCATGTTTATTTCCATTTCGTTTGATAACAAATTAGTAATTTCGTTAGCTAAACCCATTCGATCGTTACCACTTAATTTTATTTGTACGAGGTATGTTAATCGTTTTTCAGGAACCCATTCGAGCATAACCGCTTTACTGCCATTATTTGCAATTTTTTTTATTGCAATAGGACAGTCTTTTTTATGAACCTCAATTACATTGGGTTCGGCAAGGTAGCCGATTACTTGGTCACCAGGCAGTGGCATACAACACTTTGATCGTATAGTTTTAATTCCTTCATTTTTTTCAATATCTTTTATCTGATAAATTTGTTTTTTATCTATAGGCGTAATATCTTTTTTCTCATCGGTTTTTTTAAGTGTTAAGCGGTTAGCTGTTTTAGCAATTTGAATTTTCCAAAATCTTAACCATTTATTTTTTCTTTTTTTCTTCATTATTTTATCAAGGTCATCGAGTAGTATTTCGCCGGAGCCAATTTTTAAATGTAGCAATTCTTTAGAAGTAACATTATAACCTCGGTAAAGTTTTTTATAAGTTGTGCCATCGATAGGGTAACCAAGCTCTTTTAACTTTTGGTCTAATAATTTTTTACCTCTTTCTATTCGTTCTTTTTTTAGCATTTTAAACTTCTCATTAATTCTAACTCTTGCTTTAGTAGTAACAACAAACTTAAGCCATTCTTCTTCGGGTTGTTGTATTTCGCTTGTGAGTACTTCGACCTGATCGCCGCTTTTAAGTTTATAATTAAGGGGAACAAGGTGATAATTAACCTTTGCACCTATAGCATGGTCGCCTATTTCGGTATGAATATCGTAAGCAAAATCGAGAACAGTACTACCAGCAGGAAGTCTTCTTAATTCGCCCTTTGGTGTGAATACAAAAATTTCGTCGGTAAAAAGTTTTATTTCGTCTATAAATTCGGTTGCTAATTCAGCTCCACTTTCCAATATTTCTCTTATTCTTTTAAACCACTTTTCAAGTTCTGTTTCTTCACTACCATCTTTATATTTCCAGTGAGCTGCATAACCTTTTTCTGCTATTTCGTCCATTCTGGTTGATCTTATTTGTACTTCGACCCACTTTCCTTTGCGGCTCATTACAGTAGTATGCAATGCTTCATATCCGTTCGATTTAGGACTGCTAACCCAATCCCTTAACCTATCGGGATTAGGGGTATAAATATCTGTTACAAGTGAATATATTTGCCAGCATAGAGCTTTTTCTGACATTGTTTCAATAGGTTCGAATATTATTCTGATAGCAAATAAATCGTATATTTCTTCGAAAGGTACGTTTTTTCTAATCATTTTATTGTAAATAGAATAAATAGATTTTATTCGGCTTGTTATTGAGTATTTTATATTAAGCGTATCTAATTTTTCTTTTATGGGAGCACAAAATTCATTTATAAATTCCTGACGTGCACGTTCTGTTTCTTCTATTTGTTGTTTTATTTTTTCATATACATCGGGATGTTGATACTTTAATGAAAGATCTTCGAGTTCAGTTTTTATCTTATATAACCCTAATCTATGAGCTAAGGGGGCATAGAAATATAAAGTTTCCATTATTATTCTATTCTTCTTATATGGCGGTAATGCAGATAAGGTACGCATATTATCTAAACGGTCGGCAAGCTTAATTAGTATTACTCTTGCATCGTCCGACATTGCTAAAAGTATCTTTTTGAAAGTTTCTTTATTTATTGAACTGTTTTGATCGTCTAGCACCTTTTTGATTTTTGTTAAACCATCTACGATTTTAGCTATTGTTTCACCAAAAAGTTTTTGAATATCTTCGATTGAATAATCAGCATCTTCAATAACATCGTGTAGCAAAGCACAAATTACAGAGGTAACTCCAAGACCAATTTCTTCGACACAAATACGTGCTACTCTTAATGGATGAAATAAAAACGGTTCTCCGCTTTTTCTTCTACTAGTCTCATGTGCCTTATATGCTATGTTGTATGCTGTATAAATAAGCTCTTTGCTTTTTTCTTCTTTACATCTTGGACATAAATCTATTATTTCTTTCAAGTAATTATCAAGGACTAACTTTTCTTCAGGAGTGATTGAAGCTTCCATTACTAAAGTAAAATTTTTACAAATATACATTCTTTTATGCTAAATTAGTATAGTATTCTTACACTTTGTTAAACGAATTCATTAATTATGTAAATTATAAGAACATGTTTATACTTATTTATTGCAGAAGTCAAGCAAAAGAATTATAATTTTTTCTTTTCGATAATATTTTCTCGTTTTAACAAATTAGATTAATTTAAAGATGCGAAAGTTTTGTTATTTCAATTTTAATGTCATCAACTAATATTTGTTGTTTGTCGTTATTCCATATATAAAGTTTTATAATAAAGTATTTACTTTTATTATTAAAATCGTAACTGACATTGTATTTAAAATGTTGCCATTTAATTGATGGTTTTATTATTTCTGAAATTTTTTTTCCAAGCCAAAAAATACAGCTATCTAAGTAATTTCTTACTTCAAGTACAAGAAGAGCATTAGTTGGTTTAGGATATAACAAATTACAGCTATATACAATCTCGAATTTCATAGAATTGCTGTCGACCAAAGCTTTTGAATCAATAATAAAAGTAGTGGAAAAACCTTCAGAAGGGATTTTGTAATAACAATTATTGTCGGTTACAATATTTTTTTTGTCGATGTTAAAATTGTGGTAGTAATTAAATTCGTGGTTGCAATAAAAATAATATTTTCCCGAAGGTATCAACACATTTCTTGGCTTTATAATTTCGTATAATCTATTATCTAATAGACTGTCTATAATTTTAATATTAGGAAAAACTAATGACCAATCGAGAATGCTATGAAATTTATTTATCTTTTCAGAAAGCCACCAGGAGTAACTATTAGCATAATAAAAATATTTTACATTCTTTGTACTAGGTATTGTATATATGCCGGTTTTATCGATAAATTGTACTTTCGAAGTATCCCAAGTTAAGCAGTATTCTGAAATTCTTTTTAAAACAATATCGCAAAATACTTTTTTGTTTACATGTTCGTTAGAAAAGTTTTTCAACACAAATTGTCTAATGTATTTATATGTGTTATGATTAAGAGTTTCTATTGAATAAGAGATGAAAGTTGAAAGAAAAGATAAGATAAAAATAGAAAAAAGTAAATTTCGTAATTTATGATATTTTGTAAGTAAAAAAGTTAGAATAATTAATGTTACAGAAACGATGTTAAAATAATTAACTTCTATGTTGCAATTATTAATGTAAGCAATATATAGAAGAATAAGACAGCATAATAATGAAATAATTCTCGTTGTAAAATTTATTGGAGTAAAGAAAAATTTTGTTACATACACAGCTAAAGCAACAGCAATTAATGGAAATAAAAACATATAATGACGCACATCAAGACACATTGGCGAATATGATTTGTAACTCTTTGTCATAAAATTCGCTGAAATAAGTGCAATTATTAATACAATAAGCCAATAATTATTCCGATTGTAGCTAAACAATTTTTTATTAAATAAAAAAGGCAAGGCAAATGAAAAAGATACGAGTGTACCATATTTTATTAACTCAACCCAAAATTCGTAAGTTATTCTTTTAAATGTATGTATAAATGGATAATTTTCGTAATTACACGGATTCTCATAAGAATTTTGAAGAATCTTTAAGTATCTGCTAAAAAGATTACCTGTTTTGCAATAAATAATATAATGATAAATGAGAAAAATTAATACTAAAAACAAAAGTGTATAAAGCCAGAACTTATATTCTTTATTTTTTATTATATCTAGCCAAAAAAGTAAAAAGAACACAGGGAAAACAATTATTATAGCTTCTTTTGTTATGAAAGCAAGTGCAAGTGAGCAACTACAAAGAAAAGAATAAAAAGCGGTTTTCTTTTTTACCTCAAAATTGTGCTTGTAATGAAAAAAAAATGACAAAAATAAAAATAAAGCAACATAAATATCGGGCATAGGTTTATTAAAATATAAAATAACTGGATAAGAAAGAGCAAACAGTGTAATGGCGGTTATAACTATCCTTGAATCTTTGGAATACAGTATATTTTGTATAATCAAACAAATTAAGAAAATTAAAAGTAAAGTAGGTAAAGCAGAACTTATATCGTTAACTCCAAAAAGCTTATAACAAATTCCTGTAAGTAAAATTATTGGAGTTCTATAAGTAAAATGATTATTAGATAAAGAAAATTTGTTATTAGCCCATTGATAAGCAAGATTTGAGTATTCAATGTCGTCCCATCCATAAAAGCCAGGTTTAAGAAAAATAAGATTTAAAACATATATTGAAATAAGAAATAAAATATACCCAAATTCTATTTTACGATTTTTAAACATTAATACAAAAGTATACTTTTTTTGATTAAAAAACTAAATTGGAGTTATAAGGAATAAGCAAATAATTAAAATATTTATCGCTCATTCGTTTTATGGTGCTTGTTTTTTGTAATCCTTTTTCTTCGTTAAT
Source organism: Bacteroidales bacterium (assembly GCA_026416095.1). Taxonomy (GTDB): domain Bacteria; phylum Bacteroidota; class Bacteroidia; order Bacteroidales; family GWA2-32-17; genus Ch61. The sequence goes on along the minus strand of JAOAFV010000038.1, from coordinate 16,630 downwards.
AAAGAAATATTCATATTTAACACCATAGGAATTTAAAATTTCTTCTATTTCTTGTCCAATATAATCATATAATATTTCAATTAAAATATAGGGATTATGATTGATAATATTATTGTAACCTTTTAATACAAAAGGCTCATGAGTTTCAACATCAATTTTTAAAAGGTCAATTTTCTTTATGTTATTTTTTTTTATAAAATCGTCTATGCTCAAAGTATTAACTTCGTAAGATAAAATCTCCGTAAAATCGGAAGGTGGTGTTAAAGTAGCACCTGTTTCTTGTGGTGTTTTTCTATCATAAATTACTTTTTTACCAGAAGTATCAGATATAGCGATGTTCAATGCTTTAATGTTATAGTTATTTAATTTTATATTCCTGATAAGGTTATTATATATTCTTTCTAATGGTTCAAAGGCATACACAGAAGCACTTGGATTAACGCAAAAGGCAACAAGAGAATATATTCCTGAATGAGCACCAATATCAAATATAACTTTGCTTTTTTTAGATAACTCTTTCCATATTTTCAAACTTTCTTTTTCATAACCATTCATACCATACCAAAATAGTTCATTTTCTATATAGCACCCATTGTGGTGCATCCTAAAATATTTTTTGTTTTCTACTTCTACTTTAAATTTACCTTTAAACCATAAGTGTTGTATAATGTTTCTAGGTAATTTTAATGGTCTTATTAACTTGAATATGTAAATTTTAAATGGAACTAAATTTCTTATAAATCGTAATATCTTTTTCATTTGATAATTTATTTACAAAGGTATGTAAATAAGTTTGGGAAAAAAATTGATAAAATCTTTTTGCATAATACTTATACAATGCAACCTTTTGTATTAAAATCATTTTTATAACAAACCAAATAAAATTACTTAAATTTCTAAAAAGAAAATTATACTTTTTTATTCTCAGAAGTGTTGATCTGTAAATATTTACGAAAAATTTAAAGTTATATACAATAACTTTTACTTTAAAGAAGTATATGTTCAGAAATCTAAAATTTTAAATTTTTTCTACAATAATCTAGCAAATGTCTAACAAAAAAGGGAGAACTAGTGTAAAACATTCTATAAATATAAGCAAGATAATTTTCTGTTTTTCTTTTGGAAAAATCGTACTTTATTCCTTCTTTTTTTGCTAGCTTAATACTTTCACGCATCCATACACCTTGTGTTATACCACTACAAATATAAGTAAAAGGACCATGGACATATTTTAGGTTTGGATTACCGTAATAATAATAAGTTTTAAAACTAGTAGGTAAATTTTTATTAACGCTTTCTTCAAATTGCCAAGGATTCATTTCTTTGTGCAATAATTCAATAAGAAAGTTCTTTTGCCAAATGCTTACTTGTAAGGAAATCCTATAAGGTTGATTTTCAAAAATTTTGCCTATTCTTAGGTTATCATCGACTATTTCATATTTGAACCAAGCTTTACTAAATTTTTTCGGGAAGGCGCTTATTTGCATATATTGCAACTCATTTTTTATAAAAAATTCCAATAATTTGAATAGTAAGTCACTATCGGTTGGCTTATAAAGAAAATAATCATCCAGGAATAAAATTACAATGTTTTCGGGAATTTGTAACAAACAAGCTTTTAGTTCGCTTGACCAGCTTGAAATTTTTAAAGATTTTACAATTTTAATATTATCAAAGTTGTATTCTTTAAAATTGTTAAATAGATAAGTGTTAAATACATTGTTGGGGAAATACTTTTGAAAAAGAATGAAAAATAAATCCCAAACATCGCAATTTTTGTCGCAAGAACTTACAATTATTGCTATGTTATTATATTTCATTTTGCTTTAATAATAAATTGTATAAAAATAAAACAATAGTTGCATAAAAATAATTATGATATTTGAATAAAAAAGCTTTCAGATTGTTTTTTACTAATTGGTTATAAAAAAAGGTTTTACTTTTAGATAAGTGAATAATAACGCCATCTGGTATAAAAGCATTTTTATATCCTGCTTTTCTTGCTAACCAACACCATTCCATATCTTCGTAGTACATCCAAAAAGTTTCGGGTAGTTTGTTATTGGGAAATATTTTTAAGATACTTTTACGAAACATCATAAATGTTCCTGCAATCCAGTCGGGATAAGCATATTCATCATAATTGAAAAATGCTCCCCATAGGTATTTTGCAGTAATTTTTTTAGGAAATACTTTATTTAAGCGTAAAAGTTCAAATGCTAACTTACTAATAGTAAAAAAAGATTTGCATACACCTTGAGGGTTTCCATGTTCGTCGAGCACTTTGCAAGTTGCAAAAGCAATGTCAGGTTTTGTTTTTATAAACTCATAAACACTTAATATAGCATTGTTTTTTAGAATAGTATCGTTATTTAAAAGTAATATGTAATCACCTTTTGCAGCTTTTATGCCGTCGTTACAACCTGCTGCAAAACCTTTATTTATAGCGTTTTTTATAATTTTTATGTTATTATATTTTAATAAGTTGTTCAACTCTTCTTGATTAGTTGAGGCGTTATCGACTAAAATTATTTCGTATGAAATATTAGTTGTATATTTAAAAATAGATTCAATGCAATTTTTGGTTTCTTCTAAGGAATTATAATTTATAATAATTATTGATATCATGCTTTTTAGAAATTAAGTTTTTACGATACAAAATAAACTGTTTCTTTTGTAATTATTTTGTTTTTTTGTAAAATAAATTTTTAAAAACCACAGAAAATAATTCATAACCAAGATCTTGTAATAATCTATTTTCTTGTGAATTTAATATATCATCTATCGTAAAATAATCAAACTCAATTAAAATGACTTCTGGTAATCTAATTAATTTTATTAGTGTGTTTAATATACAACTGCTTTTATCTTCAATATCAATCGACAATAAATTAAATGATTCTATTTTTTCTAAAAATGGGTTAACAACTTTATCGAATGGAACTGTTTTAACTTTAATTTTATGTATTATTTCTTTACTTTCTAAGTTATTTTCGCTTAAACAGTTAAAAACATGTTCTTTAAAATAATAATAGTAACAATATTCTTCTTTATCGCTTACAAACTCATTAATGTGTATATCTTTAGGTCTGAACAACTTATACAAATAATTAAATTGTTTGTTAGGTTCAATTGTAATACCTCTCCATCCTCTTCTATAAAAAAAATAGGTATTATTTAAAATAATTGGATGATTTGATCCAATGTCTACATAAAAACCGCTTTTTACACCTTGAAAATATTTATTTAAAAGTAAATCTTCGCCGTTTTGAGCAAAACTTCTATAAGAACTCGAAAGAAAATATTTAATAAGGCAAATATTTTCAGTTACGACGTGAAAAAAATTTTTAAACATATTTAAAAAAATGTTTTCAAAATTAGTGTTTTTTTAGGAACTCAAAAAGTTATAAATGAATTTAAGTTTTTGAATTATATTAAGTTGATAAAAAATTATTGAAAAGCAAAACGGTAAATGAGTTTAAAAATAAAAAAAGGGAATTCACTTAAAAAAAGCATTTGAAAAAAAGATTTCACCACTTTTTTACATTTTTTTATTTTTTTTAATTTTTTAATTAAATGAACGAATATGAGTGACCTAAAATAATTTTTTACAATTAATACATATAAAATTTTATTTTTATAAAATAAATACAGAAAAATCTATGTTTTTTTTTACAATTTTATGTTATAAACAACAAAATTTATTCATTATGAGACCTTTGCAAAACTACCTAAAAATAAGTTTTTTACAATTAAATATAATTGAAAATCAACATTTTCCAAAATATTTAATGACCTTTATAAAAGGTTTTGCAAAGTTCGCGTAATTTTATATTTTTTCTATTAAAGGCACCTGCTATCAGCTATTACAATTATTAACAAATAATCCTAAAAGGTTAGCACCATAAAATTCGTTCCATGGCGTTCGAAACAAATTAGGGTTTGAAAAGTTAAATCGGATAGTGATAAAGTATCCAAGCTATCTCCATTGTTTAATGATCTAAATAAGCCACCATCAGGGCCCATAAGAGAATTTGCTGATACGTATAAATTGTTATTAGTAATAACCAACAACGATAAAAACATATTATTTAAACCGTTGTTAGCCCATTGAGCTTTTAAATTTGTTATAGCGATAGCTATGAATTTGATATAAATAAATACTAAAAGTTAGCGCTTTTAAGTTTTTTCTTTCTGCGAATTCATATGTTTAAATGTTAAATTAAAAGTAATAATTTATTAAAATTTTTCATTTTTTTTTAATAATAAAATAATTAATTAAAAATTAAAATTTTTGAATAAAAAAACTTAAATTATTAAATTTGTAAAACTATTAAATTGTAAACTTTTTATGTTTGATTTAAATTTTTTCATGACGTACAACCTCATTATAGTTGTAAATATAATAATCTTAAGTAGTATTTTACTTTTTCGAAGAAAAAACTCAAAGACAAACGTTATTTTGGGGTTGATTATTTTATGTCCTGGTTTAAACTTTATAAATAATATTATTATTCTATCTGATTACATATACAAGTGGCCAATATCATTGTTTATATTTCAGGGTACAGCTTTAACATATGGCTTTCTTACATACTGGTACACTAAATCAATGCTTGGTCAATCTGTTTCATGGAGAAATCCTTGGCATTACATTACATTGATTGGTATAATAATCGATATTGCATTTTATATTGAATTCAAACTTATGCCAGCAAATAAACAACATGAATATCTTACGTGTTTATTCGATAAAATGTGTTATCCGTGGCAAATGAATATCATAAATTTTCTTGCGGTAACTGTATGGATGGGTTATTTTATAAATTCGCTTCTTATAACTTTACAACATGAAAAAACAGCAAAAGGCTTTTTCTCTGATATAGATAAAATCAACATTTCATATTTAAAAAATTTTTTACGATTGGTAATTATCTTAAATTCGTTTTTGATAATTCTTTATTCTACCATACAAACTCGCTATGTAGAATATTTTGTGATTCCAAGTTTAGTTTTAAGCATTAATATATTTTTTCTTTTTTATGCCTTTCATAAAAATGCTATTTTTAGTAAACAACAATATTGTGTTCTTTTAAATAATAGCCAATCACTAGAAAAGTATAAAGCATTTGAGGAACCTTTGTGTAGGGAAATAAAAGAATTAAAAAAAGAAATAAAACAAAAAAAGTATAAGCTTACTGAAGTTGAAATCGAAGAGAATTATAAAAAAATTTTAGAATACCTTGAAAAAGAAAAACCTTATCTTGATCCTACGATAAATTTAACTAAATTTTCGTCGGCTTTGAATGCTTGTTCTCATAATATCTCGCTTACCATTAACACAAAATTTAATATGAACTTTTTCGATTTTATTAATTATTATAGAATTGAAGAAGCAAAGAAAATTCTTAATATGTACGATGTTGGTAAATATAGTTTAGAAAATATTTATCAGGAATGTGGTTTTAACAGTAAATCGGCTTTTTATAGAGCTTTTAAAAAATTTACTGGAATAACACCTACTGATTATTTAAAGAATTTAAAAAATATTAAGTTACAAAAAAGTCAAGAGAATTAACAAATTGTTTATTCCTTAGAGTGTTATATGTTTTCATTTTTTAGCGATTATACAACAACGTGTTGATTTTGCAAGTCGTGTAGTTTGCGGTATAATCCATTTTGGGCTAAAAGTTCCTCATGAGTACCGCGTTCAACAATTTCGCCGTTATTTATTACTAGTATTAAGTCGGCATTGACGACAGTAGATAAGCGATGTGCAATTACAAGCGATGTTCGGTTTTTCATAAGATTTTCGATAGCATCTTGTACTAGGCGTTCCGATTCTGTATCGAGCGAAGAAGTTGCTTCGTCGAGAATAAGAATAGGCGGATTTTTAAGCACTGCACGTGCAATGCTTATTCTTTGCCGTTGACCACCCGAAAGTTTACTTCCTCCTTCACCAATGTTTGTATGAAAACGGTTTGGATATTCCATTATAAAGTCATAGGAATTTGATATTTTGGCTGCATTTATAATTTCTTCATAGGTGGCATTTTCTTTGCCAAAAGCAATATTTTTATAAAATGTATCGTTAAATAAAACAGGTTCCTGTGTTACAATTCCCATTAGGTTTCTAAGATCTTTTATTTTTATTTTTTTAATATTTATACCATCAATAAGAATTTCCCCATCGGTAACATCGTAAAAGCGAGGAATAAGATCGGCAATAGTACTCTTTCCAGCACCAGAAGGACCTACTAGAGCAACCATTTGTCCTTTTTTGATTGTAAAACTTATATTTTTTAATATTATTTCATTTTCATATTTAAATGATACATTTCTAAATTCTATTTCCTTATCGAAAGAAGTTTTTTCGATAGCATTAGGGTCTTCATAAATTATAATGTCTGCATCAAGTATTTTTTTTATCCTATCGTATGAAGCAGCTCCTTTTTGAATATTGTAATAAGCTTGCGATAACGCTTTTGCCGGGTTTATTACTTGCGAAAATATTATAAGGTATGCTATAAATTGTTGTGAGCTCATGTTTGTTTGGTTATTTAAAACTAAAGATCCTCCAAAGTACATTATGATAACCAAAACAACTGTTCCCAAAAATTCGCTTAAAGGAGAAGCAAGATATCGACGGCGAAATACTTTGTTCATTAGTTGTGTATAAAAATTGTTCATATGTTCAAAACGTCGTCTCATTTTTTCTTCGGCATTAAATGCTTTTATGATTTTTATGCCATTTAATGTTTCCTCTACTACACTTACTATGTTTCCAATTCGTCTTTGCCCGTGCCCCGATTGACTACGTAAGGTTCTTCCTACTCTCCCAATTAACAACGTACTTAGAGGTATTAACACAAGAGCAAATAGTGTTAATTGATAACTCATAATTAAAAGTGTAGTAAGGTAAATTAAAATGGTAATAGGATCTCTTATAATAAGTTCTATTGAACTCATAATACTCCATTCTATTTCCTGTACATCGTTCGACATTCGTGTTATAATATCTCCTTTTTTTTCATTAGTAAAGTAAGATAAAGGTAGTTGTAATATTTTTCTGTAAAGACGATTTCTTATATCTTGTATTACTCCATTCCTTATTGGTGCCATAAAATAATTGGCAGTAAAAACACATGCATTTTTAAGAAACGAAGTTATAACTACAATTATTGCGATTATTAATAAAGCATGTGCTTCTCCATGTTTCTCAATTTGTTGAGTAAGAAAATAATTGAAATTATGTTGAATACTTTTATAAGAAAGTTCAAAAGGTACTGCATTGTAAACTCTATCTTGGGTGCCAAATAGAATACCAAGAAAAGGAATTGCCATTGTTAAACTGAAAAGCCCAAATAAAGAGCCTAAAATATTAAATATACCATTTAACAAAGCTTTAATCCAATATTTTTTAACAAACTTAAGTAATATGAAAATGTGTTTCATTACTTTCCCGTATAGTTGAAAGGTGTTATTTTTTTTAATTCGTTTTTTACTTTTTTATTAACTTTTAGTTTATTAATAAACCTAAGAATATCTTTTTTTGTTATCTTCTCAGATTTACGTGAAAGTAATTTTAGTTCTTCGTAAGCATTAGGGTAATTTTCGCGTCTTAAAATTGTTTGAATTGCTTCAGTAACAACAACCCAATTATTTTTTAAATCTTCTATTATTTTATTACGATTTATTTGAAGTTTAGATATACCTTTTATAATATTTTTATAAGCGAGTATAGAATGTGCCAGGGGTATACCAATGTTACGAATAACAGTAGAATCGGTTAAATCGCGCTGAAGCCTTGAAATTGGTAATTTGTTTGAAAGAAAATCTAAAATGGCATTTGCATACATCAAATTGCCTTCAGCGTTTTCAAAATCAATAGGATTTATTTTATGAGGCATTGTAGATGAACCTACTTCATTTTTGATGGCTTTTTGTTTAAAATAGTCCATAGAAATGTATAGCCACATATCGCGACAAAAATCGATAAGAATAACGTTTATTCTGCGAATATTATCGAAAAGAGCAGCTAGATTATCGTAATGTTCAATTTGAGTAGTTTTTTTGTATCGTTTTAGTCCAAGAATAGTTTCAACAAAATAATCAGCAAACTTATGCCAATCTATTTCGGGGTAAGCAGCATAATGGGCATTAAAATTACCTATAGCTCCGCCAAATTTAGCACAAATAGGTACTTGATTTAATAAAACTATTTGATTTTGAAGTCGTTCAATGAATACTTCTATTTCTTTCCCCATTTTTGTGGGAGAGGCTGGTTGACCATGTGTATGTGATAGCATTGTAATATCTTTTGTTTCTTCCGATATTTTTTCAAAAGCAATTAATAGGTCTTTTAATAGTTTTTTATATATTTTTTCTATAAACTCTTTTAAAAGTAATGGTATAGCAGTATTATTAATATCTTGTGATGTTAAGCCAAAGTGTATATATTCTTTATATTTATCTAGTTTGAGTTGATCAAATTTTTCTCGTATGTAGTATTCAATAGATTTTACATCGTGATTTGTTTTTTTTTCGATTTCTTTTATTTTTTTTGCTTCGGTGATATTAAATTTCAAAAATATATTATAAACATCTTCATTAAAGTTTTGAGGTAAATTTTCAAAACCTTTTAAATTTAATTTGCTTAGTTCAATAATGTATAATACTTCGACATACAATCTTTTTTTGATTAACGCAAACTCACTAAAATATTGGCTTAATTCTTTTAGTTTATCTCTATACCTACCATCTATGGTAGATATAGCGGTAAGTTCGTTTAATTTCATTTAATAAAAAGTTTTTCAAAATTTTCGAGAAAAATTTTACTATTTTTTTTCTTTGCAAAGTTATAATATTTTAAAGCTAAATCATAACTTTTCTTATGGTAATATGTAACAGCAATATTAAGATACAACTGAGCATCGTTTGTATCGGCATTTAATGCCTTAAATAAAAAATACAAAGAAGAATCGTAATTACCAGCAATAGCATAAGCAACTCCTAAGTCTTTAAGTACTTGTATATCGTTATTTTTAAGTTTGTATGCTCTGTTAAGAAAGAACAACGATTTATTTATGTCGTTTTTATATTTGCCATACAAAAATCCAAGCATGTGATTGACTTCAAATCTATTTGGGTTTATGTTAAAGAGGTCTTGATAAGTTTTTAAAATAAAATCAGTATTTTTACACGAAGCAAGCATAGCTTCTAAGTTTTTATATACGTCGTTGTTGTTGTTATCAATAAGTAAAATTTTTTTGTAGGCCCAAACAATGGAATCAAAATTTTTATTGTAATAATAATAAGCTCCTGCTAACATAAAATACGATTCTATTGAAGTAGGAGATATTTCTGTTGCTTTTTTCAGATGATAAATTGACTTTTGTAACAATTGAGCTCTAATGAGAGAATCGCTTAATTTCTCGGCTTTCTCTAATAAGGTATACCCAAAAGAATAATTTCCCCACGCACTATTTGGTGAAACTTTTATGTCGTGCGAAAGTAGAGTATAATTATCTTTCCATTGAAAGTTTCGAGTAATGGTAATTATAAAGTATACGATAATAATAGCTATCAACAAACTGTTCGCAAAAATATGTTTAATTTTATTATAAAAATAATTGACATAAAAATGTGCCATAGTAAGGCAAAAACCAACTGATGGAACAAACAGAAATCTTTCGTTCATAAAACTTCCTATTGGGAAAAAAATGTTTGATACTGGAATAATGAAAGCAAAAAACAACACAATAGAAAAAAACACAATTTTATTTTTTTTAAAAGAAATTAGTGCTATAATAAAAACTGATAATATTGTAAATAAAGAAATTATAAATCTGAATTCATGATAATTAACAGGAGTAATATTGTTAGGATAATAATCCACAGTTAATGGATGTGGAACAAATAGTAATTTTAAATACAAAAAGATTATATAAATAATTGTAAAATATTTTTGATAAACGTCCATTTCTATGAAAGAATCGCTAACATAACCTTCTAATTTTTTTATGTCCGATAAAGCTATATGTCGCAGTATTAAATAGATAATAGTAGCCCCTAACAAAGGAGTAATTTTTTTAAGAACTGTTTTAGTGTTACCTAAATCGAAATAAATAATACTAAAAGGAATAATAAATAGGAATACTAAAGAAATTTCTTTGGACAATAGTGCAATTAAAAAGAAAACGAATACCAAAAAGTTATAAGTAGCTTTTGATGTTTTAATACTTTTAAGAAAAAATAACATTGTAAGCAATGAAAAAAGTAGGGCAAAAATTTCATCTCGACCTTTAATATTTGCTACAACTTCGGTATGAATAGGATGAGCAATATATAACAATGTAGCAATTAAAGGTACCGACTTATACCAACTAACATTGTGATTGCTAAACTTTGACAAAAGTATAAATAAAACAACATTTAAAATGGCAAAATAAAATACATTAAAAAAATGATTTACATGAGGATTATTTCCAAATATTTCGTGTTCTATGGCAAAAGTAATTTGCGAAAACGGACGGTAACGCCCACCTATTAGAAAATCTTTTTTTTCGCCATAAAAGCCAGCAAACATGCTGTTTGTGAGTATTTTAGGTATCCCTTTTATACCTTGTTGAGTATATGAATTTTTTGTTATAACAACAATATCGTCGACTGCATAATTATTTAAAATTGTATTACCATAAAAAATAAACGAAAGAATAACAATAAGAATAAAATTTTTATTTAAAAGTTTAAAACTCATTATTATTGTAACAGTTTTTCAAAATTCTCTACATGTAACGAAGCATTTTTTTGTTTAGCTTTTTTGTAATAAAATAAAGCACTGTCGAAGTAATTAATGTTGTAGAAAGTTATTGCCATATTTAAATATGATTGAGCATCGTTAGAGTCGGCAACTATAGATTTTCTAAAAAAGAACAATGATGAATCGAATTTTGCTTTTAATCCGTAAGCAACTCCTAAGTCTTTTAATAATTGCTTATCGTTATTTTTTATTCTATATGCCCTGTTAAGGTAATAAAGCGATTTTTCAAGATCGTTTTTATATTTTCCATACAGAAAGCCTAACATGTAATTCACCTCAAATCGGTGAGGATTATACTGGAATAATTTTTCATATGTTTTAATCATTTTATTGTAATCGTTATAATTTTTAAACACAATTTCAAAATTCCAATAAGCTAAATCGTAATTTTTATCGATACGTACAACATTAGTATATGCCCAAATAATTGAATCGTAATTTTTATTGTAATAATAATAAGCAGCACCAAGATGTAAGTAAGCCTCAAGATAATCGGGATATATTTTTAAAGCTTTGTACAAGTAAGGAAAACATTGTTCAAGGTATTTTTTAGCAGTTAAAGAGTCTTTACTCTTATAAGCTTCCTCGGCTTTTTCCAGTAATACTGAACCATATACTAAATTGCCCCAAGCACTATTTTTTGAAGTTTTTATGTCTTTTGAAAATAATGTGAAATTGTCGTGCCATTCTTCATTACGTTTCAAAGTGATAATAAGATAGATAATGAGTAATAAACAAATTAAAATTTTTGGTATTCCCTGATTTTTAATTTTATTCAGTAAATAATTAGAATAAAAATTTCCTATTGTAATGCAAAATGCTATAGAGGGTATAAATAAAAAGCGTTCACTCATAAATGTGCCTATTGGAAATAGAATGTTTGATACAGGAAAAATAGCCACAAAGAAAAAAATTATAGAAAAAGAATAAACACTTTTCTTTTTAAAATGTTTTAAAGTTATATAAAAAAGAAAGCAAATTAAGATAAAAGAAACAATAAACCTTAAATGATAAGGTTCTACTATTGGAACGTGATATGGATAATAGTCGGAAGTTAGTGGATAAGGAATAAAAAGAAGTTTAATGTATAATGCAATGACATAAAATATTGTCGAATACTTTTGTAGAAGATTCATTTCTAAAAAGGAATTATTAATTAAGCTGCTATAACCAACATGTTCAGAAGGTGCCGATAAAACAATTGCCCTAATAGTTAAGTAAATTATAAAAGGCATGAGCAAGACAAAAAAAATTTTTATTATTTTTTTTATTTCAATCTCTCTAAAAAACCATAACGATAATGGAATTAACAATAAAAATACAGCAGAAATTTCCTTAGAAAACATTGCAAATATAAAAGATAAAAAAACAATAAATAGAAACTTTTTCTTTTGACAAGTAGTATACTTTAAAGAATAATGGAATGTAATTAATGAAAATAGAAGAGATAAAATTTCATCTCTTCCTTTAATGTTAGCAATTGCTTCGGTATGTATAGGATGAGAAACAAATAGAATTGTAGCAATAAACGGAAATGAAAGGTACCAAACATTATTTTGATTAAGTGATTCAAAAAGGTTATTTAGAACAATGAATAATAAAACATTAAGTACTGCAAATAAAAGAACATTAAAAAAATGGCTAATATGAGGATTGTTATTAAATAATTCTTTTTCGATAGCAAATGTTATCATAGGTAGAGGGCGATAACGATTACCACTTACAAGGTCTTGTTTCTTACCATAATAACCTGTAAACATGTCGTTAGTTAAAATATCATAAATACCTTTTATTCCATTTTGTGTAAATTTGTTTTTTGTTATTACTACTATGTCGTCCAACGCATACTTGTTGAAAATAGTGTTAAAGTAATATAAGAATGTAACTAAGACTATTAAAGGTATTGCTAATTTGTTATTAGGTTTATTTTTTAAGTTTTTTTTCATAGTTCATTTTTAAGCTTTCGAAGTATTCAGATTTAATTTTTGGGTCTTTACTTACAGCTATATTGTAATATTTGATAGCATTAGCAATATCTTTTAAATTTATATAGGTAACAGCAATGTTCATGTATGTTTGAGGATCTTTATCTTCATATTGAAGAGACTTTAGTAAATACATAAGCGAAGAATCAAATTGTTGCGAAAAGCCATATGCCACACCAAGATCCTTCAGTACTGATGGATCGTTAGGTTTTATTTTTTCGGCTCTATGCAAAAAGTACTTTGCCTTCTTTAAATCGTTTTTATATCTTCCATATAAATTTCCAAGCTGGTAATTAACCTCAAACCTATTAGGATTTATTTTGAATATTTCTTCGTAGACTTTTATTTTATAATCGACACTATCAAGATTTCTGAAAATTATATCAAGATTAGAATATACAAGATCATATTCCGGATTAATCTTTAAGATTTGTAAATAAGCCCATATAGTAGAATCGTAATTTTTGTTATATTCAAAGTATGCATTACCCAACAATAAAAGTGCATCAATATAGCGAGGATAAATTTTCAGCGCATGATTAAGATATTTTAAAGAGAGTTTTAAATACTCCTCGCGTTTAGCAGCATTTTCGGGTTTTTGGGCTTCTTCAAGAAGTTTACCACCAGCCGAACAATTACTTTTTGCGCCGTTAACAGATATTTTTACATCGTGAGTGAATAAGGTAAAATCGTTTTTCCAATCAAAATTACGTGTGAAAGTCTTAATACTATAAAGTAAAATTAAAATAGAAAATAAAGCAATAATAATCTTCTTATTAACTTTTAAAGGTAAATATTCAGAAAAAAAATATGCCATAATCATGCAAAAACCAAGCGAAGCAACGAATACAAATCTTTCGTTCATAAAAGTACCAACTGGGAAAAATATGTTTGAAACTGGAGCTAAAGAAATAGCATAAAATAAAATACCATAAGAAAGTATATTTTGTTGTTTAAATTTAATAATAGAAATGAAGCCGAGGAATAATATAGTCAAAAGAGATATAATTACTTGCCAGTTCGACCACTCCATTATTGGTATGTGATACGGATAATAATCGTAAGTAAGAGGGTGTGGAATAAATAAGAGTTTTATGTACAATCCTAAAGTATAAGTTATAGTTGCATATTTTTGAGATGTGTTCATTTCCAGAAATGAATCGTTAAGTAATTCAGGCATAGTTTTTATACTTGGAGCCGATAATACTTCGTGTCGAGCTATAAAATAAATTATTGCTGCAGCTGCCATTGTCATAAAAGGCTTTATTGTAAGTTTCAATCGCTCTTTTAAAAAGAACCACATGCCAAGTGGTATTGTTGCAAAAAAGGTTATTGCTATTTCTTTAGAAAACATTGCCATTATGTATGATAAGAATATATAAATCAAATATTTGTTATTTTTATTTTCTGTAAACCTAATTAAGTAATAAAATGACATCATCGATCCGAGCATCGACAGAATTTCATCTCTTCCTTTAATATTTGCCACTGCTTCGGTATGAATTGGATGAGCAAGATATATTATTGTGGTTATAAAAGACATGCTCCAATACCACTTTTTTTGATAATTATAACGATACAGGAGTTTTTCCATTGTTTTGTAAATGAAAATACATAGAATAGCAAATAATAAAACATTAATAAAATGACTAATGTGAGGATTTTTTCCAAAAAATTCGTATTCAATGGCAAAAGTTATCATCGAAAAAGGTCTGTAACGTCCACCTGTTACAAGATCTTTTCTTACTTTGAAAAAACCTGTGAAAAATTCGTTCGATAAAATTTCAGGTATTCCTTTTAAGCCTTTTTGTGTGTAAATGTTTTGAGTGATAACAATAGCATCGTCTAATGCATAATCATTGAAAATAGTGTTACCATATAATATAAAAGAACATATTAAGATTACTAAATATGGAATGAAGTTTGGTTTGGAATGTTCATTTTGTAGAGTTAGGGATTTATGTTTAATACTATTCTTGTTAAATTTTTTTTTGTTCATTGTATTTTTTTTACTATTTCTTGAAAACAAATGTAATTTTTTTTAATTTTTTTTTTTTGATTTTTGAAAAATTTTCAATTTATGAAAGATATATTAATTCTGGGTGCGGGGATGTCGGCAACAACTATGATTAAATACCTTGCTGAAAGAGGAAAAGAAAACAACTGGAACATTAAAGTTGGCGACAAAGATATTGAAAAAGCAAAAAGTAAATTCTCTAATTCTTTAAATCTTTCTTTTATAAGCATCGATGTTAATAATGAATCTGAAGTCGAAACACATATTTCCAATAGTGATATTGTGATTTCATATGTACCTGCTTTTATGCATCCAATAGTTGCAAAGTATTGCGTTAAACATAAGAAACACATGGTAACTGCTTCGTATGTTTCAAAAGAATTACGAGAAATGGAGAAAGATGTTATTAGTAATGGTTTAATTTTTTTAAATGAATTGGGTGTAGATCCTGGGATCGATCATATGTCGGCAATGAAAATAATAGATCAAATTAAACATAAAGAGGGCACATTGCTTGCTTTTTATAGTAACACTGGCGGGCTTATTGCTCCTGAAAGCGATAATAATCCTTGGCATTATAAATTTACATGGAATCCACGTAACGTTGTTCTTGCTGGGCAGGGAGGTGTTGCTCGCTATAGAGAAAACGGATCTATTAAGTATATTCCTTATCAACAATTGTTTAAACGTACATACAGAATAAAGGTTCTTGATTATGGCGAATTCGATGTTTACGCTAATCGCGATTCACTTATTTACGAAAAGTTATATGGAATTGAGGGCATTCCTACTTTGTTCAGAGGCACATTGCGCAGGCCTCCTTATTGTAGTGCATGGGATATTTTTGTTCAATTAGGTTTGACCGACAATACATATAATGTCGAAGGACTTGAAAAATTAACATATCGCGATTTTATAAACATGTACTTACCTTATCACGAAAACCTTACTGTTGAGGAAAAAATATGTAAGCTATTTAATATTAAAATGGACTCTGAAGAAATGAATCTCCTCAAATTTACAGGTATATTCGAAAAAAAACCTATTAATTTAAAAGAAGCCACACCTGCTCAAATATTACAAAATTTACTTGAACAAAAATGGAAACTTGAGCCTGGAGATAAAGACATGATAGTAATGCAACATGTTTTTATTTACGAACTTAATAAAAAAAAGAAAAAGATAACATCATCGCTTGTTGTAATTGGTAAAGACGAAAAAGACACAGCAATGGCTATTACAGTAGGAATGCCCACAGCTTTTGCAGTAGAAATGCTTATGAAAGGTGAATTTAATGAACCAGGCATCCATGTGCCTGTTACACCCAATTTATATATACCAATCTTGGAAAAACTCGAGAAATTAGGTATAAAGTTTATAGAAAATGAAGAGGACTTATAAAGTGCATTTAAAAAATAAAATGTGAATTCAAAATGTTTTTATAAATTTAAGAAACAATTTTGTAACATAATATTTTGCTTTAAAAAGATTTCAGTTGTTTTAAAAGCAACAACGAAAGAGAATAAAATTATGATAAAATAGTTAAAAAAAAGCAACCTAATTAATGAGTGTTCGTCTACTTTAAAAATTTCATATGAAAAATTTTATAATTGTTTTTTTAATTTTTCCTTTACTATTAAATAGCCAAACGGCAGAACTTAAAGCTAAACAAGCATTAGGTAATGAAAAATATTTGGAGTATTTAACTAAATATCCCGATTCTATTGAATATTATAAATTTTTTGTTGAAAACGGATTTAGAATTTCAAAAAAAGAGTATGTTTCAGAAGAAAAATTAACAAATGC
>JAOAFV010000007.1 GCA_026416095.1 Bacteroidales bacterium | reverse complement strand
AATAGCAATAGGCATATTATCGGGGTTAAGTTCTATAAGTGTATATGTGTGTGTTTCTGTTTCTTTTGTGTAATATGCAATAGATGGCTTATTTGAAGAGTTTTGAGTTTGAGTTTCAACAAGTAATGCTGCTTGTTGCATGTTGTTGGTTACAATATACAACGGGTTATTTGCCCCTGCCCATTGGCATACGCCTTTGTCGTTTTCTATTACTAATAACGATATATCCATACCATCTTTTTGTTCGCTTTCGGCTCCTCGTTGCTTTAATGCCAAAATTATCTCTTTACGTAACTCGTTTAATACTTGATTTGCCTGTGTTATCTCTTTTTTTCGCACTATTTCGTTAAGCAAAGCGATGCCAAGCATGCTCATAAAACCACCGGGTACGCCATGTCCTGTGCAGTCGGCAACGGCATACACTTCTACATTGCCAATCTCGGCAAACCAGTAAAAATCGCCCGATACTACATCTTTTGGATTAAACATTATAAAATGCGGGCGTTTTATGCTTTTGCCAACTTCGCGGCTCGGTAATACCGCCTCCTGTATGCGCTTTGCATAAGTAATGCTCGACTTTAACTCGTTGTGTAAAAATTCTTTTTAAGACCATTGCAAAACGATCTAAAAATTATTTTTTCCAATTAAAAATAATTAAAAATCAATATTTTCCAAAATACTAAGAAGCCTTTGCAAAAGTGTTGGCAATGGTCTCTTTTTATTTTTTAAATAATATCACGTTGCTTTCTTATTTCGTCACGTAGACGAGTTATTTCGTTACTATGATCTTGTAACCCAATATTTTGCTTATCTACTATCTTTTTTGTTCTTCTATTATGGGTTTTTGTGAGAGAATGGATTGTAACATTTTTAAACCAGTGATAAATAAAAATATTATTTTACAATACTAAAAATGTTTTAAATTACATTAATTTTACTTTTAATAGACTAGGATTTTTGAATTTTTGAAAAATGTTTTTCGCGTATTATTAGATTTTTTATGAATTTGATGATAAGTTGTCAATATCACTAAATAATAAGGAAAACTGGATTTAAATTACTTCCATTTCTTTAAAGGCCCTTTTCTGAATACTTTTATAAGTAAGATTCAACTTTTCAATAAGGAGAAATCTGTCCAATATAAATTATTTAAAAAACAAATTTATAATTTTTTATTTTGCTAAAATTACTTTAAAAGATTTATTATAATTTTCTATGTTAATAAAATATACACCGTTCTTATTTTTACTCAAATCTATGGGATAAAAGTTAGATGTAGCTTTTGTAGCATGTAGAACATTTCCGATAACATCTTTAACTGTAATTTGTTTGTTAGTGGCGTTTTTAATGTAAATGTAATCTTTTGTAAAGGTGGGTACTATGTCAATAAGTTCTGTATTATTATTAGGTATTATTGTAGCATTTGATAAAGAAAATTTAACTGTTTGAGTTACTTCGAAAGAAGGAATATGTTGAACAAATACAACAAGTTCGCAATTATTAGCAATAAAACCACTAGTGGATATGTTAAATGTAAAATTTTGAGAATTACTTGAAGTAAAATCTAATGAAGCTCCGTTGCCATTTGGGTAAATTTTTCTACACACATGATGAAGTTTTGTTTGATTTTGCCAATTTTGGTTGATATTACTTTCGGTCAAAACAGTGAATAATTTTAAACCTGAGTTAAAATAATTACTATTTTGTATAACTGTAATATTTGCTTCGTATTGATTCAATCCTTGTTGAGTCACTATTAAATTTATTGAATGAGTAGAAGGAATGGGTATACGTTGCTGAAACATTTGAGAATAATAAGGATATAACGATTGATTTATACTTCCTCCCTCCATAGATAACACGCCATCGCACCATGCAGTTGGTGTCCCTTCTAAGTTATAGTACGATAATCTTATATTGCCATCGGAATTAGAATAATTATCGCTAACATGGTAGTTTATTATTGCAACGGGATCGTTATTACTAGTCATGGTATTTTCGGCCATAGCTGCACTCGGACAATATGTGCACCACGTAGCTGTACCTATTTCAAATAAAGCCAGGTTTCTAGTTACGCCTCCTGGAACTGTAATTATTGCACTGTCTGGGTGTGAAAGCCCATGAGTAGATGTAAAGGAAAACAGCTTATATGTGTAATTATTTGGGTAAACATGTATATCAGTAATTTGAGTTTGATTGTTAGCATATACGCCTAAAATTTTGTTATTTTTAGTAATTACATATGCATCGGGAATTATGGATGGTGCACTCCAAGTTAATAATACATCTTCATTATTAGGTTGAAGAGTTGCTGTAAAGTTAGTTGGTGCTTCTGGTGCTGTTATTTGTTCTACCTTTACATTATCTACATAATATCCAGAATTTAATCCTCCTTCATACCAACCGTAAAAGTTAACTCCATCTAACTTTTTTAAGTTACCATTTCCAAAAGTACCACTACTAAATTTCCATGCATAAAAAAATTGACCATTGAAGGTTATACTTGCAATATCGTCGGTTAAATCTACAACAATATTTATGGTATGCCACGTATTATTTGTAAATGTAATACTATCTGCAGAAGCTGCACCAGCATCAATAACAAAATAACCATTATTTTTAAAATATCCTTGAAATGCCCACACGCTATTATTACCTGCAAAACTGTTGAGAATATTAAAATAACCGAGCTTGTTGTTTTCAACAAAAATTTTAAAAGAAATAGAATACCGTCCTGTAGTTAAGCCACCTAATTTTAAAACCAAATCGTTGTTATTTTGAATATAAACTGAGTTTGGATTACTATACGATTGAGTGGAAGACACAATAGGATCTTCATTACTACCTGGGGCATTACTCCATGTTGTCCAAGGATTTCCTGCCTGTTGTACAAATTTTTGATTCGCATTATAAGAATCAAAATTTTCGAAAATTATAAGTTGAGCACTTAATTTAAAAAAAGAAATACATAAAACAATAAATGAAATTGATTTCATAATAATAAAAAATTTTTAGCTTTCAAAAATAGGTTTTTTTTTAAAAAAATAAAAAGCATAAGTGTACTGAAAATTATTATTTATTTTTGCAAAAAAAAAAAAAATAATGACATCAGGTGAATTAAGAAAGAATTTTATAAGTTTTTTCGAAAGGAAAGGACATAAGTTTATTCCTCCCTCGCCCATAGTAGTAAAAAACGATCCTACTTTGATGTTTACTAATGCAGGCATGAATCAATTTAAGGATGTTTTTCTGGGATATAAACAAGTAGATTACAAGCGTGCTGTAAATTCACAAAAATGTTTAAGAGTATCGGGGAAACATAATGATTTAGAAGAAGTAGGTATTGATACTTATCACCATACTATGTTTGAAATGTTGGGTAATTGGTCGTTTGGAGATTACTTTAAACGTGAAGCTATTGAATGGGCGTGGGAATATCTTACCGAAGTTTTAAGAATAGATAAAGATTCTTTATATGTTACATATTTTGAAGGTGATGATAATTTATCGGCCGATATTGAAGCAAAAAAAATATGGGAAATGTTCTTGCCTAAGGAAAGAATTATTAAAGGATCGAGAAAAGATAACTTTTGGGAAATGGGTGAAACCGGACCATGTGGCCCTTGCACAGAAATTCATATAGATATGCGTAGCGAACAGGAGAAAAAAGAAATACCAGGTTTTTTATTAATTAATAAAGGGAATCCTAATGTAATTGAAATATGGAACCTTGTGTTTATACAATATAACAGAAATAGCGATCAGTCTCTTACTTTATTACCTAATAAACATGTTGATACGGGAATGGGTTTTGAAAGATTATGTATGATAGTACAAAATAAACGCTCAAATTACGAAACCGATCTCTTTATACCTATCATAAAAAAAATTGAAAGTATTTGTAACATAAATTATGGTGAAGATAGTAAAAAAGATATAGCATTTCGAGTAATTGCCGATCATTTAAGAGCTGTTTCTTTTACTATTGCAGATGGACAACTACCTTCTAATACCGGCGCAGGATACGTAATAAGAAGAATACTAAGACGTGCTGTGCGATATGCATATTCTTATCTGAATCAAAACGAACCTTTCATTTATAAGCTTGTTGGGACGTTAGCAAACACCGTCTCCGATTATTTTCCTGAAATCAAAGAAAAGCAAAATTTAATAGAAAAAATTATTTGTGAAGAAGAAGGTTTATTCATTAAAACGCTAGAAAATGGCTTAAAAAGATATGAAATGTATATTATTGAAAACAAAGCAGAACTTGAAAAAACTAAAACAATTTCTGGTAAGTTTGCTTTTGATTTATACGATACATACGGTTTCCCAATAGATCTTACCAATTTACTTGCTAAAGAAGACAACCTTAAAGTAGATTTAAATGAATATGAAAGATGTTTAGAAATTCAAAAAGAAAGATCAAGAAAAGCTTCATTGTTTACTGCGAGCAGTTGGAATATTATTAATAACTCGGAAACTGTTAAATTTGTTGGATACGATACACTTGTTGCGGAGTCTAATTTAACCAGGTATAGAACTGTTACTTATAAGGGAAAAACTTTATATCATCTGGTTTTCGATGTTACCCCATTTTATGCCGAAAGTGGAGGCCAAGTTGGTGATAAAGGGTGGCTAATCTCGGCAGATAACGAAAAAGTTAGAGTAATAGATACTATTAAAGAGTATGATCTAACAATTCACGTTGTTGAAACATTACCTAAAAACTTAACTAAGCAATTTATATTACAAGTAGATGAAGATTTACGAAAAAGAACGCAACATAATCATACTGCTACTCACTTATTACATTATTCTTTGAGAAAAATTCTTGGTCGTCATGTAGAACAAAAAGGTTCGCTTGTGCATCCAGATTATTTAAGATTCGACTTTTCTCACTTTCAGAAATTAAAAGAAAGTGAAATTTATGCGGTAGAAAAAGAAGTTAATAATCTTATATGGAATGCCTATGCATTAAATGAATACAGAAACATGCCTTTCGAAGATGCTATCAAAATGGGGGCAATAGCCCTATTTGGCGAAAAATATGGTAAAGAAGTAAGAGTTGTTAGTTTTGGTCCAACTATTGAATTATGTGGTGGCACTCATGCAAAAAATACGGCTGAAATAGGCTTATTTAAAATTGTTTCTGAACAAGCAATTGCTTCTGGTATTAGAAGAATAGAAGCTATTACTAATTTTACTGCTTTTGAATATCTTAATTCTTATAAACAAAAAATGGAAGAAGTTTCTGAAGCATTGGGAAGACCAAAAGATATTTTAATAGCTTTAACAAACTTACGCGAAAATTTTAAGTCGTTACAAAAAAAATATGAAATCTTATTAAATAAAAAAATTATTGGAATTGAAAACGAATTGAAAAATTCATTTGAAAGTTATAATGATATAAATGTTTTAATTAAAGAAATCGAAATAGAAGATGCGAATAAAGCTAAAGATATTGCTTTAAGATTAAGAAATGTTATTGAGAATTCATTTGTAGCATTAGTAACAAAAGAAGAAAATAAGATATTCGTTTTTTTAAGTATTAGCGACAATTTACTCCGTTTATACAATAATTTAGATGCATCGCTAATAGCTAAAGAATTATCAAAAATTATTGGTGGAGGTGGTGGTGGTCAAAAGTTCTTTGCTACATGTACAGGAAATGAAATGAATAAAAGCAAAGAAGTATTAATGCATATAAAAAATTATATTATCGAGAAAATAAAAAAAGATAATGTTTAATTATAATTGTTACACTAAAAATCTTATTCTCGAGTTGTGTAACTACGACAATATTAATAATATTGCCCAAGATGCTCTCGAATTTTATTCTGATAATGAAGTGCTTTGTTATAGTGGAATCGATGTTGTTAATTCTTACAATGAGCTTTTAGAACAGTTTCAAAAGTATTTAAATAAAAATAACTTTTACATATGGGCATTGTATTACAGAAACGACAAAAAGTATATTGGCGATATTTCATTAACTGTTGATTTTAAACATAAATTTGCTTTTAATGGATGTATATTAAACAAAAAATATTGGGGAAAAGGTCTAATGCAAGAAGCATTAAAAGAATTGCTTACTCATGCTTTTTTCTCTGAAAAACTGCACAGAGTAGAAGTTCAAATTCATATTGATAACATTAGAAGCATCAAATTTTATGAAAAGTTTGGTTTTGTTTATGAAGGAAAATTAAGAGAAAATTTTTTAATAAATAATAAATTTTACGATTCCTACGTTTATAGTATGTTATGTTACGAATTTTACAAAAAGTATATTACATAAAATGAATTTTTTAGTTTTATTCGTACTATTTCCTTTAGTACTAACATCACAAGAAGAGCAAAAAGATTCAGTTACTTTCAACATTAAGATAGC
>JAOAFV010000049.1 GCA_026416095.1 Bacteroidales bacterium | reverse complement strand
CCTTAACGTCTAACACTTCCTTTGTGGTGTTGTCAAGTATCTGACGAGCCACCCTTATTATAGGTACTTCTATGTTGCTATCTAACTTGTAACCTATAAAGTATATGGTTATTATTGGTATACCTACTTTCTTGTTGCCTTTTTCAATAACGTTCGATGGGTGAGCATACTGTTCTCCAAGGTACTTACGAAAGCGAATAATATCGGTAAAGAATTTAGCTTTCTGTATTTCTATTAAAACGAGTTTTTTGTTGCCTTGTTTGTCTCTGACTTTTGCTTTGAAGTCCATTCGGTATATTATCACACTTGCCGTTTCTGGCCTTGCAGTGTATTCTTGAGGTTGTAATTCGAGCGAGACGATGTTGAGACCAGTAAGGTCCGATAAGAGAAGTTTAGCAACTTTGTTGTTTTCCATTAAATACTTAAAAACGACGTCGTAAATGGGGTTTGCAATGAGAGTCATATGAAATTTTTTGGTAAAGATATTTAAAAGATGTGTAAAAATAAAAGTTTTAGTATTTTAGTTTTTTATTTTTATTACCTTAATAATTAATTTTGCAAAAAAATGAAAAAAGAGGAATTTTTTTTAGCCTTAATTTTTTTAGTTTTCAAAAGTTTTTCTCAAAAAGAAATAAGTTTTTCAATTATAGAAAATTGGAATAATTCATTAAAGTTAGATAAAACGACTAAGGCGCTTATAAATGCTGTGTCAAATAACGAATTAAATAAATTAACATTAGATAGGGCTCAGTTAAATAACCTTAATTATAATTTTAAGTACAAAGTAAATCCAGCAGGAATAACTGATCAAAAAAAATCAGGTCGCTGTTGGATGTTTGCTTCATTAAATGTATTCAGAAGCAAAATAGCTGAGAAATTAAATGTTAATAATTTTGAATTCAGTACATCTTATTTATATTTTTATGATTTACTTGAAAAGGCAAATTTTGCTATTGAAATTGCAATAGAGACTGCTGATAGACCAAAAGACGACCGAATTATTGAATGGTTATATAGAAATCCTATTAGTGATGGGGGAGTATGGAATTCTTTTATTAACCTAATATTAAAGTATGGAATTGTACCTAAAGATGTCATGCTTGAAACTTGGCATAGCGAAAACACAAAAGATATTATTAGAATATTGTCCTATAAAATTAGAGAGTATATATATGAAATTAGAAAAATGTATAATAATAAAGCAAGCAAAGAGAAATTAAGAGAAAGAAAGTTCGAAATGTTAAAGGAGGTTCATAAAATACTTGTTTATTTTTTAGGTATTCCACCAACTGAATTTGAATATACATATACTACGAAAGATAATAAAATAGTTGGCCCTAAGAAATATACTCCATTGACGTTTATGAAAGAAGTTTTTGACGAATTTAAAGCCGACGATTATGTGTTGTTAATGAATGATCCTTCTATGGAATATTATAAAACATACGAGATAGAATACGACAGAAATACTGTGGAAGGTAAAAATTGGATATATTTAAATTTGCCAATTGATTCCTTGAAAAAATATGCTATAAATTCATTGAAAGATAAGCAACCTTTATACTATTCTTGCGATGTGGCTAAAATGCTTAATAGTGATAAGGGCTATTTATCGTTGCAAAATTTTGATTTTTCTTCACTTTTAAATATTGATTTTAAGATGGATAAAAGGGCAAGAATTGAGACTTTTGAAAGCGGCTCTTCTCATGCCATGACATTGATAGGAGTAGATACCGACTTAAACGATAAACCACTTCGATGGCTCGTAGAAAATAGTTGGGGGCAATCAAGTGGATATAATGGTATGTTGGTAATTACCGACGAATGGTTTAACGAGTATTCTTTTCGTCTTGTGGTAAATAAAAAATATCTACCTAAAAGCGTAATTGAAATGTATTCACTAAAACCAATAAAGCTTCCACCATGGTCGCCTATGTTTAATCCTGATGATTAATTATGTGTGGTATTTTAGGAATTTATTTTTTTGAGCAATGCTCTAATATATCTGCCGAAGATTTTATTGAAGGCTTAAAATTATTAAGGCAAAGAGGGCCAAATAATGTTGGATATTACTTCGGCGAAAATGTATGGTTAGGCCATACCCGTTTGGCCATAATAGATACTTCTGAGAAGGCTAATCAGCCAATGTTCGATGAAACTAATAATTTTATAATTATTCTTAATGGCGAAATTTATAATTTTTTGGAAATAAAAAATTATTTGTTAAAACAAAATATAAATTTTTTTTCTAACTCCGATACAGAAGTATTATTAAAATATTTTATAAAAGAAGAAAAAAATATATTGAATAAAATAATTGGTGACTATGCTTTTGTTGTATACAATAAGGCCGAAAATAAATTGATTATAGTACGCGATCGTTATGGCGTAAAACCATTATTTTACTATCAGACTTCTAATTACTTAATTTTTTCGTCGGAAATAAAAGCAATATTACGAATATTAAGAAACGAAAAATTCAAAATTGATATTGAAAGTTTATATTATTATTTTCAATTTAGCTACATACCTGCACCATTTACAATTTATAAAGAAATTAAAAAACTTTTGCCATATCATTATATTGAAGTAAAAGATAAAAAAGTAGTAGAAAAATCATATTATAATAAATCGGAGGCTGATTTTTCAGTAAGTCAAGAAGAATTATTTAAACAATTTGAACTAATTGTTCATCAATCTGTAAGAGAACATCTTATTTCCGACGTGCCAGTAGGTTGTTTTTTGAGCGGAGGTTTAGATTCAAGTATAATTGCTGCTATTGCTAACCAATATACTAAACTTAAAACATTTAATGTTTCTTTTAGATCAAGAAAAATATACGACGAAACCTTCGATGCTTTATGTGTTGCTAAGTTTTTAAATACCGATCATGTTATTATAGAAATAACTGAAGATGAATTATTTCAGAGTTTATTTGATTTCCTAAATTATATTGACGAGCCATATGCCGATAGCTCTGTTATTGCTCTTATTTCTCTTGTAAGAAATGTAAAAAATATAATTAAAGTAGCTCTTACTGGTGATGGCGGCGATGAATTATTTGCTGGTTATTATAAACATAAAGCATTTTATTATATAAAAAAATTCAATATTTATCTGAAGGTTCTTGGAATTTTTTCTCCCTTAATTAATTGTCTTCCAGCCGAAAGAAGCAATAAAGTATTAAATAGAATACGACAATTACAGAAATTAATTAAAGCTTACAAAATGAATTCGTACGAAAGATACCTTTATCTTGCTTCTATTAATTATTTTGCAGATCAGGTATTTGTTAAAAAATTAAACTTTGATTATACAAAATATTTAAAGTATGATCCAAATACTTTAAATAATATTTTGTTAAATGATATAGATTTAGTTTTACCGAATGATATGTTAGTAAAATCTGATATAGCATCTGCTATAAATGGCTTTGAAATTCGTTGTCCGCTTGTAGATTATAGAATAGTAGAATTTGCTAAAATCCTTCCTGATTATCTTAAGATTAATAAAAAAAGTAAATGGATATTACGTAAGGTTTTTGGAAAGTTGTTACCTGAACATACCCTTCGAAAACCCAAGCATGGATTTGAAGTACCATTAAAAGACTGGCTTACTCGCCCACTTAAAACATATGTCGACGATCTACTAAATGAAAAATACATTGAAAATTTAAAAATTTTAAATGAAGAATATATTAATCAAATTAAAAATAGGTTATATTCTAAAAATGTTAAAGATACTCCTTTGATAGTATTTAGTTTATTTATATTTTTGTATTGGTGTAAAAAAAATAATATTTCGTCGTGTGACTTCGATATTTAACAAAAAATGTAAAACAATATTGACAATGTAATCGTATTACTACACGATGATAAAGATTTATGATAAGAGTTTTACGAATAATAAATCGTTTTAATATTGGAGGGCCTACATACAATGCTGCATACTTAACAGCTTATTTACCAAAAAAGTATAAAACTCTTTTAATTGGTGGTATTCATGAAGATGACGAAGAAAGTTCACGATATATTTTAGAACAACTTGGAATTCATGCTGTTGTTATTCCGGAATTGGTAAGAGATATTAAACCTTACAATGATATAATGGCTTATAGGAAGATCGTGAACATAATAAAAAAATTTAACCCACATATTGTACACACCCATGCTTCGAAAGCAGGTGCCATAGGAAGATTAGCTGCCATAAGAATGAAGGTACCTGTAATAGTGCATACTTTTCATGGTCATGTGTTTCATTCATATTTTGGCAAAGGAAAAACAAAATTTTTTATAAAAATCGAAAGATATCTTGCGTCTAAAAGCGATGCAATAATAGCTTTAAGCAAACAACAAAAATTCGATTTAACAGAAGTATATAAAATAGCTCCAGCAAATAAGGTAAAAATTATCCCTTTAGGATTTAATTTATCAAAATTTACTGAGCCTAAAGATATAAAAAGAATTTCATTTAGGCAGAAATACAATATTAAAAATTCCGACATTATTATATCTACTATAGGCCGTTTGGTTCCAGTTAAAAATCATTACATGTTTATTAATGCAATAGCAAAGGCTAAACAACGTACAACTAAAAAGATAAAAGCTATTATTGCTGGAGATGGAAGCGAAAAAGGAAATTTAATTAATTATGCAAAATCATTGGGGTTAAGAGTTTCATTAAATGGAGATGTAAATGATGATTTCGATATTAAGTTTTTAAGTTGGGTAAAGGAAATAGACGAATTATATTGTTCAACCGATATTGTTGCTCTTACCTCCTTAAACGAAGGAACGCCTGTTTGCTTAATAGAAGCGCAAGCTGCCGGAGTTCCTATAGTTGCTACTAATGTTGGGGGTATTAAAGATATTGTGTTAGAAAATAAAACTGCATTACTCTGTTCACCCAATAATGTTGATGATTTTTTAGAAAAATTATTACTTTTAATCAATGATGATGGTTTAAGATACCAATTATCGGTATTTTCAAGAAGCTTTATATATAATACTTTTTCTTATGAAAATCTTGTTAAAAATATGACTAATTTATATGAAACATTACTTTCGGAAAAAGGTATTATTTTTGATAAGCAAAAGAACTTTTGCCAAGTAAAATAATTTTTGTTTATTTTGTACTTTTATAATGCAAAGTAAGTGAATATAATTTTTAAAAATATAAAATTTTTTTTAAAGCGATGTTTTATATGCATATTAACACAACTAATACTATCTACTTATTTTATTCTATTTTTGTATTCTTGCAAAGTGTTAGCCCCCAATGAAATGTTTAGAACTCCTGCCGATTATAAATTTTCAGAATTTAAAACAACTGAAACACAAGAATATAGATTAAAGCCTTACGATAAGTTAGATATAAAAATTTTTTATAATAATGGAAGTCAGCTAATTGAATTTAATCAAACCCAGCAAGGAACTCAAGGTATTGAATATGATATTGAATATGATGGAAAAGTAAAGTTACCAATAATAGGAAGGATTAATTTGAGTAATCTTACTATAAGACAAGCAGAAGATACATTGCAAAAAATATATAGTCGATATATTCTTGAGCCTTTTGTAAAGATCAGAGTTACCAATAAAAAAGTGATTGTTTTTAACAGCGGTGCTTCTTCCGGAAAGATAATAAACTTTACTAATGAAAATATTTCGCTTATAGAAGCACTTGCCGAAGCAGGAGGCATAAGCGACTTTTCAAAATCATATAAAATTAAACTTATAAGAGGTTCATTAAATAATCCACAAATATATATTTTTAACTTAAACAACATTAATCAAATGAAAAATGCAAACTTCAATCTGGAACCAAACGATATAATATATGTAGAACGTCGTCCACTTTGGGCAACACGTATGTTAAATGAAATAACTCCTTATTTGAATTTATTAACTACAGCTATTTTAATTTATACTATTTTTATTAAGTAAACATGGCTACTGAAAGAAAGAACATACCTATTATTAACGACAAATTTG
The DNA here is from genome assembly GCA_026416095.1 of Bacteroidales bacterium. Classification (GTDB taxonomy): domain Bacteria; phylum Bacteroidota; class Bacteroidia; order Bacteroidales; family GWA2-32-17; genus Ch61. The sequence goes on along the minus strand of JAOAFV010000049.1, from coordinate 26,164 downwards.
ATCCGTACATTCTTTGGCTTGTAGTGAAAAAGTCATTAATTTTAATTGGTATTTTCTTTTTATTTTCATTAATTGGAGTTTTTTTGTATCTTAGGTACACAGCACCAATATATACATCAACTGCAATTATACAAATTAAAGAAGAAGAAAAGAGTAAAGTAATTGGAGATTTGGTATCTCAGAAAGAAGAAGTGAATCTTTCACAAATTGTAGAATTACTTAAATCGCCAGAATTTTTAAAAAGAGTATTTTCTAAGCTTCCACTTTTCACATCTTATTATTCTCAAGGAACTTTTTTATCTTACGAACTATACAAAACTTCTCCATTCATTGTGGAACATATTGTTACGAATAATTTAATTTATAATAAACCAATTTATGTTTTTTTTGAAGATAATAAAATTATAGTAAAGTACTTGGTTGGTAGTGAAGAAAAAGAAAAAAAAATTATAGCCGGAGCCTGGGATTCAATCTCAGGTTTAAGGTTTAAGATTAATATAAAAAATTTTGAAGCAATTAAAGAACAAAATAGTAAAATTAAAGAAAATTATTATTTTTTTATTATCAGAGATACAATTTCGGTAATACAGGAATATTTTAGGTCTCTTTCTATAAGTGTTATAAATTCAGAGGCCAATACTATTGCAATAACATTTAACGACAAAAATCCTATAAAAGCCGCTGAAATACCACAAAAAATTGCTCAAGAATTTATTTTATACGACGTAGAGAAGAAAAATGAAAGTGCAAAAAAAATTCTTGAATTTTTAGAAAAACAAATTGCTTATATTTATAACATTGTTGATAGTTTGGAGAATGAAATTTTCAAGTATAAAATTTCTAACAATATTGTTGAGCAAAAGATTAATAGAGGTACAGATAATATTTTAGTTGAAATTAATAATCAACTTACAAATATAGAAATAGAAGAATATGGACTAAAAAAGGTTCTTGATGCAGTTAATAAGGACCATATAAATTTATACGAACTTGTTGTTTTGTCATCCTGGATAAATAATGCTTCTCTTATTTCATTATTGACAAAGGTTCAACAATTAGAAGAACAAAAAAATTTATTACTTACAAAATTTACTAAATCAAGTCTTGAGTATTCAAATATGGAAAAGCAAGTAAACGAGTATATCAAAGCCATTAAAGATTTAATTAAATATTCATTTGAGAGATTACAAGAAAAAAAAGATTTATTAGTAAAGAAAAAGAATCAAGTTGCAACAAAAGACGAAATAATAAAATCTGAAGATTTAGAGTATTTAAGATTAAAACGTTTGTATGAAGTAAATCTTGGTTATTATAATAAGCTTTTAGAAAAAAAGTCGGAATATTTAATAACGCAAGCTGGCAACATAAGTTATGCTACTATACTTCAAAGTACAAATGTTCCAACAGAGCCAGTATCGCCAAAAAAAAATCAAGCTATTGCAATTGGCATAGGCATGTCGTTGATGTTAAGTGTTATATTGATTTTTTTAAGATATTTACTTTTTTCAGAAATAACAACTATAAGCGAAATTCAGGATTATACCGATGCAAAAATATTAGGTATTATACCTTTATACAAGTATAAACTTACACATTCGCAATTGCTTATTAATGTTAAACCCAACTCAATATTTAGTGAATCGTTCAGAAACTGTAGAGCAACTATAGAATTTTTGCAAAAGGAACCAAAAAATAATATCATTGCAATTTCTTCGACTGTTAGTGGAGAAGGGAAAACATTAATATCAATAAATTTGGCAGGAATTTTTACCTATCGTAATAAAAAGGTTCTTCTTGTTGACCTTGATTTAAGAAAACCAAGAATACATGTTGGCTTTAATTTAGAGAATAATAAAGGTGTGTCAACAATATTGACCAGAAAAACATCTCTTGAAGAATGCATTCAAAAGGGGCCAATAGAAAATTTGTTTATTTTAACTTCTGGTCCATTATATCCAAATCCATCTGAATTAATAGCTTCGCCCGATTTTGAAGTGTTTCTTAAAAATATTTCTTCCCTCTTCGATATTATAGTTATAGATACTCCCCCTATTGGAATCGTATCTGATGCCCTAACTGTTTTCAAATTAGTTCATTTTCCTATTTATGTTATTAAATCGCACTTTTCTAAAAGATCTTTCTTATACAATATTAATCATTTGATTTACGAAAAGAATATTAAAAATTTAATGGTTGTTTTAAATTCTTTTGATTTTAACAAAGCCAAGTATAGTAACTACTACTATAATTATGGATATGGATATGGTTATGCTTATGGTTACTCCGATAGTTACAAATATTATCATGACGAAATAAAGAAAGAAAAAAACATAGTAAAAAGATTAAAAGAAAAGTTTCTACATAATGGGTGAAAAAATTTTATTTCTTATTATTTCGTTTGTCGTCAATATTTTTTTTCTTTTTTACTTCAGAAAAGTTGAAAAAAAAATAAATTTAATAAAGTTGCATAAAAATATTACTAGGTGGAGGAGCAATCAAAAGCCTATTTATGGGGGGTTTATTTTTATAACTGGGTTATTAATTTCATTGCTTTTTATTGTTACTTCAACAAATTCTTATTTAAGTAGTGGTTTTTATAACTTCTTAATTTCTCTCTTTTTTATTTTTATTCTCGGTTTAGCTGACGACTTCTTAAACATAAATGCTTTTATTAAAATTTTTATTCAGGCAATTATTGTAATATTTGTGCTTTCTAAATCAATAATATTAAACTTGTTTGAAGATAATGTTGTAAATGTCATTATTACTGCTTTATTTATTTTATGGTTTGTTAACGCATGTAATATGCTAGATAATATCGATGGTTTGCTGGGTACAATTGCTATTTTATTTTGTATTGTGTTTTTACTATTTTATTTAAATAATTATGTGGAATTTTATATTCTTGGAGCTTTTTTTGTGTCGTGCGTTGTATTCTTATCTCAAAACATTTATCCTGCAAAGGTTTATTTAGGAGATAATGGAAGTTATTTTATTGGATTTTTTTTGTGTTATTTTTTTCTAAGAAATTTTTCAGAATTAAGCTTGCATTTAACATTGGAAAGTAAGTTTTTATATATTTACCTTTTTTTAGTTATTCCCTTTACCGATAGTTTTACTGTAATAATAAACAGAATTTTGCGAAATAAGTCTCCTTTTATTGGAGGCAAAGACCATACTTCTCATTTATTAATTAACAAAGGCATTAAAGAAAAATACGTGCCTTTTTTATTTGCTTTTATTAATTTAATCGGAATTGTAGGGGCATTGTCGTTAGTAGGTATTTTTAGGGTTGGTAAAATATCACAAATTTTAATTATTATTTGTTGTATATTTGTAACAATATATTTAGCAATTAGTGATTACCTTTACTACAACAAAAATAAAAGAAATACTGAATAGAAATACTTTATACTTACTTCGGATTTTATTGATATTATTTGTTTTTTTTTCTTTATTTTTTTTCTCAAAAATGTTTACATATTTTTCAACTAATTCGCAACAAATTACAAGTAAAAATGAGAATAGTAAAGACATAAAATACATAATCCCTAAAGATATATATTTTGCAGGCGAAAGAATTCCTATTGAATATTTCGATGTGTACGAAAGCTTAGATAGAGAATTAATTGTAAATGCCAACTTTCATTCTCAAACTATATTAGGTTTGAAAAGAGCTCAGAGATATTTTCCTACTATAGTAAGATATTTAAAAAAATATAATATCCCAGAAGATTTTAAATATTTGGCAGTTGTTGAAAGTAATCTTTCACCAGCTTTAAGCGAAAAAGGGGCTGCGGGAATATGGCAAATTATGGAAGGAACAGCAAGAAAATATGGGTTAGTAATTAATGAGGAAATAGATGAGCGTTATCATTTTGAAAAATCAACCGATGCTGCGTGTAGGTATTTGAGAGACTTATATAAAATATTTAAAAAGTGGACGCTTGTTGCTGCCGCTTATAATGTTGGCGAAAATGTAATTTCTGAAAATATTGCTAAGCAACAAGTTAATGACTACTTTAATATGAGTTTAAATATTGAAACTGCTCGATTTGTATATAGACTTGTTGCAGTTAAGTTAATTTATGAAAATCCTGAAAATTTTGGATTTTATATTTCTAAAAATGAAAAATATTTTCCAATCCCTTTTAAAACTGTTGTCGTAGATACTACCATAAAAGATCTCGCTAAATTTGCAATTAAGAACAATAGTAACTTGAAATTACTGCGAATGTTCAATCCTTGGCTAAGAAAAAATACTTTATCTGCAACTAAAGAAAAACCCTATGAAATAAAATTAATAGATACTACATATAGATATTTGGATAATCTAATGAAATTATTTTATTATTCCGATACAGTTTCTGTTAACGATACTCTGAAGTTTGATTAAATTATGCAAAAATCAATAAAAATTTTTGGAGCAAAAGAACATAACTTAAAAAATATATCAATTGAAATTCCACATTATTCTTTTAATGTGATTACTGGAGTTTCAGGTAGTGGAAAATCTACACTTTCTTACGATATTATTCACAACGAAGCTCAACGACGTTATCTTGAGACGTTTTCACCTTATGCCCGAAATTATATAGGCGCTTTTAATAAACCTAACGTTGAACACATAGAAGGCCTTTCTCCTGTTATTGCAATTAACCAGCGAGCTGCTTTCTACAACCCTCGTTCTACTGTTGGAACCATTACTGAAATTTACGATTACTTGCGATTATTATTTGCTCGAATTTCAGAAGCCTATTCTTATGTTACTGGAGAAAAAATGCAAAAATACAATAAAGATCACATAGCTGAGTTAATATATAATAATTACTTGAATAGTACAATTCAAATTTATGCTCCAGTAGTTGTAGGCCGTAAAGGCCACTACGAAGAATTATTTCGTAATATTTTAAAAAAAGGATATATCTACGCTCGAATTGATGGTGAAGTTTATGACTTATCTGAAAAGCAATTTCATCTCGATAGGTATAAAACTCACTTTATAGAAATTTTAATAGATGAGTTTTACATTAATGAGAAAAATAAAAATCGTTTACATCATGCTGTAAATGAAGCTCTTAAGCAGGGCAATAATTCTTGTATGATTATAGATTGTAAAAATTCTCAAATAAAATATTACAGCACAAATTATATTTGTCCTTCGTCAGGAATATCATATAATGATCCTGCTCCCTTTACTTTTTCATTTAACTCTCCTCGTGGTGCATGTCCATTATGTAAAGGAACAGGAATAACTCTTAATTTGAATATTAAGAAAGTAATTCCCGATTATTCAAAGTCGATTTCAGAAGGTGCTATTGTACCACTAGGGAAATATAGTCAATCGTTAAATTCTTATGCTTTCGAAAAAATATTAAATATTTTTGAAATTTTAAATAAATCAATAAAAACGCCTCTTAATAAGTTACCTCAAGAAATTATAGATTATATATTATATGGTGAAGATTACTTATTTTTTACAAACGAACCAGAAACTGTTAAAATAACAGAAAAATACGAAAAATTAAAAAGCTTATCGTGGCATGGTGTAGCAAACTATTTGATGGAAAATTACATTTACTCTGGTAATGAAAAAGAAAAGGAATGGGTGCAAGAATTTATAAAAGAAGAAAAATGTAAGGCTTGTAACGGATACCGTCTAAATAAGGAAGCATTACATTTTAAAATCTTAAATAAAAATATAGGTGAACTCTCTGAAATGGAACTTACTAGCTTATATGAATGGTTTGGTCAACTTGAAAATAGGCTTACAAAAAAGCAGCTTATTATTGGGAAAGAAATTATAAAAGAAATAATAAACAAGATTGAATTTATTTTAAACATTGGTCTCGGTTATTTAACTTTAAATAGGAATACTTGTACTTTATCGGGAGGTGAAGCGCAGCGTATACGACTTGCTACTCAAATAGGGAGCGATCTAATTAATGTTACTTATATACTTGATGAACCAAGCATAGGTTTACATCCAGCCGATAACGAAAAGTTAGTAGCAGCTTTAATAGCTCTAAAAAATAAGAAAAATACTATTATTGTTATAGAACATGATCGTCGTATTATAGAGAGTGCCGATTATATTATAGATATGGGGCCACATGGTGGTAAAAATGGTGGAAACATTGTAGCAGCTGGCACTATAAACGATATTATAAATAGTGAAAATTCTATTACAGGAAAATACTTAAAAGGTGAAAAAAAAATTTTAATACCTCAAAAAAGAAAAATAAACTTCGATAAAAAAATAATATTAAAAGGAGCAAAAGGTAACAATTTAAAAAATATTGATGTGGCAATACCGTTAAATCTCTTTATATGTGTAACAGGAGTTTCTGGTAGTGGTAAATCGTCATTAATTTGCGATACATTATTCCCAGCACTTAGAAATAAGCTTTATAAAAAAAATATTCCGTCGTTGCCTTATGAAGATATTAAAGGGTATGAATTTATCGACAAAGTTTTTATTATAGATCAAAAACCCATTGGTAAATCCCCACGCTCAAATATTGTTACGTATACAGAGATTTATACAGAAATTAGAAACTTGTTTTCTCAGTTACCCCTTGCAAAAATTAATGGATATAAGCCAGGTAGATTTTCATTTAATGTAAAAGGGGGTAGATGTGAAACATGTAAAGGCTCGGGTATTAAAATTATTGAAATGAAATTTTTACCAGATGTTTATACTACCTGCCCAGATTGTAATGGAAAAAGATTTAACAAACAAACTTTAGATGTTAAATACAAAGGGAGGTCAATTGGTGATATCTTGGAAATGACTGTTTCAGAGGCAATTGTTTTTTTTGAGAATGTACCTTCAATTCATTCTAAGTTAAAGTTTATCGAAGAAATTGGTCTGGGCTACTTAACATTAGGACAGCCAGCAAGTACATTTAGTGGAGGCGAAGCACAACGTTTAAAACTAGTATATGAACTTTTACAGAAAAAACACGAGAATAATTTATATATTTTCGATGAACCAACCACCGGTTTGCATTTTGAAGATATTAATTCGTTAAGTAAAATTCTGCATCGTCTCGTCGATAATGGAAACACAGTTATTATCATCGAACATAATATAGATATAATAAAACAAGCAGATTATATAATAGAGCTTGGACCTGGAAGTGGTACTAATGGGGGCTATGTTGTTTTTGAAGGCACCCCAGAAGAAATGGTAGAAAAAAGTAATTGCCCAACAGCAAAATATTTAAAAGAAGAGTTATTTTTGCAAAAAATATAATCTAATGGAAAAAAACGATAACAAAATTTACGAAGCTTTAGAACCTAAAAGCTGGCATGAAATTAAAGCATTCGATTCGTGGCAGATTTTTAAAATTATGTCGGAATTTGTTCATGGCTTTGAAAAGTTGGCTAAAATAGGCCCTTGTGTTAGTATTTTTGGATCTGCGCGTACAAAGCCCGATAATGAATATTATAAACTAGCCGAAGAAATTGCTTATAAACTTGTAAAAAAAGGTTTTGGGGTAATTACAGGAGGCGGACCTGGTATTATGGAGGCCGCAAACAAAGGGGCCAAAGCAGCAGGTGGTAAATCTGTGGGGGTTAATATACATTTAGAATTTGAACAAAGACCTAATTCTTACATTGATCACGATAAACTCATTACTTTCGATTATTTTTTTGTTAGAAAAGTTATGTTTACAAAATATGCTCAGGGGTTTATTGTTATGCCAGGAGGGTTTGGTACTATGGATGAACTATTTGAAGCATTGACCCTCATACAAACAAAAAAAATTGCACGTTTCCCTATTGTGTTAGTAGGTAAAAATTACTGGGATGGCCTGCTAAAATGGATTAAAGCTGTTGTATTGCTCGAACATCATAATATTAGCGAAAATGATCTTGAACTTATTTACATAGCAGATTGTGCCGACGATGCTGTTAATCATGTTTATGAATTTTATCAAGAATATTATCATAAGCCAAATTTTTAATGGTGTATAAGAAAAAAAATATTTTTAAAAAACTTAAATTAAAATTGCGTCTCATTGTTTTTAATGATAGCTCTTTTGAAGAATTGTTGAATTTCAGATTATCTTTGTACAATATTATAGTTTTTGTTACGGCTTTGAGCTTATGTCTTATTATTTTAACTGCTGTTATTATTATTTATACTCCAATAAAGGAATATATTCCTGGGTATCCTCAAAAAGAACTAACTTTAAAAGCTAGAAAAAATCAACGAATTATTGATTCTTTAATAGAAGTATCTTACCATTATAACTTATATTTGAATAATTTAAAACAATTACTCTCAAATGGCGAACCACTGAATATGGAAGTAATAAGAAAAATAGATACTACTAAAAGTTATAAAAATATTAATCTGAATCCTTCTTTTAATGATTCTTTGTTTAGAAAAAAATATGAGGAAGAAAACTTATTTAGTGTTAGCTTAAAATCGGAGCTTTCAAATATTATTTTACAAAATAATTTTACTCCACCAGTTAAAGGAATAATATCAAGAAAATTTAATTTGACAGAAAAACATTATGGTATTGATATTGTGACAAAATTTAATGAGCCTATACTTTCTATATCTGCTGGTACTGTTATTTTTGCAGGATATAACATTCTTACTGGAAATACTGTAATTATACAGCATCAGCATGAGATTATAAGTATATATAAGCATTTAGAAACTATTGTTGTTGAAGAAGGTGATAAAGTAGAAGCAGGATCGGCTATTGGTATAGTAGGTGGAACTGGTAAAGAATCAACGGGCCAGCATTTGCATTTTGAATTATGGTATAAAAGCCGACCTATTGATCCAGAAGAATTTATTTCGTTTTAATATGAGAACAAAAGTAGCTATTCTTGGTTCAACAGGGTCGATTGGAACACAAACTTTAGAGGTTATAGAAAAATATAATCGGTATTTCGAAACAGAGCTCCTTGCAGCTAATAAGAATGCCGATTTATTAATTGCTCAAGCGCGCAAGTTTATGCCCGATAAAGTTATTATTGTCGACGATACCAAATATGAATATGTAAAAGAAAGTTTAAAAGATTTAAAAATCAAAGTATTTGCTGGTGAACAAGCCTTGATTGATGGAATAGATATTTCTGATTGCGATGTGGTAGTGGCAGCAATAAGTGGTTTTAAGGGCTTATTCCCCTTAATGAAAGCAATAGAAAAAAGAAAACGAATTGCACTTTCAAATAAAGAAACTATTGTAGTTGCTGGCAGCATTTTAAAAAATATGGTAGAAAAATACAAAGCTCATATTATCCCTGTCGATTCTGAACACTCTGCAATATTTCAATGTATAATTGGCGAAAATCCAGATAATATAAAAAAAATAATTCTTACAGCATCTGGGGGGCCTTTTAAAGATCTTACAAAAGAAGAAATATCATCAAAAACAGCACTCGAGGCTTTACATCATCCAGTATGGCATATGGGTAGTAAAGTTACCATAGATTCTGCAACACTTATGAATAAAGGACTCGAAGTTATTGAAGCTTACTGGTTGTTTGGTGTTCACTATTCTAATATAGATGTTTTAATTCATCCGCAATCTATTATTCATAGTATGGTTATGTTTATCGATGGTAGCATAAAATCACAATTAAGCATTCCTGATATGAAAATTCCAATTCTTTATTCGTTGAGTTTCCCCTTCAGAATGACTTCCGACTATTCAAGTAATATTTTTTCTGAAAATACAATACTTGAATTATACAAAGTTGATAAAGATAAATTTCCTTGTTTATCTCTTGCTTACGAAGCATTGAGAATTGGAGGTAATGCACCATGTATACTTAATTCTGCTAATGAAGTTGCAGTAGATGCTTATCTTAAAAATTTAATTAAATTTTACGACATACCTTACATTATAGAAAAGTCTTTTGAAAAAATTCCTCATATTAGCGATCCAACAATAGATGAAATTATAGAAACAGATAAAGAAACACGTATATTTGTAAAAAAATTAATTAACTATGAATGAAGTACTAATTAAAATCTTACAATTTATAGCAAGTATTTCTATTCTTGTAATAGTTCATGAGCTTGGGCACTTTTTATTTGCTAAGATATTTAAAACAAGAATTGAAAAGTTTTATCTTTTTTTTAATCCATGGTTTTCTTTATACAAAAAGAAAATAGGTGAAACAGAATATGGAATAGGGTGGTTACCATTAGGAGGCTATGTAAAAATTGCTGGCATGATAGATGAGTCGTTCGATAAAGAACAATTAAAAAAGCCCCCGCAACCCTATGAATTTAGAAGCAAAAAAGCTTGGCAACGTTTATTAATATTACTTGGTGGTATAATTTTTAATGTTTTGCTTGCTTTCTTTATATACAGCACAATTCTTTTACTTTATGGTGAAAAATATCTTCCGAACGATGCACTTAAATACGGTATAATGACAGATTCGCTGGGAACTTTAATGGGACTTAAAAATGGCGATAAAATTGTTTCGCTCGACTATCAAAAAGTTGATAATTTTAAAAAAATTACCCACGATATATTACTTAACGATATAAAAACAATACAAGTATTAAGAAATGGTAAACTGATTAATGTTATGGTTTCTGATAGTATAAAAAAAGAATTAATAAAAAATCCTTTTTTTATTGAAGCACGTATACCTTTTATTATTGATGATTTTCTTCCTGAATCTGTAGCAAAAAAAGCAGGATTAAAACAAAACGATAAAATAATTGCTATAAATAATGTGAAAACTCAGTTTTATGATGAAGTAAGAATGGAAATTAAAAATAATAAGAATAAAGAAGTAATTATTACAGTTTTGCGAAACGAAAAAGACACTTTGTTCTTTAAACTTAAAGTACCACCAACTGGGCTTATTGGTGTAATTCCTATTACTGATTATGAAAAGTTTTTTGATTTAAAAGCTATAAATTATAACCTTTTAACATGTATACCAGCCGGCATAGCAAAAACATACGAAATAACAATAAGTTATATTAAGCAATTTAAGCTTTTATTCTCTCCTGAAACAGAGGCATATAAATCGGTTGGGGGCTTTATTAGTATAGGTAAAATTTTCCCTTCAGAGTGGGACTGGGTAGCTTTTTTTAGCCTAACAGCTTTCCTTTCGGTTATTTTAGCATTTATGAATATTCTACCAATTCCTGGCTTAGATGGAGGCCATACTTTATTTGTTTTGTGGGAAATGCTCACAGGAAAAAAACCTTCTGATAAATTTTTAGAACTTGCTCAAATCATAGGCTTTAGTATAATTATTTTAATCATACTCTTCGCAAATGCTAATGATATAATAAAATTACTTAAGTAATTTACTAACGTTTATTTTTAGTAAAAAAATAAAGTTAGATCAATTGTATAAAGCTTTTAGAAAGATTTTGTTTTTATCTGTTTTTAAAAATGAAAGTATTTTATAATTATGTGTGCAAGTATTTACACCTAAGCATTTTATTTATTTCAACATATAAATTTTTGAAACTTGAAAATTCATATATAAATTGATACATAAAAGAGCTTATGCATAATAATTAGTTATATGAATGTACTTTTTTGATTTTACATAAACAATGCTATTTATGACTATATTTCCATAAAAATTAAGTGAAAGAAGTAATACTCTGACTACAACTATATTTTTGCATGTTTTTTTAGCACTCCTAAATTAATAATTATTTGAGGTGCTTATATAGTTATATTGACAGGTTATTTTTTGTTTTGTATAAAAGTTAATAAAGCCCTAAAAATAATAAAATCATTTAAGATGAATAAATTATTTTTTATATGCTCCCATTTGTAAAATAATTTCGAGTATAGGTTTTAAAAACGAATTTTAAAATATTAGTAGGTAGGGTAAAAAAAGTAAAGGAAAAGGTAGCTAAAAAATATGATTTATCAGTTGTAAGTATTATTTTATCCTTAGAATATTGTTATTTGTCAAAGATTTTAATGATGTTAGAACTAATTAAAGAAAAATACGTTTATTACAAAAAAAGGAGGTAGTTATGAAAACTAAAGTAAAAAATAAGGTTTTAATAATTTTGAGTTGTGTTTTAATAGTAATTGCATATTCCAATTATGGGCAGGGAAATTCTGGGAATAACGATAAGATAACGATATGTCATTACCCACCAGGAAATCCAAATAATCCTCAAACTATCACAATAAGTATTAATGCTTTAGAAGCTCATCTTGCCCATGGCGACTACATCGGTCCTTGTAAAACAGGTAATATCATATTTATAGATTGTAAGCCAAACCCATATCAAGAATATGTTAAAATAGAATATACCTTACAAAAAAGATGTTCTGTAAAAATTGATGTATATAATGTTTATAGCAAACTTTTAAAAACACTTGTTAATAGCGAAAAGGACCCAGGCTGTTACGAAGAATACTTTAGTGGTAAAGAACTGGGGGTGAATGATAGAATTTTTTTAATTAAGGGAGTTGCAAAAGCTGGTAATGAAACGGCTGAAACTTCGGTTTGGGTTTTACGAGGAGAATAAGCCAGCCCATTTTGATTGAATCACGCATATTTAGAGTCTATTAATAATTGGTGTTACGAGAAGAATAATCTGTCGATTAATAATTATAACAAATTTCTTTACAAGAAAGGTAAATAAAAAGTTTTTATATGGAAAAATTTTCCTATTATAAAAAATTTCTAAAGTTAGAGTATCCTAAACAAACATCTTTTAAAAAAATGCTCTTAGTTCTACAGTTCCATAATGAATTGTTCGTGTATCTTTATTTATTCTACATTGATACGAGAAGTTTAGTTTTAAAACCGACGTAAGATTACAATATATGAGTATGTTTATAATGTGATTTTTTCCACGATTTAAGCCATTAAGTAATTCGAATGTTAACGAGCTATTTTGTAAATTTTTTATGTTATTGTTAATAAAAGAGTATTTAATGTTGAGATGTATGTTTGATTTTATATTTTTTTGTATTTCGAAACTGCTTTCTGTTGTTTTTAGCGTTATATTATTTAGCTTCTCTTTTTTTTCTGTTACTTTTAGCTCTGGAGAAAATCTTAAGTTATTAGATATTTGAAATAATATATTTGTCTTTATACTTCTTGTAAGAATAATATAATTACGGTCAAGAAAATTATCTGAATAACTTTCTTTATGCTCAGAAGTACCATCAATATTTAAAATTATAGAAGGTTTTAAATTTGATGTAAATATTATGCCATTGCTTTCAGTTTTTATTAATTGATTGCCAATGTAAAGTAAGTTATTATTCTGCTGTGCTTGATAAAGATATCTAACCGATGAATTTAATGGAGTGTAATCGAAATTTAAAAAGTTTCTTATGTTATAATTAGTGTAAACATGAAAACTATCTTCTTTGAAAGGCCATGGTATTATTTTATAAAGAATTTTTTCCGACTTCGTTTTAATATCTGTTTGAACAGAAAATTGATTATTAAAATATGAAATAAACTTGGTTATCATGTTTTTGTTGGGAATTATATTTGATGGCCTGAGAAAAATATTTTGCATTAATTTTGAACTATAAGTTTTAAAATAATCTGGAGTTGGATTTACAATTCTTATATAATTTGCTTGATCAGGAAAACGAGCTATTTCGAATTCGTTTAACTCTTTAATAGTGTTATTGTTATAATCGATCCAGGTATAACTTCCTTTACCTGGAGCAACTTCTATGTACTGAAAAGTTTGTTTTGCTTCTAATTGTGCCGATGTTTGATGATTTAAAGAAAAAATAATAAATTTTTTTAATAGGTAAAAATTTAAATAATTGTTAGAGGTTAAACTTTTTGTTTTATTTGTGTTACCTTCAATTTTAGGTATAAGGTTTCTGTATGTTATATTTGAATTAAAATTCAAATATTTTGTTTTTATGTACGATTCGGTAAATATATCATTAGAAATAAATGACTTAATGAAAATCATGGAGTCGGAAATATAATTGAATCGTTTACTATATCCTATAATTAGTTTGTAATTAGATGTGTCTGCATTTCGTATGTAACTCGAAAGTTTTATATTTTTAAAACTTGCTGGTAATAAAATTGTATCGTTTTTCCACTGATTATTTTCAATTAATATGTTACTTCCAACTGTTAGATATTTTACCAACTTTTCAGTATTTGAATTTACATTCAAAAAAGATGTATTAAAACTACCTTGGTTAGATATTAAAAAGCTTATTTTATTTATAGTTTTCAAAGAACCATTATTGTAATTATAGTTGATGAATGGTTTCATTCCTTCATATTGATTTAAATTAAAAATGTATTGAATACCAGAGTTAAAATTAGTTTTAAAAGTTTTAAATATTACCTCGTGTAAGCCTTCAATTTCGTTGTTAATTTTTAGTAACGAGTAATTCCAGTCGCGCGAAAATTCAATATATCGCAATTTTTCTATGGGAGTAAAATTTTTACTGATATATGTAAAGTGGTTTTGAATATAAAATGATTTTGACGAATCGTTTTTATTTGTTAAATAATTTGTAATTCCTGTTTTTATAAAAAAGCCATTATTATCGTTATCATTAATTTTTGAAAATAGGTTTTTATCGTAATTAGAAATGGCAAATTCAAGTATGAAAGAACTTTTTTTACTAAAATTATATTGAAGCTTGTTATTTACAATAATTTTTCTTTGTGGTAAAGGAAGAAACCAAATTGGTTCATATTCTCCTTGAGGAATATTATTAATTGGAGCAACCCATTTATAAATTTTCCCATTAATAGTATTTTTGTCTAAAGTATAATTACCTTTGTTTTTACCTAAATATGTAAAATTAACTCTATAATGTGCCGAGGTATCGGTTGAAAAAACAAAAATTTTATAAATAATGTTATTAACAAATGTATCTACTAGCTTATAATATATGGTATTATTATCTTGTATGGAATCGTAATTCCAAAATGGAGCAATTGCCTTGTTAATGCTATCGCCTGCATAAGACAATATTATCTTGTTGCTGTCTGTTAAACTATACTGAATTGTCTGGTTTTTAGCGTCACTTTCGAGATAAAACGTTGTGTTGTTAACAATTTTTTCTGAATTGTATGTAAAAGTGTTATATGTTAAATATCGAAGGTAATTTTTTTCGCTGTATTCAAATTCAACAACAATGCGACTATCGTGAGTTATGGGCATTTTAGCAGTAAAATATAATTCGGCAGTATTGTAATTAATTACATAGTCGTTATCTTCGCCCCTTTTTAATAGCTTGTTATCGACATATACGCGTTCGGTTCCAGCTAAAATAATAATAAATGGTTCATTATTTTGCCCTTTTAATTTATATGGTCCTTGTATACCTTCTATACCTTTAAATGTCATTCGGTTATATTTACCTTTACTAACAGAATTATTTGTTTCGAGTATTATTGAGTTATTGTTTTCATATTTGTTATATTTATACTTAAATCCCTGAGCTTTTCTGTTTATCGATAAGTATTCATAAGTATTAACAATATCAAAATCGCCAAATAAGAAAGAATGGTTTTTATTAAAAACGTTTATAAATATTTTATCAAATTCGTTTAGTTGGGCAGTATTTCCCATTGGTTGAATTGGCAACTGATTGTCGGTTAAAACAGCATTAATTTCGAAGCCTCCCCCAATGCTTCCCGTAAGCTGTAAGTTCATAGATGAATTTAATGTGGCATTTTGGTTTGTTCCTATGCTAATTCCTCTACTTATACTACCGCGTTGTATTAAAGATTCTTTAATAAAATAATAATCTGGTTTAGGTATATAATATTTTTCATTTTTAAACATTTTATTTGTGTCTCTAATTATCATACTTTCGTCTTTATTGTAGTATAATGGAAGCGTTTTAAAGTTCCATTGAGAATAAAGTATGGTAATGTTTTTCTTTAGTAAAATACTATCAATTATAATTGTAGATGTGATGGGGTATAACTTATAGTATTTATTATCAATAATTGTATCGTTATGGAATATCTTAAAGGTTAAAGGGTTAACTATAATAGAATCGAACTTTACAACATTAGAATCTGGGATAACGGTTTTTATTTTATAGTTAAAAAGGTTTTGACTTAACAAATCTTTTAGAAAAAATAAAAGACAAAATAATAAAACATTATATTGTACAATATTCAGAAAAATTTTTTGTAATAGTAACTTAAAAAGTGTAATGTTTATTATTTTTTTGTATCAGTAATTAAAAGCAATATTTATTTTCTTCGATAAGTTTGTTAGCTATTTTTCGTCGTGCTTCGAAAATGTTCGAAATTTTTATGTTTGTTAAGTTTAGTAAAGCCTTGTTAAGTTTTTTATATTCATCTGAGTTTGCAAAAGACTTTATAGTATCAATACCTGATTGATATATTTCTATTGCAGTATCTTCAAGTAAAACGTCTAATATACTATTATATAGCGAAAATTCTTCAGTAGATTTAATGTTTTTAAGTTTTTTTACTCTTAAAAAGGCCGATTCAACAACAAATGTTTTAATTAACATATCGGCTAAATTCATCAATATTTCTTGAGCGTCTGAATATTGTTTCCCTAATGTTTCATAAGCTCTGTATTGTAGTAGTATTATTATTTTTTTAAAGTTATCAATGATTTTAGAATAAGTTTCAAGGTCGCCAGAATTTATTTCGTTAATAATAGGTATGCTGTTTATATTTTCATAAATTTCTTTTGCTACATTAAAAATATTGGAATCGGCTTTTTTAGCGAGTTTTAAATATTGGTCAGCAATAACCAATCTGTTAATTTCGTTGGTACCTTCGAAAATTCTGTTAATTCGCGAATCTCTGTAACAGCGTTCTACAGGCATTTCGGCAGAAAATCCCATTCCTCCATGAATCTGGACAGCTTCATCAACAATGTAATCTAAGGCTTCTGAACCATACACTTTTAATATTGCAGCTTCCATTGCATATTCGCCCAAGGCATTAAGCTGAGCTTCTTCTTTTCTTTTACCTTCTGCTTGTTGTATTTCAATCATTTTATCTATGTAATCAGAAACCCGATATACTGCAGATTCGTTTGCAAAAGTTTTAACAACTTGTTGGGCAAGTTTATATTTGATAGCACCAAAATTAGCAATTGAAGTGCCAAATTGTTTCCTTTCGTTTGCATAATTTACAGAGTGAAGAATGGCGCGTTTCATCGAACCAATAACATTTGCACCGAGTTTAATACGTCCAATATGTAAAATGTTTAATGCTATTCTAAATCCTTCGCCTCGTTTACCTAAAAGATTTTCAACAGGTACTTGGCAATCGTTAAAGAATATTTGCACTGTTGATGAGCCTTTTATTCCCATTTTATTTTCTTCTGCTCCAAACGAAATTCCTGGAAATGTTCTTTCTACCACAAAAGCGCTTAATATTTTATCGTTTTCGATTTTTGCAAAAACTGTAAACACATCGGCAAAGCCTCCATTTGTAATCCACATTTTTTGGCCGTTAAGTAGGTAATGTTTTCCATCGGCCGATAAGGTGGCGCGAGTTTTTCCGCTATTAGCATCTGATCCTGCACCCGGTTCTGTCAAACAGTATGCAGCTAGCAATTCTCCAGTTGCTAGTTTAGGCAAATATTTTTGTTTAAGATATTCGCTACCATAATATAAAATTGGTAAAGTACCTATGCCCGTATGTGCCGAAAAAGCAACTGCATATGAATGACCCGCGCCAAGCTTGTCGGCAGCAATCATCGAAGTAACAAACGATTGACCGTATCCTCCATATTCCTCTGGGATATGTAGGCTTAATAATCCAAGTTCTCCCGTTTTCTTTAATAGCAATGGCATTAAACCATCTTCTTGTTTATCAATCTTTTCAAGATTAGGAAAGACTTCTTTTTCTAAAAAGTCGTCGCATGCTTCGGCAATTATCTTTTGTTCGTCTGAAAATTCTTCTGGTATAAAGCAATCGAGATTATTACTTTCTTTTAATAAAAATTCTCCACCTTTTAAATAATCAATTGCCATAAAACATATTTTTTACAAAATTGTAATAAAGATTTTATTTAAAAAAGGATAGGTTTAAAATTTTTATTTCATAACGGTTACAATGCCATTATAGGGGCTGTTGTTGTCTTTTACATCTACAATATATATAAATGAACATGGCGAACACTCTTTTTTACCTTGGTAAGAGCCATCCCACTGATTTTGAATGTTAAAATATTCTATTCCGCTTCCTTCGAAAGCAAATATTTTATCTCCCCATCTATCGAAAATTTCTACTTTAACATAATCATAAAATTGTATTCCTTTTATTTCGAATCTATCGTTTTTGCCATCACCATTGGGTGTTATAATGTTAGGAATAATAAGACACTCAACTGGTTCTGCTTGTAATTTTAAAGAAGTATCTGCTTTACATGAGTTTTTATCGGAAACAGTAAGATAATAAGTACCTTCGCTCAGGTTGTTAAATACATTAGTAGTATCGGTAGTATTCCAAATGTATGAATATGGTGGGGTACCTCCATTAATGTTAACTATTATTCTACCATCGTTTGCAAGTAAGCAAGATGGTTTTTTTATTGTTGCCTGTATTGCAAGTGGTAAAGGTTGTGTTAATTTAATACTATCGATTTTTATACAATTATTAGCATCTGTTACAGTAACATAATAGGTATTTGCATTGAGATTAACAATGTAATTTCCATTTTGACCGTTTGACCAGTGGTAGGTATATGGTGGTGTACCTCCATTTCCACTAATTTTTATATAGCCGTCGGATAACCCGTAACAACTAACATGTTTTATGGAATCAACAATAACAGAAACACTAGTAGCTGGCTGGTTAACAATTAAATTACCAAGTACTAATGAACAACCATTGGCATCTGTAATTGTTACAGAGTATGTGCCTTGTGTAAGACTTATTGCATTTGAAGTATTTTGGCCATTAGACCAATTATAAGAGTAAGGTGGTGTACCTCCTGTTATTGATAATGATATGTTTCCATTATTTCCACCATAACATGAGACGTTATTTATTGTTGTGTTACCAGTTAAGGGTTGAGGTTGAGTTATAGTAAATTGTTGTACTGTAGAGCATCCAATTGCATTGGTAACAGTAACAGTATATTGTCCTACACTTAGATTTGATATGTTTTGTGTATTTGCTCCATTACTCCATAAAAAAGAAAATGGCGGTTGCCCAGTAATATTTTGTAGTGTTATACTTCCATTACTTTCTCCATAGCATTTAACATGTGTAATAACAGCGGTAAATTGAGGTGATTCCAAAACGTTTACTGTTGTAGATGCTGTTGCTGTACATGACCATTCATTTGAAACTGTTACTATATAAGTGGTTGTTTGATTTGGGGTAGCAATTGGATTTGGTATAGAAGGATTATTTAAAGATGTTGTTGGCGACCAAGAATATAAAATTCCACCGCTTGCTTGAAGTTGAACCGATTGTCCTTGACATATTGTTGTCCCTCCTGTTGCAGAAGCTGATGGATTAGGATGTATATTAACTGTAATTGTCCTAACCGACGAACAACCTGTTGTGTAGCTAACGGTAACAGAGTAAGTATAGCTACCACTTGGGCCAGTAACATTTATAGAGTTAGTGGTAGAACCATTACTCCACAAATATGTATCGCCCCCCGAAGCAATGATTGTTGTTGATTGACCTTCGCAAATCGAAGTATCGCCAGCAAATGAAACTACGGGTACTGGATTAACTACTACATTATGCGAAGCAGTAGCACTACAGCCATTATTATCTGTAACTGTAACATAATAGGTGGTATTAACGTTTGGAGATACATTTATTTGTTGAGTTGTTTGTTGAGTACTCCATTGATAAGTGCTACCGCCATTGGCAGTTAATGTAATTTGACTTCCTGCACAAACCGAATTTGGCCCAGATATAGTGGCTAAAGGTAAAGAATTAACTGTTAATGTGTGAGTTGCTGTGGCAGTACAGTTATATTGATTACTAACAGTTACGGTGTATTGCGTAGTTGTAGTTGGCGACACTTGAATAGATGCTGTAGTTTGATTATTACTCCACAAATAAGATGTTCCGCCACTTGCAGTTAAAGTAGCAGAATTGCCTTGGCATATTGCTGTTGGTCCAGTAATTTGAGCTGTTGGCACTGGATTTACGTTAACTTGTACACTAACAGGATTGCTTGGACACGAACCAACATATCCCGTAACGGTATAAGTGGTAGTAGAGGTAGGGCTAACATTAATAGAGGCAGTGGTTTGTCCTGTGCTCCAACTCCAACTTGTGCATGGTCCACTACCATTCGACCCCGATGCTGTAAGTGTTATTGATTGACCTTGACAAATAGATGGGTTTGCAGGTGTTATATTTACTACTGGTGTATCGCAAGGAATAAATTGACAATCTGTAACAATATTATTGATTGTAAACGAACTCGTAGTTACACTTGGATTACCAGAAGTAACATTTGTTGTTAATGTTCCTGTAAAAGCATCTTGATTAAATGTAAAGGTTGTTATTGCGGGATTAAAAGTATTTTCATAACAACCAGTTGAACCTGAAGAATTGGCTTTTAAAAGATAATAGGCATAATCGATACTCATAACTCCTATAATCCATCCATTATCTGTGGTTTTTTGAGCATCGAGTGTGGTAGGAAATGCCCAACTTCCACCATAAGCGTAAGCAGTGTTAACTATATATTGACCAGTTGCATCGAAATCGGCTTTTATAATGTTTCCTCCCATTGTAATTTCTCCGCCAACAACAGAAAAGCCACCGCCTGGTAGAGGAAGAATTTTAAATGCCAAGTCGGCTAAACCATAGCCAAACCTTTTTACCCAATTTTGATAACCCGATGGTGACATTTGCATAAAAAAGATATCGGTACCTATTGCTCCTTGTGTAGTATTTCCCGCAATGTAGAAGTTGGTACCTTGTTTTATAATAACACTTGCTTGTTCATCGTTATTATCGCTTCCAAGAACATTTGACCACACAACCCCTCCGTTTGTGTTAAATTTGACAATTAAAGCATCCCATGTTGTGTCGCTGCCAAATACTTGAGAAGTATAGCCAACAGCAATATACCCCGACCCAACATCTTCAGCAACATCCAAAAAAGCATCGTCTGAATTTACTGTTTGATTATTCCACCTCGCTCCCCATGTAAGTGAACCATTGTTAGTTATTTTTACAATAAATGCATCTGTAGAATCGTTTGTAGAATATTTTAAATAACCAACAGCAATGTAACCTCCATCGGAAGTTTGTTTTATATTGTTCAAAAAATGGTAAGATGCCCCACTTATGTAATAAGTTTTAGACCAGGAGACATTACCAGAAGCATCTAGTTTCATTACGAATGCTTCTGTTTTGCGAGTTCCGCAAATAATATACCCCCCATCGGAAGTACGAATTAACTTTCCTGATTCATAATAATCTGTTGCAACAAAAATTGGGCTGTAGTAGCGTTTTGCCCATAATACATTTCCTATTGAGTCGGTTTTTACAACATCAAGTTCATATTGAGCTACATTAACACCATGCCCAGCCATTATGTATGTCTTATCAGGGTTTTGAACTACTGAAGTTAAAAAGTTGTATAGGTTTCCAATACCATATCTTTTTTGAAATTTAATTTGACTAAAAGAAATATAGCAACAAAAAACTATAAATAAAACTTGTAATACATTTTTTTTCATAAGCTGTATATTTAAACATTTGTGTGTAAAGTTACAAAATGTAATTAGAAAAAAAAAATTGTATTAAAATTTATTTAATAAAAAAAATTTTTGTAACTTTGCAAAACAAAAAAGGCCCCGTAGCTTAACTGAATAGAGCGTCAGACTACGGATCTGAAGGTTGGGGGTTTGAGTCCCTCCGGGGTCACTATGTATAGCTAGTAATTCATATAAATAAATTTACTTTTTAATTTTAGTGTGTACTTGTTATAGTTAAAGAAAATAAAACGAGGAAGGTTAAGGTTTTTTATGTGTTAAAAAATGAGTGTAAAATGTTAAAATTACCAGTGTCAATGTAAGTAAAGCAGAATAAGTGTTCTATAGTAAAATAACAAAAAGTCTAAAAGATAAACTTACGAGTGTAGTCGATTTTTTGAGGTGGAATTTATTCTATATAAAGTAATAGTTGAAAGAGTAGCAGTTAGCTCAAATTTTCATGTTACAGTAATGTAATAATAGTTCTCATTAATCTATGTCTAAAGTTCATATTTTTTTAAATATAGAGCCTTTGGTTAGTTGTTTTATAACTATTAAGAATATATAGCGTACTACTCAGTTATCATAGTAATTTAGTTTTTTTAGAAAAGTGAAAACGAAAATTTTATTTAACTTATGAAGCTAATTTATTATATGAAGCATTAAAAAATTTATCAAACTTTTTATATTTATAAAAGTTTTAACTACATAGCGATATTTTGGGTGAGATCATAATTACAATTTATCTGCTTATAAAAAAATGTTGTAATTTAAAAATTTTTCATCACCGCCAACGCATCAGTTATTTACTGGCATGTTATAAGAAATAGTGTCTATTGACATGCGATAACAGTTAAATAGCAAGGGAATTATCTAAGAAATGCATACATTCATTTTTGATTAAACTTTCAAATCTCAATTTTAAAAATATTTGAGCAATTGTAATTACATCTTTTGAACAATATCTTGCTATTCTTATGAGATCATTTTCCTCGTAATAAATTTTTTTTACATCTTTACCTGAGATATCATCTTTTGGGGTGTCGATATTTAAAACGGTTGCTAATAATTCTAGGCTTGTATAACTTTTATTATCGCCAAACTTCCATAATTCAAGAGTGTCGAAATAAAGAGTTTGCCATGGTTTACGACCAGCAACACTAAAGAAATCAATTAGTGGAATGTTATTAATGATAGCTCTTCGAGCAATATATGGAAAATCAAATTCTTTACCATTGTGAGCACATAAACGGTACTCATCTGTATTAAATTTTTGTAAATCGTTGAAAAAATCTGATATTAATTCTTTTTCATTGTTTGAAAAATAAGCCTTAATATTTAAATGTTTTTCTTCATTTAATAATTTAATTCTACCAACGCAAATGCATATTATTTTACCATATTCGGAATATATTCCAGCATTATCGTAACTTTCTTCGGGCGATAAGGGTTCGTCGCGATACTTATTTAGTTGTTGGGTTTTTATTGTCCAAAGTTTTTTGTATGCTTCTGGCAATTCTTCGAACGACCTATATTGAGGTACTGTTTCAATATCAATAAAAATCACTTTGTCAATAGGTATACTCAAATATGTATATTCTTGAAATGCCATATATTTATTGTTTTAGCTTATTTTCAATAATTTGAACAATTATATCAATAGCAACTAAATTGTGACCACCTTGCGGAATTATGATATCTGCAAAAGCTTTTGTTGGTTCTATAAATTCAACGTGAGAAGGTTTAACAGTTTTAAGGTATCTTTCAATAACTTTATTAACATCTCTTCCTCTTTCTCTTGTGTCTCTTTCAATTATTCTAATTAAACGGTCGTCGGCATCGGCATCAACAAAAATTTTTATGTCCATTAAATCTCTCAATTCTTTGTTTGTAAAAATAAGAATTCCTTCAATAATTACAACAGGTAATGGTTTTATAAAAATAGTTTCTGAAAGCCTCTGACATGTATGATAAGAATATGTTGGCATTAAAATACTTATACCTTGTTTTAAGTGTTTAACATGTTCAATTAATAATTCAAATTCGATAGCATTTGGGTGGTCAAAATTCTGTTGTTGTCTTATTTCTAATGGAAGGTGCGATAAATCTCGGTAGTAATTATCTTGTGGTAAAACTGCTATCTTGTCAACGGAAAATCTTTCGATAATTTTATTTACTACTGTTGTTTTACCTGAACCACTTCCTCCAGCAATTCCAATAACAAGCACTTTCAAGTTATTTAGTTTTGTAAAATTAGTAAATTATTTTTATACTCTATATTTTTGTAAAAAAAAAATGAAGATTGACTACAAACTTATTTTAAAGGGAATTGCAATGGGGACAGCAAATGTTATCCCTGGTGTTTCAGGTGGTACAATTGCTTTGATAACTGGAATTTTCGAAAGGTTTATTTTCGCATTTAAAAATTTTAACTTTAAAGCCTTGAATTTACTTTTTAAAGGCAGAATTAAAGAATTATTAATTTACATAGATTTTTATTTTTTATTACAACTTTTTATTGGTGTTTTTATTGCTCTATTTTCGGTAGCATATTTGTTAAGATATTTGTTTCAACATTATCCTATTTTTACGTGGTCATATTTTACAGGTTTAATACTTGCGTCGGTAATTATTGTTTTTACTGAAATAAAAAAAATAAGAATATATGAAATACTTTTTTTTATTGTGGGTATTGCTATTGCTTTAATTCTTGTATTTACAAAGCCTTTGCAGGAAAATACTAATGTTTTTTATTTGGTACTATGTGGTGCCCTTTCAATTATTGGAATGGTAGTACCTGGCTTGTCTGGTTCATATATTCTATTACTCATGGGTAATTATAAGTTAATTATGATTGATTCTATTTTAACTCTTAATTTTAAAATATTAATACCCGTAATTGTAGGGGTTGCTGTTGGTTTTGTGGTTATTTCGAATATATTAGCAATTTTAATTAAAAAATTTAGAGATCAAACATTGAGTATAATTGATGGCTTTATTTTAGGCTCAATAACCCTAATTTGGCCATGGAAATACTCTTACGATTTAAACTATGGTAAATTACAAATAAATAAATTTGGAGAGTTTGTTGATAGCTTTGGTAATTCAATTAATTTTAAACCATTTATAGTAAAATACGAGTATTTTCTACCACAGTTAGATATTTTTTTACTTATAAGTATTGGTATAATGATAATTGGTTTTTTTTCTGTTTGGATTCCAGAAAGAATAGCTAAAAATAAGCTTAAATAACATTACACCAGTAAATACTTACATTGGGTAAATCTATGCTCACTTTTTCGGGAAAAATACCGTAAACACAAGAGCCACTTCCCGATAAAGATGCATAAAGAGCCCCTTTATTATATAAGACGTTTTTTATTTCTTTTAATTCAGGATAATAGTTAAATATATATTCTTCAAAATCGTTTTTAATATATTTTTTCCAATCTAGTAAATTAACTTTTTCGGTTGCTGATAAATCGAATTCAGGTTTCTTTGGTGTTACAAGCGAATATGCCCATTTTGTAAGTATTTTTATTTTACTATGGATTATTAAACAAATTTTATAGTTTGTTAAATTTATATTTATATCATTAAACTTATCTCCTTTCAGTGTAGCTAATAGAGGTTTATTATAAATAAAAAAAGGACAATCGGCGCCAATTTTTCTTGCAATTTTTACTAACTCATGGGTACTTAGATTAAGGTTATACATTTCGTTTAGAAGTATAAGAGTAAAAGCTGCGTTAGAAGATCCCCCTCCTAAACCACTCTGTGGAGGAATGTTTTTATATATAATTACTTTTAAGCATTCGATATTGTATTTGTCTCTTAATATATTTAAGGCTTTCAAACATGTATTGTTATCGTGTTCTATGTCGTAACCGTAAATAATTAAATCGTCTTTATGTGAGGGGAGAATTTCTATTATATCATATAAGCTTATTGGCAAAAAAATTGTTTTTATATTATGATAATTATCGGAACGTTTCTTAATTATATTTAAGCCTAAGTTAATTTTAGCGTTAGAAAATGCAATCATATCATTATGTTTTTGCCCTAATTAAAAAATATAATTAAATATATTGATTCTTGATATTCAGCCATGTCGAAAAGATTATTGTAGTTGGTTTTTAACTACTATCCCAATCATAGTTACATCGTCTAATTGGTGGTTATCCCTTTTCCAATTTTCAAATTCTTGTTCAAGTAATTTTCCTTGATTTTCTATATTACTATGAGATATGGTCAATATTAATTCTCTTAATCTTTTGTAACCATATTTCTTATTTTTTTCGCCACCAAACTGGTCGGCAAAGCCATCGCTGAATAGGTAAAAGCAACTGCCATACGGTATTGGGAATACATGGTTTGTGAATTCGCTCATTATTGGGTAAATAGCAATAGGCATATTATCGGGGTTAAGTTCTATAAGTGTATATGTGTGTGTTTCTGTTTCTTTTGTGTAATATGCAATAGATGGCTTATTTGAA
>JAOAFV010000037.1 GCA_026416095.1 Bacteroidales bacterium | reverse complement strand
TAAATTTATCTTTTCTTGTAAATCTAATAGCATGTTACCACATTTATCGTATCGGTAATTGTTCAGCTGCTGATTATCTATATCGTATTCAACCACATTGTTACTTATATTATCGTTTATGTGCGATAATTGATTGGTGTTACATTTATAAACATGTACCCACTCGTCGGGATTTCCTCGTTGATAATTAACTGCATTGCTTTTCCTCACAATAAATAACATCGACACCTGTCGAGCCATTTTATTCACTCCACTACTCAAACCGTGCAATCTGTAATTAATGTTGCTTACATTACTCAAGTGCATCTCCTTATTGTTATTTAATTTTCAATCACCAACATCATATCTCGTATCATTTACTCTAACTTATCTACACCCGCTATAATGGTGTCGCTTAGTTTTATGATACACCATTCAAACGTTTTTTAACAAAATTTTTTCGATTCTAAAAATTGGCTAAGAGAATTCTTTTTTATTATGTATTTTTTGCAATTAACTCCTTATTTTTTTAACTTTCTTCATTAATGATTTCTTTTTACCTTTACTCAAAATTTTGAGGTGCTCTCATGAAAAAAATTTTAATAGGCATAACAGGAGCGAGTGGTAGCATTTATGCAAAAATATTAATAGAAAAAGTTTTAAAATATTCTGAATATTATTTATCAGTTATATACACCGAGACAGCAAAAGAAATATGGCAATTTGAATTAAACGAAAATGTTATAACAGAGACAGAAAGAATTAAAATATACGAAAATAGTAATTTATTTGCTCCCCCATCAAGTGGGTCATCGAATTATGATTATATGATAATAATTCCTTGTTCAATGGGAATGTTAGCCAGAATTGCAAATGGTATTTCAAACGATTTAATAAGTAGAGCGGCAGATGTAATATTAAAAGAGAAAAAGAAATTAATAATTGTTCCTCGCGAAATGCCTTATAATTTAATTCATATAGAAAACATGCGGAAATTAATATTATGTGGGTCAATAATAATACCTGCAAGTCCATCGTTTTATCAAAAGCCATCAAATATAAACGAACTTGTAGTTAGCGTAGTTAATAAGGTGCTAAATCAAATAGAAATTAAGACAGATGAATATCCTAGTTGGGAAGATATGGTAGTGTAAATTTATTATCAATAGCTTCGTAAAAGATATCAAGTATTTTATTACGAATATTTAACTTATTTATTTTATTGTTATCAGCAGAAGGATGTACTCTGTTAGAAAGGAAAATAAAAATTAGTTTTTTTTCAGGATCAGTCCAAAAACATGTTCCAGTAAACCCCTGATGGCCATAGGTTTTCATAGATACCCTTCGTGTTACCGGCGATTCTTTTTCGTAATTAGGTTCTGGTTTATCGAAGCCAAGTCCTCTTCTGTTTTGTGGACAATTATAACAAGAAGTAAATAAATTAATAGTATTTTTATTAAGATAAAATTCATCGGCATAAGTGCCACCATTTAAAAGCATTTGTAATATTTTAGCAATATCGTTCGCATTACTAAAAAGTCCTGCATGACCTTGTACACCGCCAAATAAGGCAGCTCCTTGATCATGAACATAACCCCATACTAATTGTTTCCGAAAATAAATATCATTTTCTGTTGGAGCAATAATTTGTTTGTTAAACTTTTCTAATGGATTAAATGTTGTAGTATATGCTCCTAATTTTTTATAAAACATATTTTCGCTATATGTATTTAATGGCTGTCCTGTTTTAATTTCAATTACATCTTTTAACAAATAAAACCCAAGGTCGCTATATAAATATTTTTTTTCTTTTAATAGGTGAGAATGCAAAATCATTTTCCTTATTGTGTCCAATACAAATTTTGTAGTATAAAAATTATCGGCAATTTTAATAGAATAATGTTGAGAAAAAGTATTGGAAAAATATTTATAGTAATTTATTGTATCGGACAATAAAGATTTGTAGAATGGAATCCAAGCTTGCAAACGTGCTTGATGGGCCAAAATATCTGATAGAATTAGATCAGCTTTATTTGTATTCGATGTATAATCTAAAATATCTGAAATTCTACTTTTCAAGCTTATTAAATTATCGTCGTATAACTTCATTAAAGAAATAGTAGTAGATAAAGGTTTTGTTAAGGATGCCAAGTCATAAATTGTAAAATTTGTAACAGGAATGCTGTCGTAAAATAAATTGCCAAAACTTTTATAATAAAAAACTTTTCCATTTTGAGCAGCTAGAATCTGACAACCCGGAAAAATCTTTGATTTTATTGCATTATTAATTACACTATCTATTTTATTGTTTAAAAATTCCGAAGAGATCCCTAATTCTTCTGGAAACACATAACTTAATCTTATAATTTTATCGCTTTTATATCCAGTTTCAAACTTAAATTCCGAAACATTAACTGGCAATTTACCTTCAAATGTTAAGCCACCAAATATTATTTGGGGTACAATTTCTTGAAGTATGTTATTGTTTTCGTAACACAATATTATTGTTTCAATGTTCTTTAACCACGGCATTTTATTAAGCAAGTAAGGGCTTGTAAAAAAACACATGATAATTTTTATATTAAGTGAATCAACTTTTTCTAAAAAAGAAAGAAATTGTTTTGATACGTTAAACGTTTTAACAGCATATCTATTAATTTGGTGTAAAGAAGTAATAATAAGATTATATTTATTTAACGAGTCTTTTAATAACTTAAGTTGTTCTTCATTATATTTTTCGTTAAAATTAAAAGTTTTTATATTAGCATAGTATTTTAAATAAGTCTGAAAGGTATTTGTTGTATTATTGTAAAAGTTTAAATAAGCAATTTTTAGTGTATCTAAACGTTTAAGAGGAATTAGGTTTTTATCGTTTCGAAGTACAGTAACCGATTTATTATAGAGTCGCTTGGCCAATGCTTTAATGCATTCATTATTAAGATCTTTGTACAAATTAGTTAAATCTACTTTTTTACAATCATAAAGGCCAACCCAGTACTTTAGTTTAAGAATTTTTTTTACTTTTTCATTTAGTTCATCGATGCATATTATACTATCCTCTATTGCTTCCTTTATAGCTTTAAAAGCTTCAGGCACACTTTCGGGGTAAAGTAACACATCAGCTCCTGCTTTTAAGGCCATTACTGCAATTTGCTTTGTCGAATAATATTTTGTAACACCTTTCATATTTAAGGCATCTGTAAATACTATACCATTAAACTTCATTTTCCGGCGAAGAATATTATTAATTATTTCTTCCGATAATGTTGCGGGTAAATTATTTTTTCCAGTAATTTTAGGTAAATCAAGATGAGCAATCATTACACTGCTTAATCCTTTTTTGAATAATTGCTTAAATGGATATAATTCAAGAGTATCTAATTGTTTATAGGTACAATTCAATTGCGGAAGATCTTTATGAGAATCAATATCGGTATTTCCATGGCCAGGAAAGTGTTTACCAACTGCAAGAATTTTTTCGTCGTGAAGACCACGCATATAGTAAGAAGCTTTATAAACAACATGTTTTTTATTATCGCTAAAAGAACGTGTGTTAATTACTGGATTTTGTGGATTATTATTTACGTCGAGGACAGGTGCAAAGTTTATATGTATACCTAATCGTTTTAATTGTTGGGCAATAACTCTAGCTGCTGTATAAATTTCTTCTTCGTCGTCGATGGCACTTAAAGCCATTGCCATAGGAAAAGAAATTGCACTATCCATTCGCATGGCAAGCCCCCATTCAGCATCTAAAGCAACTAATAAAGGTATTTTGCTAGCATCCTGAAGCATATTTATCATATTAGCATATTGAACTGGACCACCTTTAAATAAAATTATACCGCCTACTTTATAATCTCTTACATACGATAGTACATCATTCCAATGTTTTAAATTTTTTGCAGGATGTGCATCTATCATTAAAAGCTGACCAATTTTTTCTTCAAGAGTAAGCATGTTAAAAACAGAATCTACCCATCTATAATCAATATTATCGTAAATATAACTTGTTGGTGGAATTGAATTTGTTTTTAAATCATTAGCAAAAACATCAGATGCTATATAAGTGTAAATGACTAAAATCAGATACCTACTTATATTTACGATAAAAAGTTTCATTAGCAAATTGCCATACAATTTTAATAAAAATAATATAATTCAATATCAATTTAGTAAACAACGTTTTAAACATATATCAGTTAATAATCAGCTTTTAATATTTAATAAGCCATAAAATGTTTTAAATGTTTTTTTAATTAAGTAGAACTAAAAAATAACTAAAAAGATAGTATTAAACCTACATAGTTTATTTAATAAAAAACGTTTAATTACTTTTTCAATATTTGTTTTATTTCTTTTTTTTCTTTAAAAAAACATATCATAATAAAAATCACAAGAAAAGTTATTCCAAAAAGATTTTTTGTAAGATTATTTGTTTGAGGTAGTAATAAGCAAGATGTTAAGTAAACTATAAAAGTTATAAAAAAATAAAAAAGAATATCATAAATTTCATAAGGAATTTTATAAAATTTTCGACCCATTGTATAAGAAATAATTGTAATAGACAAGTAACAAATAAAGGTTGCCAATGCAGCACCTTTGTACCCCATTAAAGGGACCAGTGTAAAATTTAGTACGATTGTAATTAAAGCACCAATGCTAGATATTATGGCACCATATATTGTTTTATTTGTTAGCTTATACCAAATCGATAAATTATAGTATATGCCCAAGAAAAGATTAGCCATTAATAAAATTGGGACAATATGTAATCCTTCTCTAAACTCTTTTCCAATAAAGTATTGGATATAATGAATGAATAACATTACGAAAAGAAAAATAAATAATCCAGATATAATAAAATATTTCATTATTTTTGCATACATTTCAGGAGCATCTTTGTTTTTAGAATAGGAGAAGAAAAAAGGTTCGATTGCAAATCGAAAAGTTTGAATAAAAAGCGTCATCAATATAGAAATTTTATAGTTTGCTCCATATATGCCCAACTGTTTTAATGCTTCGTTTTGATCTTGTATTAAGTGTTTTATTATAGCTCTATCGAATGTTTCGTTTACCATTCCAGCAAGGCCAGCAAATAAAAGAGGAATTGCATATGTAATCATTTCACGCCATAATTGAAAATTAAAAGATATCTTAATTAGTAACTCTTTATGTAATAAAATGACCGTAAAAACATTAGCTATGAGATTGGAAATAAAAACATATTTTACAGAAATATTAAAATGAAAGTTGTTACTTACATTTTGCGAAATTAAAGGCAGAATAATGTAGAAAATTATATTTAATAAAATATTTACAGATATATTAAATAACTTAAGCGTTGCAAACTTTTTGGCTTTGCCTTGTAATCTGATTAATGCAAAAGCTATAGAAGAAATTGTGTCGGTATAAAGAATAAAAACTAATAGCAACAATAAATTTTCATTACCATTATAGCCTAATATACTTGCTATTTTAAAAAAAAACACGAAAAACAACAAAACAAAAATTGTTGAGGTTAAAATTAAGGAAGTTAAAGCTGTAGAATAAACTTTTATAAGGTCATATTTTTGTGAATAGCGAAAAAAAGCTGTTTCCATGCCATAAGTCAGAATAATTAACAAAAAAGATGAATAAGCGTATAATTCGGTTATTATACCATACTCCGAAGGAGAAAATATATTTGTATATAAGGGTACTAATAAATAATTTAAGAAACGTCCTATTATAGTACTAAACCCGTAAATAAGGGTTTGACTAGCAAGTTGCCTAAATATTCCCAATTAATATTATTTTACAATTCAGAAATAAGTTCTTTAATTATTTTTGTCATTTTAGGTTCAGACTGTGAAGCCACTCTTTGCACATCTTCGTGAGTAACTTTTACAATCTTACCTGGAACTCCCAAATCGGTAATAATAGAAATTGCAAAACAAGGTAACCCCATATGACGAGCAACTATTACTTCCGGAACAGTGCTCATGCCAACAGCATCGCCACCAATAATTCTAATGTATCTATATTCAGCTGGAGTTTCAAGCGTAGGGCCTGATACTGCAACATATACTCCTTTTTGAACCTTTATATTCAGTCTTTTGGCAATTTTTTCTGCTTTATCTATAAGCTCTTTATCATAAGCATCACTCATATCTGGAAAACGAGGACCTAATTCTTCATAATTTTTTCCTATTAAGGGATTTGGAATTAAATTAATATGATCGGTTATAATCATTAAATCTCCTATTTCAAAATCAGGGTTTACTCCACCACTAGCATTAGAGATAATTAGATACTTGATTCCTAGAAATTTCATAACTCTAATGGGCAAAGTGATTTCTTGCATGGAATAGCCTTCGTAATAGTGAAAACGTCCTTGCATCGCAATAACATTTTTGCCAGACAATTTTCCCACTATTAATTTGCCAACATGACCTTCAACTGTTGATATTGGAAAATTAGGAATCTCAGAATACGAAAACTCATGCTCAATTTCAATTTCTTTAACTAGTCCTCCCAATCCTGTCCCCAAAATTATTCCCACATCAGGGAATGTATTAATTCTATTTTTAATAAATTCTGTCGATTGCTTGATTTTTTCTAACATAGTTTATTAATTGTTTATTAAACTCTTCTTCCTGATTAAATAGTATTTCAATTTCAATAGGTATGTAAAATACAGGCAAATCGATTATTAAGTGCGCACTCGAAGACTCTTTCAATCTTATACCATCTTTTTCTGTTGTGACAATTATTTTATTTTTTTCGGGAATTGAATTAAACTTTTTCAATAAAAACTCTAAATCTTTTTGTTTAAAATAATAATGATCTGGATATTTAAGAAGGATATAATTTTCAGCAAAAGATGTTTTAACGTATTCAACAAAAGGTTCAGGATTTGCTATTGCAGTCAAAATAATCACGTAATACTTATTTTTAGTAAAATTATACTTTAATATGTTAGTATGATCTTCAAACAAAACGACAGGCTTTTTATATTTAACTTTCGAAAAAAATACTTTTTGAAAGGAATACAAATTTAAATTTTTCAATAAAATTCTTCTTTCTATTGGTTTTATATTTTCGGGTGTATTAGTAATAATAACGATATTTGCTTTTTTAATATACGCAATTCTTTCTCTTAAGTTTCCATAAGGTAACAATTTATCTTTATTTATTGG
This sequence comes from Bacteroidales bacterium, assembly GCA_026416095.1. Taxonomy (GTDB): domain Bacteria; phylum Bacteroidota; class Bacteroidia; order Bacteroidales; family GWA2-32-17; genus Ch61. The sequence continues at coordinate 46,486 of JAOAFV010000037.1, read as the reverse complement.
ATTATTATAATCAATAAGTAAAATATTAATTCCTGCCTGTACGCTAAGATGTTGAAAGCCATCGTCCATCACAATAACATTAACAGGATATTCTTTATTACTCTGAAGTTTCTTAATAGCAAATGCTCTTTTTTCGCATACAACTACAGTAACATCGGGAAATTTTCTTTTAAGTTGAAGTGGTTCGTCGCCTACTTCGTCGGTTGTTGAATCAATAAATACTTCGCGATAACCTTTTGTTTTTCGCTTGTATCCCCTACTAAGTATAGCAACTTTAAAATGCTCTTTAAGTAAATTAACTATAAATTCAACATGAGGAGTTTTTCCTGTACCGCCTACTGTGATATTGCCAACACAAATTATAGGAATGTTAAATTCGTGTGTCTTAAAAAAACCTATGTTATATAAAAAGTGTCTTAAATCTACAAGTAAACAGTATAACCATGATAAAGGTAATAATAAACAACCGTATTTTTTTCGCAAATGCAAAATTTCAAAATTTTGCGAATATATAGATTTTATAAATAATTTTCAAAAATTATTCAATGCTTATTTGTTACAAGAAGCACAATTTATTCAAATTAGATTATAATCGGGGATTTCTTGAATAATTTGCCACTTGTTATTTATTTTATGCAAGGTAAACTGTTGAATGCCATTAGTTAAATGAAGTATTACTGAATTCTTAAAATTTTCGTAATTTGTTATTTGGTATAGTGTTTTATAGTCAATCGAAACAAAAGGCGACTTGCATTCAGCAATAAGTATAGGAGTTAAATAATTGTTGTAGCATATTAAATCGGCCCTGTATGTTTTATTTGCATATACAAGTTTTTCTTCTAATGAAATAAGTTTTTCCGGATATTTTTTAATTTCTATTAGATAATGTACTAAATTTTGTCTCACATATTCTTCGGGAGTTAATTTAATATATTTCTTTCGTATTCTATCAAAAATTAAGTAAGTGTTATTGCTTTTAATTATTTTCAGTTCAAACTCAGGAAAATATAATTTTATATTATCAAACATTTTTAAACCACCAAATGTGGGTTATTTCTTACAAAATCAGCCCACGAATTATAAATTTTACCTGAAGTGTTATCGATTATTTTATTTGTTTTATAATAATGGCACAGAGCAATTGCAATAGCATCGGTTGCGTCGTATTTTGTTTTTTTCTTTAAAGTCAAGCCTAATAGTTTACACACAGTTTTAGATACTTGTTGTTTAGAAGCATTACCATAACCTGTTACGCTCAACTTAACTTCTGTGGGTGAATATTCGTAAATATTTAAATTATTAATTTGAGCCATAGCAATTATAGCCCCTTGCGTTCTTCCTAATTTTAGCATAGATTGAGCATTTTTGCCATAAAAGGGTGCTTCTATTGCTAAATCTTGGGGTTTATTTATTTTTATAAGTTCTTGAATGCGATCGGCTATTATTTTCAGTCTATCAAAATGCGAAATATTACTTCTTAATTTAATAATTCCAAAATCAACTATCTTTGGATTATTATTAAATGCTTCGAGAATACAATATCCTGTAAATAAAGTGCCTGGATCTATTCCAATAATTTTCATGCTTTTTTCGGACATATAATGGTTTTTAAGATTTTATAATTCAATTTAAGTATTCCGGCAAATATAAGTACAATGCCTAGTAGTGAAAATATATTAAAAGTTTCTTTCAGTATAAAATTAATAAAAATTAATGAAATAACAGGCGACAAGTAGATGTATATACTTATTTTATCGCTTCTAGTTGACAACTCAAGAGCTTTTAACCATAAAATAAATGTAACCCCCATTTCAAACAAGCCAATATATACCGATAAAAAAAATGCCTTAATTGTAAGGGATTTATAAAAGTGTGGCTCTGTTGAAATTATAATTAGTGTTGTATAAATTGATGCAAAAAAGAAATTTAAAAACAATTTATTTATAACTTCTCTTCCATCTTTTTTGTTTAATATCCAATACAATGCCCATACTATACTACTCGAAGTTGCAAGTATTACACCATACCAGCAATTTTCAGAATTATATTTTTGAGCAGACAAACTTAAAAAAGTGATCCCAATTATGCATATAAGAATCGAAATTATTGAATTTACATTAAATTTTTCTTTAAGAATAAAAGAAGAAAAGACTGTTAGTACAAATGGCCATGTATAATTCAAAGGTTGAGCTATATGAGCTGGGAGAATACTATAAGCATTAAATAACACTAGATAATAACAAACTGGGTTTAAAAGACCAAGATAAGCCGATTTAATAAGCTCGTTTAATTTAATTTTCAAAAAAACTTTTAGAGAAAAATTGTTTTTCTTAAGTACAACAATAAAATAAAGTAGAAAACTCGTTATTGTAGAAATAAATAAAACAATTACAATAGATGTTGAGCTAAGAGCCATCTTAAAAACAGTTGCAATAGTACTCCAGCAAAAAACAGCTAGCAAAGCATAAGCTGTAGCTAACTTTTGAGAATCATTGGAAAATATTTTCGTCATCATTAGTCGCAATAATATCTCCTCTTAATGTTCTATAACGCTTACGGGCCTCTTCGGAATAATAACTTTGTGGGTATTTTATAAACAACCTTTCGTAATATTCCATAGCTTTAGTTGTATTTTTTAAAGTATTTTCGTAAATTAACCCACACTGATACAAAGCATGTGGAACATAAATACTACTAGGGTATTTATTTATTAGAGTATCAAAAATATTTAATGCAAACTGAAAATTCTTTTCTAAAATATTTATCTCAGCCTCTTTAAATAACACTATATCGTTTATTTCAGATAAACTTTTATCTTGTTTAAGAGAGTCTAAAAAAACTTTAGCTTCGTTTATTTTTTGTTTAAAAAGGAAAAAGTCGGTTTTAGCTATTAATTGCAATAACCTGTAGGTTGTATCAATTTCAAAAAATTTTTCGATCAAAGCAGATAACTGTATTGCATCGTTAGACGGCAATTTAGATGTTGACCCTTTAAGTACCTCAAATTGAGCATTTGCCCATTCAAAGTCACCAGTGTAATAAGCAACAAGAGCTTTTTTATATTTAGCCTCGTGAACTACAGCAATATCGCTTTTTGTTTTTTCTATTTGAGTATATAAAATAATTGCTTCTGAAAAATCATCTTTTTTTAAATATATATCAGCAAGTTTTAGTTTTGCATTGAGTTGTTGTTCTAAACTTAGATTTTTATCGTTTAATAAATGCGTTATTAAAGTTATTGCTTTGTCGGTATCGTTAAATTGAGAAACAATGAAATCAGAAAAAGCTATTATGACACTAAAGGTATTTTTATTAACGCCAAACTGGGCAATATATTTTTCAAACATTCGATTTAGTTCAGCTACATCATGTTCGTTAAATTTATTTTTTATTTTTTGATAGTATACTGATAATATGTAATAAGAAAAAGCCTCGAAATACCAAAAATTAAATTCTCCTTTATCAATAAAAAATTTAAAACAATTTTGAGCTATTTCGTAATCTTCGTTATTATATGCTATACTACCAAGCTGAAATATTCTTCCACCATCCTCATTATTTTTTTTAACAAGATTAATTGCAATCTGATATGCCTTACTATAATCTTTCTTTTGAATATATAACCACAACAATAATTCGTTAAGTATATTATTTTCTTTAGTTTGATTAATTTTTAGAATAATTCTTTTAATAAGTAAATCTAAAAGCTCTTTGTTTCTACTTGAATAAATTGTATTTTGAAGTTGATTCTGAACTACTTGAAGAGAAGATGGATCATCGTTCAACATTTCAAGATATTCATCGATCATTTTGTCGTAATAACCTTGTGCTCTATAAACATTTGCAAGTTCAATATAAAATTTATAATCGACATTACGTAACTTACGAGCTTCAATATATATTTGTTCGGCAAGCGAATAGTCTTGAAACGAAATGCATTGATTAGCAAGATTTATTATTCCTCCAGTATTATCGGGAATATTTTTAAGAATTTCAATTATAGTTTTATTATAATCGTCGGTTTTATTACACGACTTGTATACGTAGGCAAGAGCTACCTTATACTGATAATTTTTTTTTGACTTTTTAAATTCGTTTAAAGCTGAATTTTGAGCTTCATCGCATTTTTGCTGTTGAACTAAACAAGAAATGTAATAATTATAATAGAAAATAGCATTTTTTTCTTTATAAATTTTAAAAAAAAGATCGGCAGCCTTGTCATATTCTTTATTCCTAAAATAGTCAAACGCAATATTTTGGTCGTTTTCCTGTGACAATGCTATTTGTGTCAAAAATAATAGAAAAAAAATAAAAAGCATTTTATCTTTTTTTTATTTTCGTTGTAAGTAAACTTAAAAGGTTTTGTTGATTAATAAAAAAGTTCTCGACTTTGGAGCTAATTATATACTTATATGGAAAATTAGCATTAGTAAGATTTGCTGAAAGAACTTTGTAAGGAGGATTTTCTCCTTCAAATAACATGATATTTTTTTCCATAAATTCAATAAGTGTTTCATCATCAATATTTAGAATAACATCTAATTTACCGTTTTTAAGCATTTCTAATTGAGTGTTTATAGGCACGTTAGTGTATATTATAATAGTATCAAGAAAAGGTAGACAATTATTTTGTTTATCGTTTAAAAAGAAATTCTCGTTTTTTACTAAAACAAAAGGGGAACTTTTATCCTCGAACTTTTTAATATAAAATGGCCCTCCACCAATACTTATACTATGTTTGTACACATTATATGCTTTTTCGGGAATTATAGAAAAAACAGGTGAAGCTATTGAATATATAAATAATGGATTTGGTTTTTTAAGTTTAAACACTATTGTACTATCGTTTATAATTTTTATACCCGATATTTCTCCCTTAAAATTATTTTTCTCAAATACATCAACACCTTCAATTTCGTTAAATAGAATATCGTAATAATAATTATTCTCAGACCTTGTACAAAGTAGCTTATAACTAAAATAAACATCTTTAGCGGTAATTTTTCTGTCGGCCAAACCAGAAAAACACTTGTCGTCGTTAAAGTATGCATTTGTATTAATATAAAAAGTATATTTAGAATAATTCGAATCTACAGTCCATTTTTTTGAAAGATATGGAAGTACTTCCATTGTTTCGGCGTTGTAATATACCAAACCAGTATGTATTAGGTTTGCAATATTAAATGCTAAAATGTTATTCAATGACGAAGGGAACAAAGAAATACATTTTTCCTGAAAAGCAATTCTTAGAGTACCACCGTTTACTTTATTACAATTTCTTTTTATTGTCTCGTTTTTACAACCACTGATTAATGCTACTGAAATTATAATGAAAAAAAGTTTCTTCATTTTGATTTTTTCACAAAGTTACTTAATTTTGTAAAGAAAAACAGAAAAAAATTTTTTTATTAAATTTTTTTGGTTTTGAAAATTTTTATACTTTTGTGCGTAAGTATTGCGATTATTAATACATTTAATGAGTAAAAAGATATTTATTCTTTTAATATTATTGTACATAAGCAGTAAGATTTACTGTGGAGAAATTGTACTTGATGGAATTTATCAGGGTAAAAATTTATATGTATTGAATCCTTTTTCGTCGGCAGGTGTGGGGTTTTGTGTTTATGAAGTAACAGTAAATGGCAAAGTTACAACAGACGAAATTAATTCGAGTGCATTCGAAATAGATTTATCGTTATTTCAGTTTAATATTGGAGATAAGATTACTGTAGTTATAAAACATAAAGATAATTGTTTGCCAAAAGTGCTAAATCCAGAGGTTTTAAAACCAAAAAGTACGTTCAATATTGTAAAGATAGAAGTTACAAAAGATGGGAGCTTACAGTGGACAACTACTGGCGAATCGGGATCGTTGCCATATATAGTAGAGCAATATCGCTGGAATAAATGGATAAAAGTGGCCGAGGTTGAAGGGAAAGGAACATCAGGAACTGCGAATTATTCGGTGAAAGTTAATTTACACTCTGGAGTTAATAAATTCAGAGTTAAACAAATTGATTATACAAAAAAACCGAGAATGAGTCCCGAAGCAACATTTAAATCACTTGAGCCCCCCGTAACCATTACTAATAGTAAATTCGAAAACGAGATAGTATTTAGTCGTGAAACGATGTACGAAATATATGATTATTATGGCAATAGAATAATGAAGGGCATAGGAAGTAGAATTGATATATCATCTTTAAAGAAAGGCGATTATTTTATTAACTTCGATAACCAAATGCAGACATTTAAGAAAAAAAAGTAGTAATTAAATTTCCGAAATAATTTTTTTCCACACGTCCCAATTTATATTCCCCCATTCATGATAAATGTGAATAAACGATGGTTTTACGAGTTTATTGCCTTTTTTAAAAACCCCTTGTTTTTCAGTAGCTGTTATATCAGTATTATAAAAGTCGGCAATAAAGTTAAATTCTTCTGGCAAAACCGAATGGTTTTGAAGTTTATTACGAAAAACAGTAATTATAAGTGAGCTTTGGTCTCTTGTCTTCCATCTTTGATCGTTGAAAATCTCAATTGTTACATTATGCCACATTTCCATAATATTATATGAATTACAATCGAACAAAAAAACTCCCCCATTCCAATGATGCCATTTTTTAGGAATGTTTATATTATAATTTGCATTTAACAATTCTTTTAAATGATTACAACTATATGAGTCGTCTACATATACTTCATTATTTTTGTGCCACTTATGGTATATAAATGAAAATTTATAGCCTGTTTTTTCTTTAATTTCTTTTTTATATAATATAAGCGCAGGATAACTAAAAGAACTATCGATTACCCATTCTTTATTTTTAATATCGAGCTTTATGTTTTCAGTAATTTCTATTTGGGTAAAATTAAGACGCAATAAATTCTTTATAAGTACTTTAATAATTAAAAAAGGGTTTCTTACTAATTGTTTATTTATACGATCCCATTTTCTAAATTCATTTACAGTATAGTGTGATGGATAGTTTTTATGATTAACAATTTTTTTAACAAGATTTTCGAAATTCTCTTTTTCTTTATAAAACTTTTCAAGACATCCACAATTTACAGCATAAGGACTAAAATTATTAATAGTAGTAAGGTCTCTTGCAAAAGTTATAGGAGGCTTATAATAATAGAAAATATTGTTGCATCCTGTATTTAAAGCTATAACATCTGAATCAAGGTAACAATAAATACCATTAGGTGGCAAAATTTTATGTAAAGAAGTTTTCAACCAAATACTTGCTTTGTGATCATCTAATTCAGATGGGGTATCTACCGATATAACATTATTATGTATAATATCTCTTTTATTTCTTTTATTGTCGGTAACAACTATAATAGGATAATAACTATACTTCTTTAAAGCTTGCAGTGAAAAATTTAACGTTTCAATGTACTTTTTATCTCCAAGGGCTACAAAAACGAAGCAATAATTATTTTTTTGATATTTAATAAATTTAATTTTTATCTATATCAGGGTCTACCAGAATTCTACCACAGTATTCACAAACAATTATTTTTTTTCTCATTTTAATTTCTAGTTGCCGTTGAGGTGGAATTTTAGCAAAACAACCACCACACGCATCTCTTTCTATTTTGACAACAGCAAGCCCATTTTTCATATTTTTTCGTATTCTTTTAAATGCAGTTAAAAGACGTGGATCGATTTTTCTTTCTATTTTTTCAATCTTTTTCTTTATTATTTCTTCTTCTTTTTCAGTTTCTTTAATAATTTCTTGTAGTTCTTTTTGTTTCATTTGAAGGTCGTGACTGAGCTTCTCGATCAAAACAAGTACCTGGTTGCACTCGGGTTTAAGTTTTTCAATCATTGCTTGAAATTCTTTAATGTTTTTCTCACAAAGCTGAATTTCTAATTGTTGAAATTCAATTTCTTTATTTAGAGCATCGTATTCACGATTATTTCTTACATCTTTTTGCTGTTCTGTATATTTTTTAATTTTAGCTTCAGCATTTTTAATTTCTATTTTCTTTGCAGAAATCTTTTTTTCTAAAGAATCAATTTCATCTAAAAATTTTTGATACCGTGTTTTTGCCCCTGTTAATTCATCCTCTAAATCTTCAACTTCCATTGGGAGCTCGCCTCGAAGCTTTTCTATATTATCTAACTGTGTTTCTATTTTCTGTAATTCATAAAGATTCTTTAACTTTTCTTCTATTGTAACTTCCGATGATTCAACACCATCTTTTTCTGGTTGGTTTTCATTTTTTATTGTTTCTTCATTGGTAGTATCTTTTATCTTTCTCATACTTTAATAATAATTTATTGGATTAGTAATATTTTCCGAAATTTTAATTGCAAATTTATCAAATTTTTTTGATAAAAAATTATAAATACTCTTTGTAAAAAATACCTCCATTTCAAAATGACCAACGTCGATAAGAAGTATATCTTCAGGAACATCGACAAAATCATGATATTTAAGATCGGATGTTATAAAGCAATCGTAGTTATTATAAATTAAAGAGCTAATTAAAAACGAACCTGAACCACTACATATAGCAATTTTTCTTATGATGTTTTTAGAAAAATTACTATTGTATTTTAACACAACAATTTTTAGCTTTTCTTTAAGGTAATCAAAAAAAGCTTCCTTTTTCATAGGATTTTCTAAATAACCCGAAAGTCCATGTCCAAATAAAGGATACTTATTAGATAAAGGATAAATATCATAAGCTACTTCTTCATAAGGATGCTCTTTAAGCATTGAATCTATTATTTTTTGTTGCAAATGTTCTGGAAATATTACTTCAATTCTTGTTTCAGGTTCTTTGTGAATTTTGCCTTTTTGGCCGACAAAAGGATTTGTATTTTCCCCTCCTTTAAATGTACCATACCCTTCAATATTATAGCTACAACAATCATAATTACCTATAACGCCTCCGCCTGCTTTAAATATTGCCTCTCTAACCTTATCGGCATAATTGTGTGGTACAAACGTCACAAGTTTTTTTAATCGGTTTTGTTCTTTATTGATAATCTCTACCGTTTTTAAATCTAATAATTTTGCTATTTCAAGATTTATACCATAAATTGACTTGTCGTAATTTGTATGTAATGAATAAACATTTATTTTATTTTTTAAAGCATACTCAATTATTTTACCTTTATTTTCAGATACATCGATTCTTTGCAAAGAATAAAATAAGAATGGGTGGTGAGAAATAACTAAATTTAATTTATTTTCTTTAGCTTCCTTTAAAATTTTAATATTTATGTCAAGACATAACAAAACACCCGTACATATATCATCTCCACAAAAAATCTGATAACCCGAATTATCGTATTTTTCTTGATATAAAGGTGGATAATTATCTTCAATATAATTTACAATTTCGCTAATCTTTATCATACTTTTTTACTTTTTATTGCCGCTATTGAAAGTAATATTCCAAGCATTATGCCTAAAAAAGCAGCCACAACTACTCTAAATTCAGACGGTAATAAAAAATTAATAGTTTGCATAGGTATCCAGAATAATGGTATTGTTTTCTTAAAAATAAAGTTCCATAAAATGTTCCAGTTTAGCGAAGGAATTATGGTTTTAAACTTTATTGGAGAAAAAAACTTTAAAAATTTCCCATTAGTATTTAAAATATGTGTATCAGTTATTTTATGAAACGTCATCATTACTGGTGCATAAGTTAAGTTCATAATTGTACTAATAGTAAAAGCATCAAGAAACCTTACGAATCCAAGATTCATGTTTGAAGCCTCAAAAATATCCTTTAAATTCATAGCTTCAATGGCATTGTTTACAAAAAAATATTTTTCAAGTAAAAAGGGTACCCCTGCAGCATACAAAACAAAAGCAATTTTTATAGTAATACCCAATACTCCCCACACAAACATTCTTGATAAAAGACCAAAATTTTTTTCATAATAAATACCTTTTTGTATTCTAAGGCCAATAACCTCGCCTAATGTTGCTAAAAGAGCAAATTTCAAAAAGCTTGTTATTAACCAATATTTTTCATTATACAAAAAATTAGATTGAAAAGTTTCAAATAAACTAAAAGGAATGAAAGGCAAAACTATTACAGTGAAAATTAATATAAATAATATGTCTTGTTTTTTCATAGTAAGTTATTTTTCAATTCTTATTCTTGTGTCTACTGCATAAATTTCATTTTCATTAGCAATTAATGGGTTAATATCCATTTCGTAAATCTCTGGTACATTAACTAATAAATCCGACACATTTACAATTATTTCAGCAAATTTATCGATATTTACTCCTTTTTTATTTCTATATCCTTCAAGTATTTTGTAAGCCCTAAGTTGCTTAAGGTAAAATAAAGCTTCTTCTTTTGTAACCGGACAAAGACAAGATACTACATCTCTATATACTTCAATAAAAACCCCACCTATTCCAAACATTACTAAATGTCCGTATTGTTCGTTTCTTATTGCTCCGATGTAAAGTTCTATTCCAGATAACATAGGTTGTATTAAAACCCCTTTAGCATCTTTAAGTGACATAAGTTTTCTAAAACATTCTAAGGCTTTTTGTTTTGTATCAATATTTAAAATTACACCACCAACATCGGTCTTGTGAATTGGGCCAATTATTTTCATTACCACTGGTAAACTTAACATATTAAATTTTTCAATAAGATCTTCTTCTTCATAAACAACATATTCGTCGACTATTGGTATATTATACTTTTTAAGTAAAACTTTAACCTCTTCCGGTGGCAAATATCCATTGCTATAGCTTGAACATTTTATATTTTCTATGTTATAATAATCAACAATCTTTTCAGGGATAATTCGTTCTGAATAAACTTTTTTTAATGAATTAGCAAATACTACTTCATCTGGGAAAAAAACATTATTTTTTTTAATAAATTCCTTTATTTCATTGGATGCATTGATTACCGATGGTAATATAGGATATATTGGTTTTTTACAAGTACGCATTTTATTGTGAAGTACATTATAGACATTATCAACAGGGAAAAGGCCCGGACTACCAAATATTACAGCCATTGCATCGATGTTATTAAAATAATTTTCACAGTAGTCTATAATTTTATCTAGTTGTTCGGCGGTACCAGTGGCAAGAAAATCAATAGGGTTTTTAACCGAAGAGCCAGGATAAAGATGCGATAAAAGTTCTTGGGCATGCTGACCTTCTATTAATGGAACCTCATATCCATTATTAGAAAGTGCATCGGTTAGCATAACTGCTGGCCCTCCAGCATGAGTAATTATGGCAAACCTTTTACCTGTTAATTTTTTACTTTGAAGTATAGAAGCTACATTGGTAATTTCATCTCTACTATTACATCTTATTATTCCTGCCTTTTTCATTAATGCATCAACAAAAATATCGGGGCTAGCCATTGCTCCTGTATGAGACGATGCTGCTCTACTACCCGCTTCCGACGAACCCGCCTTTATAGCAACAATGAAGCATCCTTTTTTTATTAAGCTATGCGCATGTTTAAGCAATTTCGAAGGATTTTTAATACTTTCAAGGTAAAGAAGTTTTATTTTAGAACTTTTATCAGGATCGAAATTTTCGTCGAGATATTCTAGCACTTCTTCGACACCTATTTGAGCAGAATTACCAACCGAAAAAATACTAGAAAATCTTAGCCCTTTAGGAATACCAGATTCCATTATAAAAACAGCTGTTGCACCACTACCACTTATAAAATCACATCCGTTTTGGTCGAGAGATGGTATGGGTGTAGTAAAGACTCCGGCATAATTTGCAGTTAATACTCCAATACAATTTGGACCAATTAAACACCCTTTTGTTGAACTAATTATTTCTACTATTTCTTTTTCTAATTTTGCTCCTGCCTCACTTTCTTCGCTAAAACCTGCAGATAAAATTATAAACGCTTTAGTGTTTTTAAAAAAGGCTAATTCTTTTACGGCATCTTTGCAAAAATTCGACGGTATTGCAAGTATTGCTAAATCGATATTTTCGGGTAATTCTTGTATTGTGGTAAACGATTGAATTCCCTGTACCTCCTTTTCCTTGGGGTTAACAACATACAACTTCCCTTTATAGTTGTTACTTATTATATTATATAAAACCTTACCACCAGGCTTTTGTAAATTATTAGAACCACCAACAACTACTATACTTTGTGGGTTAATTAATTGATTGTTTATCATTTTTTGCTCAAAATTAAAAAAAAATGAATTATCAATAAAATTAAAATTTTAATTTACCTCTATACGAATGCCTTCTTCTGCAATTATAACGTTTTTGAAAATTTCTTTTGCTTCTAAATAAAAATCTTCTTTATTTTTATATCTTGTTGAAAAGTGAGACAAGATAAGGGTATTTGCATTTATTTTTGAAGCAATCAAAGCAGCATTTCGCGAAGTACAATGACCAGTTAATTGAGCTAGTTCCAAATCTTTTTGTAAGAAAGTAGAATCGCACAATAAAGTTGTAACCCCCTGAAGGTAATTTAAGTACGATTCTTCATAAGAAGTGTCTATTAAATAAGCAAATTTTCTTAAGGGTAATGGGGGATATGTAAGTTCTGCATTAGGAATTATTTTTCCATCGTTTGTAATATAATCTTCACCTGCTTTTATACGACGTATATCACTTATTGAAAGTTTATATTCGTTAATTTTTTCTTTTTTTATTTTCAACATTTGCGGTTTTTCTGCAAAAATAAATCCACACGTTTTAACAGTATGTTTAAGTGGGAATGAAAAAACCTCAATATTTTTATCTTCGTATATTTTTTCATATGAGTTGTTTAAATTAAAATAATTAATATTAAACTGAAAGTCTTTACCAATAACTTTTTCAATAATAGGTTTAAGTTCTTCGAAAGCATATATGTTTAATGTTCCTGTTCTATTTAAAAGCTGATAAGTTGAAAGTAAGCCAAAAAGGCCAAAATAGTGATCGCCATGCAAATGAGAAATAAAAATATTGTTAATTTTCATGATAGGTATTTTATATTCAAATAATCGAAACTGAGTGGCTTCGCCACAATCTATGAGATAATAAGACTCGTTATATTTAACTACACAAGACGATAAAAAATTTTTAGAAGTTGGAATTGATGCCGAAGTTCCTAAAATTTTTAATGAAAATTCTCTCAAATGTCTTGTTTTAAAATAAGTTCTGGTGCTTTTTCTGGATCTTTAGCTATTTTTAAAACTGTATCAAGTTGCGAAATTGTTATTAAACGATCAACCGAAGGTTGTAATCCCGTTAAAACAAAAGTACCATTAGCATTTTTACATAATCTATTTGCGACTAAAATAGCACTCAAACCACTCGAATCACAATACCGACAATTACTAAGGTCAAGAATTATATTTTTTTCACCTTTACCAGAAATTAAAACAAGTTCAGCCTTTAAAGATGGTGCAATATGAGTATCTAATTTTTCAGATAGAACTTTTATTAATGTATAATTATCTTTTTTTTCAACTATAAATTCCATATATTTATTAGTTAATTACTTTTCTTTTTTTCGTCATTTTCTTTTTTAATTAACTGTTCTTTAATCCCTGTAATATCCATGAAATCGCCAAGAGTAGTTTTGTCGCTTTTCACAGTATCGGCTTTTTTTATTCTTTTTTGTTGCTTTTTCTTTTCTTCGATTTCTTGTTTTTTAGCATCCTGGTAAACTTTTGAATGAGATACTACAATACGTTTATTTTCCTTAGAAAATTCAACAATTTTAAAATTAGCTTTTTCATCCACCTTCAATCTTGTACCATCTTCTTTAACAATATTTTTAAGAGTAGCAACAGCTTCTACACCATAAGGTAATAATATTACCGCATACTTATCGCCAATCGACATAACGGTTCCTTCGTGAATCGAATCGACTTTGAATATAGTTTCAAATACATCCCATGGGTTTTCTTCTAATTGTTTATGACCTAAGGTTAACCTACGATTTTCCTTGTCTATGTCTAAAATAATTACATCGATTTCATCGCCTATTTTACAATATTCCGACGGGTGTTTAATCTTTTTTGTCCATGAAAGATCACTTATGTGAATTAAGCCATCAATACCTTCTTCAAGTTCAACAAAAACTCCAAAATTTGTAAAATTTCTAACAATTCCTTTATGCTTACTTTTTACAGGATATTTTTTCTCTATGTTTATCCATGGATCGGGTTGAAGTTGTTTGATACTCAAAGATAATTTTCTTTCTTCTCTATTAATAGCTGTTATTACCGCTTCAACTTCATCGCCTATTTTTAAGAAATCTTGTGCACTTCTTAAGTGTTGCGACCACGACATTTCTGTTACATGAATTAATCCTTCAACACCAGGTATAATTTCTACAAACGCACCATAATCGGCAAGTACTGTTACTTTTCCTTTTACTTTACTACCAACTTTTAATTCAGGATCTAATGTTTCCCATGGATGTTTTTGAAGTTGTTTTAACCCAAGCGAAATTCTTTTCTTTTCATGATCAAAATCAAGAATAACTACATCAACTTCTTGACCAATTGATACTACTTCTTCGGGATGATTAATGCGAGACCAACTTAAATCGGTTATATGTATTAAACCATCAATTCCGCCCAGGTCTACAAATGCTCCGTACGAAGTGATATTTTTAATTTCTCCTTTTAGAATTTGACCTTTTTCTAATTTGGCAAATATATCTTTTTTCTGAGCTTCAATTTCTTCTTCAATTATTGCTTTATGCGAAACAACTACATTTTTAAATTCAGGATTAATTTTTACAACTTTAAATTCCATTGTTTTTCCAACAAAAACATCATAATCTTTTATTGGCTTTATGTCTATTTGCGAGCCAGGTAAAAAAGTTTCTATACCCCATAAATCAACAATCATTCCTCCCTTTGTTCTACATTTAATATAACCAATAACTGTTTCATTTTTCTCGTATGCTTCGTTAATTCTTTTCCAAGCTTTTAATGCTCTTGCTTTTTTATGTGAAAGCACTAATTGACCATTAGCATCTTCTTGCGATTCTACTATAACTTCTACTTTATCTCCTACCTTTAAGTCAGGCTTGTATCTGAATTCATTAATGCTAATTACTCCTTCCGACTTATATCCAACATTTACTACCACTTCTTTTTTAGTTATTGCAACAACAGTACCTTCGAGTAACTCATTTTCAGTAATTTGCGATAATGTTTTCTCGTAAATCGATTCTAATCTCTTTTTTTCTTCCGGGCAGTACTCAATATCGTGTTTGCCCATTCTATCCCAATCTATCTCGGTTATTTCTTTTTTAATTCCACTAAGATTTACCTCTTCTTCTTGTTGATATTGCTCAAAATTTTCTGCTTTTGTTTCTTCCTTAATAATTACACTTTCATCATCAATTTGAGCTAAATTAATCTTATCTGCCTGATCGTTTGTCTTTTTAACCATAGTATTTTCACATAATTTGTTAAATGTACTTAAATAAATATTTTTGCAAAATTATATATTTAAAAACTTTTCACAAAATTTTTTTGAATAATTTTAAAAAAATAATTTTGAGGATTCAAAAATGACGAAATACAAATGTTTTTAATGAGTACGATTTAAAAAAATAATAAAATGATTTTAATAACTATTTTAAAAATTTTTATTATTTCGCATTGAATTATTTCATATTTCAATTTTAAATTATTTTTGCAAAAAAAAAGTGAGAGAAGTTATCTTTTTTATACTAGCATGTTATGTAATAAATGCTCAGACTATAATAAAAGGTAAGATAATTGATAGTGAGACTAAAGATCCGTTACCTTTAGTCAATGTATTGCTAGATGATGGTTCAGGCTGTGTTAGCGATAATAATGGTTATTACAAATTAGAAACAAACCTAGAAGGAAAACTTGAAATTTCTTTTAATTTTGTTGGGTACAAAAAAATTGTAAAAACTATTTATTTGGAAAAAAATAAAATAATTGAATTAAATGTAGAAATGAAAGAAGATATTCAAGTTTTCGAAGAAATTGTGGTTAGTGCTTCCAGATACGAACAAAAAATTACCGAAACAGTTGTGTCGATGGAAGTTATTAAACCAAAATTTCTTGAAAATAATAATGTTACACAAATGGACATGGCAATTAAGAATTTGCCTGGAGTCGATGTTCTTTCATCACAACCAAGTATAAGAGGAGGAAGTGGATATAGTTACGGAACAGGTAGCAGGGTATTATTATTAGTAGACGATATGCCAATGTTATCGCCCGATGCAGCCGATATTAAATGGAATTTTATTCCTGTAGAAAACATTTCGCAGGTTGAAGTAATAAAAGGTGCTTCTTCATCGCTTTTTGGTTCATCGGCACTTAATGGAGTAATAAACATAAGAACTGCATATCCAAAAGATAAACCCGAAACAAAAGTTATTATCTTTAATGGTTTGTATATGAATCCAAAAAGAAAAGAATTAATATGGTGGCACGAATCTCAACCATTATTTGCTGGTGCAAATGTTTTTCATATGCAAAAAATAAAAAATCTTGATATAGTTGTAGGAGCTCATGGGTACAGTAATAGTGGCTACAGAGAAAAAGAAACCGAAGAAAGATTACGTGGCAACATAAATTTAAGATACAGATTTAAAAAAGTAAAAGGTTTATCAGTAGGTTTAAACACAAATTTTATGAACTTCGATAAAACAGAATTTTTTTTGTGGCAGAATGCCGATTCAGGAGCTTATCGTCAAAACCCTCAAACTATAACAAGAAATATAGGCACCAGACTAAATATTGACCCATCTTTAATTTACTTCAAAAACGATAGCTTAAAACATACTTTACGAACTCGATATTTTTGGGTAAAAAATAGAATTCCAAACGATACCTCTAAAAATAGTAATTCTAATATGTATTATCTTGAATATTTATTTCAGAAAAAAGCTAAGAATAATCTTACATATACAATAGGAGCATTAAATATATACAACAACATTAAAGGTGGATTATTTGAAAAACACGATGCAAGTAACATTGCAATATTTGGACAAGTAGATAAAAAAATAAATAAACTAATAATAGTATTAGGCTTAAGAGCAGAATATTATCGTATCGACAAAATGGAAAGTAAAACAATTATACAGGGAGATACTATAAAAGAAATGCCAATATATCCTGTAGGAAGATTTGGCTTAAATTATCAACTTTTTGAACATACTTTTTTGCGAGCATCGTTTGGTCAAGGTTATAGGTTCCCATCAATTGCTGAAAAATATACTTATACATCGTTAGGAGGAATAAATATATTTCCAAGCCCCCAAATAAAACCCGAAACAGGTTGGAGCTCAGAAATAGGAATAAAACAAGGACTTGTAATTTCAAAATGGACAGGACTATTGGACATTTCAGCATTCTGGACAGAATACCACAAAATGATGGAATTTATTTTTGGTTTTTACGATCCTATTTCTTTTAGACCATTAAACATTAAAGATTCTGCTGATTTAAATATTATTGCAACTCATGGTTTTAAAACACTTGGGTTTCAATCTAGAAACATTGGAAATGCTCTTATAAGGGGTTTTGAAATAAGTTTAAATGGAAGGGGTAAGTTTTTTGGTATCCCTGCAACACTTCTTATTGGTTACACTTACATGGACCCTATTGACCTCAATAAATCTGACACATCTAAAAGTACTTCGTCTAATATGTTAAAATATAGATACAAACATAGTTTTAAAAGCGATTTTCAATTAGATTTAAGAAAAATTTCTACTGGTATCAATTTAACTTATCGTAGCTTCATAGTTAATATCGATAAGGTGTTTGAAGACTTTTTAGGCGATGGTCCGGGGGGTTACGAAATTTTACCAGGCTTATATGAATATCGACAAAAAAACAATAAAGGTTTTGTAATAGTTGATTATCGCATATCTTGGAATATTAATGAGCAAAGTAAATTATCGCTTGTAATTAAAAATGTATTTAACAAAGAATATATGGAACGACCTGGCGACATCGGACCTCCAAGAAACATTTCCTTACAATATGTGCTGTCGATATAATTTTCTTTAGTAACATAATAATTTTGCTACAAATTAACTTTATTTGTAAGTAATTTTTTAGTAAAACAAAACTTCGTTCTAAATAGCATTGAAACTTTATTTTAAAAACAACACATAATAAAATTAGTCGAAAGTTTTTAATAATCTTTTTGTTAACTTAACTATTTTAATGTTTTTATCGAAAAAAATTAATTTTTAGAATTATTTTTCAAAAGAAAAAGTTTTATAACTATTAAATTTCTTAATACTTCCATTTTAATCTGTCACAGCGAAAACATTAGCGACAAATTGTTACTGGTTAAATTTCAAAATCTTTATAAAACCTTTCGTAAAGATCTCTCAGTATTTTGAAAATGTTGATTTTCAATTTCAATTAATTGTAAAAAAATGTTTTCATCTAATTTTTCAAAGATTTTATTTCTTAACACTTCTTTTTTAATCCCTAGAATTAAAAAAAAAGATAAATTTCTTGTTTTATAAGCTTATTTAAGCAGAAAAATAAATTTAAAAAACTTAAAATAATACTTTAAATAAATTTATAAAAATAAAAGAAATAGAGGTAGTTAAAAAAAATTATTTCTTTTAAAATAATAGAAATTAAAAATTCGACAAATTAAAATTCACACATTGTAACCTTTGCAAAACCTTTTGTAAAACTATCTTAATATTTTGAAAAATATTGATTTTCAATCATATTAAATTGTTAAAAAATTATTTTTAGGTAATTTTGCAAAGGTCTTTTTACATATCTCTCAATGAATAAGCTTTTCTATTCATTAAAATTATCTAAAAAAAGGGTTCAACATGTGTGCTTCATAAGAAAAATATAATTTTCTTAACAAAATTTTAGTTTAATTACATCTTTAATAGCAAAAACCTTTTTAGAGTTTTTTTTATTTTTTCTTCATTTGAAAATTACATTCACTATACAAAGTTAATTCACAAATTAACAATCATTAAATGAGTTTAGCTGTGTAAAAGCATTGAAATTTTCGAAAAAATTAATTTTTTATTTTTTCAGAAAAATATTGAAAAACAAAATATTTTATATTTCTTTATCTGCTTGGTCTAAAATAAGATTCTTTAAAATTTTACATCCTTTAGTTGCTTTTTCTTTAATGTGGGTAATATTTTTGTTAGGTAAATTAAAATCGGCAGGATCAATAAGATAAATAGGAGTAGTTTGAGGTACAAAATATATAAGCGAAGCGGCAGGATAAACAACAAGCGATGTACCAATAATAACAAAAATATCTGCTTTTTCGGTAATAGCAATTGCCTCAGCCATTTTAGGGACAGGTTCACCAAACCAAACAATATGTGGCCGCAATTGACTTCCTTTTTCACATTTATCGCCCCATTTTAATTCCCAACCATCAATTTCATATATTAAATTTGGATCAACAGTACTCCGAGCTTTTTTTAATTCACCGTGTAAGTGCAAAACATTTTTACTGCCTGCTCTTTCGTGCAAATCATCTACATTTTGAGTTATGATATATACTTCGAACCATTTTTCTAATTCGGCAAGTATTAAATGAGCTTCATTTGGTTTACATTCAAGCAATTGTTTACGACGTTGATTATAAAACTCTAATACAAGTTGAGGATTTTTTTCCCATGCTTCGGGAGTTGCTACATCTTCAATGCGATATTGTTCCCACAATCCTCCACTATCTCTAAATGTTGAAATACCACTTTCGGCACTTATACCCGCACCAGTAAGAACTACAAGCTTTTTCATTTCTAACTTTAATTTTTCAAATGTAATATTTTTACTTGAATTAAAGTATGATCTTTTTAGTGAAAATATACTATCTTTAATTAACGCAAATATTTTAAAAATATCTGAAAATGTGATAAGTTAATACAAAAAACAATTATGTATTACGAATAATACTTATTACCCTATTTTACACCAATCAATAATTTCGTTTTTCCATTGCTTTAATTTTTGTAGCAAATAAGGATAATTTATTAGATCTTTATCTACTAATAATAGATTGTAAGCTTCTTCTCTTGCTTTTGATAATAAGTTTTCGTTGCTACTTAACTCGGCAAGTTTAAAATTAAATGTATAACCACTTTGTAGTGTACCATCGATTTCACCAGGCCCACGCATTTCGAGATCTTTTTGAGCTATTTCAAATCCGTTTGTTGTTGATGTTATTATTTCTATTCTTTTCATTGCTTCTTTTGATAAGTTAACAGGTGTAATAAGGAAACAATACGACTCTTTTTTACCTCTTCCAACTCTACCTCTTAACTGGTGCAGTTGAGCAAGGCCATAACGTTCTGCATTTTCAATTATCATTATTGTTGCATTAGGTACATCAACACCAACTTCAATTACTGTAGTTGAAATTAATATTTGGGCTTCTTTATTTAAAAAACGCTGCATTGCACTATCTTTTTCAGCCGTTGACATTTGACCGTGAACAGTAATGATTGAATATTCTGGTTCTGGAAAAAATTTTTTATACAACTTTTCGCCTTCCTGAATATTTTGTAAGTTTAATTTTTCCGATTCATATATTAATGGAAATACTACAAAAACTTGATCACCTTGTTTAATTTTTTGCTTAACTAAATTAAACATTAATAAACGTTGGTTTTCAGAAAAATGAATTGTTTTAACTTGTACTCTATGAGGTGGCAATTCATCTATTACCGACACATCAAGGTCGCCGTACTGAGTTAAAGCAAGAGTACGAGGTATTGGAGTTGCAGTCATAATAAGAATATGAGGTTCGTATTCGCTTTTTTTCCATAATTGGGCACGTTGAGCCACACCAAAACGCTGCTGCTCGTCGATAACAATAATACCAAGATTTTTAAACTGAACTCTTTCTTCTATAAGAGCATGGGTACCAATTAGAATGTTTATTGTTCCGTTGGCAAGGTTTTCAAGTATTTCAGTTCGCTCTTTAGGTTTAGTCGAGCCAGTTAGTAAAGAAATTTTTATTTCGGTATTTTTGCAGATTTCGGTTATGTTTACAAAATGTTGCTTTGCCAGAATTTCGGTTGGAGCCATTAAACATGCTTGATAGCCATTATCGACACCCATAAGCATAGCAAACAGGGCAACAATGGTTTTCCCACTTCCAACATCGCCTTGTAACAACCTATTCATTTGTTTTCCACTTACAACATCGTTTCTTATTTCTTGCAAAACTTTTATTTGTGCTTTAGTTAGCGTAAAATGTAAATTTTTGTACACAATTTTAGTATAATAATCATTTTCTTTGTAAAACACATAACCTTTAATTGTATTATTTCTCTCAATTTTTAATTTCACAAGTGGTAATTGTGAAAAAAATAACTCATCGAATTTTAAACGTTCTTTTGCTTTTTTTAAAATTTCGTAGTTATCAGGAAAATGAATATATTTAAGTGCATCTTTTAACGGATATAAATTATGTCTGTTTATTATATCTTGAGGTAAAGGATCTATTATTTCACCAATATTTTCAAAAACATATAATAACAATTTCCTAATAAATTTTGAGTTTATGGAATATTCTTTTAGTTTTTCAGGTATAGAATAATTTGGTTCTAAACATGGAATGTAATTTTTCATAAATTTATCGTGATGTTCAATTTCTGGGTGTACAAAGCTTACCGAATTAAAGAAGAAAGAAGGTTTTCCGCATATAACAACTTCACATCCTATAGGAAAAAATTTTTGTATCCATTCATAATTATTAAACCATATTATTTCAGCTATAGCATATTTATCGACAAATTTAGCTATTAACCTTTTTCCACGCTCTGTAACAATTTCTTGATAGTCTATAATTCTACCTTTTACTAATACATGAATATCTTCGGTAGGTATTGAATTAAGTTCATAAAATTTGCTTTTATCGATATGTTTAAAAGGAAAGTAATACAATAAATCTTCAACTGTTTTTATTTGAAGGTATTTTTCTAAAAGATCAGCTTTTTTAGGCCCAACACCTGGTAAATATCTTATGGGCGAATCTATGTCCATTTTATTATTGAACATTCTTTTTAAAACGGATGTTGTAAATTTTTTTCAAATTAAACATTTCATCGCGATACATAGCAGCATCAATAAAATTTAGATTTTCTGCTGCTTCTTTCATTCTTTTTTTTGCTTCGTTAATTGCTTTTTTTAATTGTTCTTCTGTCATATAATTAACAACCGGATCGGCAGCAATCAATTTTTTTTCTTCTACGAATTCATATTCCTTTTTTTCTTTACCTTTCAGCTCTTCATACAATGATTTTACAGGCTTACTAATTTGTTTAGGATCAATATTGTGTTCGATGTTATATTTAATTTGTATTTCACGTCGTCGGTTTGTTTCGTCAATCATTTTTTTCATTGCATCGGTTATTTTATCGGCATACATTATTACTTTACCATCGATATGACGAGCAGCTCTGCCTGCAATTTGCGTCAAAGATCTTTCGCTTCTCAAAAAACCTTCTTTATCAGCGTCAAGTATAATTACTAAACTTACTTCGGGTAAATCTAAACCTTCTCTAAGTAGATTTACACCAACAAGCACATCTATTTTTCCTTTTCTCAAGTTATCAATAATATCAACTCTATCGAGTGTATCTACATCGGAATGTATAAAATCCGATTTAATATTAAATTCTTTTAAATACTTTGATAACTCTTCTGCCATTCGTTTGGTTAAAGTAGTAACCAGAACACGTTGTCTTTTTTTTACTCTTTTTTTAATTTCGCTCATTAAATCGTCAATTTGAAACTGAGATGGCCTTACTTCTATTTCTGGGTCTAAAATACCTGTTGGTCTTACAATTTGTTCAATTATAATATTTTTCGATAATTCTCGTTCTTCTTCTGCAGGTGTAGCACTAACAAATATAACTTGATTAACAAGTTCCATAAACTCTTCGTAGCGTAAAGGTCTATTATCGAGAGCTGCTGGTAACCTAAAACCATATTCAACTAACGTTTCTTTGCGACTGCGGTCGCCAGCATACATGCCTTTTATTTGTGGTAATGTTACATGACTTTCGTCAATAATTGTTATAAAATCTTTAGGAAAATAATCTAATAAGCAGAATGGGCGCATGCCGGGTGGTCTACCATCAAAATATCTTGAGTAATTTTCAATACCTGAGCAATAACCTAATTCTCTTAACATTTCAATATCAAAATTAACACGTTCTTCAATTCGTTTAGCTTCTACAAAACGATTTTGTTTTTTAAAATAATCTATTTGCACCACAAGATCGCGATAAATTTCCTTTATAGCTTTCTCTATCTTATTTCTTGATGTTACAAAAATATTTGCCGGATAAATATAAAACTCGTCATAATCGATAATTTTTTCGCCAGTAATTGAATTATAGGAATAAATTTCTTCGATTGAATTGTTA
The DNA here is from genome assembly GCA_026416095.1 of Bacteroidales bacterium. Classification (GTDB taxonomy): domain Bacteria; phylum Bacteroidota; class Bacteroidia; order Bacteroidales; family GWA2-32-17; genus Ch61. The sequence goes on along the minus strand of JAOAFV010000037.1, from coordinate 23,107 downwards.
TAAAAGGTTATACGTAGTGTTTCATTTTCTGTTGTAAGTTGTAAGTCGACGTTTTCTCCTTTAGTTCTAAAAGTACCAAATTTAAGAACGTCGTCGGTTCGGTTATATAAATTATCTACAAGTTTTAATAAAAAATTTTCTTTTGTTATTTTTTGATTTTTGTATATTTTAAAAATACAAGAATAAAAATCGGCCGGATTACCGATGCCATAAATACAGCTTACAGAAGAAACAACAATTACATCGCGACGGCCAGAAATAAGCGACGATGTTGTTTTAATTCTCAACCTTTCAATTTCATCGTTGATAGAAAGATCTTTTTCAATATATGTATCGGTGGCAGGTATATATGCTTCGGGCTGATAATAATCGTAATACGAAACAAAGTATTCTACTTTATTTTCTGGAAAAAAACGTTTAAATTCTGCATATAACTGTGCTGCAAGAGTTTTATTATGACTTAATACTAGAACCGGCTTATTAAGTCTTTCAATAACATTTGCAATGGTAAAGGTTTTTCCAGAACCAGTAACTCCAAGTAGTGTTTGAAATTTATTACCTGAAACTATGCTATTATATAATTGTTCAATTGCCTGAGGTTGATCGCCTGTTGGTTTAAAATCAGAAATTAGTTTGAATTTCATAAAGAATTAATTCTATAGAATTACAGGCTTAAGTGGTATTTAATATTGTTATATTAAAGTAATCCAAAGAGGTTAGCATCTATAAGATTAATTATTCCACTTAAATCTTCTTTTCTATTGTAAAAGTCAAGATTATCGACATTGATTACGAGAAGTTTGGTTGCATTAAACGACGATGCCCACTCTTCGTATCGTTCGTTAAGTCGTTTTAAATATTCAATGCTTATTGATTGTTCGTATTCTCTTCCCCTTTTTTGTATTTGTTCAACAAGCTTAGCAATAGAAGCTTGCAAGTAAATAATTAAATCGGGAGGACTTACTAAAGAAATCATTATTTTGAATAAAGAGAAATAAGTTTCAAAGTCTCTTGTAGACATCAATCCCATTGAATGCAAATTTGGAGCAAAAATATAAGCATCTTCATAAATAGTTCTATCTTGAATAACTGGTTTATTAGATCGTTTTATCTCAATAATTTGGCTTAAACGACTGCTTAGAAAAAAAATTTGAAGGTTAAACGACCACCGGTGCATGTCGTCATAAAAATCTGCTAAATAAGGATTATTTGTAACGTCTTCATAATATGCTTTCCATTTATAGTGTTTAGCTAGCAAAGTAGTTAAGGTTGTTTTACCAGAACCTATATTTCCTGCTACTGCAACATGTAATCCCATTTTTTAAAATTTTTTATAAAAGTAGTAATTTAGAGTATTATTTATTAAAAATTTTTTTACAAAATTATTTATTTTAATAAAGTAAACTCCTGAACTTAATTGAGAAATATTTATTTCGTTAATTCTATTGAATATGTAATCTTTAAGTATAATTCTTCCACTTATGTCCATTATTGAATATTCCATTTTAGAATTAGCACCATTAACAATAATAAGTTTGTTGCCATCAAGCAAAACGGTAATTAAATCATTAGAAATATCGTTCAGTAGGTTAAAAAGCTTAACGTGTATATAATTTTGTCTTACTAAGGAATCGGATAAACCATTATTGTACGCGTATAATTTAACAGTATAAAGTCCTGTATCACTATATAAATGGTAGGGAGAAAATTCGGTACTAAATTGCCCATCGCCAAAATCCCAAAAGTACGAAGTAGCATTTTGCGAAGTATTTACAAAAATTGCATAAGCATTAGGCAAATATAAAATAGTATCGATAGCATAAAAATTTGCATAAACATTATTGAAAACAATAAAACCATCTGAATTAGAGCAAGTACTTTCTAACATAGCATTGTTGATAGCTTTTACATTAATATAATATGGGGTATTTAGCTGTAAATTCAAGTTTTGCATCAAATAGGTAGTGTCGTTCACTACAGTCCACTGAAAAATGTTATCTACACATGGTTGAGTACCAATAGAAACTTTATAATTTAGCACACCACTATTGCTATCAGTAGAAGAAGTAAAAATAGCATTAACATTTGTAACCGAGAAAATGGTATCACAATCAGGGTAACTATTGTCATAAATTGTGACAAACGAGGGGGGTGTCCAATCAACATTTACATTAGTATGGGCTATTGATGATAAATTTTTATAAATATCTACAACAATCGATTTAATTCTACCCGAAGGTGTTTGAGGATTAGGATTTTGGTACCTTATATCACCAGTGGGACTTACATTAATTGTAACGGAAGGATACCGCGATCTATACACTTTTAATTCAGTTACATAAAGTTTTGAATTTCCAGTACGAAAACTGATATATTTACCATTTGAACTAAAAGGTGAGCTGTCTATCCACGATCCTTTAAAAGAGTTGTTTATCCAAACTGCTATTTCTCCAGTAATTCTATCGTAAGTAATTTTAAAATCGTACCACTGATTTTGATGTAATGTTACATTGCTTATTGTATAAACAGGCGACGAAAATGAATTATTAACAACTTTATAAAATTCTATAGTATTTGTAGCAATTCTGAACCAGACAAAATAGGAATTATTACGATTAGTGCAATTTGCGCTATCTGAAAAAAAGTGAAATCCAAACCGGGGCGTAGAGCTTGTAGACTCATATTTGGCTATAAAATGATAAAGATATCTGTTTGAAAGATTTTGATTTAAAAAAGCATAAATATTGGTATTATTTAATTGTTCGTCGGTTTGTATTAATTCGCCATTTGCTACCGACCAAGTACCACTATAAACATTCCAATGCGGTTGCATTATATCGAAATTGTCACCAAAGAAACCACGTTGAGCATTTGCTCCCCAATACTGCCCATCGAAATCAAGAACTTGGTAAAATGCTTTTTCTATACCGTAATTATCTGTATCTATAAAATTGCAATTAAAGCTTCCTGTTTGCCAGTTTCCTTGATAATTTATGGTTGTTGTTGGAGGGGTATTGTCTACCTGAACACGCGAAAAACATACAGCATCGAAAGCAATGGAGTCGCCATCTGTTCCTGTCATATCGCCTAAGTAAACATAGCCACTGGTACCTGCATTAAAATAATAAGTTCCTAAATTAACCCATTGATTTCGGTTAATATGTTGATTAATTATAACAGAATCAACACCATTAGCATGATATATTTTATATTTAGCCGATTGAGTATTACAACCTTTCGAAGGAATAAATGCTTTTACTGAATAGTGCCCAGCCTGATTAATAGTAGGAGTCCATTTTACATAACACACATCACCACCCGAAGCAACACCGAGGGTATACCAGCAATGATTATTGTAACCCACATTAAAATCTCTAAAGAAACGCATATGCGAACCATTAGCAAAATTATTCATAAAAAAGCCGTGATTAAAAAATAAATCATCTATCAAAGTGTCGTTGTAAGTTGGCTGCGACCCTCTTGCTGTTACAGTCCATGCAACATAACCATGAGAACCATCGGCATCAAGATTTTGGTAACCGTAATTATATCCTGGCCAATCGTATTTAGCACCAGCACCATCGTAACTTGGATAACCCGGAGTGTTTTTATTACCATATGGGTCATTAAAAATTAAAGTATATTGCCCACTCACATACCCAATAGCCAATGTTAAATGGCCCGACGATGTTAAGTACGAACATATAGGGTGAACATAGCCATTATTTATTTCATTAACAGTAGCATTAAAGGTGCAAGAAGTTGTCCAATATTGATTGGAAGTTAAATAGTGATTTTGAATATAATTTTTCATTCTGGTGCTTGGAGAATATGATCCTGTCCACATGTAACCATAACCTCCATAAGCAGTGGTACCATAGGCATTGGCCGATTCCTGATAATACCATTCATTATATCTATATTTATCGGCCACATAAGATCCATAAAGGCTAACATGCGGATCCCAAGAATACCCATGATTAACAGTAGTTGGCCACTGAGGTAACTTATTATAGTATGCTATTGCCATAATTGCGGTAGTTGGTGCACAACTTCCCCACCCTTCATGCCACGAAGGCGTGTCGTATACTTGATGTACATAAGGTACAGTACCTGGAACTAATATATCGGCTTTATTATTTTTCGGAAATACATACGACTGTGCTATTTTGTTTGCTTTATATACAATGTATTTTTCTTTATTATTAACTAAGTATTTATAAATTAAATAATTTTCTTTGTCGGCATAAATAATGTAATCATTAAAATAGTATGGAATGCTTTCAATTATGTTTGGAGTTTTTATTAAAGTATCAATGGTGCCTGTAGTAATATTAACTTCAATAATATCTGAATTAACTATATCAAAATTTTCTATCTTAGTTTGTAATCCTATTATTTTATCATAAATATTATGCCATGAAAAACCAGTTAAACAATAAGTACCCACAATATTTTCAGTAAATAAATCATATACTATTAAAACATCAGGATTAGTTGCAAAAGCAACATATCTTTCAGAGGGGGAAAATTTAGGATAAAAAAAGGATAAACCATCAATTTTAGATACCGATGAATTAGTGGTATTTAATATAAAAAGTCCTTTTTCATCGATCGAATAAGCAATATATTTACCCGATTTTGAAACGGCTATATAATTTACATATTCACCAATGTTGTAAATAAATATCAATGAATCATTAGCATATTTATATAAGTTTTTACCAATTGTAAAATAGACATTTCCATACATATCAAAAACAGGTTGACCTACTTGTGTGACTGCTGAATAAAGTTTTTTGATTTTTCCAGTTTCAATATTTAAAATAACAGGTTGCTGAAGTCCTACGCTATCAATCAATTTAAATCCAATAAAAGATTTGTCGTAGTTCACAGATAAATACCTTGCACAACCAGGTGCCGAAATAAGCTTAATTAACTTATTATTCTTTAAATAATAAATATCGTTTTGTAAACTTAAAGTAATTATATAACCATTTTTTACAGCATAAACTCTTGAAATGTAGCCTCGATTTTCTAATTCATACGATTTAAGTTGAGCATTAACATAAAACGATATTAAAAATAAAATTACACAAATCATTGTACACAATTTTTTTCGGTTTCTAAACCATTATTATTAGAATTATTATTAGAAATGTTTTCGTTTAATTTATTAAACTCTGCTTCGAGATCGATGTTATTTTTAACAAGTAAATTGTACCATTTAAAAATTTTTTTCATATCTGACAAATGTATTTTTTCTTTGCTGTAGTCTGGAACTGCTTTTGCAAATAATTCTCTAATTTGTTTTTCATCTTTTGGATTATATTCAATAATTTTTTTTTCAAAACATACATAAATATCTTTAAAAACTTCACTCAACAATTTGTTACCAGTTTCAGTAAACACCAAAATATCACATAAAGAAATAATTTTCTGATGGCCAGGAAAAAGGAATGTTTTACTTCCGTCTTCTAATGATTGAACAAGTAATTTATTTTGCCCTTTCGATAAAATTCTAAATAAACCTGGTCGCCCTACCACCGATAAAATATCTTTCATATAAAAAAATTTTTTTTCAAAAATACCACAGAAATATGAAAAAATAAAACTCTTAGGGTAATTTTTTTTGTAATTGTTGCTTTCATGCCTCAATTTTATAATACGGTAATTTAAACAACAAACATTAATTTTTAAGCAGGCCAGCGAATAAAGATTAAGTAAATTGAAACAAAAATAATTATCAAATTTAATGAACTAACAATAACAGTTATTCTATTAAAACACCAATGTAATAAAGTGTTCAAAATTAAAAAAACAGGAATTACAATTAGTTGTCCAATTTCAACTCCTACATTAAAAGCCAGTAAAGCGATAAAAATTTCTTTTTCAACAAAAAGTAACTGTTGCAAGGTATAAGAAAAACCAAGCCCATGAATCATTCCAAATAATAATGATGGTAAGTAAAATTTCATTTTATTGAAATTATTAAGAAAATTTATTTTAACTATGTTCCATACAGCAGTAAATAATATTGTTAAAATAACAAACAATTCAACATATTTTGATGGTACATTAATTATTTTAAAAGTTCCAAGAAAAAGAGATATAGTATGCCCAATAGTAAAAGAACTAACAATAATAATTAATTCTTTCCACTTTTTAAAAGAATAAATTGACACTAAAGTAGCCAAAAATAAAATATGATCATATGCATCTATGTTTAATATATGATCAATACCCAAATTAAAGTACATCTTAAACATAACTTATATATCAAATTTTAACTGCCCTTATAAAATGTCGCTTGCCAGGAGGCCCCATTAATCGCTGAACTTTAAAACCAGCTTCATTTAATATTCTTTTAACTTGCCCCTTCGAAGTGTATGTAAGTAATACTCCATTTTTGTATAAAGCATCATAAATTTTCTTAAAAATTTCGAAAGTCCATACATCTGGTTGAACATTTGGCGAAAACATGTCGTAAAATACATAATGAAAATTATCTAAAAAAGAATAATTTTTTATATCGGCATTTACTTTATAAATTTTAAAATTCGAATTTATTAGCTCTACACTATTCCATTGTGCTTTAATTATTTTCTCGTATATATTCTGTTCTTCGTATGGTAGGGTAGCTTTAAACTTTTGTAATAATTCGTCGGGTAAAATATTATTTTCTATTGTTTCATAGTATATGTTAAGATGTGGTAAATTAACACAAGTAAGTAAAGTGTTAAAACCAGTACCGAAGCCTACTTCGAATATTTTAACAACATCTTTTACATCGATAAGAGGTGAAACATTATTAACAAATATATACATTGTTTCTGTTCTTGCACCAAATATAGAATGGTATGTTTCGTTAAAATGTAAATGTTTTAATGTATAAGAACCATCAAGAGTTTTTATTAATTCCATATTTAAAACCTAATTCATTAAACTTTCGCTTTTTTTTAATGAAAAATTCTATTACTACACTACCCTTATAAATTACAGGAATATTTTTTATAAGCGTCTTGCTAAGATTTTCTTTTCTTTTAATTTTTATTTTTTTGAAACTTAACACAAAATAATAATGAGCCTTAATAACCGAAAAAGCATTGTTAAATTCGCAAGAGAAAATAAATTTTATAAAAGCAATAAAATCAAGCAAATATCTTATAAAAAACACTGAAAAAAATTCAGATGGTAAATTTTTGTAAAGTAAAAATAAGTTGTTTCTAAAATTTAAAAAAGTTTTATGAGGATTTGTTTTACTGAGAGTAGCACCTCCAACATGATATACAACAGAATTAGGTACACAATATACTTTAAAGCCTCTGGCCCATAAACGCCAGCAATAATCAATTTCTTCCATATGAGCAAAAAAATCTGCATCCAGACCACCAATAGATTTGTATAATTCTGTTCGAGTCATAATACATGCTCCACTTGCCCAAAAAATAGGAGAAGCAAAATCGTATTGCCCAAAATCTTCTTCAAACACATTAAATAATCTTCCTCTACAAAAAGGGTACCCAAATTTATCGATAAATCCACCGCATGCTCCTGCATATTCAAACTCTGATCTTTTTGAATACGAAAGAATTTTAGGCTGACATGCTCCAATATTTTCATCTCTTTCCATTAGTTCTAACATGGGTACTATCCAATTTGTAGTAACTTCTACATCGGAGTTTAATAAGATAACATATTTTTCCGAAAGGTATTGAATGCCTTTATTATACCCCTCAGCAAAACCATAATTATTGCCTAATTCAATAACTTTTACAAGTGGAAAATTTTCTCTTACGAATTTTACTGAATTATCGGAACTACCATTGTCTATTACATAAACATTTGCTATTTCCGACGAAGTATTTTCAAGCACTATGGGTAAGAATTTTTTTAAAAGATCTTCGCCGTTCCAGTTTAATATTGCAACTGCTACAAGTTTCACAAAAAATTAAATACAAATGTAATTTATTTATTATAATTTTCTTTTGCTCTACTTCCAAACTGTTCATCGCTTTCGGTAGCATCGAAGTTATACATACTATTATTTCTTGAATGTAAGCGTCGTTCCCAATTTCTGTCGTATATTTCTCCAGGCATATCGGAGTGTAATAGTATATATTCTTTATAAGCAAGAGTTGGGTTATAAAAAACAAAATGTCTGTTACGATAATTTTTAATAACGTAATATTGCCATATTTCATAAGGGTATGCCGAAGGTTCGTGTTTACTTTCTATAATCTGATCTGGTGCGCCATATTTCAAGTAAATTCTTCCTCTATCTGTCAAGCATCCAAGTACTTTTTTATAACCATAAACAGAATTAACATATTTTATCTTCTCGTAATATTTTAACCATTCTATTTCTGGCTCCTGAAAATTACGCTGTTGCCAAAAATTTAAAAAAGTAACTTGCATTTGTTTTAATTCATTCGATTTAATTGCTGAATTAAGATTATCAATTTCGTACGACTGCGCAATTGGTATAAGACACTTTAAGTACATTTTTAAAGTATCAACATTACTATATTTTGTAAAGAATTCTGAATTTAAAGATTCTAAATTAGCTTTAATTCTATTTTCTGTTATATTATTAAGCCTTTGAAAATAATACTGTCTTTTAGCCAACAACTTATTTTCATTATTCAAGCATTCTATTGTCAAGTAATAATTACCTGATGGAAGGTTACTAATATCAAATTGAATAAAAAAAGGCACAATTTTTTGAGTTTGAAATACTCTAACATACTGGTAATTCTCATAAGGAGTTGTAGAATAAGTTTTGTTTATGTAATATTTTACAGCAAACTTTTTATCTTTTCCAAGTATATCAAGGGTATTGTACACTTCTACATAAGCTGCAAGAATATTAGTTTTTTCGGGATAAAAATCAGATACATAAGGATTTACTAAATACCCACTTTTATTTAAAATTGAAATTTTATCGGACTTTTCAAACCTTTCTATAGGTTGAATATCTGAGAAAAAAATATTGTTTACATCAAAATTATCTACATACAAACTGTCTGAAAATATAAGCATATCTGTTTTATTTAAGCTATCTGTTATTTCGTAAATTGCCATATATCGACCTGGCATAATATATATTCTTTCTACAAAAATGTAAGAGGTTAAATTTAATGTATCATTTAGCAAAGGACTTGATATGTGATACTTTTGATAAAACATAGAAGTATCGTTTTTATAGATTTTTATATTCATATTAATCATTGACCTGTACAAACCTGTAGTTTCATCGATTTTATATTTTACAGATGTTCCTACAAATGCAAAATAAAATTCTATGTAAGGTTTATTTTCGGGATCGTAAAATGTTAAATAATAATAAAACACTTTCACAGAAAACAACTTAAAAGTTCCTAACAAGAATAGTATGTAAAAACAAATACCCTTCATCGGAAATGATCTAAAATATTTTAACAAATTTAATACATAAAAATTGTAACTTTGCAATTGTGAATAAAAAAATTTGCATAGCAGTTTCAACCGAAAAAGAAATAAATAATGAAATTACAAATTATATTGTTGAAAATAATATTGATATCGTATACACAGGGATTGGAGTTCCTTCTACAATTCTTAACTTAACAAAATATTTAAACTTCAACAAACCATTAGTGTTAATAAACGCTGGCATAGCTGGTGCTTTTGCAAAATCTCTAAAAATTGGTGAGGTTGGTTTAGTAGTTTCCGATGTTTTTGCCGATTTTTTGTTACCTTATAAAAATTATGAAATAAAACATATTTACGAAACCTTCGAAATATATCCAATTTTTACGAATAATTATAACGTTAGCATAAACCTTAAACAATTAAATGGAATTACAGTAAATTCTTTATTTTATTCAAATAAAATTAGAGATTTTTATAAAAAAAAATTTAACCCCGACATTGAAACCATGGAAGGTGCAGCTATTATGTACGTTTGTAAACATTACAACATCAATAGCATTTGTATAAGAGCAATCTCTAATTATGTAGGCCAAAAAGACAGAAGTAAGTGGAATATTAAACTAGCTGTTGAAAACTTATCTAACACATTATTAAATATATTAAAAAACACAAAATTTTATGAATAAAGATAAATACATAATTGGAATAAGCCCTTGCCCTAACGATATTTTTATGTTCGAAGCCATCATTAATAAAAGGATTTCTATAGACAAGAATATTATGATTGAATTTCTTATTGAAGATATTTCTTCTCTTAACGCTTTAGCAGAAAAAGAAAACATAGATGTTATTAAACTTAGCACTTACACGTATTATAGGCTGCAAGAAAAATATAAACATTCTAAAAGTGGGGCGGTAATAGGATTCGAAAACGGACCATTATTAATTTCTAAAAAAAAGATTTATCCAGATGAAATTCCATATGTAAAAATAGGCATACCTGGTAAAAACACTACTGCCTACTCATTGCTTAAATTATTTTACGAAACAAACGACTTGATTATAAAGGAATACAAATATAACCAAATTTTTGAAGCTATAATGGATAACGAAATTGATGCAGGAATTTTAATTCATGAACAAAGATTTACCATTGAAAAATATAAAGTAAATGTTATAAGCAATTTTAGCGACTTATGGTATAATAAACACTTTTTACCCTTACCTCTAGCAGTAATTGGAATAAATAATAATGTAAACAAAGAAATGTTTAGTTATTTTGAGCTGTTAATAAAAAGAAGTATAATGCATGCTTTTCAAAATCCAAACGATTCAAAAGAACTTATAAAAAAATATGCACACATAAAAAATGAAGATATTTTAAGACGGCATATAGAAACATTTGTCAATACTTTTTCCTTAGATATGGGCTATATTGGCGAAAAAGCAATAAATAAACTATTTGAAGAATATAAAAATAAAAACTTGTAACATGACAATATCTGATGTGTTTAAATTATACAGACTTAGAAGAAATACACCCCGATGGATTGTTTTTTTTATTGATGTATCAATAGTTTTAATATCCCTATATTTATCATACTTAATTAGATTTAACTTCAAAATTCCAAAACTTGAATTACAATTATTCTTAAAATATTCTCTTCCAATCATACTTTTTACAAGAATAATTTTGTTTATAATTTTTAAGTTATATTCAGGCATAATAAGATATACAAGTATCGAAGACTTATGGAGAACATTAAAAATAATAGCGCTCGGAAGCTTAATATTTATTATCGTCAATCTATTTACTTATACATTATACAACTTATTCGTGATACCCTTTTCGATAATTATCCTTGAATTTATTGTTACATATTTTTTAATATTTTTCATACGTTTGTTTATAAAATTAATATTTAGAGAAATAGCATTAAGAAATAAAATATTTTCTAACATTGCTATTGTTGGTACAAGTAATTTTGCTATCTCAGTAAAACGCTCACTAGATAACGATTTTAGCATTCTGTATAATACAAAAGCATTTATAGATTATAAAGGTCATAAAAAAGGGCTAAGGCTAGAAGGAATAAAAATTTGGAATTTAGAAGACTACGAAAAACATATAAAAGAAATAGATTCAATAATACTTGCCGAAGAACACTTACCTAAAAGTGTTAAGAAAAAAATTAGTGAAAAAGCTATAGAACACAATATAAGAGTATATGAAGTGCCTACAATAAAAGAATGGATTGGCGGTGAATTACATTTAAGCCAACTAAAAAAAATAAAATTAGAAGATTTATTAGAAAGAGATGTTATACAAATTAATAAAGAGAACATAGCAAAACAACTTTTTCAAAAGAAAATTTTAATAACAGGAGCAGCTGGATCAATAGGCCAAGAACTTGTACGACAAATAATAAAATATAAACCAGAACTAATTATACTATACGATCAATCAGAAACAGCTTTATATGAATTAACCTTAGAACTTGAAGAAGTACATAATTTTATTGACTATAAATACATTCTTGGCGATATAACTAATCAACAACGAATTGAATATGTAATTAAAAGATACAAGCCTGAAATAATTTACCATGCAGCTGCATACAAACATGTGCCAGTTTTGGAAATAAACGCTTCCGAAGCTATCCTTGTAAACGTTTACGGTACTAAATTACTTGCCGATTTGGCAAACAAATACAACGTAGAAAAATTTATAATGATATCTACCGACAAAGCAATAAAGCCCTCAGGTATAATGGGTGCCACAAAACGAATTGCCGAAATGTATTGCCAATCGCTTGGCACAATATCAAATACAAAATATATTACAACTCGGTTTGGCAACGTACTTGGCTCAAATGGCTCAGTTGTTGAACGATTTCGTAAACAAATTGAAAAAGGTGGTCCAGTTACTGTAACACATCCCGACGTTACTCGCTATTTTATGACAATTCCCGAGGCTTGCAATTTAGTACTTGAAGCAAGCGCAATGGGAAAGCAAAATGAAATATTTATATTCGATATGGGCAACCCTATTAAAATTGTCGACCTTGCACGTAAAATGATTCGTCTTGCAGGCTTTATCGAAAACATCGACATTAAAATAGTGTATACTGGATTAAGACCTGGTGAAAAACTTTACGAAGAACTGATTAGCGATTATGAAGATACCTTAAAAACCTATAACCCCCAAATTATGATATCCAAAGTTAAACCCATTGAATATACACAATTAAATAATCAAATAGAACATCTCATTAATATATCACATACTTTCGATAATCACCAAATAATTAAAGAAATTCAAAAAATGTTACCAGACTTCAAACCAGCTAATCCTAGGTATTTTTTAGATAATAGTACTATTTAACTTGTCTTTTTAATATATAACGAGTTATAAATATTCCTTCTTTATCGTCTTTACCAGCATTACTTTCAACCCCACTTGTAACAAAAGCTAGTTCCCACCCCTGCGATGCCATTTCATTCAATTTCGACATTATAACAGCATCGTTAGATGCTATATTCTGAAAATTTATTCCTACCATGCTAAAAAAGTTTAATAATTTAGTTTCTTCGAAATTATCAATTTTAATTTCCGACCGATCTATGTCACCTTGTTTACTATCTTTTCCTTCTTTACGTTCGGTAGTAAAATTTTTATAATCAATTGCTTGTTTAGCAAAAAGCATTCTCGAACGACCAATTCCTCCAGGTATAATTGATTCAACTGTGGTTATTATTGCATATTCGTACCTTTGGCTAAATAAATCAAAACATAAAACTAAAATACCTAATAAAAAAAACTTTTTCATAATCTTAAATTTAGTAACTAACACGCAAAGTTATAAAAAAAAAATAAACATTATGTACACCAAATATATTTGCTCGAAAAAAAATTATTAAGCCTTATAAGTTTTTAAAAAAACATTTCTATTTTTAAAATTCTGAGTGCTCTTAAACAATATTTAAAAGAAACACCTTAGTAAAAACTCTTCCCACTCCCAACAAAATTTTAAGTTAATGATATTTTTTTACTCATATTATTACGAATAAAGTACTAAAATAAAAAAATTATGTATATCTTTGAAAAATGGATAAATTCATTAAATACCTTCAGGCCAAAGAAGTTGATATTACCAAAAAATTTGAATCAATAGTAAAATTTATTGAATTTCACAATTTATTTCACTGGATAGCATTTAACACTAATATCGACGACTATGCTATTTTATTTACCCAAATACGCTCTTTATATAATAAAAAAAAACAACATAATTTATTACTCGCAAATGAATGGCAAAGAATTAAGGAGAAATTGAATAACCAGAACATAAAAGCATATTTAATAAAAGGATTATCTTTTTCTAATCAATTTTTTAACGATATAACTTATAGAATTACCAGAGACATCGACATATTTATAAGTTATAACGATTTTAATAACGTACATAACATATTAAACGAAGCAGGTTATACACTTATATTCCCTAAATGTCTGAGTAAAATTACGCAACAAAAGCAAAAGTACTTAAAGGAAATCATATACCTAAACACATCAAAAAAAATTAGTATCGAAGTACATTTTAGACTAATGATACCCGAATTCTTATTCAACGATATAGAAAATATATTCAAAACATCTAATCATAGCAGTTTATTTAATACCTATCAACCAGAATGGACAATGCATTACCTAATTGCACACTGTGCTATACATAATTGGGCTTTATTAGGCTACCTTGCCGATGTAGCATTACTAATAAAAAAAAATACAATAGATTGGCAAAAATTCAAAGAATATGCTTGCCATCACAATAATTTAAGGATGATAAAAATTACCTTAAACTTATCTAATTATTTTTTCAATATTAACATACCAGACGAATACAAATGCTTATCTAAGATAGAAAAAATCCTTATTGCAATCGTTCTAAATTACTACGATAAAATAAAAAAAAACAGAAGCGGCATAAGTGGCATAAAAAAATATTTTGTAAAACTTAATTTGCAATCTTCGCTAAAATATAAGTACCATTACTTGAAAACAAGGTTTTACAGAAAATTTTTTATTCAAATGTGATAAAAGTTATAAAAAAAAAAAAAATATATGTATACTTTTGTTTGTGAACGGGGGTGCCTTAGTAGAAGGCTGAGAATATACCCTTTGAACCTGAACAGGGTAATACCTGCGAAGGGAGTTCAAGATATATTCTCAACTTTCTCTAAGATACTACCTAAAAAGAATAAAATAAATTATGGAAAAGCAAATATCAGAGATCATTGTAAAGACATATTTCGAAAAATTAATCAATAGCATTGATTTAGATGTTGCAATAGTAGGAGCAGGGCCATCAGGATTAGTTGCAGGTGCTATTTTGGCTAATAACAATGTAAAAGTAGGAATATTTGAAAGAAAACTTGCTCCTGGTGGTGGTATGTGGGGTGGAGCAATGATGTTTAATCAAATAGTTGTACAAAAAGAAGCAACTCACTTACTCGACATGTTTGGAATAAGTTATAAACAATACGAATTTAATCTTTATACAGCCGACTCAGTACATGCTACATCGGCTTTAATTTATAATGCAACAAAAAACGGAGCTACAATTTTTAATTGCTTCTCCATTGAAGATGTTATACTTAAAAATAATAAAGTTTGTGGAATTGTTGTTAATTGGGCTCCTGTTCATAGAGAGCAATTACATGTTGATCCTTTAATTGTTATGGCAAAATACGTAATCGATGCTACAGGTCACGATTCTGAGGTAACAAAAGTACTTGAAAAGAAAAACAAGGTTATTCTTAATACTCCTAGTGGCAAAATTGAAGGAGAACGTTCCCTTTCTGCCGAAGAAGCCGAAAAAACAACAATTGAAAATACAAAAGAAATTTATCCTGGATTATTCATTACTGGAATGGCTGCTAATGGTGTATGTGGTAGCTTTAGAATGGGACCAATATTTGGTGGAATGTTATTATCGGGCGAAAAAGTTGCTAATTTGATTCTAACCCTTATTAAGAATGAATAACTTTGGTTTGTACATAATTATAACAAATCCTATAATTAAACATACCAAAATTGCTGAAGTATGTGTTAAGTATAAAATTAAAATGATACAATTACGCGAAAAAAGTATACCCGATAAAGAGATTATTAAAATAGCAAAAGATATAAGAAAAATAACTAACAATACCGATACAAATTTTGTAGTTAATGATCGTCTTGACATTGCAACAATTGTAAATGCCGACTACATTCACATAGGTCAAGACGACATTGCTTACGAAGATATTAGACGAATAAATAAAAAAATAAAAATTGGTATTTCAAACCACTCGATAAAACAACTTAAAGAAAGTTTAACAAAAAATTATAATTATTATGCTTTTGGCCCTATATTTAAAACTCCAACCAAACCTTCCTATAAGGAAGTAGGATTAAGTAATTTAAAAAAGGCTGTTAAACTAATGAATAATAAACCTTTGGTTGCTATAGGAGGAATATTTGATTACAACCTAGATAAAATATTAACTACTGGAGTAAAAAATTTTTGCATGGTTAGATACTTCATGGAATCAAAAAATATTAGTGAATTTGAAGATAAATTAAAAAAAATATTAGATATAATTCATGATAAAAAATAACTTATGAGTACTCAATTAGAATACGCAAAGAAAGGAGTAATAACAAAAGAAATAGAACAAGTTGCAAAAAGTGAAAATATAGACCTACCTAATTTAATGGACCTTATTAAAGAAGGCCAAGTTGTTATACCTAAAAATAAAAATCATGTAGTTTCGCCATGTGGAATTGGTAAAGGTTTAAAAACAAAAATTAATGCAAATATTGGAACATCAGAAATTTGCAACAACATAAATATAGAACTTGATAAACTAAATACTGCAATTAAATACGGTGCCGACACAATTATGGATTTATCAACAGGTGGCGATTTACATTTAATATTAAAAACAATAATCGAAAAAAGTACTGTACCTGTGGGTACTGTACCTATATATGCAGTAGCAACAAAATACATAAGAAATAATCGTGATTTATCTGAAATAACAATAGACGATATTTTAAAAGAAATTGAATACCAAGCTCAACTTGGGGTTGATTTTATGACTTTACATTGCGGCGTTACTAAAACATCACTAAGCTACCTACAAAAAGATCCGAGAGTTTGTGGTATCGTTAGTCGTGGTGGTTCAATTCTTAAAACATGGATACTAAAAAATAATAAAGAAAACCCCCTATACGAGCACTATGATAAAATACTTGATATTTGTTACGAATACGATGTTACAATAAGCTTAGGAGACGGGCTTAGACCAGGAGCATGTGCCGATGCTTCAGATAGAGGACAATTAGCCGAATTATTAGTTTTAGGAGAGTTAGTAGAAAGAGCTAGAGAACACAATGTTCAGGTTATGGTTGAAGGGCCAGGTCATATGCCACTTGACGAAATTGAAGCTAATGTTAAAATAATGAAAAAAGTTACTAAAAATGCACCATTTTATGTTTTAGGCCCTTTAGTTACCGACATTGCTCCAGGTTACGATCACATTGTAGGAGCAATTGGAGGTACAATTGCAGCAGTTGCTGGTGCCGATTTTTTATGCTATGTTACACCCGCCGAACATCTTACTTTGCCCACCGTAGAAGATGTGAAACAAGGAGTTATAGCAAGTAAAATAGCTGCACACGCAGCTAATATTGTAAAAGGAATAAAATCTGAAATAGAAAGAGATTACATGGTTTCAAAGTATCGATATGAACTTAATTGGGATGAAATGTTTAAATATGTTATTGATCCTGAATTAGCACGAAAAAGACGTTACGAAAATAAATTTATTGGTGAATATTGCTCTATATGTGGATCTCTTTGCGCTTATAAAACCGACAAACTAGTAAAATAACAACTCTACCATGAAAACTATACTCACCATTGCTGCCACCGATAGTTCTAGTGGAGCTGGTATTAATCAAG
This sequence comes from Bacteroidales bacterium, assembly GCA_026416095.1. GTDB lineage: Bacteria > Bacteroidota > Bacteroidia > Bacteroidales > GWA2-32-17 > Ch61. Next base: position 5,681 of record JAOAFV010000037.1, on the reverse strand, counting down.
ATATTAAGGTAATTCACGACCATAATTGTTGGCCAATAACGTGTGTTACTTCTATTACTTTACAAACTTTTAATAAAGTAGAAACACACTGTGAAATACCTAATTGCTTTTTTAAAAAACAATTAAATTTTATTTTTCAAAATTTCAAAATAGACGCTATTAAAATTGGAGTAATAAATAATAATTTTCAAATAACAGAAATAAAAAAGTTTTTAAAAAAAGTAGATAAAAAAATACCTGTAATATTCGATCCTATCTTAAATTCTTCAAGTGGGTACACATTTTTAAAAACAAGCTACTCAGAATTATTAAAATCGCTGATTAATTATATAACTATTTTAACGCCAAATAAGTACGAAGTTGAAGAAATTCTTGGTAGCAAAATTAAAAGTATTGCCAAAAGCGTGGAAAATATTAAAAAACTGTGCAGAGATTATAATATTGTGGTAATTTTAAAAGGAGGGCATTTAAATATAAATAACAAGATAGTAACTGACTATATCATAGAAAGTAATAAAATTACTCAAATCAAACATAAACGTTTAAACTTTAAGTATACTCATGGAACAGGTTGTACATTTTCTACTGCCTTAGCTTGCAATCTTGCCAATGGTCTTCCACTTATTAAAGCTACTAAATTAGCTACACAATACATTATAAAATATTACACTAAAGTGAATAATCAATACAATTTTTCGTACACATAGTTTCTAACATATTTTAACAATGATAAGCTGTCGTTTATTGGTGGCTTTAGTGATAAAGAACTCAATAAATTCTTCATAGATTCCAAAATATATTGTTTCTGATAATAATATTTGTGCGATTCATTCAAAAATTTTATAATTAAAAAGGTATTAAACCATCTAAAAAATCTTTTTTTGAAAGTATTTATAGAAGCAGTATTTTTTAAAATTTCATTTAATCTTTCTTCATATTCATTTGTTTTTAAAAACATTACAAGACTCTCAGAAAGCTTATTGACGAACAAAAAATTTTGTTCGTAAAAGATATTATCAACACAATCAAAGAAACTTTTTAAATCATTAAAAGCCTTAAAATTATAAACATAATACCTATTGTTCGATTGTTTTATTATCTTATTTAGTGTAATTCCAGTTCCAAAAGGTACTCTGAACGATAAACGTGGCGAAGGATAAACTATAGCATTTTTTATTACTTTAAAATTTTCAAGTGGAAATAATTTTTGCAAAAAATAAAAATCTTCGCCACCTTGTTTTTTGTTCATACCACCTTGTTGAGCATATATATATGCTCTAACAGCAAAAGCAGAACCTATTGTATGATAGTAATAAGGATACCCAATATATTTAAGAGCAATTACAAAATAATGTAAATAGAGTTCGTATTGAATTATGGCATTATAAATATCTTTGCCAAAATTTTCGCCCTCTACTTCATGTTCAAATCGTATGTTACAACCAATAATTTTATTATTGCTAAATAAGTTTTCTATTTCTTTTAAATAATTCCTGCTAACAGTGCAATCTGCATCAAGGCTTACAATTGAACCATCATAATTGCCAGAAACTAAAAACCTTAAACAAGCTTCGTCCATACCTACCTTTCTTGCATACCCCACTCCTATTTCTTTTCTGGGTATAAATTCCTTATTTATTAAGAAAAATTTTAACTTTTCTTTATTAAGCTCTAAGCTCCACTTTGCAAAATTTTCTTTTATTTCTTTATGTAATTTTAAAACTTCTTCGTTTTCCTCATCAGAGGAATTTAAAACTATAATAACTTCTACATCACAATTAGTAGGCTCACAATCATGTATAGACTTTAATGTATCAAATAATTTGTCTTCGTTATAAGCTGGAATAACAACAATAATTTTTAATCCATCTGCTGGTTTATCTTTAATGTGCGGGCTTAAATTATTTTGTGTAATGTAATTTTTAAGATAGTTTACTTTCTCTTTATAGCCCATTTATCATATCTATCGTTCAATATTTGCAATACAGTATCGGTAATTTCAAGATAATCGCTCGCAATAAGTAACGAAGATTTATTTATTATTACAGAATATTTTTTATCGTAATTATAAGCTTTTAAAACAGAAATAATTGTATCGTACAATTGTTTTTCAACTTTTTGATGTTCTTCTATCATCTGCTTCGAATATTCATCTCTTTTGTTTATTAAATCTTGTTGCTTTTCATATAATGCCTGTTCTTGCATTTTTGCACTTTCTTGCGATATAAAACTACCAGTTTGGGCTTTTCTTTGAAAATCTTGGACTTCTTTTTCAAAGTTTGCCATTTGTTTTTGTAAATCGGCTTCTAAAGATTTTTGTTTTAAAATAAGCTTACTTTCAAGTTCCTTATAAAACTTATAATTTCTTAATAATGAATCAACATCAATCACAGCAATATTAAAACCTATGGCATTTGTACTATCGCTGGGCGCTAAAATTATAGTTTTTGTATCCGAAAATTTTTTTTCACTTCTATTTTTTTTGATCAAAACAATAAGCATAATAAGATTTACCAAACATACAAAAGCAATTATTGCAACAATTATATCCAAAAGTTTATTTTTCATTTTTTTGAGATTTTTCAGGTTTTAAGTATACTTTCACATAATTATTTAGATTGATGTATTTAATTGCATAATTTTTAATTTCATCAGCAGTTACCGAATTAATAAGCTTGTTATATTCGTCTTGATTAATAAGTTTAAAATCTAAAAAATATGAATTTTCCAATCTTGATAGCCACCATTTGTTTTCTTTCATATTAACTTCAAACTCACGTTTTAATTGCTCTTTAACTTTGTTAAGATTATCTTCAGAAGGACCTTTTTTTTGCAGTAATGATATTTGTTTAAATACTATAGAAGACAATTTATCTTGTTTTTTAGGCTCACATCCAAAAATTACATACAACTGTAATTCTGGTTTAGGATATTTATCAATCTGACCTTGGACTTGAACACCATAAGTTCCACCTTCTTTTTCTCTTATGTTTTCTCTTAACATAATTTGCAATATCTGAAACATCATGTTTGCTTTTATTTGATTTTCATACGTCCATTCAAATTTAGATTTAAAAGCAATTCCAACAAATCCTTGCTCTTCTATACCTTTATAAACTGTTTCATTAACTATTCCCGACGGAAAGGTAGGAGAAACATCACGCCAGATTAACTTTTCTTGCGACGAAGGCAAGTTTCCAAGATACTTTTGTGCTAAAGGTAAAAACTCTTCTTCTTTAATATTACCAACAAAAAAGAATTTTACATCGTTAGCATTTCCGAAAACAGAATTGTAAAAACTTAATACTTTATCTATGGTAACTTTTTCGAGCTGCTCGTCGGTAGGTATTATTATTTTACGTGGATTATTTTGGGTAACTAACTTATAAAATTTTTCTACAAAACTAAAACGAGGGTTATTTCGCAAAAATTTAAATTGATTTTTAGTTTTAGAAATAAAAGATTTAAATTCATCTTCGCTTTTGCGAGGTTTAGTGTAATATAAATAAATTAATTGCATAGTTGTTTCTAAGTCGGCGGGGGCACATTTTCCTTTCACTCCTTGCTTCAATTCATCGGCAAAAGGATATATCTGAATGTCTTTTCCAGAAAGTTTCTTTTTTATGTCAGTTTGACTAAACTCGCTTAACCCCATTTCATCTACTATTGATGGAGCATACATTGCATTCAAAACATCTTCATCTGAAGCTAAAGAAATACCACCCAAGCCAAACGAAGAAAACTGAATTTCATTATTCTTAAAATCGGTAGGTTTCACAATTACTTTAACATTATTGGAAAGTGTATATTCAGTAATTCCAAATTGTTCATTTTTTATGGTCGATATAATATTTGCAGGAGTTAAGGTTTCATTTATGAATGGTTTATCAATATTTTTGTCTTCATATGCTTTAATTTCGCTCTTCTTTACTTTTTCAAATATCGATAAAACATCGGTTTCTGTTGGTATTTTAATATTTTCTTTTTGTGGTGCTGTTATCATTACAATTATATTATCTTCTTTTATGAATTCTTTTATTTTGGTGTTTACATCATCAAGAGTTATTTGAGGAATAAAATACTTTGCATAATCATATTCATCTTGAGCAGAAGGTATTGGATTTTTCGCTAAGTAATGATATACACACTTCATTGCTATATTAGCAGATTCAGTTTTATCGTATTCTTTTGCTCTTATTTCGTAATCCTTTAAAATGTCAGATTTCTTTCTATCTATTTCTCCCTGAGTAAAACCATATCTTCGAGCTCTTTCAATTTCTGTTAACAAAATTTCAAGAGAATTTTCTATTTGATTTTCTTTTGCCATTGCATAAGCGGTAAAAGCATCTTTAGTTCTTGCAAGAAAGTTACCATAATAAACGCCACTCATAATGTAGGGACATTCAGGACTTTTTTCAATTTCGTCTAAACGTGCATTTATCATTTCCGTTACTAATTGTGTGATAAAGTAATTTTTATAATCGCCTATGTATTGTATATTCTTTTTTGGGTGCTTTATCATTATTGATACGGTACTCGAAGTTGCTTCTGGATCAGACTGAATACTTATAAGTGGTTCCTTATTGTCGGGAATATCAAACGTTTCTCGTTTTTTAGGATTAGGTGGATTTTTTATTGCTGAAAAATGTTTTTTTATTTTCTCTTCAGCATAACTAACATCAATGTCACCTACTACAACCACTGCCATTAAATCTGGACGATACCAATCTTTATAGAAATTAATTAATGTTTCGTGCTTGAAATTCTTAATGATTTCAGGTTTACCAATAGGAATCCTTTCGGCATATTTTGAACCTTTAAATATTATTGGAAATGCCTTCTTACGCATTCTATCTTCAGCTCCAAGCCCAAGACGCCATTCTTCAAGTATTACTCCTCTCTCTTTTTCTATTTCCTTACCATCAAAAGTAACAAGATGTGCCCACTCTTCAAGTATCTGAAATCCTTTTTCAATTAAATCGGGCTGATCAGTAGGCACCTTTAGCATGTACACAGTTTCATCAAAACTCGTATAAGCATTTAAATCGGGCCCAAATTTAATGCCCATTCTTTCAATAACATTTATTAATTCATTCTTCGGAAAATTCTTCGTGCCATTAAAACACATGTGTTCACAAAAATGTGCTAAACCTTGTTGTTCATCCGTTTCCAAAATAGACCCTGCATTTACTGCAAGACGTAATTCAATCCTCTTTTCGGGTTTTAAATTTCTTTTTATATAATACACTAATCCATTATCTAACTTACCATATTTTATTTCCTTATCAATTGGAACAAGTTGATTCTCATCAAAATTTTGCGACCACACTAAGTAGGTCGTCAAAATACTAATCAAACTAACACTTAAGTATTTCATAAGTAATTTTTTATTATAATGCAAATAAAATACATTTCTAACTAACTAAAAAATATTTTTTTTTTTATTTAATTTTTTATAATAACTTTGTATAAAATTTTATGTTTTTATGAAAACTTATTATTTAGTCGATTTATTTTTATTACTTTTTATAAGTACATTATCTCAAAGTATTACCCCCTCAGTGATATCAGCTGGTGGTGTTTACAACGAATCTAATCCTATAAAAATCTACTCCACAATAGGCGAACCTGTTATTCTTTCTTTTTATTCCACTAACAATATCTTAACCCAAGGCTTCCAA
>JAOAFV010000056.1 GCA_026416095.1 Bacteroidales bacterium | reverse complement strand
GTGCTTATTATTTGCCAATAGAACAAAGTTTACAAACTATTAATAAAGTTCATCCTCCTTTTAGAACCGAAGCTATTTTAGGAATACATATAAACGATATTGTTGATAAGTACGACGAAACAATTTCGTTATACGATGATGTAAAAACTAAAACTTATGAAAATCTTGGTTATCAGATTACAACGTATAAAAATTATACCGAAACGTCTGTTCCAGTTGAACAACGGAAAACCACATTACTTCGAATAGGCGCGATGTTTAGCAATCAAGTTGTAAAAGTTAATGATATAAAAAAAGAATTTATTACTCAACCTCCACAAATTAACGTAATAAATCCTGCAACAATCGAAAATATTTCGGGAACTTATTATATAAATTTTAAAGAAAATGCATTTACTGATGTTCGTATTTTACCTGTAGTAGCAGGTATAGGCAAAACCAGCTATAGAAACGTAGAAATGAAATTTGAACATTATGGTTACAGAAATATATATCACTATGCAGGGTGGTATTTTGATTTTTTGTATTCTCCTTTTGTGCATGTTTCAAAATTAAAGGTGGGAAGAAGTAATACTTATAATACAATTTATAACGATACAATTTATAATAATTTACTTTCGTATTTTGAAGGTGAGTATGATATTACAGAGAAAAAAGAAAACAATAATGAAGGTTATCTAAAAAAACAAAATTTTGGTTTTAGAATGGGATTTTTTTGGTATAGCCATGGCATTTTGAATATGAAGTTTGAATTTGGTGCTTATCCAGGATTAAAGAAGAAAAATTTTATAATTTTATTTAACATAGGGTTTGCCATTCCAAACACTGTTAAAGCGTTTAAACCAAATGAATAGAAAGTGTTATAAAAATCGAATGAAAAATGCATAAAAAAGTTTTTGTAGCTTTAATTGAAATAATATTGTTTGTATGTAATTATGCTCAAATGAAATTAATACCTTACCGAATTGGTGAAAAGTATGGATATTGCAACGAGAATAAGCAAATAATAATAAAACCAAATTTCGATTTTGCAATTCCGTTTGATAAATATGGATTAGCACAAGTAGTTAAAAATAATAAAATAGGAATAATTAATGAAAAAGGAGAAACTATAGTTGAAATTTTATATGATGATATTGGCGAATTTAATGAAGGTTTAGCATATATTAAAAAAGACAATAAATATAGTTTTATCGATACATCAGGAAATATCATTCTACCTTTTATATACGACGTAGTGAGCAATTTTTACGAAGGATACGCTGTTGTATCGAAAAATGGTAAATATGGATTTATCGATAAAACAGGCAAAGAAGTTATACCTTTATCGTATGAAAAATGTTTTCCATTTAGTGAAGGAGTAGCTATTATTGTACAGAATAATAAATATGGTTGTATAAATAAAAGTGGCAAGATAATTATTGAACCAATATACGACATAATGGATATTAATAGATACGGAATTGTACCAGCGTGTAAAGACGAAAAATGCGGACACATCGATACAGCCAATAAGATAATTAATAAGTTTATTTATGATTATGTAGGTGTGTTTCATAATAGAATATTTGTGTTACAAAATAATAGTACAATATACATAGTAAAAAATAACTTTAAAGATACAATAATTGTCAATAAGTACGATGGTGCTAATTTTTTTACGGGTGAAATGATTGTTGTTAATAAAAATGGTAAATATGGTGTAATAAACATAAATGGTATAGAAATAATACCACCAGAATACGACGAGATTCGATTTTTAAGGAATCGTTATTTTACGGTAAAAAAATTCAACAAATATGGGCTCGTAGATAAAAACGGAAGGTTTATATTACAAACGAAATACGATTTAATATATCCATTCGATGATTATTTTGCAGTTGCTTTTAATAATGTTATTTATGGATATGTAGATGTATACGGAAATGAATTTTGGGCACAGTAAGAATAAAGTATAAATAAATAAATTATGAGAACAAAATGTTACTTATATGCAATAATATTTATACTTTTTGTAGCGATTCTTTCATGTAAAAAAGAAAAAAACGAAGACGAAATAAAAAAACCGCAGGTATGGCACTGTCAAACAAACAAAAAAGTTATTGACATTGATATTTATAATCGTAAATTATATGCTGCTGTTGAAAACGGAATTCAAGTATTTGACCTTACAAACCCAACAAACCCTGTAAAAATTGCGGATACGATATTATCTGAAACACCTTTACTAATTAAAGCTGGTAATGATTCAGTTTTGTACATTGCAACGAATAATGGAGTGTATTCATATAAATTTAAAAATAATAAAATTACTTATATCTACAAAATGCTTACAAGTGGTTGGTATGAACCTTATATTAAAATTTTAATTGGTTATTACAACAATAATTACACAAAGCTATTCGTAATAAGCAGAAAAAAATGTTATGTAATGAATGTTGATAACAAACTTATTCCTGTACTCGACGATGAAGTCATATTTTCAGACTTTGAGGCAATAGATGCTCATATAGATATGAATGGTGAAAGTGCTTTTATAAAAGTAGTTGAAAAAAATGGTGGAGTAAGAACAATTGGTTATTCTTATTATCAGCCTGTTGGATGGTCTGTTTCTTCTAGTTGTGTCAATTATTGCTACGCTGGTAATGTAATAAGTTCATGGTATCAATTTTCTTCAACAAACGAAGTTACATCAATAGATGAACCTTTTGTTTATGCATTGGGAGTAGAAGGTATTCGTTACTTATATAACAATGTAAATATGGTTGTTAAAACCAAAAATAAAGCTCTTGGTGGTTATACCAGTCACAATTACATATATGTTGCCGATAGCTTAGGAGTTCACATGTTTAAAATTAGTTCTAACGATAATACTATTTTTGCCTGGACATACATAGAAATGAATGGAGTAACAAGAAAAATAGTTCCTCTAAAATTTAATACTTACGAAAATACACATTTATATACCGCTTCTGGAAATGCTGGAATTTATATAATTAAAAAACTTTAGTCCATGAATAATGGCAATGAAAAATTACTCATTTTTGTTTTATTTTCAGTTATAATTATGTTTTTCTCGTGTAAAAAAGACAAAGAAAAAGATTGCAAATACGTACAAATTGAAAATAAAACTATTAATGTAGTAAATATTACTGATACAACTATCACTATACAATGGGCTGCTGTAAAAAATGCTACTTCGTATAAAATAGGACTTATGAAATGTGGTCTTGTTAACTATGCTCCAAATTGTTACGAAGAATTTATTACAACTAACAATACCTTTATTTTAACCGATCTTGAACCTAATACTACATATTATTTTACTGTTTATGCACAAAATGAATGTTCTTTTGAAACCATCAAAACTCATTCAGCAACAACCGCCGATGGTTTTTCTAATCGATTATATTGCCTTGCATGGGGCAACGAAAATGATGACGAAGTTTTTTCGCTTACTGTTAATAGCGACAACTCTTTTGTTGCAGTTGGCAAACCTTCAAACATTGTAAAATTTGATGAAAAAGGTAACGTCATATGGAAAAAAACCTTTGAATACGAAATAGCTAAAGTAATTCCATATTTTCCAAATTCTTACCTAATAATAGAAGACAACAATACAGTAAAAAACATAGATGAATATGGTAATTTATTCAAAGTATTTAAAATTTTTGCTCAATATCCGCACAATTTAAAAGATATATGCACCGATATTAATAATAACATTATTGTTGTTAGCGATGTAGAGGTGCCAGTTTCGAATTTTAACACTCAAGATATAGCGCTTATTAAATTTGATTTTAACGGTAATGAGGTCTACAAAAAAATATTTGGCACAGAAGATGGCGACGCTGTAAATGATATAATAACTACTAATGATAATTCGATTGTGGTTTTGTTTACTTCTGGAATAAATAGACCAAATGCTAAGGCTGTTGTTATAAAATTAAATAACAATGGAGAATTAATTTGGGCAAAGGAATTAATCGGCGGTGGGGCAAGTGGTTTTTCGGCAGTAGCAATAAAAGAAACATACGATAACGGGTATATGGCAATAATTAATATTTATAATAAGTATTGTTACGTATATAAACTCACTGCCGATGGTAATTGTGAATGGGCAAATTATCTATATTTTCATGCTTCTACTTGGGCTTATGCTACTGATATGGAAGTCACCTATGATAATGGTTGTATAATTAGTGGAAAATTGTTGTACAATAATTTATCAACTGGTTTTGCAGCTCGTTTTGCAGGCAACGGTAATTATTTGTGGACTAAGTATTTTGTAAAAGGTAATGGTGTTAGAGCAAATGTAATAAAGAAACATTCAGATTCTTATGTAGTTGGAGGAACTGCCTTTATTAAAAAACCTAATGAATTAAACAATAACTACGACTTTTTTTTGATTAAAATAAAAGATAATAGCCAAATAGATAATTGCGATTGCTTTATTCAAGGTTACACTCCAACATCTGGAATTTTTCCTGCTTCTTTCAATGATATTAATGTTAATTTCAGTATGCTTAACTGTGAAGTTGAACAATCTGTTATCATTGCACCGCAAGAAGTTAATGGCTCAACAACAATATTTTGTGAATAATGAAAAATTTTTATTGTAGTAACACTGCTATTTATTTGTCATTCAAAAGTTTTACTCGCAAAGGCTTATAAGACATTTTAGCCTTAATTGAGTATTAAAAAATAAGATATTTGTAAAATTAGAAATAAAGAATAGTCATTTTAGTCTAATCATTAATAAAATAACTTTGTTGTAAAATTTTAAATAAACCATTTAATACCTACATTTTCGGTACTTATTTGATACTTAAACAGGTATTATTCAAAATGAGTACCCATAATGTTTGTACAAACATTAAAAGTAATGCTAAATTTATGCCTTTAAAGAAAATTTATACTTTTGGATAAAGTAAGAAAGCATAAACTTTGTACAAAAAAATATTAAAAGTAATAGGAAAATTATCTTCGATAAACAACTAAAAAAACGATAATCAAATAGTAAGGTATTTTGTTTGATGTCGAATTAATTAGAATACTTGAGTATATGGTGAAATGTCGAAGCTGAAAAAATTTTTGGCTTAAGATTAACTATAATCTACTTGACTTCTGGAAAAATACTGAAAATTAGCATAAATTTTTAATAATAATTCTTTTGATACTTCAACCGAAATTTAATTTAAAAATATCCACTTATAATAGAGAACAAATATTTTATCTCTTTTAAGACTTGTTTATTATCAACAAAAAAATAACTTTATAACTTAGCAAAATTTTGTTTATGTTCACAAATTTATTATGCTTTAAAATACTTATCGTACCACATTTTAAATATAAAAAGGTTCCATATTCTATTATAAAGGAAGTTATAATTTTTTTCGTAGAACATCTTAATAACGTTAGTTATTTCGTTAAAATTTAATAAATTTATTGTTTTATACGAATTCAATACTTCCAGTGTTTGTTTCTTATAATTACTTTTGAGCCAAGTTTCTAATGGTATAGCAAAGCCCCATTTAGGACGATTAAATAGGTTTTCAGGTAAGTATTGTCGTAATATCTTTTTTGACAGATATTTAAGACCTTTTTTTAGCTTTATTTTATTGCTTATTTGTAAAGTATAGTTAATGAGATAAATATCTAAAAAAGGGACCCTAGCTTCAAGACTATATTTCATTGTTGCTCTGTCGGTTTTTACCAGTAAATTATCTTGTAAATAATACATAATATTAAAAATAATTTGTTCATCAAGTAAATTGGGATAATAAGGTAACTTAAACTCCATTGGAGGTTCCTTATGTAGAATATTATTTATTTCTTTTATTGAAAAAAAATATAATTCTTGAGATAAAATTTGAGGAGAAAGATAATTATTTTTAGTAAAGTAAAAGTGGTAAGCGACTCTTCTATATTTATTGGAATTTACCGATTTTAAGAGGTAATATATAGGTAACCGCAAATATTTAACTAGCTTATTACCGAGTATTTTAGCCCATTTATATGAGCCGTACCCTAAAAATAATTCATCGCCTCCCTCGCCACAAAGTATCATTTTAACTTGTTCTCGTGCTAGCTTAGAAACAATCATAGTAGGAATAGCCGATGAATCGGCAAAAGGTTCGTCGTATGTATTAATTATTTCTTCAATATAGTTTAATGCTTCGCTCTGATTTAAAATATATTCATTATGTTTTGTACCAACATAATTTGCAATTTTTTTAGCAAAAATACTTTCGTTGTATTTTTGTTCGGTAAATCCTATAGTAAATGTTTTTAAGTTCGATACATATTTTGAGGCAACACATGTAATTAATGAAGAATCTATTCCTCCACTCAGAAATATACCGTAAGGAACATCTGATACAAGATGACTCTTGACAGCATCCTCTATTAATGTTTTTAGTATTACTAAAATTTCTTTTTCGTTTCTAAGTTTATTCGTATATATGTTTGTAATGTCCCAATAGTTATAAAAAGTGATATTAGATTTGTAGTACTCTGCATAAGTTGCCGAAGGAAATTTAAAGATATTTGTAAAAGCTGTAAATGGCGAAGGTACAAAGCCTAAATGTAGATAATATGGAAGAATGCTTTTATTAAAAGAAATATTACTCCTGATATAATTACAGCAGAGAAGTGTTTTTATTTCCGAAGCAAAAGCAAAAACGTAATTATCTAAGTAATAAAATAAAGGCTTTATTCCCATCCTATCTCTAAAGAGTGTTATTTTGTTATTTTCGATATCGAAAATTGCACCAGCAAACATTCCGTTTAACTCTTGCCAAATGGTGTTTCCTTTTTTTGAAAAAAATTCCACAAGTACTTCTGTATCTGAATTGGTAATTGTTTTTAAATTGTAAGTTTTTTTTATCTCCTTGAAATTATAAATTTCGCCATTATATACTATTAAGTATCTTTTACTAGCCGAAAATAAGGGTTGATTAGCTTTGTCGGAAGTATCTATTATTTTTAATCTGCTATGTATAAATGTAAAATTATTTTTTTGAAAACAATTAACATTATCTGGACCTCTGTGGTGTAACGATAATTTAATGTTATTAATTTCTTCGGTAGTCAATTGAATTAGTTCGGAATGAAAGCCAAAAATGCCACACATTAGAATTTTATTTTCAGCCCGATAATTGTAATATCTACAGTTTGCTGAATTTTTTTATCGGACTTCATCCATTTATCTAATTCTGTTATTATTTGCAGTTTTTGTTCAAGCATTGGTTTTTGCGAAATATTTATTAACAATTCTTTGAAGTTTTTAATGTTTAATTTTTTCCCTTCAGGTCCACCTGATTGTTCTTTTACTCCATTTGTATATAAATATATTATATCGTTTGTGCTCACTGTTATTTCTTCGCTTTCAAATACTGTGTCTTCATCAATAATATTATAAGGTATTCTTATGTCTTTAAATTCGACTATTTTATTTTTTTGTGAATTATATAGAAGAATATTTGAATTTATTGAAATAATTTCACTTTTATGATCTTCGTTAATAGAAATAATAGAAAAATCGGTTATTAAAAAATTAATATCGTTTTCTCTGGATAGTTTAAAAGTATATTCGTACAAAGCTTTTGCTATTGAATTAATTTTTTCGATCGATTTTGCATAAAAAATTTCGTTAAGTATTCCAATAGTCATGCTACTAAGTAGAGCTCCTTGAATTCCCTGATATGATGTATTTCCAATAGCAAAATAATATTTGTTGTTTTTCGTTGCACACCAATAAAAATCGCCCGAAAGTGTCTTGGCTGGAAGGTAGATAATAAAGTAACTAAATTTTTGTGGTATATATTCATTATTAAAGTTTGGAATAACATAGGATTGTATTAATTGTGCAAACTTGACGTTGTTTTTAATTTCTTCAGAACTTTTATTGATTTGTGTTTTTAGCTTTTCTATTTCTTCCGTAGCAATTTCATATGAATTTAACTTTTCTTTATATTTTTCTTCTAAGTTTAAAAAAGAGTTATTTAACGATTCAATTTTATTTTTATACTTTTTTCTTTTAACTATAAAATACAAAATAAACATTCCAAATACAGCCAAAACAAAAAGTAATAAAATTGTAAGAACATTAAGTTTAGTAAAGAGCTTTTTTATTTCAAGTTTATATTTTTTTTCTGCTAAAAATTTTTCCTTTAAAATATTTTCTTTTTCTGATTGAAATTTATATTGTAGATAATTTTTTAATATTAACTGTTTTTCTTGAAAAATTTTGCTCCTTATTGTTAGCAACGAATCGGCATATTTTTTTACGAAGTATAAATTGTCTAGTTTATCGTATATTAAGTAATAAAAGTTAAAAATTTTTTCTTTTAAAATTAAATTAAACGAAGGGCAAGATTCGTAAAATTTTTTGTTATAGAATTTTGCAAGTTTTATTAATTTTTGTTTTTCATCGTTGTTGCTTATTGAATCGACAAGAGATAAATAACAACTTATAATACCTTCGTAAAATTGATGATTTAAAGCTGAGCTATCTGTTTTTTCTGCTATTTTAAAATGTTTCAAACTATTGGAGTAGTTCTTAGCTAATAAATAATTATTTGCAATCAAAGTGTGACAATAGGCTATTTGTGGCAGATTATTTTCTTGTTCGTAAAATGCCAACGCTTTAAATGCATAGGAAATAGATTTTTCTATTAATTCGTAACAATTGTATAGTTCAGAAATTTTTAAATATATGTAAGCTAAATACTTTTCGGAGTTAATAGCTAAAGCTTTCTGATAATAAGAGTTAGATTCATCAAAGTTATCAAGCTCTTTATAAATGTCACCTATTTTTAGGTAAATTTCGGTTTTGGTGTTAATGTCTTTTGGTTTCAAGTAAAATAAAGTTTTGTTTAATAAGCTAAGCGATTCACTATAATTCTGTTTTTGAAAATGAACATCGGCAATTTTTTGTAAACAATTAGCTATTTCATTACTATCGGTTGTTGCATAAGCAAAACTTAATGATAATTTGTAATATTTTAAAGCAATATCAAAAGAATTAATTAAACAATAAACATTTCCTATGTTTTGAAGAATCTTACATTGTTCTTTTGTTAGTTTATATATTCCGGCAATCCTTAGAGCATTAAAATAATATTCAAGTGCATTGTCGAATTTTTTTTGTTTTACATAAAAGTCGCCCAATCTGTTTAAGCAAAATATTCTAGATTTAATTAAATATTTTTGATGTATAGTATTTTTTTCCAGATTGTTCTTAGTGACATCGCATATTATGCTATAATATTTTATGGCAGAATCTGCACTTTCAATTTCTTTTTCTTTTGCTATCTTTAATAATATATCAACAACTTCGCTATCGTTTTTTGCTTGCTGTAGTGAGTTATAAAAATTATTAGTAAAAGTAACTTTTGCTAGTAATAAAGATAAAATTATATAAAACCAAGTCCTTAAGCTCAATTTTAAGAATTTGGCTGCAAAGATAGTAAAAAAACATTTGCACTCATAATTTTTTTATATTGTGCTTTTTTATAAATAAATTTTCGTACTGTGGAAATTTGAATTCTATAAAAAAGAAATCTTTACCATCAAAAATTAACAATAAAATTCTACAAACTTTTCAATTTATTTTTCTTTCTAAAGAGTAACTACATTTAAATATTTAATTTTTTCAATATAATCAAATTACCAAATGAACTACTATTATTATTTTACTACATGAAATCACCTTCAAATTATTTTTGGCTGTAAATATTTTTTCTGCAATTATTATTTTAAAACCCTTATAAAACCTTTTTTAAAGGTCTCAGAGTATTTTGGAATATATTGATTTTCAATTATATTTATAATTGTATAAAAACTATTTTTAACTGGTTTTGCAAAGGTCTTGATTTATTTTTTTTAAATAAACAAAAAAATTTTTAATTTTTTTTTGTTGGTATATATTACTTTATGGTTTTTAATAACCAGCATTCATTATGAGTAAACTTTTTTTGATAAGAATTACTATCAAGTAGTGAATTATATAAAATTGAGTATTAAGCGACTTGAGTTAGTAAGTCATTGTATTGACTATTAAGGTGTGAGTTATACTAGATTGAAATCCTAAAAAATTTTTTTGAATTTATTATTAAGTTTAAAAATTCGGAGTTTATAAATAAACAAACGTGAGTTTAACTTTATTGTAACTTTTTTTCGAAACATGTGTGTATATTCCATTGATTTTGCAGATCTTATGTCTCAGTAATTTTTGAATATAATATTAATCCGTATCATCTTTAGGATAGTAAGTGTTATATGTGTGTTTTTATTTTTATTATTGTCGTTATTTTTTCGTTTTTGCTGTAACAGTTAACGCTTGATGTAGTGATAAATTTTTTGCACATAAGTTTAATTTAAGAATAGCACTCAAAACAACTTAAAAATGTCATGCATAACACTTAAACCTTCAGTTACGTCAAATCGTTGTTATTAGCTGTGTTTTTCTTATTTGTGTATTTATTTAATGTATTCTCAAGTTATTTTAATGTTTTCAAAAACCATCAAAGTAGCCATTATTTATCATAATTAAAAACATTTTGAATAATAGCAAGGCTTGAAGTCTCGCCAGGTCGGTATCTGTCAGGCTTTATAATAGTCAACCAGTTTTTTCAGCAATTGTTTTTATTTAATTAGTTTTCCATAACAACACATGCCAAACTTTCTGAAAAACTGTTTGCATCTTTATAGATTGGATTTATTACATACTTACCATCTTCGTCTTAAGAATCCATATTTCCCGTTAGCAGGCTTAACTAAGGCAAGACCTTCTGAAAAATTATATGCGTCTTCAAACTGAGAGTTAATTACATATAGCCTTTTGTCGTCAACATATACCCATTTTCTCCAGCTTTAATGGGGAAGATTTTAATATTGTCAATGTCAGTTGTGCATGAGTTGAATGTCAATACAACAAATGAGGTTAGACCAATAAGTAATTTTTTCATTTTGATTGTTTTTCTGTTATCAAATATAAATGTGTCATAAATAACTCCAATTTTTTTATTGTTATTGTATCGTTTTACGGTTGCAGCCAACGTTTTGCGTGTTGCCGCAGTTGGCAATTTCGGAGCACTTCACTGTCAAACTGCACAAAAGTTAGATAGGATCACTCAGCTTCAATTTTGCACGTCTCCGCCAATTGAGGCAACACGCTGTTATAGGGCGTTTTTCTTTTCATATTGTCATAATGCTTTGTCTAATTTTAA
The DNA here is from genome assembly GCA_026416095.1 of Bacteroidales bacterium. Lineage (GTDB taxonomy): Bacteria > Bacteroidota > Bacteroidia > Bacteroidales > GWA2-32-17 > Ch61. The sequence continues at coordinate 1,947 of JAOAFV010000056.1, read as the reverse complement.
GATTCCTGCCTCCAATAACATTGTCGCAAATTGTTTACCATCTACAAGTTGAACTCTTGCCTCTTTTGCAAAGTCATAACACTCTTTTGAAAAACTGTCAGCCGAAGAAATTACCCAACTTATTTTTGAGTAGCCGTCATCCATCGAATCTTTTAGATTTTTATAATTTTTTATTTGTTCGATTGCCCATGAAGAGGTTTCGCCTGTATGAAATTTAACTTGTGCGTAAATTATTGTTTTTAAAGGCTCAAAAATTGCAACTACATCCGCGTCACCTTCTTTACCACTTTCGTTTTTTGAAGGAATATAAACCTCAGATGCACCTATTCTTTCAAAGTACCATTTCACTAATGCTTCAAATTTGTCTGGTGTTAATTCTGCTATAATTGTATCTAAAATAAGTTGTCGTGTTTTTGCAATAATTTGAGAATGGATATTTAGAGGCTGGCCCTTAGTAAAAGCATCAAGAGCTTTTTCAATACTCTCTTTCAAGTCAGAAATGTTAGCATTTGTGGAACGAATTTTCATTCGCGATGTTAATGCAGAGTCAGCATATTCATATCTTGGAATATCTTTTTTGACGATTTTTACCTTTCTGACAAAACCTAAATCTATCAAGTCGCCTGTTGAATTGTAAAGAAGCCCGTCATCTTTTCTTTGAACTTTGTTTCCATGCCAATCTTTAATTTCAGAAAGGTCAATTTCTGAAACTGGTATTGCCATATTCTCAGTCAATTCGTAAATGGAAAATATCCCCCAACTTGGGACAACAACTAAATCTCCTTTTTTCATTTCCGCAATGAACCGCCAGAGGTTATACCTCGTCTTTGGTCTTTCACCCCAGATCTCGTCAAAGTATTTTTCAAATGATTGCCAACCGTTTTCTCCGCAACAGTCTTTAATGAAATCAGGTTTGCTAAAGTCGGAATAGCCAATTGACAAATACCCGCTGTCAAGAAGAGGATAAGCTACTTCTGCATGATGTGAAATTCTATGAAGCCAAATATTCATATGTTGTCAAAATTAATTTCTCATTACGTCCAAATATGTCATTGTTCATAAAAGGCCCTATAACTTACTTATATGTATCACAAAATTATACAAACTTATCGTTTAATTGTTGTATTTGTATGATACGTGTCATATAAAATTATTAAATACAAAATTATAAAAATTTTTTTTAAAATACCAAATGGAAAAAAGATTTTTTGTAACCTTTTTTCAGAACATGTGTATATATTTCGGTTGTTTTCTGATCTTGTGTTTAAGTAATTTTTGAATATAATATAAATCTGTATCATCTTTTAGATACTTGAGTGTTATATGTGTTTTTTGTTAATTTTTATTATCGTTGTTTTTTGTTTTGCCGCTAACGGTTTGCACTTAATGTAGTGATAAATTTTTAGCCTTATAAGTTTAATAGAAGAATAGCACTCAAAATAACTTAAAACTATCGCACAAAGCACTTAACCCCGCTGTTACGCCAAAGCGTTGTTGTGTGTAGTTGTTTCTTCATTCACTGATATTTCATATAATAATATTTCAACGTTTGAGTAGTCCTTGATAACTTTTATTGTAATCAATGCAAGTGGTATTCCAATAATATTATTAATCATACTTGCAATTGTACTAATGGTCATCTCGTCAACTGTTTCTGCTTTCATTGAGTAACGAAATACAAAATTTCCGATTATATTGCTAATAATCCATAATGCCCACCACCAACCCAAAGTATTTGTCGAAAGAGTTGAATTAAAATTTACCCCTTTATTTTTTAACAATTCATTTGTCTTTTGGTATATTTCTTTCATTATTTTATACGGTCTGTATAAATTTACAATGGGTACAAACCAACTTCCAGCAGCCCAACCTTCAGTATATGATAGGTTATTTACCATTAAATGCAGGTTGTAATATGCACGTCTAAACCATTTAATGAATGTCACT
>JAOAFV010000030.1 GCA_026416095.1 Bacteroidales bacterium | reverse complement strand
ATTTGTCATCGAAAGCTCTGGCTTTTTAGCAAAAATATTTCTATGGAACACACAAGCGAGCTTGTAGAAATAGGGAAAATAATTCATGAAAATTCTTATATAAGAAAACGTAGAGAAGTAACGCTTGAAGGTATAAAGATCGATTTTTTTGAGGCAAAAAAAGGTATTATACACGAAGTTAAGAAATCTAAAAGTTTTGACGAAAGTCATATTTGGCAACTGAAGTATTATCTTTACTACTTTAAGCAATATGGAATAGAACTAGAAGGTATACTTGATTATCCTAAACTAAAAAAAAGAGAGCGTATAGTGTTAACCGACGACGATTTGTTAAAAATTAAAGCAATTCTTAATCATATTGAAGAAATTACAAGCTTAAAAAATTTACCTAAAGTTATTAATAAACCATTTTGCAAAAAATGTAGTTATTACGAATTTTGCTATTGTTAGAATAATTAATGAAAGATTATTACATTTTCAGAAATGGACGAATAGCTAGAAAAGATAATTCAATTGTTTTTGAAACAGACGAAGGCAATATATTTATACCAATTAACGACATTGATAGTATATACATTTTAGGAGAAGTTGATTTAAATACAAAAGTATTAAATTTCTTTAGTCAAAATGGTATAATAGTTCATTTTTTTAATTATTATGGTTGGTATTGCGGAACATATCAACCACGCGAAAGTTTACTTTCGGGCGAAGTTATTGTACGTCAAGCCGAACATTATTTGGATCCTGCAAAAAGACTTATAATTGCAAGAGAATTTGTAGAAGGTGCCGTACATGGTTTTATTTATAACGTAAAAAGATATAAAGATAAAATAAGTGAAGATATAATTAAAAAATTAGAAGAATATGAAGGTCTAATAAAAGGTTCAAATAGCATAGAAGCTCTTATGGGCTTAGAAGGCAATTGCCGCGAAGTATATTATAGTTCTTTTAAGCAAATAATTAATAAATCTATTGAGTTTGAAAAGCGAATTAAACATCCGCCCAATAACATGATGAATGCTCTTATATCGTTTGTAAATAGCTTAGTGTATACATCTATAATAAAACAAATATATCGTACTCAATTGAATCCAACAATTAGTTTTTTACATGAGCCACATTATAGACGATTTTCACTGGCATTGGATATTGCAGAAATTTTTAAACCAATATATGGCGATCGAATAATTTTCGATTTACTAAACAATAATATGATTTCAGAAGAACACTTCGATAAAGACTTGAATTGTTGTTATCTGAAAGAAAATGGCAGGAAAATTGTGGTAAAACAGTTTGATGAAAAACTTAAAACAACAATTTTGCATAAAAAACTAAAACGTAAGGTTAGTTACGAAAAAATTATAAGGTTAGAGCTTTATAAATTAATAAAGCATTTAGTAAATGAAGAACAGTATAAGGTTTTTAAAATTTGGTGGTAGGTATGTATGTAATATTAGTGTATGATATTAATACAGAAAAAAAAGAAGGTCAGAAAAGATTACCCAAAGTAATGAAACTTTGTAGGCAGTATTTGCACCACACACAAAAATCTGTTTTTGAAGGCGAAATAACAGAAGCAAAGCTGTTGGCTTTAAAATTATCGCTAAGTAACCTTATAAATCAAAAAGAAGATTACGTTGTTATTTACCGATTAGATAACAAAAATAACTTAAAACGGGAAAATATTGGAATAGATTTTGATCCTACTCAAAATATTTTATAATGCATTATTGAAGGATCGAGAAAATATTAAAGAAATTTTTAATTAAAAGAAATATGTAAATAATTGATAATCAATATAAAATTTGTTTAATTTAAAATGGGTTTTAGTTGCCAAATATGGGATTTAAAGTTTCTAAAAGTAAGAGAAAAAAGAAAATTAGAAATTGTTTTAGTTGCCAAATATGGGATTTAAAGGTATTTTATGCTTTCCTGTATAAAAGTTTCAAAGTTAGTTTTAGTTGCCAAATATGGGATTTAAAGTTAATAACATCAGATGTAAATTGAATATGATATCTTCGTTTTAGTTGCCAAATATGGGATTTAAAGAAAATAGCAGGCGAACAA
>JAOAFV010000046.1 GCA_026416095.1 Bacteroidales bacterium | reverse complement strand
TGGTGATACAACGAAAGACATAAGATATCAGAATCCTAATCCATCTACTTATGGAGCAAAAATAAAATCGATAGTAGTAGATAATAGTAATAATCTTTCACAAATAGCTTACCATGATCTAAACGTAGACTGGACACCTCCAGTATTTAATGGTGTAGTGATTGATGGTAGTAATTATGACATTGATACATTAATGCAAACTCAGTATGTAGCTAAATGGGATAAATTTTATGATGCTAATTCTGGTATTAAAGAATATCTTGTTTCTATTGGTACTCAACAGGGATCTGATAACATATTATCGTGGCAAACAAATAATCTTGATACTTTCTTAACAATAGATAATACAAGCTTAGTGCCAGGGCAGTATTATTACTTTAATGTTCGGGCAGTTAATAATGCAGGGTTATCTTCAAATATATATAGTTCCGATGGTTTTATATATTTACCAAATGGAAATCTTCCATATGCTTCGTTTTATGTACAAGATACTATAGTATGTTCAGGGGTTAGCATACAAATAATTAATAATTCGTTCAACGCCGATTCTTTTTTATGGATAATGCCTGGTGCAAACCCAAATGTTTCTCACGATTATACTCCTCAAGTTGTTTATAATGTGCCAGGTACATATACAATAGTTTTAATTGCATATAATCAAAATGGATCAGATACTTTAATAAGAAATAATTATGTAAAAGTAATACAAGGTCCAGTATTTAACATAACGTATAATAACTTAAGCGAAAATCCGCCTTATTATGTTATATTTAATAACCAAAGTCAATTTGTTGATTCTGTTTTATGGAATTTCGGTGATGGTACAACATCTACCGATTGGAGCCCTTATCATATATACAATTCAAGTGGTGTGTATAATGTTTCTGTTTATGCAAAAAATCAAAACTGTGAAAATACTTACAACTTCGTGTTAAGTTTATTCCCTGTTGTTGTTAACGATAATACTCTTGATAATTATGTAATTATATATCCTAATCCTATACAAGATGAACTTAATATTATTAGCTCTGAAAAAATAGAATTCTTAAAGATTACATCAATAGATGGAAAAGTTTTGTATGAGAATTCTATAAATTCATCACTAATCAAATTGAATCTTAATACGTTTAATGCTGGAATGTACATTTTAACCGTTGCAACCAAAAAAGATATTACTAATAAAATTATTATATGTGAATGAATGATTTAAAGAACTTTTTAATATTTTTATTTTTTTTTAATTATTCACAATCGCAACCTATTAAAGTAATTACCGTTGCTCCATTGGGATTAGTTAACAAAGTAAGGGTAAAATACGAAAGCCAATTGAGCGAAAATAACTGTGTAACGGTTGGAAGTTTTTTTAATCTTTACTATGGTTTTTACCCAGGTTTCAGATTAGATCCTTTTTTACGGTATTACTTTTTTTCTGAAAAACTGAATAACTTTTATACTATATTAAAAATTGGAGTTGGCTATTTCTTAGCAGACTTGACTTATCAACATATAACATCGACAAACGATACACTAAAATATGAAAAAAATAATTATAAATTTTTTACTTACGGATTGGGCGTAGGCTTAGGGTATCAATGGAATATAGCAAAAAATATTATTATAGATAGTTTTGTAAATTTTAACTTTTTTAGTTTTAATGCACCAAAATTAATAACGCTTAATAATTTAGAATATAAGCTTATACACTTTTGGCATACTACTGGTCCTGGTGCTATAATAAATGCACATATAGGAATTGGATTTAAATTATAAAAATATATGGAAAAAAGAATAATTGAATGTGTGCCTAATTTTAGCGAAGGTAGGGATAAGAATATCATTAAACAAATTACCGATGCTATTGAGTCGGTCGAAAATGTAAAACTCATAGATGTCGACATGGGTTATGCAACTAATAGAACTGTGGTTACTTTTGTAGGAGAACCTGAATTTGTTGTTGAAGCAGCGTTTAGAGCTGCGGCTAAAGCCAAAGAGTTAATTGATATGACGAAACATAAAGGAGCCCATCCTCGTTTTGGCGCAACTGATGTTTGTCCGTTGGTACCAGTAGCAAATATTACAATGGAAGAAACAGTAGATTATGCAAGAAAGCTTGCTCAAAGAATAGGAGAAGAGTTGGAATATCCGGTGTATTGTTATGAATTTGCAGCATTTAAACCTGAAAGGAAAAACCTTGCAAATGTAAGGGCAGGAGAGTACGAAGGTTTACCAGAAAAATTAAAGAAAGAAGAATGGAAACCCGATTTTGGTCCTGCAATTTTTGTGCCTAAAACCGGAGCAACAGCAGTAGGAGCAAGAAAATTTTTAGTAGCTTATAATATCAATTTAAATACCACATCTACACGTCGTGCTAATGCCATTGCTTTTGATGTTAGAGAAAAAGGAAGACCGTTACGAGAAGGGAATCCTATTACTGGTCCTATCAAAAAAGATGAACATGGAAAAGAAATATGGATACCAGGTACTTTAAAGGCTGTTAAAGGAATAGGTTGGTTTATTGATGAGTACGGAATTGCACAAGTATCGCTTAATTTAACAGATTTGGATGTAACACCTTTACATATTGCTTTTGAAGAAGTATGTAAAAAAGCAGAGGCAAGGGGAGTTAGGGTTACTGGTAGTGAAATAGTTGGCGTTGTACCTCTTAAAGCAATGTTAGATGCTGGTAAGTATTTTCTTAAAAAACAACATCGTTCGCTAGGAATACCCGACGAAGAAATAGTGAGAATAGCAATAAAATCACTTGGATTAAACGAATTGTATCCATTTGATCCCAAGAAGAAAATTATAGAGTATATTTTACAGGAAGAAGAAGAGAAGAAAACAAGAAAAAAACTTATTAATATGTCATTAAAAGCTTTTGTAGAAGAAACAGCATCTGAATCGCCAGCACCTGGTGGAGGGTCGGTTTCGGCTGCAATAGGAGCAATGGGGGCTGCTCTTGGTACAATGGTAGCAAATTTATCGTCGCATAAGCCAGGTTGGGACGATAAATGGGAACTTTATAGTGATTGGGCCGAAAAGGGAAAAGCTTATTACTCAGAATTATTAAAACTTGTAGACGAAGATACTATTGCATTCAATAAAGTTATGGATGCTTTTGGATTACCCAATAATACTCCAGAAGAAAAAGAAATTCGCAATAAAGCTATTCAAGAAGCAACTAAATACGCTATGGAAATACCATTTAAGGTAATGAATGTTGCTTATAACTCAATGGAAGTTATGTTAGAAATGGCAAAAATTGGTAATCCTAATTCTGTTTCTGATGCAGGTGTGGGAGCTATAGCTGCAAAGGCTTGTATTTATGGTGCCTTTTTGAATGTTAAAATCAATGCTGCTTCCTATAACGATAAGGAATATGTTAATCTTTTGATTAAAGAAGCAACACAAATATTAGAATTGGCTATTAAGAAAGAAGATGAAATACTTAAAATTGTAAATGAAAAAATAGGAATATAAAAATTATAAGCTAATTTTAAAACACCTATTACTTAATATTTTTCTTTCTTAATTAACACTAAGTTAAAAAAGTAACTACTTTTTAATTTTAGAAGTTTTTTAATAAACTTTTTTAGTTTACAATAATGTTAAATGGTAATCTTGTATATATTCCATATTCTTCTGTGTAAAGTTTTGCAAACGAATTTATTTCTCTTAGAAGTTTATTTGTATTGATTAACACATTTTCATTTTCCAAAGATTTCATGATTTCCATGTAAAAAGGCAATTTTTCGGGAAATTCTTTAATTTTTACGTCTCCTTTAATTTTAGCTTTTTCTTTTGCAATTTGTATTGCTTTTTCTAGTCCACCAATTTCATCAATGAGTTTTATTTGTTTGGCCATAATTCCACTCCATATTCTTCCTTGTCCTATGCTATCAACTTGAGAGTAAGTTAATTTTCTTCCTTCCATTACATGATTAACAAAAGTGTTGTAAACCTTTTCTACTTGATTCTGAATAATTTTTTCTTCGTAAGGAGTTATTTTACGAAACATAGTCCCAATATCTGAATATTTATTTGTTTTAACACCATCAATATTAATGCCAATTTTATCTTTAAAAAGTGGTTTAGCATTCCATAATAATCCAAAGACTCCGATAGAACCTGTTAGTGTATTTTTGTTAGCAACAATCACATCGGCAGGGCAAGCAATATAATAGCCACCAGATGCTGCAACATCGCCCATGCTTACTATAACAGGAATTTTCTTTTTTATTAAATTTATTTCTCTCCATATTGCTTCAGAAGCAATAGCATTACCTCCAGGGCTATTAACTCTTATTACAAGGGCTTTTATGTTGTTGTCTTCTTTTATTTTCTTTAACTCTTTAATAAAACTATCGCTTCCTATAATATCAGTTTCATTCTTTCCTAAATCTATTTGACCAGTGGCATATAATATTGCAATTTTCTCTTTCTTTTTTGTATAATTAAAAGGAATTCTATAGTCTAAATATTTGTTAAAACTAATAAGTTCTAGTTCTTTGGCTGATTTTTTTTCAGCTATTTTACACAATTCTTCTAGCACTTCGTCGTAATATTTTAGTCCATCGATTAAAGATAATTTATAAGCATTTTCAGCATCGAAAGAAAGTAAACTATCAGCAATATTATTAAGTTTTACAATAGATATTTTACGTTGCTCACTTATTTCAGTTAAAATATTATTCCATAATGAATTTACATACTCTTTTAATTGCATTTCATTTTCAATACTCATGCTATCGTTTACAAAAGGTTCAATAGCATTTTTATATTTTCCATGCCTTATTATTTGGGGTTCTAAACCTACTTTTTTAAGCATCTCCTTGAAAAATAGAGTTTGATAAGATAATCCTTTAAAATCGACGATTCCTGTTGGATTTAAGTAAATTTTATCGGCAGCGGTACTTAAGTAGTAAGCTTTTTGTAAATAATAATCGGCATAAATAATAACAGGTTTTTTAGTTTTATTTCTAAAGTTTATTATTACATTTCTTAATTCTTCTATAGTTGCTAATCCTGCATCAAATAGTCCTATTTCTATGAATACTGCTTTAATATTGGAATCATTTTCGGCCTTTTTAAAGCATTTAATTAAGTCGTTTAATCCTAAATTTTTTCCAAATTTTAAATTTAATAAAGATGTATTATTAAATGGATTATCATCTGTTCTGTCGTTAATTTCATAATTTAATTTTAAATGTAATATTGAGTTTTTATTTATTTTTATTTCTTCTTTTTCAGGAATTATGCTTTTGATAATAAATGTTAATATAATTATTGAAAAAATGGTAAATAATAACATACCAATAAAACCACCTAAGCAGCCTTTAATGAAAGATTTCATAAGTAGGCAATTTTACAGACTACAAAAATATACAAAAAGCAAACCAAAAAAAATTTTTTTTTTGGATTAAGCTTTAGTAACTTTACAAAAATTTTAATTTATTGAAATTATGACAAGATTTTTGAAGTGGTATTGTTTAATATTTATAGTATTTTTGCTTAAAGGATGTACTCAAACTGAACAAGAATCTACAATTACAGAAGAAGATCTTGAGTCTAGAAAATCAGAAGCAGAAAAGATTGCAATAAAAATACCTTCTCCAATAGAAACTTATTCGTTTTTATATTTTTCTGAGGTAAAATTTTCTAAGGAAAATATGAATCAGGTAAGTAATCACTCAAAATATTTAACCAAAGAAAAAAAAGCATTAAACTTAGGTGTTTATGCATCGGACCTTTCTTATTGTGTAGTTTTTAAACAAAGTAATTATGCATTAGATTATTTTAGTGTTAGTAAAAAGATTGCAGAAGATTTAGGGTTATTAGAAGGATTTAATGAAGATGTAATCAAAAGAGTCGATAATAATATTTCTAATATAGATTCTTTGTATCAGATTACTAACGATTCGTATACTACTGCTATAAAGTATCTTGAAGCAAAAGGTAATTCAGACATATTACCTTTAATTCTTACCGGTGCATGGATAGAAACTATGAATATAGCTGTAAAATCGGTAAAAAAATTTAACCCTAAAAATGAAATAATAAGTAGAATAAGAGATGAAATTTTTGTACTCGAAAGTTTACTCAAAATTTATGAAACATTGAATTTAAAAGAACAGTATAAACAGTATTACACATGGCTCGATGAATTGTATTTTATTTATACTCAGATTGATGAAAATAAAGGAATAACAGAAGAACAATTTAACGATATTTCAACTCAAATTAAGAAAATAAGAGCTTTAATAATATCTTAAAATTAGAGAATATGAAAACAGTAATGTTTTTAATATTTTCATGCTTAACCTTAGAATTATCTTCTCAGTGTCATAAAAAAGATTATTGTGAGGATGATTATTTTGAAAATTTTGATTTTAGAAGTCAATCATCTTTTTCGTATCTTTCGCCAGGTGATTCTGCAAAAGTAACCGTTGTGCTGTATAATAACCAAGAATATAGAATTTTTGTATGTAATGATCCAGAGCTTGGACAAGTGAAATGGAAAATTTTGCTTCCTGAAAGAGTTACAAAAAGAACAGTAAAAAGTATTAAAAAAGATACAGTTATTACCTATGAAACCAATGAATATGGCGATTATGTTGTAGATGAAAAAGGCAATTTTAAGATTAAATCTAAATATGTTAGAATTGATACTGTATGGAATGTAGAAAGAATAACAACATATAAGGTGTTATATAAAAGCGAAGGAACTCAGCAGCCATATTTTGAGTTAAAACCTCAGAAAACTGGTTCTTATATAATAAGCGTTGAAGTGCCAACTGGCAAAGATCAACATTATCAAGGGTGTGTTAATGTGTATGTAGGAAGAAGAGAATTAGCAAAAAAACGATTTATAAAAGAATGGAGCTTAGGAACTGTTAAAGGATAATTTTATTAATGAAAAAAGTAAAATGGAGAGATGCCAGAGTGGTTGAATGGGGCGGTCTCGAAAACCGTTTTACTGCGAAAGCAGTAACGTGGGTTCGAATCCCACTCTCTCCGCTCGTTGATGATGATAATGTTTGTTGGAATTTTTTATTTTAAAAGAATGAAGTTTTTATTACTCTTACGCCAGGCTTTTTTATGATTATAATTTTAATCTTTTGTTGAGTACCTTTAAACAATAAAAAAAACATAATTCTTAACACAAATAAAGGAAAAGATTTTCGCAAAACTACTTAAAACTATTAAAATCAATGTTTTCCAAGATACTAAGAGGCCTTTACAAAGGTTTCGGCAGGGTATCGAAAAATTTGTTTAAGTTCATTTTATGTATCAATGTCCATTTTTAGATTATTTATAAAAGGTTATAATATTTACAGAAAAAATTGTTAAAATATCGATAGTATTTAAAATAATTTAAGGAGTTATGAAAGTCAAACCAGAAGGAATTACTTTTATTTCAACGATATCGTTTATTTCAACAGCTTCACCATCGTAATGACATAATTTTGATGGAGATATAATTTTTACATGGTTTGTTTTAAAGTAAAGTGAACGATGAGTTAAGTGTAATTTTCCGATTAATAACATAAAAACAAGGTAAGGTAATTCAATATATTTGAATTCTTTAACAATAGTTATATCGAATAAGCCATCATTTACACAAGCTTTAGGAGCTACTTTAATATTAAACCCCCATTGATTGATATTAGCAATGTTAATAAAAAACGATTTAATGTTATATTCTTTATTATCTATATAAATCTTAAAATTTTGAGCTTTGTGGGTAAATACATTTTTTACTACTTTCTTAAAATATGTAAAAACACCTCTTTTTTTAGATTTGGCGAATTCGTGTGCAATATAAGCGTCGAAACCCAAACCAAAAGTACATAAAAATATTTCTGAATTATTTATTAATCCTACATCTATTTTTCTTAGATTACCAGAATCTATTAATTTTAGTGATTTATTTATATTAATAGGGATGTTAAGAGCTCTAGCAAGTCCATTGCCAGAGCCTACTGGGATGATTGCAAGAGGTATATCTTTGTTAATTAGTGCCCTTGCTACACGATTTATTGTTCCGTCGCCACCACATATTATAATTTTATTATAATTTATAATACTAATTTTCTTTTCAACTTCTTTTGCAATGTCAAATTCTTTTGTCGCCCAAAATATAAAATCAATATTTTCTTTGTATTTTTCTTTCAATGTTTTTTCAAGTCGCTTTTTCCTAATATCGCCAGATATGGGGTTTATAACGCATAAATATTTCATTACATTAACAAATTAGAAAACATACACAAATTTACTATTAACTATTTATAGTTGAAAAGTGTTTAATCATGTCAATAGCACTTAATTCTATTATTTTTTACTTTGCATAAAAAAATGCACAAGAAAAACATAGCTGTTCTATATGGTGGATTTTCAGGCGAATATGAAATTTCTCTAAAAAGTTCAATGCAGGTTTGTAATTGGATAGACAAAGAAAAATATAATGTTTTCCCAATACTTGTAAATAAACGCGGATGGTTTCATCCGAATGAAAAGGGTAACAGTGTAGATAAAAACATTTTTGGTTTAATTCTTAAAGACAAGATAATAAAGTTTGATTATGCATTTATTATGATACATGGTACACCGGGAGAAAATGGCTTAATTACTGGTTACCTTGAATCGATTGGTGTACCTCACTCAACTTGTTCTACAGAAGTGCTTGCTGTAACTTTTAATAAGTTTTACTGTAAGCAAGTACTTTTAGGAGTAATTCCTGAGCTTAATTTTGCTAAATCGGTGTATATTAGAAAGAATTCAAAATATAATTTGAAGGATATTATTAAAATTACTGGTCTGCCTGTATTTGTGAAACCATGCAATAGTGGTTCAAGTGTAGGAATTACAAAAGCTCACACAGTTGGTGAACTTTCTGAAGCAATAAATTTGGCTTTCAAATACGACAATCAACTGATAATTGAAGAATACATTAAAGGGACTGAAATATCTTGTGGGTTAGTTAAAACTAAAACATTAAATTTAGTGTTACCTATAACCGAAATAGTACCGAAAAAGGAATTTTTTGATTATGAGGCTAAATATACTCCAGGAATGTCTGAAGAAATTACTCCCGCTAGAATTTCGGAATATTCTTATACTTTGTGTCAAGAAGTAAGTTCTAAAATTTATGATTTTCTTGGTTGTAAAGGGTTTGTACGAATTGATTATATTTTACAAAATGAAAAATTATACTTTTTAGAGATTAATACCATTCCTGGTATGTCACCAGCAAGCATTATACCACAGCAAGTTCGGTATTATGGTCTCGAAATGTCGAAGCTTCTCACTATTATTATAGAAGATAGCTTCCATAAAAATATTATACCATAACTACAAATTTTTATGAAATATAATGGCTTACGTAAGTAAGAAATTCAAAATTTATTTCTCAGGCTAATTGATTTACTTTTGTAAATAAAAACTGTTTAAGTGAATCAATTCTTTTACTTTTTAATAAGTAATCTTATAGAAAAAGATTACAACCTGTACAAGTAAGTTGTTTAAAACTATGAAATTGTGAGCTATACTTAAAATAGTTTCTATGATAGTAATAAGAGTAGCCGATTTTAAGAAATAACAAAAAAAGCTTTGGAAACTAGCCAAACAAATTTTACACTAACTCAATTTTAAAAATATAAGACCTTTACAAAACTAACTAAAAATAATTTTTTTCAATAAAATATGTTTAAAATTTTTAATTTTCTACAACAAAATTAAAAAAATAATCTCCAATTTTATAATTTTTATGACATAAATAACAAAAATTTCTCATTAAATGCCTCAATTTTTTTTATTTTTGATTAATAATTGTTATCTGGGCACACTACACCCTACAACACCTCAACAAGCCGCAAACTTCGTTTAAGATTGTAACATATAGCTAACAATACATTCTGTGCATGTACCTTTACTATTCCCTCATACCTCGCAACTTGTTTGTTAAACCATCTCTTGTAAC
>JAOAFV010000025.1 GCA_026416095.1 Bacteroidales bacterium | reverse complement strand
GGCCTCTTCTTCCTCCCACACCTCGCTAATCTTATTTTTACTGCCATGTTTTGTTCCCCCTTCTCTTGTGGTACCCGTTGGAATCGAACCAACGACCTACGGATTTTCAGTCCGCCGCTCTACCTACTGAGCTAGGGTACCTAAAATTTGTCCTCGCAAATATACAAAATTTTTTTGAAAAATATCTAAAAAATATTCTATACTTTATTTTTTTAAATTAATTACTGTTTAAATAATACCCTTTTTGGCGTAGAGTTTACAAAAGATGTTTTTTTTATTTATTTGTACCATTAATTTTGTGCGAAGCCTATTTTATTTAGTTTAAATAAAAAAAACTACTATAGTTTTGTTAAAAATTTTATGTACAATACAAGATTTTTATATTTTACGTTAAAAAATTGTTTTCTTTGTGTTAAATAAAATATTTAATGCTTATAAATTTAAAAAAATGGTTACAATTAAGTTTTTAATATTGTTTATCTTGTTAACGGTTTATTTAAGTTCATTTTCTCAGGGAAAATTTTCGGCATTAATGTTTGGCGATTATTTTTACAATATAATGAGAGATGATAGTATTTCTAAGGCTAATGGAGCAATTTTAAAAGATGAAAAAAATAATAATGGTTTTACATATCGTCGTATCCATTTAACTTATGATTATAAATTTAATTCAAAAATATTTACTCGTGTTAATTTAGAATCTGATAATGAATCTACTATTACTAATGGAAAATTTGGTTTTTTTATAAAAGATGCTTTTATTCAGTTTGATAGTGTTTATTCGAATATTTCGATTAGTAGTGGTATTATTACTACACCTATATATAACATATCAGAAAGATGGTGGGGGAATAGGTTTTTAGAAAAAACAATAACCGATCTGCGTAGGTTTGCGTCGGGTCGAGATTTAGGGGTTTCTGTTAGTGGTAGTTTTGTCGATAAAAAAATATTTTATGTGTTAATGGTTGGCAATAACAGTGGTAATAAAATAGAAACAGATAGATTTAAAAGTATTTATACACAAGTTGGATATAATTATTTTGATAGGTTTATTATATATTCAACTTTTACGTATCATTTTTTACCTCGTATTGTTGATACTTATGATACGATACCTCCAATAAGTACCCTTAATAACGATAGGTGCTTAATTACTTTATTTGCAGGCTTTAAATTGAAAAATAAAATTTCGACAGGATTAGAACTATTTATACAATCAAATAATAATTCTTTTAATAGTAAAGAAAAAAAGAAGTTAGAAAATTATTATTCGTATGGTGGTACTTTTTATATTTCTTATTCTTTAAGTAAATTAATAACACTTGTAGAGAGAATAGATTATTTTGATCCTAATGCTCTTGTAGAAGTTAACAACGATAGAAGTTTTTATAACATATTTGCTATAAACATTAAAATAAAGAATGATATAACTATATCGCCTAATATACTTGCAGAATTTTATGAAAATCTCAACAATGGCTATACTTTAAAACCTTCCATAACACCGAGAATAACTTTGTTTTGGAAGTATTAAATAATATTGTGATTAATTTAGTTTTTTATAATAATTAATTCGTTTATTAAATTTTTTGCTTCTGCAAATTTATCTATTATAAAGAGAATATATCTAATATCAACAGAGATTGTTCGTTGCAAATCGGGTTCAAAGGCAATATCGCCACTCATAGCTTCCCAGTTACCATCGAAAGCTAATCCAACAAGCTCACCATAAGCATTTAAGACTGGACTACCGGAATTACCACCAGTAATATCTGTATTGCTTATAAAGCAGGTTTTAAGCACACCATTTTCAGCATAAGGACCGAAATCTTTTTTTTGCCATAATTCTTTTAGCTTCTTAGGTACAATAAACTCTTCATTTAATGTATCTTCCTTTTCAATAATCCCATCGAGCGTTGTGTAATAATCGTAAAAGATTGCATCGGCCGGCTGATAGGCAAGCACATGTCCATATGTTAGTCGCATTGTAGAATTAGCGTCGGGATAAAATATAACATCGGGTTGCATTTCCATTAGTCCTTTTATGTATAACCTTTCAGCTTTTTTAAGCATGTATAGGTATTCTTCGTATTCTTTTTGAAATTTAGACAAAGCACCATTTATGGAATATGCCATACTAAATATAGGATCTTTATCTAATTGTTTAAATTTAGGGTTTTCTAAAAATTTTAAGACACTTTCTTTGCTTTTAAATATAGAAACATCGAAAGCTTCGTTTGCATATTTAATAAAGTTACCTTTATATGCTTTTTTATATTCAGCAATTTTTGTTGGTAGCAAATTATCTGAAATATCGTTGGCAAACAATGTAAGTAATTCGCCCAATATTTCCTTATCAACATTTATATTGAAATCTTTATAATAGTCTTCGGTGGTTTTTTTTAAGTTTTCAATTATTTTTTTCTTTTTTTCTTGTGAAATAGTATCGGCTTCTAGTTCTTTATATAAATTAAAGAAACGCGAAGCAAAATTAAGTATATCTATTCCTCTTAAACCCGCTTCGGTGGCATAAGTAGTAAATAAAAAGTAATCTTTTAATTTGTAGTAAGCTGTTGCATATAAATTCATAACATTTCCGTACTGTTGTTTTCGTTGTTCATTTTGATTTACCCATTTGTTAAATTTACTTTCTTGTTCTTGTTTTTTGTAAAATACATTTAATTTTTTTAGTCCTTTAGTTTGACCTATATAATACTTCCAATAATTAGAAGTTCGAGCATATTTGCTTGCGTATTGAATTTTAATTTTTTTATCGGCATCCATATATTTTTTATAAATACTTAATTTTTTTTCTCTTATTTTAATAATGGCAGGATTAGTGAATTCAATAGCTTGTTTAACACCCCACGATGTTAAATATCTTTGAGTTCTTCCAGGGTAGCCTAAAATCATTACAAAGTCGTTCGATTTAATTCCTTTAATTGATATTGGCAACACATGTTTTGGTTTATAGGGAACATTGTCTTTACTATAAGGAGCAGGCTTGTTATCTTTATTAGCATATACTCTAAATAGAGCAAAGTCGCCAGTATGTCGTGGCCACATCCAATTATCGGTATCGCCGCCAAATTTCCCAATACTCGAAGGTGGAGCTCCAACTAAACGTACATCTTCGAAAACTTCATATATCATTAGTAAAAACTGATTACCTCCAAAAAAGTCTTTAACAACTGCTTTGTAA
Source organism: Bacteroidales bacterium (assembly GCA_026416095.1). Classification (GTDB taxonomy): domain Bacteria; phylum Bacteroidota; class Bacteroidia; order Bacteroidales; family GWA2-32-17; genus Ch61. The sequence goes on along the minus strand of JAOAFV010000025.1, from coordinate 23,787 downwards.
TGAGTACCCTTTATAGATTCTTTTTCTATACTACGCGATATCTCATTTATTTTGTTTTCTCTTTCTTTTTCGGTCATGTTGTCGTTTAATTCTTTTACAATTTTTTCGGTTACGTCTTCTATCCTAATTAAAAAGGTAACAGTAAGATTAGGCACATAGAGCTCTTCTTCGAAACTTTTAGCCCAGAAGCCGTTGGTAAGGTAATCGTGTTCTACTGTGCTATGATATTGAATTGCTCCGTAACCGCAATGGTGGTTTGTTAATAGTAATCCTTTATCTGAAATTATTTCGCCGGTACAACCACCACCAAAATGTACTATTGCATCTTTGATGCTTGCTTTATTAATGTTATATATATCTTCGTAACTTAACTTTAATCCAGCTTTTTGTAGGTCATGATATTTTTTTTGTAGAATTGTTAGAAGCCACATTCCTTCGTCGGCAAATGTATTTTGAATTATAAGTTTATAAATCGCAAATACAATAAGAAAATTTTTAAGTTTGTTCATACTTTTATAAATTTAATTCCAAAAATACACATAAATTTAATTTTCAACAAACCACCAATAGTTTATTTGTTCTATGGCATTTTAAATTTGTTTTTGTTTTAAAAAAATAATTTGCTTTTATAAGAGTTTTTTGTAAACTATTGTAATATTTTTGTTTATTACATTTGTAAAATCTTTTAAAAAATTATCATTTTTTCAGGTAATCTTATTTATTTATTTATGAAAGTTAATGGATTAATTATGTAAAATAGAGAATTCGAAACCTAAACAATGTATAAAGTTAACCTTTCAACAAATAATAAATAATGTTGCAGCGACATTTGTATTATTGTATTGGGTATCGACACTTTCTGTAGGTAAAATTTAAAATTGTTGTTTTCTTAATAGTTAAGATAAGACTTGAGGGAAGAAAAAATTGTTAAACTGGTTTTGTTTTTTATTACATAAAACTTTTGATTATTTTTACAAAAAAAATATGAAACTTTTAGTTAAAGTATTGAGTGTGGGTATAGTTTTATTTTCTTGTGCTGTTAATACAGATGAAGCAATTAAATATAATAACGATCTTGTAAAAAAGCAAATAAATCTTGTTAAATTACTAGATAAACTTGATGAATGTTTTAAAGATACATCATGTAATGTTAAGCTGATGTATGATTCAATTTTTAGATTAACACATATTTATTTAGATAGCTTAAAGAAAATAGAAGATTTTAATGGTGATTCAACTTTGCGAATTCAATTTAAAAAGTTGTTGGAATCGTATAAGCATGTACTAGAGTCGGACTATAAGAGTCTAATTACTTTATATTATAGTATAGATTCAATTGAATATAACGAAGATACTATAAAAATGTTAGAAAAGAAAGCTAAAGAATTGTACGATTCATTAAACGATAAAATAAGAAATGCAAATAACCAATTTATAGAGCATCAAAAAAAATTTGCAGAAAAATACGGATTTAATCTTTATTAATAATGTTACTTAAAAAAGTAATTTATTGAGTTATGGATAAAGAAAAGGTTTTAGAAAGAATAAATTTGTTAAGGAAAGAAATTGAACGACATAATTACTTGTATTATGTTTTAAACACACCTGAAATTTCCGATTTTGAGTATGACTTATTAGTAGAAGAATTAAAAAAGCTTGAAGAATTATACCCTGAATTCAAAAGTCATAAAAGCCCTACTCAAATTATACCTACCGATCATACAAAAGGATTTGTGCAAAAAAAACACTACTATCCGATGTTGTCATTGTCGAATGCTTATACTCCAGGAGAGTTAAAAGAATTTATTACACGAACACAAAAGTTTGTAAATGAGCCAATAGAATATATATGTGAACTTAAATTTGATGGAGTATCAATAAGTTTACATTACGAAGATGGTTTTATTAAAGAAGCACTTACGAGAGGCGATGGAGAATATGGCGACGATGTACTTACAAATGTGTTAACCATAGATAGTATACCCAAACAAATAAAAACAGATTATAAGTTTTTAGTAGTACGAGGCGAAATTATTATGTTGAAAGAAACTTTTGAAAAATTAAATGAAGAACGACGCAAAAAGAACGAAGTATTGTTTGCAAACCCGAGAAATGCAGCAGCCGGAACTTTAAAAACTTTAGATGCAAACATTGTAAAAGAGCGTAACTTGCAATGTTTTGTGTATTATCTTTTAGGTGACGAAGTTAAAGAAAATAATCATAGCGATAGATTAAATCTTTTAAAAAATCTGAAGTTTAACGTGCCTGAGTGGTACCAATTATGCAAAACATTAGATGAAATGCTTGATTTTATTGAATACTGGGAAAAGTTGCGAAAAGAATTACCCTTTGAAATAGATGGTGTTGTTATTAAAGTAAACTCGATACGACAACAAGAGTTGATTGGTTTAACAGCCAAAAGTCCACGTTGGGCAATAGCATATAAATTTAAGGCCGAACAAGCAACAACAAAGCTGTTGTCGATTTCTTATCAAGTAGGAAGAACTGGAATTGTTACTCCTGTTGCTAATCTTGAACCAGTATTTTTAGCAGGAACAACCGTTAAACGAGCAAGTTTGCATAATGCCGATCAAATAAAAATCAAAGATATTCATATTGGTGATTATGTAATAATAGAAAAAGGAGGCGACATAATACCAAAAGTGGTTGGAGTAGATTTGAGTAAACGCACAGAAAGTGTGCAAGAAGTAAAATTTATTGAACATTGTCCAGAATGTGGTTCAAAACTCGTAAGAAACGAAGGCGAAGCAGCTTATTACTGTCCGAATATAAATTGCCCTCCACAAGTCAAAGGAAGAATAGAGCATTTTGTACAACGAAAAGCAATGGATATTCAAGGCCTTGGTCCTGAAACTATTGATGAAATGTATGAAAAAAAACTTGTAAGTAAAGTTACCGACTTATATAAATTAACAAAAGAACAATTACTACAATTAGAACATTTTGCCGATAAATCTTCTGAAAATTTGCTCAGAAGTATTGAACAATCGAAAAAAGTGCCTTATCCGCGATTGCTGTATGCTTTAGGAATTAAATATGTTGGCGAGGTAACGGCACAAAAACTTGCTGATGCCTTTGGCGATATAGATACTCTTGCAAAAGCAACAAAAGAAGATTTAATGCAAGTAGAAGAAATTGGAGAAAAAATTGCAGAAAGTGTAATTGCATTTTTTCAAAATAATGAGAATAAAAATCTTATTGAGGAATTAAAAAAAATAGGATTACAAACTAAAAATGAACCTAAAAATAAGTTAAGTGATAAACTTAATGGATTAAGCATTGTTGTTACTGGTACTTTTCCGGAGCCCTATAATAGAAAGAAAATGGAAGAGCTTGTAGTGTTAAATGGAGGCAAGTTACTAAAAGGTGTAAGTAGTAACACAACCTATATTGTTGCTGGCGAAAAACCTGGCCCAGATAAAATAAAAAAAGCAGAGCAATTAAAAATCCCAATAATAACCCAAGAGGAATTTTTAAAAAAACTTGGAATTATTTAAATCTTTCGATTATTTTCCAATTTTTGTAACCAAAAAGTTGTTTACCAAAAAGAAAGTTGTTTTCAATATAGCTTATTAAGCGATATAAAAATTTTTCGTGTTTAAATTTTTTTCTATCTAACTTTTTACTCCAATAATTTAGGGTTCCATAATTTTTAATTCTTTCAGTCATAACCTTCGGATGCGTGCCTTTGAAAACCGGAATTTTATTCATGTTTCCGTAATTAAAGGGTACAATAATTTCTTTTGTTTTGGTTTGTCCTTGATACATTTCATCGTGTATGATTTTTTTGGTTGCCATAATTTCAGGAGGTCGCACCCAACCATAATGATAAATGCAGGCATTTATTTCTGCTACATTCAACTTTTCGTTATTATTCTTTCTAAATGATTGAGCATCTTTGTATGAATATATAAATGAATTATTTCTAATAATTCTAATTTCATTTTTATACCAGCCATGAAAAGGTAGATAATGATTGTAATCGCCCCAAAAATGTAAGTATTTAAATAATAAGCCATCAATTTTTTTATTTGCAAGAAATTTTTTGCATGCATCTTCTATTTTGTTTAAGTCGTTTTCATGAACAACTTCGTCGGCCTGAAGGTAAAAACACCAGTCGCCCGTACATTTAGATAAGGCAAAATTTGTTTCTTCTGCAAATATGTTACAGAATTTATAATAATCTTTATTCCATTTTCTTTTATAAATTTTTATTTTTGTAGAATTAATAGAATTTATTATTTTTTCAGTATCGTCGTCTACGTCACCTTCTCCTAGGGCTATTATATATTCATCAACAAGAGGTAAAATACTTAATATTGATTCTTTTATTGGAAAATAGAGTTTTTGAGCATTTCTTGCAATAGTAAAACCACTAATCTTCATTTTCTTTTTGTTTTTTAAATTTGTTCCATATGTTACTAGTAAGAAATTTTCTTAATAAATCGTATCTTAAAGCAATGTATAGTAGTAAAGAAGTAAACCAAATAAATAGAACATTAAACCATTTTGTATCTATTTTTATGTTCCCAATTTTTTTGTAAGGCGAAAAATAATGAGCACGTCCTATTTTTGATTCAGGGTCTTTAAAAATAGGTTTAGTTGTTTGTAAAATGTTATCGTCAATAATTTTATACATTTGTAACGACTGTCGATTAAGTACCTGATCTGCAACACTTTCGTTATGGTAGTCGTTTTTTAATTTTACTATACCATCTTGGCCATACTTCTGTTTTAATTTGTTTAATTTTTCGTCTATTTGCTTAATAGTTTTGTTGTATAGGTTAATAAATACTTCGTTCTTTTTGTTAAGATAATTAATTAATATGTTGGCAATATTTTCGTTGAAGTCTTTTGAATTTATGAAATTTGTATTTTCAAATGTCTTTTTTGAAAAGAGTTTTTCAATTTTTTCAATTTCATTTCTAATTAGTTTAATGTTTTTGTCTATATTCAAATTATTTTTTTTAAGCATTAATGCTTCTTCGATTTGATTACGTATTTCGGGTATAACATAATTAAATTTAAACTCATAAAAAAATTTTTGTTTTTCTAGCTGAAAAAATTCTTTTTCCCATTTATTATCTTTGAATTGTACAACAGCAAGTGCTTCATAGGTCCATCGAGCAGTTATAATGTCGCCTATTAATGGAACATAATAGTCGTTAGCAACCGATTTATGAAGTTTATCGTATTTTACCACAACTCCGTTAAGCAAAAGTTGAGGAACTAAAATAAAAGGAATTAGTATGTATATAGTAACAACAGAATTAAGGGCCGATGAAATGTTAAGCCCCATCATATTAGCAAAACAAGATGTTGTAAACAGTATAAGAAAGTATTCTGAGTTTAAACCTTTTATCTCAAGAATTGTATTTCCTATCAGTATAAAGCTAATAGTTTGTATAGCCGATATAAAAAACATTATTATAATTTTCGCGTGCAAATAAGCATTGCGGCTTAAGTTTAAAAATTTTTCGCGTTGTAGTATTTTCCTATCTCTTATAATTTCTTCGGCGCTTATTACAAGACCCAAAAAGAGTGATACTACAACGCACATGAATAAGTAGGTAAAAAGGTTTTCGTTTTTCGCAAATATATATTTTTCTCCATCAATATATTTTGTAAAATATCCAAGAATAAAAGCTAATATTGGAGCTTCAAGAAAAGTGATTAATAAATACTGTTTATTAGTTATTTTAGCAAGTACGTCGCGTATTATAAAAATTTTGAATTGATTAAATACAGAAGGTCTCTTGAAATTGGTTTTCAGTTCCGACACTTCTGCTTTTTTTTCTATAAAATTTTTGTCGATTTTTTCTTTATATAATTTAAACCATTCTTGTGGCTTTATTTTTCTTATATGTGTTAATCGGCCATATTCGTCGATTACTTTGGTTTCAACAATTTTAAGCACTTGTTCTGAATTCACATTTCCGCAACACGAACATTCGCTTTCGTTAGCATTTACGTGGTTAATTGCTTTTTTAAAGTAAATAAGTGCTTCAATAGGATTTCCGTAATATATTGGGTAGCCCCCTTTATCAATTATAATTATTTTATCAAACATTTTATAAATATCGGAAGAAGGTTGGTGTATATTTACAAAAATTAATTTACCTTTTAAAGTTATTTCTTTAAGGAGGTCCATAACCATTTCGGCATCCATTGATGAAAGCCCAGATGTTGGTTCATCGACAAATAATATTTCTGGTTCGCGTATTAGTTCTAAAGCAATATTTAAACGTTTGCGTTGCCCACCACTTATAAATTTATTTAATGGATTTCCTACCTTTAAATCTTTTATTTCGTAAAGATCTAGTTCTATTAGTGTTTTATCGACTAGTTCTTTTATTTGTTTGTCGTTTAATTCTGCTAAGCATAATTTGGCACTGTAATATAAATTTTGATAAACTGTTAATTCTTCTATTAATAAATCGTCTTGTGGAACATATCCTATGAGTCCTTTAACTTTTTCTTTATTAGTATGAACATTATAGTTATTAATTAACACTTCACCGCTATTAGGTTTAATGTTACCGTTTAGAACATTCATTAAAGTAGATTTTCCGGTACCGCTTCCGCCCATTATACCAACAAGTTGTCCAGACTCTATATTTAAATTAAAATCGTGGACGCCATTATTGGAGTTTTTGTATCGGAAGTTAACATTCTTTGCAGTGAATACGATATGTTGTTCATATTTTGTTTTAAGAAAAGCAGATGCAATATCACTATAATAAATAGGACTTATTTTTGGTCCTCTTATGGTAGATCCTTTAATTAATATATAGGTTTGGTCGTTGTAAATTAGTTGCCCGTTTAAATATACTGCTTCATTACCAAAGTATTTAAAGGCACACATGTTTGTACTTTCAAGATAAATAACATAAATGTAACCGTTGATGTTAGCATTATAAATAAATTTTATGTTATTATCAATTGGCTCTTTTGAAATTATAAGTAAATTTTCTTTAAATGGTATTTGTTCAGGTAAATCAAACACAAGAGCTCTTATGTTTTCAAATTCTTTATTTGGAATATTGAAAGTATCTGCTACTAACTTAACAAAGTCCATTACATCCTTTGTCAAATTTTTATTATACTTAATGTATTCTAGTAGCTTTATTAATACTGGTATTTTCTGATGTTGTTGCAATTCGTTATTTACTTTTGAACAAATAGCTAATACTTTAACACTATCGACTGAAAGGCGCTTTTTGCTTTTTTTGGAACGTTGTTTTTCTAAAAATTCGTCGAAAATGGTAAGATATTGTTCAACTATTTCTTCATTTAATTGTTGTTTAAGAAATAGTTTAACTACTTCTCTACCTTTTTTATTTGTAGTGTCTTCGTTTGATTCACTAGTAGCTGCTATTATTGCAAACAATTGCATTAAAGCTTTCAATATGTTTTCACTCATAAATGTTTAAATGTTTTGTAAAGTTATAAAATATATACAAAAAAAAATCGTTAATAGAAAAATATGCTATCAGAAAAAACTCATCGAACAATATACTTATTTTCTCTTTGTCTTTTATCAGCATCGATACCTGTTTCGGTGTTTATGATGAGTGTTTCGCAGTTTATAATGGTTATAAATTACATTTTAGAAGGTAATTTTAAAAAAAAGTATACTCTATTAAGAGAAAATAAGCATGGAGTGTTATTTTCTTTCATATTTATTGTACATGTAATATGGCTATTAATAATTTATCCACAAGATTATAATTATGCTTTTAACGACTTAAGAATTAAGTTACCAATCTTGATATTACCTATAGTAATTGGTACTTCTAGTAAATTAAGTATGAAGGAATTGAAATATATATTATTGTCATTACTTGCTACTTTTTTAATTTCGTCGTTGGTTATTGTTTTTAGGTTCATTTTTAAAGATTATTTTAACATTATTGATTATCGGCAGTATTCTCCGTACATTTCTCATATAAGATGTTCGTTAATAGCTGTTTTTTGTTTTTATATAACTTTATACTTTTTTAAAAACAACACTTACAATATTAAATATTTTTGGCTAACATTGTCGGTATATATTGTGATTTTTATATTTATTATCAAAGTTTACACAGGAATTATTGTATTATTTATTACTTTATTCTTGTACCTATTGTTTTATGAAAGAAATTATGCTATTAAAGGTTCACTTATTAGTATATTGGCTTTAATTGTCTTGTTTATAGCATACAAGACGTACAATATAATTAGTGAATTTATAAGAGGATATAATGCTAAAGTACCAGATAAAGTAATATTTACAAAAAATGGCAATCCCTACTACTTTATTAAAGAGAATTATGATGTAGAAAATGGTAATAGAGTATGGTTTTGGCTCTGTGAATCAGAGTTGCGTGAAGAATGGAATAAACGAAGCAAATATAAATACGACAGTTTAGGAAAAAATGGTTATATTGTTAAGCTTACTCTATTAAGATACCTTACATCTAAAGGATTACCGAAAGATGCTCAAGCATGTATGTCGTTAACTGAAGAAGAAATTGGAGCAATAGAAAATGGTATTTCAAATGTTAGGTATTTAAAAGGTGATTTTTTAACAAATATGATATATAATATTGTGTGGCAGTATTATCATTATAAGACAATGAATTATTCAGCTGGTATGTCTTTTGTGCAGCGTTTAATTTATCTAAAAACAGCATGGTATATCATTAAAAAAGACTATGTGTGTGGTGTTGGTACCGGTAATGTAAAAAGTGCTTTTAATAAAGCTTACATCGAAACAAGTTCAAATTTACCTGAAAAATACAGGTTAAGAGCTCATAATCAGTATTTAACTTTTTTTATTTCATTTGGAATTATAGGTTTTATAGTTATTTGGTTTATATATTTTTACGTTTTTTTTAAAAATATTAAGTTAAAAGATGAATTTTTATTTGTTATTTTTTTTACAATAACCTTACTTTCTTTTCTTAACGAAGATACTCTTGAAACACAAGCTGGTGTTACTTTTGTGGTATTTTATTATGTAATTTTTTATATTGGACTATTGCACAAAGATTTTATACATAATAAAGCTACATAATCGAAAAAGTTATTCCACTACTGAAAGGAATGTAATTAACTCCTTTATTTTTGTTAAAAGTTGGTGTTAATGAATAACATATGTTAAAACCAATTTTATAATATGTAATTCTAAAATAAATAGCTAAATGATATTTCATTACATTGTGTATATTATACTCTTTAAATTTTACTATTTCAGAAGTATTGTTTCTAAAATCTTCGCCTTTATATTTTATGTAATTGCTTACACAATAACCACCTTTTCCTCCTAATGCTATTCTTAAATTTTTGTCTTTTTTATTTTTGTTAGTTACGACATTAATCTCGAATGGTAAGTCGATAAAAGAAATGCTGAATTTGTTTTTATAATATGCATAACCAGCTTGAATGGGCTCAAAATAGGTATAATTAGCACTGTCTAATGGTAATGAATTGTTATGAAAGTTATAATTTGTCATACCTAAACCAATTGAAAAATTTATGTTTGAGCTTCTTAGTAATTGATGTAATATATAAAAATCGCATCCAACTGAAATGAATGTTTGCTTAACAGGTTTATTAATATTTAACCATCTATTATTTTGTATATTTATTATAAAATGGTCATAACCTTTTTTAAAGAAAGCAGTATTAACTACTGTATCTTCATCGTTTTCGGTGTTTATTTCTTGCGAAAAAGAAATAAATTTAATACTTCCACTTATTATTAAAAATAGTAAAATTTTTTTCATTTTTTTGTTTTAAAATTACAAAAAATATTATTTTAATTTACATAATTAATTGCAACAATAATTTTTATTTTGCGTCTTTATTAAAAAATTTTGCTAATGAATGTAAGAGTTTATATTATTTTGGTTATTTTAGTAATTTTACATATGTCAATATTTCCACAAGTTAAAAAAGAAGAGTTAAAAAAAGCATATGAATATTTAAATAAGAAAGGAGAGTTTTATTTTAACTTTAAAATAGAAGACACAAATATATTGAATGAATTAGCTAAGATTGTATCTATCGATAAAGTAAAAAAAGATTCTGTATGGGCTTATGCGAATAAGAAAGAATTAGAAAAGTTTTTAAAGTATAATATTAATTTTCAAGTATTGCCACATCCTGGCGATGTTGTTGTTGAGATGTTTAATGGGAAAGGCATATGGGATTTCGACACTTATCCAACTTACACACAATACGAAACAATGATGCAAACTTTTGCACAGAATTATCCTTCTTTATGTAAGATTGATACAATTGGAGTTTTACCAAGTGGTCGTAAATTATTGTGTGCTGTAATATCGGACAATGTAAATATTGCAGAAGATGAACCGCAAGTTTTTTTAATGGGAACCATTCACGGCGATGAAACTACTGGATATGTATTGCTTTTAAGGTTAATACATCATTTGTTAACTAATTACAATAGTAACACAGAAGTTAAAGATTTGGTTGATAATATAAAATTTTACATATGCCCTCTTGCAAATCCAGATGGAACATATGCAGGGGGCAATAATACAGTAACTGGTGCTACGCGATATAATGCTAATAACGTAGATTTAAACCGAAACTTTCCGGATCCTAGAGCAGGACAACATCCAGACGGTGAAACATGGCAACCCGAAACCATAGCACTTATGAATTATGCTTCAAATCATAATTTTACTTTAGCATTCAATACTCATGGAGGAGCAGAATTATACAACTACCCCTGGGATACTTGGACAACTGCTCAAAATCCTCATGCCGACGATAACTGGTTTTATGCTTTAGGTAGAGAATTTGCCGATACGGCGCAATATTATGGCCCTCCAGGTTATTTTAATGACGAAAATAACGGTGTTACTCAAGGAGGCGATTGGTATGTTATTACTGGCGGACATCAGGATTATATGACGTATTTTCACCGGTGTAGAGAAGTTACCTTAGAAATATCTACAACTAAAATGCCACCAGCAAACCAATTACCATCTTATTGGAATTACCTGAACCGTTCGTTTATTCATTACATAAAGCATGCACTGTGGGGCATAAGAGGAATAATTACAGATTCTTGTACTGGTATGCCATTAAAAGCTAAAGTTTTTATAAATAATCACGATAAAGATAGTTCTCACGTATATTCTATATTACCTATTGGAAATTATCATAGGCCAATTTTTACAGGTACTTGGAGTGTTACTTATTCAGCGCCTGGGTACCAACCATATACCACTACTATCACAGTACCAAATATTCACACAACAGTTATAAGAAACGTTGCACTTATACCCATGCCTCCAGTTGCCGATTTTGAATTTTCGCAAACTTCTGAATGTAGTAGCCAAGTTATATTTAGTAATACTTCGCAGGCTCCTGTGGGTTCTACTTATTTGTGGCAATTTGGCGATGGCAACGTTTCAACTGAAGTTTCGCCTGTTCATGTATATTCTCAAAATGGAACTTACAATGTAACACTTATTGTTTCAAATTCGTGTGCTGGAAGCGATACTATAGTAAAGCAAATAACAATAAATGGTCCCACTATAACGGAAGTTTACAATGACACTGTTTGTGTATCTGGCCAAGCAACACTTATTGCTCAAGGAAATGGTACCTTTTACTGGTATCTTAATCAAACAGATACTACACCAATTTTTATTGGAGATACTCTTATTACTAATATTTCAACAACTACAACTTTTTATGTTGAAAGCCATATACAACATCAAAGTATTTATGGGGGTAGTACACAATCTAACATTAATGGCAGTTATTATACTCAAAATCTAAAACATTATTTAGTGTTTAATTGTTATCAGCCAGTAAAACTAGTTTCGGTTGAAGTAAATGCTTTTAATGCTGGAAATAGAACAATAGAATTGCAAGATAGCCAAGGTAATGTTTTGCAATCAAAAACAATAAATATACCTCAAGGAATAAGTAGAATAACTTTAAATTTTGATTTACCTCAGGCTAATAATCTAAGATTAGTTGGACCTGCTAATTCTTATTTGTTTAGAAATACAAGTGGAGCAAACTATCCATATCAAATTGGTAATTATATTACAATTACTGGCAATTCAGCCAATAATTTAAATTATTATTATTATTTTTATAAGTGGGAAATTAAACCCTATGATTGTATATCTGAAAAGGTACCAATTACTGCTGTAAGCATGTCACCACCTATTGTTAACGTTGAAGATAGCATTTTAACTAATAATCTTCAAGTTTACTTATGTGGCGAGGTTTCTGGAGGTTCAGGCAATTATACATATTTATGGACACCTTCAAATTTTTTAGTGAATCCAGATTCATTATGTACTTATACTATAAATCTTGAAGCGGGTAATAGCTATCAATTTATTTTAACAGTTCACGATATCTCTTCCAATTGCGAAGTAAGTGAGACAACTAATGTTATTGTTACCAACGTTTTTGAAAATAATATTAGTAATATTACAATAAAACAAAATCTGACTACACAAAATATAGAAATTATTTCTGATATATTTATCTCTGAATATCGATTATTTGACTTAAAAGGTCGTATAATTAAACGTAGTGTTGTAGAAAATAAAATAGCTTCTATTGACCTTACAGAGCTGAAAAATGGAATGTATTTATTGCAAATATTATCTGATAAAAAGTTGTTTAATTATAGAGTGCTAAAATTATAATTTTATTGTTGGATTTACAGCATAATAAATATATAAAGAATTATTGTTAGCAATTATTTTTAAAGTATAATTATAATTTTGCTTGTAATTGTCAGTAATTATTGAGGCAAAAAGATAAGAATGAAAATTTTTTTAAGAAAATGAAAATTCCTCGTCGAACAAAAAAAAATTCAATTTTTCTTTGTAGTATGTAGAAAGATATTCTTGTTCTTTTTGTCCTTTTGTAGGTATTAAGTATGCTTTTTTATTAAGTGTAATTAAATCCATTAAGGTTGTGTAGCCAGCAGATGCTATAATATTTTCCGAGTTATTTAAGATTTCGAATAATTCTTGCGAAGTAGCAAAATCGTAAAAAGTAAAATTATTGATTTTTAATATTTTTTTTTCTTTGGTAAAAACACCTTTTATAACTACAACAGGTTCGTTATATTTTTTTATTTTTGTAATTACTTTGTTAAGAATTACCTCATTTTGAGGTGGGGGAGCACTGATGATAATAGCATATTTGAATATTGTTTTTTTAACATTATGGTTTTTAAACCTTATGAATCTAGAAAGAATGCCTATATACTTTAAATTTTTAAGTTTTAATGTATTTTGTGATAATATACCTGCATAGTTTGGAAAATGTTCAACATCGGGTACCCAACATTCGTCGAATTTTTCTAAAAGAAATTTATTAATTTTATCTATTATTGGTTTAAAAATTTTAAGTTTTGCTGGCAATTGTATATTTAATTGGTGTGTAATTATTATTGAATGAACTTTATTATATCTGCAGCCATACCTGTTATCAGAAATAATTATATTAATGTTATGCTTTTTTACAATTTTTTTTATAAACCATAAATCGTAAAAGTAATTTTTCAATAGCTTAAATGAAATTATAAGAAGATTAAATAAAGTCAATCCTTTATTTGTGTATGAAATTAAAATTGGTTTAGATTTTATATGATTTATTTTAACTTTACTAGATAATTCAAGTTTAATAATTTCGAAGTGTGTATCTGGTGAATAAACAAATACAGTATTATTTTTAGAGTAATGTTCAATTAGTGGTATCATTCTCATAGTATGGCCTAGCCCCCAGTCGAGTGGGCAAAATACAATGTTTTTATTTTTAAACTCTACAAAACCCAATGTACATTAAGATTATTTTGTGATATGTATTTTGCTATTGTTTCCATTTCTTTCAAGTTAAGTTTTTGTAATGTTGGTATTGCCGGAGGCCTATCTATCGAATACAGATAAATGGTTATTGGATTAATTTTTTTGTATACTTCAATTAATGCGTCAAGTTCTTCTGTTGTTGTGTTATCGATTATCTTATTATTTAAGATGCCTCTTAAAAACATTGTTTGTAAATATATTTTATTTTTAAGAGTTATTAATTTTTCAAGGTAGGAATTATAATTAAACGAATTGTCGTACTGATTTATAATTTTAGCAGTTTCTTCTTTAGCTGAATCGATTTTAAAAACTGGCATATCAATATATTCTAAAGATTCAATAATTTTATTATTAAATATTTGAGTTCCATTAGTTAGTAAAACAATTTTTGTTAATGGATAATAGTAATTTTTAATTTTTTTTATTTGTGTTACTATACTGTAAAAATCAGGGTGCAATGTTGGTTCACCATTACCAGCGAATGTAATTACATCGATCTCGTAGTAATTTTCTTTAAGATATTTTAATTTAGTTTCAAATTTTTCAATTATTTCTTTTGAATCGGGGAAAATTTTTAAGTAATCATTTGAATTTAAACCGCATTCACAGTAAATACAATTATAAGTACATATTTTAGATGAAGTAAATATAAGATTTATGCCTAGTGATGTGCCAAATCGCCGGCTAATTACAGGACCATAAATATAATCTTTAAATAACATTATTTTTTTAATTTTTACGTATCTTTGCTAAAAGTATTTTCTGCAAATTTAAAGTTAAATTATTCAAAAATGAAAGAATCTTTAATAATTATTCCAACATATAATGAGAGAGAAAACATAGCAGATTTAATAAAATACATAATCAATTTACCCTACCAATTCGATATTCTTGTAGTTGACGATAATTCTCCAGACAATACTGCCGATATTGTTAAAGATTTAATGAAGGTTTATGAAAATAGAGTTTATATAATAGAGAGAGAGGGAAAATTAGGACTTGGTTCAGCATATATTACAGGCTTTAAATGGGCATTAAATAGAAATTATGAATATATTTTTGAAATGGATGCCGATTTTTCGCACAATCCAGACGATCTTTGCAGAATGATTGAAGTTGCCCGTAAAAACAAGCCTTGTATGGTAATTGGTTCGCGATATATTACAGGTGTTAATGTTATTAATTGGCCTATTGAGCGCATTCTTATGTCTTATTTTGGATCGGTATATGTAAGAAAAATTACTGGTTTGCCCGTTAAAGATACTACTGCTGGCTTTGTGTGTTATCATAATGAGATTTTAAGAAAAATTAATTTTTCTTTGATTCGAATGAAAGGTTATGGTTTTCAAATCGAAATGAAATTTAACGTATGGAAAATGGGTTATAAGATCATTGAAATTCCTATTGTATTTACCGATCGAAAAAAAGGTACTTCAAAAATGAGTGGAGGTATATTTAAAGAAGCTATTCTGGGTGTTATTAAACTAAAATTTAGTAGCTTCTTCAAAAATTATAATGTTAAATGAAAAACGATTGTGTTTGCAGAAAAAACATCACAAAAAAAATTATTACAAAAATTTTATATTATTAGATGAGAATGCTCATTAAAAATGGCTATGTAGTTGATAAGGATACAATCGAAAAAAAAGATATTCTGATTGAAAACCAAAAAATAACTGAAATAGATTATACAATAAATTCGGAAATTGCCGATAGTATTATAGATGCAAGTGGCTTATATGTTTTACCAGGTATAATCGATGCTCATGTGCATTTTAGAGAACCCGGTCAAACATATAAAGCCGATTTTTATTCTGAATCGAAAGCTGCTGTGGCAGGTGGTGTTACCTCAGTTATTGATATGCCAAATAATATTCCTTTTTGCGATAGTAAAAAATTACTCGTCGATAAGGCTAAATGTATAGCTGGAAGTAGTTTTGTAAATTTTGGTTTTTTTGTTGGAGTAACTGAATATAATATAGACCATCTCAATGAAATTGATGTCACTTTTTATGCAGGTAATAAAGTCTTTTACGGTTCTTCTACAAATACACATTCAATAAGAAATAAAGAATTGCTTGAACATTTATTTAAAAAATCGAAAAAAATAAATGTTATTCATGCTGAAGATGATATTATTATTGAAAATAATTTAAAAAAATATAAAACAGTTTATAGTAAAATACCTATTAATTTACATTCAAAAATACGAAGCAAAGAAAGTTGTATTAAAGCAACATCGAATGTGGTAGATATAGCATTTAATTTAGAAGCTAATATAAATATATTGCATATTTCGACCCGAGAAGAGCTAGAAATTATAGAAAAAGCAAATTTGAAAAATAATAATATTACAGCAGAAATATGCTTACCCCATCTTGCTTTCTGCGAAGATGATTATAATAATCTTGGTGCATTAATAAAGTGTAATCCATCTGTAAAAGAATTTTCCGATAGAGAAGCATTACGAAAATCTATAACTAAGCTCTTTATTTCAAATATTTCGACCGATCATGCTCCTCACTTATATGAGGAAAAAATTAAGCCATACGAATATTGTCCTTCTGGAATACCATTCGTTCAGCATTCTTTGTTATATATGTTATATTTATGTACCGAAGGTTACTTTACACTTAAAGATATTGTTAGTAAAATGTGTCATGGCCCAGCTTTAAGATATAATATTAAAAACAGAGGCTTTATAAAAAAAGGTTATTATGCAGATATTGTTATTATTGATTTAAATACATTTACTAAAATAGATGAGAGTAATATCTTGTACAAATGCAAATGGAGCCCATTAAAAAACATAATATTACCTGGTAGAATTTTATATACCATTGTTAATGGTGTAATAGCTTATGCTAATGGCAAGCATAATGAAACCCCATCTGGTATACTGTTAGAATTTTCGTAACGATTTAGTTTAAGTAAAAGTTTTTTTGAAGCAGCTTAATAATTATATTTGAGAAAATTTTGTTACATGCCAACTATTTTGGTAATTGACGATGAAAAAAGTATATGTAAATCATTAAAAGAAATATTAGAGTACGAGGGCTACGAAGTAGAGACGGCTTTAAACGGACCAGAAGGATTAAATATTGTAAAGAGCAAAGAAATTGATCTCATATTATGTGATATAAAAATGCCACAAATGGATGGCATTGAAGTACTTCAGAAGGTTAAAGAAGAACATCCACAGGTAACAGTTATTATGATTACAGCTCATGGCGACATTGATACAGCTGTTGATTGCATAAAAAAAGGAGCGTACGATTTTTTACAAAAGCCTTTAGATTTGAACAGGTTGCTCATTTCGGTTAAGAATGCCCTTGACAGAAAAAATTTACTTGACGAAACAAGAGCATTACGGCGAAAAATTTACTCAAAGTATGAAATGGTAGGGAATTCTAAAGCGATGAAAGAGTTACGTGAGTTAATAGATAAAATTGCTCCTACCGACGCAAGAGTACTTATTACAGGCGAAAATGGAACAGGTAAAGAACTTGTAGCACACTTGATACATGAAAAAAGTAGGCGATGTAATGGCCCATTTATAGAAGTTAACTGTGCAGCTATACCATCGGAGCTTATTGAAAGTGAGTTATTTGGCCACGAAAAAGGATCTTTTACATCGGCAATAAAGCAAAAGATTGGTAAATTTGAGTTGGCTAATAATGGCACACTTTTTCTCGATGAAATTGGAGATATGAGTTTAGCTGCTCAAGCTAAAGTTTTGAGAGCTTTGCAAGAAAATAAAATAACACGTGTAGGTGGCGAAAAAGACATTAAGGTAGACGTGCGTATAATTGCTGCTACAAATAAAAATTTGCGAGAAGAAATTGAAAAACGGAACTTTCGCGAAGATTTGTATCATCGTTTAAGTGTTATTGTATTAAATGTGCCTTCTCTAAGAGAGCGTAAGGAAGATATACCTTTACTCATTGAACATTTTACAAAAATTATTTGTAACGATTATTCTATTCCTTTAAAAAAATTTACAGACGATGCTATCGAAGAATTAATGAAACTTGAATATAGAGGAAATATTAGAGAATTAAGTAATATAGTTGAGAGGTTAATCATATTGTGCGATAATGTTATAAAAGGAGAAGATGTTAAAAAATATGTTACGTATTGAAAAAGATTAAAATTATCTATAAGTATTCTCTATTTTATTTGTATTCAATTTTAACTGGGTTTGTTTTGTTTGTAATTAGTTCAAAAGTTCTATGCATAAAATATTTTCAGTGGAATCAGCAACTTTATATCGGTCGTCGATTCTATGTCCTATAACCCATACAATATCGTTTCCTGAACACAATAGCCAAATATTTTCTTTCTGAGCATTATTTAGCTTAATATCTGTAAAAAAATCGCTGAGTTTTTTAAAATTTTTCATTCCAAGAGGTATAAATCTGTCGCCTTTTTCCCATTTTCTAATAGTTAGAGGAAATTTAAGTTTACTATAATCAAGGTAAGCAAAATTCTTATCTTTTTTTAATACAAAAGTCTCGTCGTTTTTTATAACTTTTAAAATAAGTTTTATGGGCTTGTTAATTTGTTGGCTCTCTTTCTTAATGTAGTATTCTTCTTTATTAATGTTGTCGTTTTTTTTTGTAACGATTATTTTTTTATTTTCATAGTATGCAACATGTGTAGCAGATTTTATTTTTTTACCTTTTTGGTGTGGTAAACTAAAAAAGTCTTTAATTTGTTTAATTGAGAAATTATAATTTTTTAGAACTTCGTAAATTAAAATATAAGAGTGTGGTATAAATTCAAAATTTTCGATATTAATTTCAAGGGTATCGTCGTTCAATATTATCTTATTTTTTAAAAATTCTTTTTTTAACCAGTTATACAATTCAATATTTTGAATAATGTTATTGAGAGAGTACGAAAAGTTCTTGAGGAATTTTTTTTCAATACAATTAACAACGGGTATAAGCCGATTTCTTATTGCATTTCTTAGATATTTATCGGTATAATTCGATGAATCTTCGCGCCACTTTAGGTTGTTTTCATTGGCATATTCTAAAATTTCGCTCCTATTAATAAAAATTAGTGGCCTTATTATTTTATCTGATTTTAAAGGAATACCTTTTAAACCTTCTATACCTGTTGATCGAAAAAGATTAATGAAAAAAGTTTCAATATTATCGTTGTAATTATGAGCTGTTAATATATAATCGTATTTATATTTTATTAAGAGATAGTTAAAATAATTATATCTTAATTCTCTTGCTGCTTCCTGTATAGATATTTTTTTTTCTTTTGAATACAAGTAGGTATTAAAAGCTTTACAATGTATTTTGATATTTAGATTTTTTGCAAATTGCAAAACAAAATTTTCGTCTTCGTCCGACTCTTCTCCTCTTAATTTAAAATTGCAATGAGCAAGTATTATATCATAATTTAATTTTTTTAAAACATAAGAAAGAACAATAGAATCAACACCACCACTAATACCTATTAATAATTTGTTGTTGTGGTTGAATAATTTATTTTTTTTAATTATATCTTGAATTTTTTTTTCTAATCCCATGTGAATTTTGCTTTAATGCTCTTTTCAATTCCTTTTGTTTTAACAAGGCATTCATTAATTTCGTTGTTGGCATTAGTATAGATTGTAATTGCTCCACCTACAGGGTACGAAGCATATTTGTTGCTTTTGTTATACATTAACGATCTTATAACTACATTAAAATCAAAATCACCATTTGCATCGATGTAACCTACGCTGCCTGAATATAATTCTCTCGAAAAATTTTCGGTTTCTTCGATTATTTGTAGGGCGCGTTTTTTTGGAATGCCAGTCATGCTTGCCATAGGAAAAGAATTGTAAATTATATCAGAAATATCTATGTTATTTTTTAATTTGCATTCTATTTCGGAATAAAGTTGATAAACTGTTCTAAGTGTTTTTGTGTGCAATAATTTTGTTACTTTTAGCGTTTGTGGTTCGCAAAGCATAGCAAAGTCGCTTCTAACAAGGTCAACAGTCATTATGTTTTCGCATTTTTCTTTTATACTATTTTTTAATCTGGTTAAATTTGCTTTGCTATGCTTATTCCTTTTAGCGGTGCCTTTTATAGGTTGTGAAATTAAAACCCGACCTTGTTTTTTTATAAATCTCTCTGGCGAAGAAGAAATTAAAAAAGAATTATTATATTTAACAAAACAAGAAAATGGCGAAGGATTCAATATAGTAAGTAATGCAAATATATCGGTTTCGTTAATTTTTAGGTTATCACAAAAAAAATTTATGCAATAGTTAATTTCGTATATGTCACCATTAAGTAAGTAATTATAAATTTGTTTAAATTTTTCTTTATACATATTTTTAGTAGTTGTAGATTTAAATGTTAGATTGTTAAGAGATTTAATAGTAAAGTTTTCTTTTTTAAATAAGTAGTTAAGTATTTCTTCTTTGTTGCTGCTGTGTATAATTAAATTTTTTTTTTCTTTGATAATTAAGTGTTTTGGGTTAAAGAAGTATAGTTCTGGAAAGTCATATAGTTGATCATATTTAGTTGATAAAAATGGAAATATTTTATTTTTTAACTCAAACGATATAAAACCCAGCCACCACTTATTATTTAAGTTTGTGTTAATTAGTTTATTAATATCAATTATTTCTTCGTTTTCTTCGAAACCGCAAATTATTTTGTATTTTGATGGAGTTATGCCTGAATATAACAAAATGTATTTGTTAAAATTCTTTGATAATTGTAAAAGTTTATATAGAAAGTTAATTTCGTTCATTATGAATATCTTTAAAGGCATGAGGCAAGAAGTGAATTACATCGGAGGGAGTAAGAGTTTCGTAAGTTTCATTTAGTAAAGCATAATCTGCTGCTAAGCCATGTACAAAAACTCCTAAAATCGAAGCTTCTTGTGGTGAGTAGCCTTGTGCAAGTAAAGAAGTAATAATGCCAGTAAGCACATCGCCCATACCTCCCGTTGCCATTCCTGGATTTCCAGTACTATTAAAATAAATCCTACCATCGGGTAGGTGAATTTGAGTATGTGCACCTTTGAGAATTATTATTAATTTTAATTCTTGTGCCATTTTTGTTGCAGTTAAAAATCTGTCGTAATGTGAATTATGTATGTCAAATAATCTATCGAATTCTCTAAAATGAGGTGTAAGAATTGTATTTTCAGGTATTATGCTTATTAAATATTTATTTTTTGCAATTAAATTTAATCCATCGGCGTCTATTACCAGGGGTATGTCTTTAAACTTAATCAGCACTTCTTCAAGGACAGGTAAAACATCATAACTTGTACCTAAGCCTGGTCCAATTCCTATGGCAGTATACTTTGTTATTTCAGGGTTATTTTTATCTAAAAGATTCGATAAATTTTCAGTCATTACTTCGGGCGAAGAAATAGTTAGCATAGATGAAGAGCCAGATAGTAAACATACTGAAGTTAAGCCAGTTCCGCTTTTTACACAAGCTTTCGATGCAAGTATTGCAGCACCTACCTTGCCTTCGTTGCCACCAATTATGAGAGCATGACCCAATTCTCGTTTTTCAATAAATTTATGTCTTTTTTTAATTATTTTACTTACTTCGCTTTTGTCAGTATAAAACCAATTAGTAATTTTCTCTTCTTTTGCTTTAGGATGTAAAAAAATTGGTACTATAACAAAATCGCCTACAAATGTATTATTTTCAGGAAAGAAAAATGAAAGCTTTGGAAATTCAAGTGTTAATGTTAAGTTTGCTTTTATTATTGCGTTGTTATTGTTTTCTCTATTATCTTCGCCCATTAAGCCACTTGGTACATCAATAGAAATAATATAATTGCCTGAATTATTAATTTTCTTAATAATGCTTTCTATCTCGCCTTCTAGTGGTCTATTTAGTCCACTTCCAAATAAAGCATCAATTATTATTTCGTCTTCATAAATTTCAAGTTCGTCGTGTTTAGTTATGTGTTTTCGAAATATTTCTTTTTTTAATAATTTTCCCCAGTTAATTTTATTATCGTTAGATTGTTTAGTGATATCACCTACAAGATACACTCTAACCATGTATCCATTAAAATGTAATATACGTGCTAAAGCAAGCCCATCGCCTCCATTATTCCCTGTGCCAGCGACAATACAAAATTTTGTTGTTTTATCAAATTTGTTTATGATGTATTTTGATAATTGACTTGCGGCTCTTTCCATTAAATTAATTGAGCTTATTGGTTCATTTTCAATAGTATAATTATCAATCTCGGAAATTATACTTGTTTTAAAAATTTTCATTTTTGTTTTTTTATAAATGTTTTTATAGTTTTGCACTGCAAATTTAAAACTTATAATTATGTTTTCAAAGCAACCAAAAGGATTAATTCCAGCTGCGTTAGCAAACATGGGTGAAAGGTTTGGTTTTTATACAATGATGGCAATATTAGTTTTATTTTTGCAAGCAAAATATGGGCTAAAAGAGCAGGTAGCAGGAGTAATTTATTCGGTATTTTATTTTTCTATTTACATTTTAGCTTTTGTTGGTGGACTCATTGCCGACAAAACTAGAAATTATAAGAAAACAATTTTATGGGGGTTAATTGTAATGACAATTGGTTATATAACTGTTTCTTTACCTTTTCCTGCTGTTTCTGAATATAAATATCATTATCTTGTAATAACATTGTTAGGTTTGTTTATTATTGCTTTTGGTAATGGATTATTTAAAGGTAATTTACAGGCACTCGTTGGACAAATGTACGATAACGAAACGTACAGTAAAATGCGAGATTCGGGTTTTTCTATATTTTATATGTTTATAAATATAGGTGCTTTTTTTGCTCCTTTTGCAGCCGCAGGCGTTCGTAATTGGTGGCTTTCTATACATGGTTTTAAATACAATTCTGAATTACCAGGCTTATGTCATTCATATTTAAATGGGACAATTAGTGAAGAAGGTTTAAAAAATTTACCAGAACTAGCTAATCAAGTTTCACTCACAGGAAATATTTCCGATATTGCTACTTTTGTTAAAGATTATATAAGTGTTTTTTCTACTGGTTTTAATTATGCTTTTATTGTTTCTGTTTTAGCTATGATAGTTTCGCTTATCATATTTTTAACTTATAAAAAATATTTCCCCGATGTAAAGAAAATAGAAAAACAACAAAGTACTTCTCAACAAATTCCTGAAATGTCGAAAGAAGAAATAAAGCAGCGAATTTATGCCTTATTGGCTGTTTATTTTGTTGTAATATTCTTTTGGTTTTCATTCCATCAAAATGGTCTTACTTTAACTTATTTTGCAAGAGATTATACATTATTGAAAATTGGTTCGTTGAATATTACAGCCGAGCAATTTCAGTCGGTAAATCCCTTTTTTATAGTTTTGTTAACTCCAGTAGTGGTTGCCTTTTTTGCATGGTTAAGGAAAAAAAATTTGGAACCTTCTACACCTCGAAAAATTGCAATTGGAATGTTTATTGCAGGTTGTGCTTATTTATTGATGACTATAGCTTCAATAAATTTACCACCATTTTCTGAAATACAAGGAAAAGTTTTACCCGACGAACAGAAAGTAACCCCATTTCTTTTAATTTGTGCATACTTTATTCTTACAGTTGCAGAATTATTTATTAGCCCGCTTGGTATTTCTTTTGTATCGAAGGTAGCTCCACCTAAATATCAGGGGTTAATGCAAGGTGGGTGGTTGGGTGCTACTGCTATTGGTAATCAATTGCTTTTTATAGGTGCTTTATTATATGTTAACGCCCCCTTATGGATTACATGGTTAGTCTTTGTTATAGTTTGTTTTATTTCAATGGCAACAATGTTAGTTATGCTAAAGTGGCTCGAAAAAGTTGCAAGGTAAATGTTTTATTTTGTTGCTAACTAAAATAGAATTATAGAATAGCTTAAAAAGTTAAAATT
>JAOAFV010000061.1 GCA_026416095.1 Bacteroidales bacterium | reverse complement strand
AAAGATTTTTTAAAAAGTTGAAGTGATATGTCCATTACAACAAGGATTGCGACTCATCTTGTATAGGAACGACAAGTTTAATTTAGAAATGTTGAAGTGATATGTCCATTACAACAAGGATTGCGACTATTGCTAGAAATTCTTTTCCTGTTGTGGTTTGTTCACGTTGAAGTGATATGTCCATTACAACAAGGATTGCGACTACGCCATCTTTATCTTTATTTCTTTGCCACCATTCTGTTGAAGTGATATGTCCATTACAACAAGGATTGCGACACTTCATCTTCTTTTGCCTTGAAGATAGTTAGATTGTGTTGAAGTGATATGTCCATTACAACAAGGTATTGAACAAAAAGAAAAGGATTTTCACGCTCTTTTTTATAAGTGTTATCTTTATTCTGAAAATTTGTAATACAAAAAAATTTGAGCAAGCCAATTTTTTAATAAACAGAAATCTATATAAATACTTTACCAATAATACCGCAATTATTAATTTAACCTAAATGCTTGGGTTTCAAAAAATTATTTTAAAAAAATGCAATTATGTGTACTTAGCAAACTTATATTGTTTTCATTAATTTGGATTATAAATAACCAAGAATTTTGTTTTTTATCCTTGTAAATAAAAGTTTTAAAAATTTACAGTAACTTTTATTCACAAATGTTATGTTTAAAATTTACAATAGTAATAGAAGGAAAGTAATGGGTATGCTAAAGCAAAATGAGAATTGTTTTTTTTATTACGAAAATTTGTTGTTAAATTAGAGTTTAATTTTATAAATGAAATTTTGTAAAAAAATTGTGAGGATATTTAAAAATGGAGGATTTTATTTTAGAAAATGTAAATGTAAATATAAAAGAACATAATGGATACACAGTAATAAATATAGGTTGCAGAGGTTTAATAAATCCAGAAATATGTCGGGATATAGACAAAATAGAGTATGATTTTAAAAACAAGAAGATAATACTTAACGGTAGGATACCTGTTTGGCTTTTTACCAATATAACAGAATACTTAATTAGAAATTATAAACCATTAGTTATAGCAACAAATGATGCGGGTGGTGGTGGTGCTATAGTTTGTTACTCAAATTCTAAGAATTATTACAAAGGTTATAAAATAAAGCTTGAAGATTTTAAAGAAGGAATTATATGCCCACTTCAAGGTGATATTAAAAAAGGAAAAGGAAATGAAATTAAAAAACAAAAAGTTATTGTATTTGTTGGGCCACCTCATAGTGGTAAGTCGTGTTTGCTTTTTATATTGCATAATTACATATTGAATAAGTTTTCAGATATTTATAATAATTCGTTTTATATTTTAAGAGCTTGCCCCGATGGTGAAGGTAATTGGTGTGCTACAGTGCCCGATAGTATACTAAAAGAGTTTAGATATAAACAAGAATTTAACGATAACTTTCTGAAAAGTGTAATTGAATGTCTTGAAAATTTAAAGAAAAATAAGAATTTAATTTTTGTTGATTGTGGAGGAAAAATTGATAAAAAAAATCAGCAAATTTGGAATAATTGTACTCATGCCATAATAGTTTCTAATAATGAAAATGATATACCTCTTTGGGAAGGTGCTATTATGGCAAGTGAGCTTTCTTTAATTGCTAAAATTAAAACAGATCTTTCAGGTGAAAATAAAATTATTAGCAAAAACCCATTATACTACTTTCAAATAGTAGGACTACAGAGAGAAAAAATTAAAGAATATATTGCAGATGAAATAATTGAAAATCTTTTTGAATTAATAAAAAAATAAAACATATTATGTATAATTTTTTTAAAAGAATAACAGACGAAACTGTTGCTAGAAGCAAAGGTCGAAGAGATGGTGAAATAAAAATTCCACCTGTTGATTGGGCTGGCGGAATTGGGCAAATATCTGAATTTGAAAAAAAACTTTGCACTAAAGCTAATTCACAAATTGCTAAATTATATTCAATGTGGAAGAATAAAGAATCAGATATTTTAAAAAAAATGGACTCCTCTTTGAATACATTGCAAACGTACCTAATAACCTTTCAAAAGTTAAAAAATAGCAGAGCAAATGTGATAATTGAACCTGAAGTAAAGTTAAGTTGGTTTGAATGGATGTTGTGGATCTTTTTTGTTTTATGTGAAATTGGTTTTAATATATATAGTTTTAAATTTTTAAGAGAACCATTACTTACAACTATTCTTTTAGGATTAATGTTAACAGTATTTTTGCCTGCTGCAGGATTTAATATTGGTAAATTATGGCATAGAAAAGATAAAGGTGTTATTTTACGAATCTTTTCTTTATTTTTATTTATTGTATTATTGGTTAGTATTATTATATTTGCTTTTGCTAGAAAATCTTATTTACAAAGAAAAGGTTTGGAAGAATCGGATTTATACCTTGCTTTCGGAATTTTCTTATTAATGAATTTGGGTTTTCTTATTTTTTCTGTGTTAGAAGGAATAAAACTTTCTTTTGAAAACCATACGTTTAATTATTTATTTTATAAACACATTAAAAAAAGGATTAGACATTTTGATAATAAAATAGACGAGTTAATAAAAAATTTTAATAATGTTATAAAAAATGTTATTGAAATTCAAAATTATTATAATAGACTTTCAAACATTTATAGAGAATATAACATCATAGCTAGAGGAGGTAGAAATAGTTCTGAAATTCCAAAGTACTTTACAACCGGCGAAAAATTGCCTATAGATTTAGGAGTTTTATCTAATTATTTTAATTTAAATAATATAACCGATCCAGTCGAAAATTATAAAAAACAGTTATTTGAACTCGAAGTAATTAAAAAGGGTAAATCATTGAAAGAAAGCATAGTTAATATAATTAACAAATGAAAAGGATTTTTATTTATTTTATTACATTTTTATTAGCTAACTGCAGTGGTGAGTTTAAAAATACTCAACCACCATATGTTGTTATTTTTATCGATTTTTCGAAAAGCGTAAAAAACGACTTAACATTTTATAAAACAAACTTATTTAAAATAATTGATAAACTACCACAAGGTTCAAAGGTTATTGTTGGAAAGATTAAAGAAACAACCATGGCAACTTTTGTTCCAATGGTTAATGTAACTTTGCCAACTTTTAACTTTATAACAGATAGTGAATTAGATGTACAAGAAGAAATGGAAAGACAAAAAGAAATGATTAAAAAAGAAATAGAATTATCGATTGATTCTGCAAAACTGGCAGATCAAACAAATATTGTTTCGGCTTTTATATTGGCAAAGGAATTATTTAAGAATTCTTCTAACTCATATTTATTTATATTTTCAGATATGATGCATTCGTACGAAGATTTCGATCTTGAAAAAACTAATATTAGCGATGAATTTATTACAAAAAAAATTAATGAATTAAATAAACAAAATAAAATACCCGATTTAAGTAATGTAAAAGTATATTTAATAGGTGCTAAAAGCGAAAGTGAAAGAAAGTATTTTAAAATTAAAAAATTTTGGGAAGAATATTTAAAAGTTACCAAATGTGAACTAATACATTATGGCTATTCCTTAATAGATGTTGAATTCTAAACTTTTTGAAATTTTCTAAAAAGTGTATTCCTTATTTTTTTTAGCAATTATAACGTTTGAAAAACCGTAATTTTCTAGTTTATTTTTCATTTTTTTTAAAGTTTTTTTGTCGCCATGATTTAGAATTATAGTAGAATTTTTATTATTAGAAAGTAAATAAATAACATCAATAAAGTCGCCGTGACCAGAAAAGAATTCGTATTTTTCCCATGTTAAATTAACCGGAATATATTGCTTGTTGTAATATATTTTTTGTTTGTTTTGCAATATTTTCCAGCCTGGTGTGTTTTTTGACTGAAAGCCCACAAAACATAAAAAAACATCGTTTCGTGGTAATAGAATAGGTAACAATTCTTCGCTATATGAAGTGTTCATCATTCCGCTAGTTGTTATTAATATACATGGGCCACGTAAATCATTGTATTCTGGCATCTTATAGTTATAGTAAGGCAAATACTTGACAATATCACTGCTAATAAAATCGTCACTATAAGCATATTTAACATAAATGTTATTAAATTGAGTAGCCGAAGGCGAGGGAACATAAATGGGTATATGGTATGGAATATATCCTTCGAGTTTTGCTTTGTTCAAAACATAAAGCAACTTTTGGGTTCTATCTAAAGCAAAGGCCGGTATCCATACAATTTTATTTTGTTTTAATGCTTTAGCAACATCGTCGATAAACTCTTGTATTAAGTAATCATAGTTTCTTTTTCTCTCTTTGTCGCCATAAGTTCCTTCTATTATAATAACATCGGCTTTTGGGTAAGGTTTGTAATAATTATATAAAAGTTTTATGTCGTTGCCAATGTCGCCTGAAAAAATAATTTTTTTTATTGATTTATCTTTTTTTATGTTAAATATTACAGACGAAGACCCTGGCAAGTGATATATAGGAATTAAAGTAAAACTTATATTTTTATTTAATTTAAACGAATCGAAATAATTTACTATTTTATATTTTTCTAAAATTGGTACTAATTCCAATTGTGCGCAATGTTTGCAAGGAAAAATTTTTTTATTAAAACGGTTTTTCATTTCACAAAATGAACCGTTAAAGTAATAAGGGTATTTGAGGCGCCTAACGTAATTACACATTCTCCAGTGGGCGTTTATATACGGCATATTTAGTGCTTTTTTATTAAATACCCATTGCCTGGGTTCTTCATCGTATCGAATTATGTTTCTTAATAAAATTACTGATAATTTAGCAGAAAGTTCTGTCATATAAATATTACCAGAAAATCCATTTTTGCATAGTTGAATTAAGCGTCCACAATGATCGGTATGAGAATGGGTTATTACTACCGAATTTATCTCTTGAGGATCAAATAGCAGTATTTGATTTTTTTTGTAAAGTTCTTTTTTTGCTAAGCAATTGTTGTCGCCGCTTTCATCGTATTCTTCATAAATATAAGAGCCTATGTCTACAAGTATGTTGTAATTATCGTATTCCAATTTTGTACAACTTCCGCCTATTTCTTCGGCTCCACCGTAAAATGTTATTATTATTTTATCTTCTTTACTGCAACCAGTTAATATTACAATTAGTATACAATGAATTAACCAGTATTTTTTTAATTTGTATAAGATCACTTTTACTATTTTTAATATTCATCGCAATTTAATTAAAATATTTGTAAAAATTAAAGAAATGAGACCTTTGCAAAACTACCTAAAAATAAGTTTTTTACAATTAAATATATTGAAAATCAACATTTTCCAAAATATTTAATGACCTTTATAAAAGATTTTGCAAAGTTCTCGGAATATATTTTTTGCTATATTTGAATTATATTTGCTTTATGAAAATAAAAAAGCTTATTTTGTTTTTTAACTTGCTACTTTTAAAATTTTTAAAAATATCGTTTCTAATTGCTCATCCTGTTCATGTTACTATTACGAATGTTAATTTTGATGAAAGTAAACTTTTATTTGAAATTAGAATAAAAATATTTTCCGATGATTTTGAAAATGCTATTTTAAAAAAAACTGGAATTAATGTTGGCCTAACCAGTTTAACAGTTAATAAAAATACCGAAAAATATATGATAATGTACATTTCGGAAAATTTTAATTTGTACATAAATGATCGGAAGAAACCATTAATTACAGAGAAAACCAAATTTAAATACGAAATAAAAGAAGACGCAACTTGGATAGATATTAGTTTTAACGTAAAAGAAAAAGTAAAAAAAATTAAAATATATAATAATTTATTAAATAACTTGTACGATGATATGAAAAATATGTTAATAATTAACTGGAAAAATCAGGAAAAAGGTATTATATTTGCTAAAAATAAAGTTACAGAAATATTAGAGTGAGTGTAGTATATTCGATATTGTTTATATTTTTGCTTATAAATAATGCTATTGGTACCCATAATAGGGCAGGGGAAATACGTTACCGCCATGTTAATGGTTATACATATGAAATTACTTTAATAACTTATACATATACCTTATCGCCAGCCGATAGACCGGAGCTTGAAATACACTGGGGCGATGGTACTTCGTCTATAATCCCCCGAGTCTCTAAAGTAGAATTACCCGATTATTATTTTAAAAATACATACATAGGGTTGCATACATATCCTGGGCCAGGAGTATACAGAATATACATGGAAGATCAAAACCGAAATTATGGAGTACAAAATATTCCAAACTCTGTTGAAGTGCCTTTTGCTGTTCAAACAATTTTAAACATCAATCCTTTAATAATGAGTAATAATACGCCGATTCTTACATATCCTCCAATAGACAAAGCAAAGCTTAATGCAACCTTTATTCATAATCCAGGAGCTTACGATCCCGATGGCGATAGCTTAGCATACAGATTAACAGTTTGCTTAGGCGAAGATGCTCAACCTATTGAAGGTTATACTTTCCCTTATGCGAGCGATTCGCTGGTTGTAAATCCTATAACTGGCGATTTAATTTGGGAACGACCACAACAAACCGGGTATTTTAATGTAGCTATGGTAATTGAAGAATGGAGGTACTTCCCTTCTACTAAAAGCTATATTAAAATTGGCGAAATAGAAAGAGATATTCAAATTGAGGTTTACGAAGCTAACAACGATCCACCTTATATTTATCCAATACAAAATTTTTGTGTATGGGCTGGCGATACCTTATCGTTTATAGTTAAAGCATCTGATCCTCAGAACGATAAAATGGTGCTTTCTGCTTATGGAGGACCTTTCGAATGTCACCCTCCTATAGCAGTTTTCGACAGTGCAATAGGGTATTCGCCTTTAACACAAACGTTTAAATGGTCAACTTCTTGTGTACATGTTAAAAAGTTTCCTTACCTTGTAGTATTTAAAGCTAAAGATTTTAATAGCGAACTAAATTTAGTTTTTCAACGTAAGTGTTATATTCAAGTAGTGTGCCCTCCAATTGATAGTTTGTATTTATTCCCTACTAGTTCTACCATCGAAATCAAATGGCCCAAAACTAAATGTACTAATGCTTTATATTACGAAGTGTACAGAAAAATTGATCCGTCGGGTTGGAATCCAGATTCATGCGAAACAGGAATACCAGGATTTACAGGATTTCAGAAAATATATCAAACTGCAAATATCTATGATACTGTTTATTTAGATAACAATAACGGTAATGGCTTACTACAAGGTTATACTTATTGTTATAGAATAGTTGTAGTATTTAGCGATGGTGCTAAAAGTATTGCTTCGCCAGAGTCTTGTACCGAACTTGTAAAAGGAATACCTGTTATAACTCATGTAAGTGTAATAAAAACAAAACAAGATTCTGGGGTTATTTATATAGAATGGTCGCGCCCTATTGAGTTCGATACTATTAATGCTCCAGGACCATACCAGTATTTAATATATCACTCAAACGACTTTTGGGGGGCAAATTTGGTGTTATTAGATAGCTTAAACGATATTAATGATACTATATATATCGATTCTCTTTTAAATACATTGAATTATCCTTTTTCATACAAAATAGAATTTTATAATAATCAGCAAGGAAATAGATTTCTGATAGGTTTCCCTTCTATTGCATCAAGTATTTTTTTGAAATCTTTTCCCGACGATAAAAAAATAAAATTAAAATGGCAAAAAAACGTACCTTGGAAAGATACATTATATGTTGTTTATAGGTTTAATGAAATTTTGAATACATGGGATTCGATTGGATATTCGTACATCGAAGAATATGAAGATGTAGGATTAATTAATTTAAAAACTTATTGTTATAAAGTAAAAGGTATAGGAATATATACAAGCGGAAAATACAATATGCCTTTTATTAATTATTCGCAAGAGTTATGCGATTATCCTAGAGATACTATACCGCCATGTGCCCCTAATATAAAGATTAAATCAAATTGTGAGTTCTACGAAAATGTAATAAAATGGAATAAAAACGAATTGCCATGTGCAGACGATATAATTGGTTATAAACTATATTATTCCCCAACATTAGATGGACAATTGCAATTATTGAAAGAATTTAGTAATCCCGACGATTCCATATACATACATAAACCCGATTATTCTATTGCAGGTTGCTATGTTCTTACTGCTATCGATTCTTTCTATAACGAAAGTCCTAAAATATACAAAAGCTGTATTGATGAATGTGTTTATTATACATTACCTAATATATTTACACCTAATGAAGATTCTCAAAATGACTACTATCAGCCTGGCCCATATAAATATGTGGAGAAAGTAGATATGCAAATTTTTAACAGATGGGGGAAACTAGTTTTTAAGACAAACAATCCTGATATTATGTGGGATGGTAGAGACATGGACACTAAAAAGCGTGTGTCAGATGGCGTTTATTATTATATTTGCGACGTTTATGAACGTAGATTAACAGGCATAGAAGTTCGTAACATTACTGGTTTTATTTATGTTATGAGTCCAAAATCGAAAAAAGAGCCATAATGAACATGAAAAAGATTGTTATAAAACTTAACTTATTAACTTGGACCTATTTAATATGTTTCTCTCAGATAAATGAATTAAAATATTCATTAGTATCTTTAAAAAATAACGATACTTCGAAGGCTATTGTTTACCTAAAAAATTGTGCTTCACCAATTTGTTATCAAAAGTTAGTTGAAATATACTTAAAGCAACGTAGATATAACGAGGCTAAAATGTTTTGTCGTAAGCTTTTCGATATTAACGATACATTGTATGCTTTGGAATTAAGTAAAATATATTCGTTAGAAAACAATAAAGATTCGGCACTATTTTGGTTAGCTATTTATTTAAGGAAAAAATCAGAAAAACTACCAGAAAATATTTTAAAAGGCTTACCAGAATTTTTTAATCTAAAAAAACTACCAGAATGGGATTTGTTATGGAAAACAGATTGGTATAATGAATATGAAAAAAATTTAGGCGAAATTTATTATTTATTAAATCGAAAGGAATATCTTACTGTTATTGAGTTAATAAACAAATTACCAGTAGAATATAAAAAATGTGAGAAATTTATCTATTTGAAAGCATTGGCCTTTTATGAATCTGGAAATCTTAATGAAGCATTGGATAATATAGGTATAATACTAAATAAAACAAAGAATAAAGATATTGTGGAATTAGCTTTTAAAATTTATTTTGAAAAAAAAGATTACAAAAGTGCTCTTAATATGTTAAAAAAATTATTGGAAATTGAACCGTGGAATATTAATTATATTGAACAAATTATTATGTGCAATATGGAAGCAGAAAATTATAATGAATTGTTAAAATATTCCGACGATTATATAAAGTACGATACATTAAATTATAAAGTATTTTATTACAGGGGTTATGCATATTATTTAAAGAACGATTTTGACAAAGCAATTGAAAACTACAGTAAATCGATAATGATTAATGGTGGAGCTCATGAAAGTTATTTTGAAAGAGGAAAATGCTATTATGAATTGAAAAATTATGAAAAAGCATATTATAACTTTTCTATGGCTATAGACGTTAAGCCATTTACTGGAAAGTATTTTTTTTATAGAGCATTAGCAGCTCTTAAATTAGACAAAAGGACTTCGGCCTGCTCTGATTTTAAAAAAGCTTCTCAATATGGTTTTGTACAAGCAGAAATGTATTTGAAAAGATATTGTGTTAGCAATAAATAATGCATATATGTATATGAATGAATTCGCGAAATTATATAAGGTATTTATTATTATAGGTGTACTATTTATAATTATTGGAGTTTTGTTTTGGCTTTTACCTAAAATCGGAAACTTTAACTTTAAACCCTTACCAGGCGATATACTAATTAAAAAGAAAAATTTTACTTTTTATTTTCCAATAACTACTTCAATAATTTTGAGTTTGTTACTAACTCTCATTTTATTTATTTTTACACGTATTTTTAAATAATGAAATATATTTTAAGTTTTATATTTTTTAACTTCTTACTTTTACCTTCTTTTTCGCAGGAAGAAGTTTATGTTGATATAAATATTCCACAAAGAGTTAATGCCGGCCAGAAATACAATATTGATATAATTGTTTATAAGGGTAATATAACGGGGTTTGCTAAACTAGAATTGTTTATTCCTATGGGAGTTAAAATAAATATTATAAATAGTCAAAATGCAACTGTAATACAAAATTTGCAAGTTATAAAACTTATTTGGGTAGACTTACCTTATGAAACAAAGTTTAGTATTAAAGGTGTTTTGGAATTGGATTACCGACTTAAAGGGTACAAAGAAATTTTTGGTAACTTTTATTATGTTTATCAAAAAAATAGGATGCAATCTAGTGTAGGTATTATTCCCTTCCAAGTATTGAACGATAAAGATTATACATATTTGCCAAAACAAACAGAAGAATATCCTAAAATTGAACCCAAAAAAGTTATAAAACCTGTCAAACTCAATAAACCCGACTTTTTCAGAGTACAAATTGGTGCTTTTACTCGTAAACTTAATAAACATATACTTAAAGAACTTTATCCTGACGTAGAGTTTATTTTTGAAGAAATTATCGATAATTTGTATAAATATACTATTGGCGACTTTGAAACGTATCAAAGTGCTTATGAATTTGCAATAAATTGCGGAATTAAAGACGCATTTGTTGTTGAATACGTTAATTACAAACGCAAATAATAATTGCTCATGCAGTTTATTGAAAACGAGGTTTACGACTTTTTTGTAGAAAATTTAATAAAATTACCAGATGGCGAATATTTTGTTTTAAATTATGAAAACAAACGAAAATTCTTATTGCCTGCTTATTACTACCACGATTATCAAATAGAAAAAAATAAATATATTAAATGTTATATAAATAAGATAAATTGTAACGGACAAATTTTTTTAGAACCATTGCATCCTATTTATAAAATTGGCGATGTTGATATTTTTTATCTTTATGCTGTGCAAACGCGAATTAAAAGAAAAACAAACGATGAATATAAAGTAATTCTAGCTCGAAATAAAAAAACAAAAAGAGCATATGTAAAACAATTTCCTATCGATATTATTGAACACATACCTTTGGAAACAGAATGTAAGATAATTGGGTTTAAAAAAGGAGAAGTAATATTAGCAAAAGATTAATAAAAAAATTTTAACAATCAAATTTTAAGGCTTTTTTAACTTTAATACAATTCTTCTTATTGCAAGGTTAACAAAAAAATTTTTTAAACTTAAGTATGTTATTTTTATTATCCATGAATTAAATAATTTTTAATAGATGAATAAATTTAAAGTTCATTTATTGATTGATAGTTAATTACACTCATCATTACTATAAAATTTATGATACTAAAATAATATCAAGATTGAGTAAATATTTTATAACTACACCACTATAGGAGCACTAATATTTTTACTTGTAAGTCTGCTAAGCCAAATATGCAGTAAAGTCGAATGCCATTCTATTAATAGTTCACAATTTTTTGTGGTTATTTTTGAACAATTACATGAATTTTGTGATTTTTAATAAACTTTTGTAATGTTGTAACATGGTAATAAAAATTGTAATCTAGTAAATGAAGAATAAAAACACTTCGTACTTAAATATTTAATGGTAAAATCAGAAAAAATTAATCGAACAACCTTTATTGTGGGCCCACCAGGATTTGAACCTGGGACCCCCTGATTATGAGTCAGGTGCTCTAACCAGCTGAGCTATGGGCCCAAATTTTTTTGCAAAAATAGTAAAATTTTTTTATAAAAAATATATTTATAATATTTTTTAAAAAACAAGTGGAACAGGGCATTGTAAAATTATTCCTGCTGTTCTAAGTAGTATTAACTCGTTTTCTGTTACTAACTTATCATAAGTAATGCAAGTGTATATAGCATCAATAATTTTTTTTCTAATGTTCAATGAAGTAGAACTTAAGTTGTTTATAGCATTTAGTGCTTCATTAAAATTTTCAGGGGTTATTTTTCTAATAAATTGTTTTAAGTCGGGCGAAAATTGTAGATTTACCTTTTTTAGTCCACTAATGAAAGAATTATAAGCCTTGTTTATATTTTCTGGCTCTCCGGCAAAAGCAATAATTCCAAGGTATATAAGGATACTTTGTTTACATTCGTTAATCGATTTAATTGTTTTTTCATTCTTCGTTACTATTAATCTTTGTGCAATTAATGAATAAAGAGCAAATTCATAAAACGATATTTCTTTATCAAGTAAAATTAACTTTTTTATTTCAGAAAGTATATTTTCTTTTTGTTTAGAGTCGGTCGAATGTAATTTGTTACACGTAATTTCAATAATTGCTAATTTGGTGTTAATGTCGTAATTATATAATTGTTTATAATAATATTGAATTTTTGCATTATCGTAAGTAAAAATATTTATTTGTTCATTATAAACTTGAGGTTTATGACTTAAAAAAAGCGAATAAATAATATATGGTAATTCATAATTTATATGAAAAGAATTTCTTATAGGTTCTGGTATTTGATTAATAATCGCAGAGGCCTTTTCAATAGAATCACTATTTAAGCTTCCCACAATTTTAGTAAATTGTTGATTATAAAAAGCTTTATTAGTTAATGGAGAATAAAATTCGAAATTAATCTTAGTAGGTTCGTATTGGGTAAGTATTTTTTTATCAGTTAAATACTTTACCAATTCTGGGCAAACTCTTTCAATACGTTTATGAATAGGAGGGTGTGTTGCCAATAATCCAGCAAGTGCATCGTAAGCACTAAACAACATATGACTTATTTGCGAAGCTGCATGGGTTTTTAGTTTTGAGCCTTCTTCAAGTAAAGCTATTTTTAAAAGTGCCCCCCCAATTGAAGTTGGATCGCGAGTAAATTGTACCGCCGAAGCATCTGCTAAATATTCTCGTTGACGACTAATAGCTGCTTGTATAAGACGTCCGAAAAAAAAGCCAATGTATCCTATTATAATAAGAGCAATAGCAAGTAATATAAGAACTGCATTTCCTTTATCTTTCTTTCCCTTAGAAACTGCCGAAGCCCTTAAAATAAATTGACCAAGTATGATAAGAGAAAATATTCCAAATAAGAAGCCAACGAGACGTAAATTTATTTTCATGTCGCCATTAAGAATATGACTATATTCATGAGCAATTACACCTTGGAGTTCATTTCGTGAAAGATTTTCGAGTGCACCTCTTGTTACAGCAATAACTGAATCGTTAATTGAAAAACCTGCAGCAAATGCATTAATACCTCTTTCGTTATCTAGAATATAGACCTTTGGAATAGGGCATCCAGAAGCTATAGACATTTCTTCAATAATGTTAAGGAGCTTACGTTCGTTAGGATCTTTTGTGGTTTCATCTATTTTTTTTCCTCCAACTGATTTTGCTATTGTTTCGGCACCTGTTTTGAGAATTAAAATCTTAACTAAGCTCACAATAGATATAAAACCTGTTGTTATTGTAAAGACATAGATAAATAAATTGGGGTACCACCAGCTAGAATAATAGTTATTATTGTCTGAATATTTTAAAAGAAAAACAATTATAAAATAAAAAGCTAGAGATATGCAAAATAAAGCTAGAATAAACAGAAGAATAAATAAACTTGTTTTTTTACGAGCTTTTCTTTGATGCTCAAAAAAATTCATACTAAATATTTGCCCTAAAATTGTACTTTAGGTGCCTTTCTTTCTTCTGGCGATTCTACTGCTTCGAGGTATTCGGCATCGCCAAAATTAAACATTGTTGCAACAATATTATTAGGAAATACTTCTCTTGCATTTTTATAAGCATAAATACTATCGTTATATGCTTGTCTAGCAAAAGCAATTTTATTTTCAGTTGTGGTTAGTTCTTCCATTAATGAATTAATAGACTCGTTGGCTTTAAGGTTAGGATATTGTTCAAATACTACCATTAATCTTGATAAAGCTCCTGCTAATTCTCCTTCGGCTTTAGCTAAATTTTGCATAGCAGAAGGGTCGCCAGGATTTGAAGCTGCAATGTTTGCAGCGCTCATTGCCTGATTTCTTGCCTTTATAACAGTTTCAAGAGTATTGCGTTCGTGTTGTAAGTACCCTTTAACAGATTCTACAAGATTTGGAATTAAGTCGTATCTTCGTTTCAGCTGTACATCGATTTGAGCATAGGCATTTTTGTAATAGTTTCTTAATCTAACTAGTTTGTTATAGATTGAAATAAAAATTATTGAAATAATTAAAATTAAAGCTAAAATAATTAAACCTACAATCATTGCATTTAAGTTTTATAAAACAAAGTTATATTATAGGTTTTATTAATCAAAGAATTTAGTTTTTTAAAAGCCTCGTTTTTTTACTTTTTCGTAATCTGCTTTAACCATTATTTTAACAAGTTCCTTGAAAGTAGTTTTAGGTTGCCAACCAAGTTTTTGTTTTGCTTTTGTAGCATCGCCAACTAAAATATCGACTTCCGTTGGCCTGAAATAACGAGGATCAACTTCTACTACAATTTTATCTTTCTTTATATGATTTTTAATTTCGTAACCGTTGTCAAAAACATTTTTTACATAAGCTTTTTCATCTGTGCCTTTACCAATCCAATCTATTTCAATGCCAAGCTCCTTAAAAGTTAATTCTACAAATTCTCTAACACTATGAGTTTCGCCAGTAGCAAGTACGTAATCGTCTGGCTCGGGTTGTTGTAATATTTTCCACATTCCTTCGCAGTATTCGGGAGCATAGCCCCAGTCGCGTTTTGCATCTAAGTTGCCAAGTAAAATTTTATCTTGAAGTTGAAAAACTATTCTTGCAGCACCTCTTGTTATTTTTCGAGTAACAAATGTTTCGCCTCTGCGTGGACTTT
This sequence comes from Bacteroidales bacterium, assembly GCA_026416095.1. Classification (GTDB taxonomy): domain Bacteria; phylum Bacteroidota; class Bacteroidia; order Bacteroidales; family GWA2-32-17; genus Ch61. The sequence continues at coordinate 63,614 of JAOAFV010000061.1, read as the reverse complement.
CGTGGTTAAATAATATCCCATTACATGCATATATATTGTAAGCTTCGCGATAGTTAACAATTATCCAATAAGCATAAAGTTTAGCTACTCCATATGGGGAACGAGGGTAAAAGGGAGTGTTTTCGTCTTGTGGAATTTTTTGTACTTTACCATATAATTCTGAAGTAGAAGCCTGATAAAATCGAGTATTCATTTTCATTTCTTTAATAGCATCTATAAAGCGTAAAGTACCTAATGCATCTACTTGAGCAGTGTAATCGGGCAATTCAAAAGAAACTTTAACATGGCTTTGGGCAGCAAGGTTATATATTTCATCGGGTTGAACTTTTTCAAGTATTCTGTGTAAACTAGAAACATCAACTAAGTCGCCATAATGTAAGAAAAGTTTTTTGTTTAAAATTTCAGGGTTATTATATAAGTGATCTATTCTGCCAGTATTAAATGAGCTACTTCTCCTTATAATACCATGAACCTCATATCCTTTTTCTAAGAGAATTTCGGTAAGGTAACTTCCATCTTGCCCAGTAATGCCGGTTATGAGCGCTTTTTTCATATAAATTATTGTTGTAATACTTTAAATTCGACTCTTCTATTTTGTTGTCTACCTTCTTCTGTATCGTTTGGAGCAATAGGTTGTAAAAAGGCATAGCCTTTGTATTCTAATCTGCTAGGAGCAATACCTTTGCTAATCAAATAATCTACAACAGCTTTTGCACGTGCTTCTGATAATTTTTGATTAAATTGTAAAGAAGAAACATTGTCGGTATGCCCACCTATTTCTATTCTCATAGTAGGATAATCGTTTAATAATTTTACCAACCTATCAAGTTCTGCATAAGATTCTGGACGGAGTGTGGCTTTGCCAAAGTCAAAGAAAATGTTTCTTAAAATAACTTTTTCGCCAACTTTTAGTTTATTGAGTTTAATATCTTTTATTATTTCTTGATAACCAGTTGCAGGTGGAATATCGAAATTTTCGGAATGGAATAAGTAGCCTTCTGCTCTTACGTTGAAGCCATAATTACGTCCTGAAGGGAGAGTAACTATATACCTGCCAGTTTGAACATTCGATTGAGTAACGAAAACCACTTCGTTTTTAACATTGTCGATAATTTCTATACTTGCTTCTATAGGTTGTTGAGTAAAGCCATCGGAGATAATACCTTTAACAATTGTAAGGCGCATAGTTTTTATTTCTACTTTTTCAGAAATATTGCTTTCTCCTACGGGGGCAATGTTGGCAAGTAATTGATCTTCACTATGTAATAGTGGTGGTTTTTCTGGGCCTCTAAATGTTATCATGTAAATATCTAAATCGCCGTAGCCTTCTTCTCGCACAGAGCTAATATAGGCATGTTTGCCACTTCCGGCCATAACGAAAAACATATCGTCGTCGGGTGTGTTGACAGGATATCCCAAATTTTCGGGTTCAGACCATGTGCCGTCGTCTTTTAGTGTACTTTTAAAAACATCGAATCCGCCCATGCTGTTATGTCCACGCGAGCTAAAATACAAGGTTCTTCCATCGGGGTGCATATAAACGCCTTCTTCGTCGTATTCTGTATTTATTACTGGTCCGAGATTAACAGGAGGCCCCCATTGTTTTTTTTCAGAATCCCATCTAGACATCCATATATCGTGACCTCCGTAACCACCTGGTCGATCAGACACAAAATACATAATTTTACCATCGAAAGAAAAACTTGCTGTAGTTTCGTGGTAAGGAGTATTAATGTATTTTTTTAGGGTTTTATCGTTTGGCTCTTCCCATTCTGAGCCCTTAAGTTCTGACATGAAAATATCGCCGTTGTTTTCTTTGCCATTAAAAGTAAATAATTTTCTACCATCGGGCGAAAGTCCAACAGTTGCATCGTTATTTTTAGTATTTAATGGTTTACCAACATTTTTTGCTTGAAGCCAACCTTGTCCGTAGTTGTACGACACATATATATCTTCAAAATAAAGATTATCTTCTGGGTCTTTGCCTTCGCCGTAAGTATCTGGCCTTCTAGAAGTAAAAAGTAGCATTGATTCGTCGGCAGTAATTAATGGGCTATATTCAGGGTATTGAGTATTTATTGCCGGACCAAGATTGTCGATAAAAACTCGCACTGGGTTTTTTACGAGCTCTTTCCCGTTATTACATTCTGTTATTCTCTTTTCAATTTCTTTTCGTTTTAATTGTAAGTCGGAAGGGCTAAGCATATTTTTATATTTATTGTAAAATTCAATTGCTTTATCGAATTCGTAATTTAAGTGATAAGCGGTAGCAAGTAGAAACACAAGGTCGTCGGTTATTGCAGGGTTCAAAGAATAAGCTTTCTTAAAATAGTCGAGAGATTTATTTCTTTGAATAGAGCGCAAGTAACAAACGCCAATTTTGTAATTAAGCATTGCGTTATTAGGAACATATTTATACACTTTTAGATATAAATCGAGAGCTTGTCTATAGCCACCTCTACCAAGCAAAAAATACTTTTCTGCTTCGTCTAAGTAGTCTTTAGCAAGCTTGTAATCATTTTTGTTTGCAAAATCTTCTTTTTTTATATTTACTTCTTGGGTGTAGCTATAAATACAAGTAGAAAGAAACAGAAGAAAAAATATATGTTTCATAATAAATTATTTTTTTTCACAATCTTGTAAAAAGGTATCAGCTTCTTTAATTCCTAATTCTTTTGCTTTTTGCCAATCGTTGCAGGCATCTTTAAAGCGTCTTAATTCTTCGTATGCAATTCCTCTATTTAAGTAAGCCTGGGCATAATCGGGATTTTTTTGAATTATTTCGGTAAAGGCTGCTATTGCCCCTTGATAATCTTTTTGTTTAATTTTTGTAGCTGCAAGATTATTTAGGGCATATATATAATCGGGTTTAAGTTTTAATGCTTCCTGAAAATCTTTAATAGCACCATCATAATCTTTTTTTTCAAATTTGGCATTCCCTCTGTTATTATATGCTATGTAATTTTTTGGATTTAGTTTTATTGCTTTTGTATATGCTTCGATTGCTTCGTCGAATTTTTCTTTTTTTCGTAATGCAGAGCCAAGGTTAGAATAAAAATAATCGACTTTATCGTTAATTTCTATAGCTTTTTGGTAATCTAAAATTGCTTCATCGATTTTATTAAGTTTTCTGTAAGTACTTCCTCTGTCGTTGTAGTAATATGCATTGTTTTTATCGATTTCTATGGCTTTATTAAAATCTTCAAGAGATTTTTCAAACATTCCTTGTATAAAGTAAATTTGACCTCTAAAATAGTAAGCACGAGCATCTTTACTTCCTTTTTCAATAGCTTTTGAAAAAAAGTTAATAGCTTCTTCGTTTTTATTTAATAGCTGATTACATCTGCCGGCAAAATAAAGAGCATTCACATCATTTTCATCGAGTTCAATAACAACAAGAAAATCTTCCAGTGCCTTAGTATAATTTTGCATATCGAAATATACATTACCTCTATTGTAATAAGCTTTAGTAAAGTTTGATTTGTATTTTATTGCTTCGGTAAAGCTATTAATAGCTTCGTTGTATTGTTTATTCTGATAAAATTCTATTCCTTTATTGTATGCGAGTTCTGCTTCTTGATTTTCAAGTATTACCAATGTAGAATCGTTTTGTACCTGAGAAAATGAAATAAAATTGTATAAAAAACAATAGATGATAATTATTATAATTTTTTTTGAAGTTAACATATCTTGTAGTTTTTGCAAATAAAAAAAAAATTATTATAATGTTCAAATTTTTAATAAAGTTATTTTAAGTTACCATATTAATGAAAATATTATTGTTCGTTATTTTATTTAATTTACTTTTTTGTATTAGGAATGGTAAAGTGCTAATAACCTGTAATTTTTTTTAATTCGTAGAGTATGTTTATAGCTTCAATTGGTGTAATTTTGTTTATATCGATTTTTTCTATTCGTTTTTTTATTTCGGAAAGTGTAGGGTCGTCTAGCTGAAAAATTGTTAGCTGATAACCTTCGCGATTTTTGTTAATATTGCTAACGTGGCGCGATAATTTTTGGTTTGCATCGACTGCTTCTAGTTGTTTTAATATTTCTTTGCTTCTTTTAATTATACTTTTAGGTAGTCCTGCCATTTCGGCTACATGAATGCCAAAACTGTGTTCTGTTCCACCTGGCATTAGTTTGTGTAGAAAAATAATTTTATCGTCGATTTCCTTAACACTTACGTGGTAATTTTTTATATTTTTATATTGCTTTTCCATTTCATTTAATTCGTGATAATGAGTTGCGAACAAGGTACGTGGTTTACCATAAGGATATTCATGTAAGTATTCAGCAATAGCCCAAGCAATAGAAATTCCATCGTAAGTACTAGTGCCACGACCAATTTCATCGAGTAGTATTAGTGAGCGTTCGGAGAGATTGTTTAGTATTAAGGCTGTTTCAATCATTTCAACCATAAAGGTGCTTTCGCCTTGGGTTATATTATCGCTTGCTCCAACTCTTGTAAAAATTCTATCGACCATTCCAATTTTTGCTTCTTTTGCTGGTACGAATAAACCTGCTTGGGCAAGTATAACAATTAAAGCAGTTTGTCGTAAGATTGCCGATTTCCCCGACATATTAGGACCAGTAATAATGAGTATTTGTTGTGAAGATGGGTCAATGTAAATGTCGTTTGGTACAAAGGGTACCTCGGGCGGAAGCTGTTTTTCTATTACAGGATGACGACTATCTTTTAAGTCGATTATTAAACTGTCGTTTATTTCTGGTCTTGTGTAGTTATTTTCTAGTGCAACTTTTGCGGCCGATTGATAGCAATCTAGTTGGGCAATTATTTCGGCATTAAGTTGTAAAGTTTGTATGTATTTTAATACTTCACTTATCAAGTTCTGAAACAATTCATTTTCAAGTTTACTTATTTCTTCTTCGGCAATTAGTATTTTTTCTTCGTATTCTTTTAACTCGGGGGTAATGTATCTTTCTGCATTTACTAGTGTTTGTTTGCGAATCCAATGGGGAGGAACTTTATCTTTGTGTGTATTTCTTACTTCAATGTAATATCCGAAAACATTATTGAAACTTATTTTTAATGATGATATACCGGTTTTTAGGATTTCTTTGTTTTGTAATTCTTGTAAATATTTTTTATTGTTGATTAAAATAAATCTGTATTCATCAAGTTTTTGGGAAACACCTTCTTGAATAACATCGCCTTTACCAACAACCAATGAACAATCGGGTTTTATTGTTTTTTTTATTAAATCGATAAGTTGTTCACATGGATTTAGTTGACTAGATAAGTTATAAATGATATCGTTTTTGTTAAACAATGCTTTTATTTTTTTTATGTTTTCGAGAGCAAGAGATAGCTGTAATATATCGCGAGGGTTTGCTTTACCAATGCTTATTTTAGATATGAGTCGTCCTAGGTCTCCTATTGGTTTTAACAAAGGAAGTATTTCATCGATAATAAAGCTGTTTTTATAAAAGAATTCAACGAAATTTAATCTATTGTTAATTTGGTTAATATCGATTAAGGGGAATGTAATCCAGCGCTTTAAAAGGCGAGAACCCATTGGTGTTGCTGTTTTGTCAATAACGTCTATTAATGTAGTTGCATTTTCATTTGGAGAATATATTATTTCAAGATTTTTGATTGTAAACTTGTCTAGCCACATGTAGTTTTCGTTAGGTATAGGAGATATTTTACTGATATGAGATAAGCGCTCATGTTGAGTTAAATCGAGGTACTGAAAAATGGCGCCTGCAGCTATAATTGCATTAGTCATTTCTCCGATGCCAAAAGAACGTAAAGTTGTGGTGTTAAAATGTTTGCATAATCTTGTTATAGAAGTATTGTAATTGAATAACCAGTCGTCTAATTTATAAAGGTAAAATTTATTGCCAAGCCAATTGAAAAAAAATTCGTGTTTGCTACGTTCGTAAAGTATTTCTTTTGGATTGAAGCTTTGAATTAAACGTTCAATATAATCTTTGTTTCCTTCTGTAGCAAGGAATTCGCCCGTTGAGATGTCTAAAAAAGCAATACCCAATATATTTTTATTTATGTAAACAGCTGCTAAAAAATTGTTATCTTTGTTATTTATAATATTTTCTGTTGTAGCAGTGCCGGGAGTTATAATTTCGGTAACACCTCTTTTTACTATAGTTTTAGCGAATTTTGGGTCTTCGAGTTGTTCGCAAATGGCAACTCGTTGTCCTGCTCTAACAAGTTTAGGTAGATAAACATCTAAGGCATGATAAGGGAAGCCAGCTAATGGCACATCGGAGCTACCATTATTTCTTGAAGTTAATGCAATATTAAGAATAGAAGATGTTTTTATAGCATCTTCTCCAAATGTTTCGTAAAAATCGCCAACTCTGAAAAGTAAAATAGCATCAGGGTATTGACTTTTAATGCTAGCATATTGATTCATTAATGGGGTTAGTTCAGAAGTTTTTTCCTTCATTAGGTGATTTTTAAGTTACAATATTAATAATTTTATTTAAAACCACAATAACTCTTTTAGGTGTTATGCCATTCAAATATTTCTTTGTTCTTTCGTCGTTTAATATTATATTTTCTATTTCTTTTTCTGTTAAATTTGTTGGTATTTCTACTTGAAAACGAACTTTACCATTAAAAGAAACCGGATAATTTTTAACTTCGTCTATTGTGAATTTTTCGTTATATTCTGGGAATTTTGCATTGCATATAGAATAATTATTACCTGCCAAGTGCCATAATTCTTCACATATATGAGGAGCAAATGGAGATAAGCAAATTAAGAATGGCTCAAGGATTTTTCTTTTGTTGCATTTAAGGTTTGATATTTCATTTACAAAAATCATAAAAGCACTAACTGCTGTGTTGAACGACATTGAATTTATGTCGTTCTCAATTTTTTTTATTAACTTATGAAGCAATTTAAGTTCGGTAATTGTTGGTTCTTCGTCAGAAAGGTAAAATTCTCCTTTTTCGTTAAAAAATAATCTCCATGTTTTTTTTAGGAATCTAAAAACACCTTCAATTCCGTTGGTATCCCATGGTTTCGATTGTTCTAAAGGCCCTAAGAACATTTCGTACATTCTTAGCGTATCGGCACCATAGTTTTCAATAATATCGTCTGGATTTATAACATTGTGCATCGATTTAGACATTTTTTCAATAGCCCAGCCACAAATATATTTGTCGTTTTCTAAAATAAATTCTGCGTTGCTAAATTCGGGTCTCCATTGTTTAAACTTTTCAATATTTAATATGTCGTTTTTTACGAGGTTTATATCGACATGTATTTGTTGCGTATCGTAATTATCTTTTAAGCCGTACGATACGAATGTATTAGTATTTTTTATTCGATAAACGAAATTAGAACGTCCGAGTATCATACCTTGATTTACGAGTTTTTGAAAAGGCTCGTCGATAGGAGAAATTCCAATATCGTATAAAAATTTGCACCAGAATCGAGCATAAATTAGATGACCAGTAGCGTGTTCTGCTCCTCCTATATATAAATCAACGCTACGCCAGTAATTAACTGCTTCTTTTGAAAAGTATTCATTGTCGTTGTGTGGATCCATGTAACGAAAATAATAGCCACTGGAGCCAGCAAAACCGGGCATTGTACTTGTTTCGAGCGGATAGCCTTCTTTTGTTTTCCAATTATTTGCTCTTGCTAACGGAGGTTGACCATCGGCAGATGGTAAGAAATTATTTACTTCGGGTAATATAAGTGGAAGCTCTTTTTCATCGAGAGGGTAGGGAATGTTGTTTTTGTAGTAAATTGGAAAAGGTTCGCCCCAATATCGTTGACGGCTAAAAATTGCATCTCGCATTTTGTAGTTAATCTTATAACATCCAATTTTTCTTTTAGTTATTTCGTTTATTACTACCTTAATAGCTTCGGAGACGTCCAAGTTGTTTAGAAAATCGCTATTTATGCATATCCCATTTTTTGAATCGTAAGCACGTTCCCATGTTAAAGGATCGGTAGTTTTTATTTCATCTGGGTTGTATATGACAGGTATTATTGGTAAGTTAAATTGGCGTGCAAATCGGAAATCTCGTTCGTCGTGAGCTGGGACTGCCATTATAGCACCAGTACCATAGTTAATTAGCACATAATCGCTAACGTAAATAGGTATTTTTTTATTAGTAAATGGGTGAATTGCATAGGCACCAGTAAAACAGCCCGTAACTTTGTTGACTTCAGCAATGCGCTCACGTTCGGTGCGGTGTTTAGCATAATCAATGTATTTTAAAACATCGTTTTTATGTTCTGGAGTAGTGATTTCTTCAACTAGTGGGTGTTCGGGAGCAAGTACCATAAATGTTACTCCAAATATAGTATCGGGACGTGTAGTGAAAACAAGTAATTTTTTATTGCTATCTAGTATTTCAAAGTAAATTTCAGCACCTTCGGATTTACCAATCCAATTACGTTGCATTTCTTTTAATGAATCGCTCCACTCAATTCTATTGAGTCCTTCAAGTAACCGCTCGGCATAAGCCGTAATACGTAAAAACCATTGTTTCATTTTTCGTTGCTCAACAGGGTGTCCGCCTCTAATAGAAAAACCATCTTTTATTTCGTCGTTTGCAAGTACTGTGCCTAATGCTGGGCACCAATTTACATATGTGTCGTCGATATAAGCTAAACGGTATTTTAATAGTATTTGTTGTTGCTCAATTTCCGAAAAATTATTCCATTCTTTAGCTGTGAATTTAATATTACAGTTTGTTGCTGCATTAACTGATGTGTTACCTTCTTTTTCAAAAATTTTAATGAGTTTTTCTATGGGTTCGGCTTTATCGCTATTCTTGTTGTACCAATGTTTAAAAAGTTGTAAAAATGTCCATTGGGTCCATTTATAGTATTTTGGATCGCAAGTTTTTACTTCTCTAGACCAATCGTATGCAAGTCCAATTTGTTTTAGTTGTTTTTTATATCTTTCTATATTTTTTTCAGTTGTTACTTGTGGATGCTGACCTGTTTGAATTGCATATTGTTCGGCTGGTAATCCAAATGCATCGAACCCCATTGGATGTAATACATTATATCCTTTCTGCCTTTTGTATCGTGCAATAATATCGCTGGCAATATATCCTAAGGGATGTCCAACATGTAATCCTGCCCCCGACGGATAAGGAAACATGTCGAGAACGTAATATTTTGGTTTGTTAGATGTGTTTGATACTTCAAATATTTTACTTTCTTCCCATTTTTTTTGCCATTTCTGTTCTATCTCTCTAAAATTATATTCCATAGTATTTCTTTACATTCAAATTGCAAATTTAGAAATTTTATTTATAAGTAAAGTTGTATAGTTTTGTTTATTAAGTTAAACGAAAATCCTTGTTATAATAAAAGTGATAATTTGTTTTTTTACAAAGAGTAATTATTAAAAACTGTTGTAAAACTAATATCATTTAAAGATTTGCTTAAAATTATAAATTGCATTGAAGCAAAGAATAATAAATTTTTTAAACATTTTATATCTTTGTAAAAAAAATAGAATGAAAATAGGAGTAATAAAAGAAACAAAAATACCTATAGATAGGAGGGTTGCTATAACTCCCGAAGTGGCAAAGAAGATTATTACAAATTATCCTCAATGTGAAATTATTGTACAGCCTAGCGAAATTAGGGCAATAAAAGACGAAGAATATATTGCTTTGGGTATACCTGTTGAAGACCGAATGCAAGAATGCGACTTATTAGTTGGTATAAAAGAAGTTAATATTAATGCCTTGATTGCAAATAAAGTGTATATGTTTTTTTCGCATACAGGTAAAAAACAGCCACATAATAGATTGTTGTTACAGAAATGTAGTGAACTTAACATAACCCTAATTGACTACGAATATCTGGTTGATGAAAATAATGTAAGAATAATTGCTTTTGGCAAATGGGCTGGAATAGTTGGTGCTTATAATGCTCTTTATACAATTGGCTTAAAATATAATGCTTATAAAATAAAGAGGGCATACGAATTTTACGATCATAACGATTTATTTCGTTATATTAAGGGGTTAAAGTTGCCACCAATAAAAATATTATTAACGGGAGGAGGAAGGGTAGCAAATGGTGCCATTGAAGTTTTTAGGCAAGTTCCTATAAAAGAAGTATATCCGGAAGATTATTTGTTGAATGATTATAATGAGCCTGTATTTTGTAGGTTAGATCCTTGCTATTATGTAAAACATAAAAATTTTATGCCCTTCGATTTTAAGCATTTTACAGAACATCCTGAAGAATATGTTTCATCGTTTATGCCATACATACTCAAGACAGACGTTTATATTCCGTGTCATTATTGGGATCCGCGTTCGCCAGAATTTTTAAAACCAGAAGATTACCTGCACCCACAATTTAAGGTTAAGGTAATTTCTGACATTAGCTGCGATATTAAAAAACCTATTGCTTCTACAATTAGGGCTTCAACAATAGAAGATCCAATTTACGGTTATAATCCTCATACTCAACAAGAAGATGATCCATGGAAGGATGGAAATATAGCTGTTACTGCTATCGATCACTTGCCAAGCGAATTACCTCGTAGTTCGTCTGAAGATTTTGCTAATGTTTTTTATAATCGTGTATTGCCTGAAATATTAAATGGCGATAAAAACAAAATAATTGAGAATGCAACAATTCTTAAAAACGGTAAATTAACACCGAAATTTGAATATTTAAGGAATTATTTGCTAGGTCTGGAATAAAATTTAGTAAGTATGTTAAAAAATCCACTTTTAAAAAATAGCATGAATTTTGGTTTGATTACTGCATTGGTGTTAGTTATTTTTAATCTTATTTTTTATGTAATTTTTCCTACCCAGCAAACATTGCTAGGTATACTTACTTATATAGTTTTAATTGTAATGATTTTTATTGGTACGAAGTTTTTAAGAGATAATATGCTTGGAGGTTATATTTCATATGGCAAATCAGTAGCTTCGGGAGTTTTAATAAGTTTGTGTGTTTCAGTAATTATTGCTTTTTATGTTTTTACTTTTTATAAGCTAGACCCACATTCGCTTGAAAAGATAATTGAACTCCAAGAAGAAGAATTATATAAACGAGGATTACCAGAAGATGAAATTGAAAAATCGATTGAAATAATAAGCAAATTTACAACACCTACCACTCTTGCTATTGGTACTATTTTAAATTATATATTACTGGGAACATTGTTTTCACTAATAATTGGGGCATTTACTAAAAAAAATGAACCTGAATTTCAGAGAGTTATTAAAGAAATAGAAGAAAATAATAATACAACTCAAAATAATGAACAACAATAAAAAAATTGATATTTCAATAGTTATTCCTTTATTCAACGAGGAACAATCTTTAGTAGAGCTTGTTGAATGGATCAAGAGAAGTGTAGAACCTCTTATGTGCAATTACGAAATAATTATGATAGACGATGGAAGTACAGACAATTCGTGGAAAGTAATTACAGAACTTTCACAAAAACACAAAGAAATAAAAGGAATAAAATTTATTAGAAATTACGGTAAATCTGCAGCTTTACAAGTTGGTTTTACCCATGCCGAAGGCGAAGTTGTAATAACTATGGATGCCGATTTACAAGATAGTCCAGAAGAAATTCCGGAATTATATAGAATGATAAAAGAAGAAAATTTTGATGTTGTATCGGGATGGAAACTAAAACGTTACGATCCATTAATATCAAAGAGAATTCCTAGTAAAATATACAATTTCGTTGTGCGCAAAATTAGTGGTATATATTTACACGATATGAATTGTGGATTAAAAGCTTATAAGAATATTGTTGTAAAGAGTATTGAGGTATATGGCGAAATGCATCGATATATTCCAGTGCTTGCTAAAAATGCCGGATTTAAACGTATAGGCGAAAAAGTTGTTAAGCATTATGAAAGAAAATATGGTACATCTAAATTTGGTGTAGAACGGTTTATTAGAGGCCCACTAGATTTAATGACTGTTATGTTTATTACTCATTTCAGTAAAAGACCAATGCACTTCTTTGGTGTATGGGGGCTAATAATGTTTTTTTTAGGAGGAGTTTTAACTGTTTATTTACTTGCCGAAAAGGTTTATAAATCACTAAATAATTTGCCAACTAGAGATGTAACCGATAAACCTCATTTTTATTTGGCTATAGCTGCAATAATAATAGGGGTTCAGTTGTTTTTAGCGGGTTTTATTGCCGAGTTAATTAGCAGAACTTCGCCAGAAAGAAATAAATACATTATTGAAAAGAAAACTTTTTAACATATTTTCTTAAACGCAAAAGTTTTTAATTATAAAAATTGAAAAATTCTTTGTCTATGTACTTTTAAATTTTTTTGCAAACATATAAAATGCTTCTTTCATCTATACCAAATTCATTAAATTTTGCTGTACCAAAATAATTAACATCGAGTTGTGAAATACTAAAGGGTGCAATACTTAATAAGTTAATGAAATCTGTTTTTGAAAATATTCTTAAATGATCATTTTGCCCAAAATATTTCCATCTTAATGCTGGGGTCTTGTATTCAGAATTCTCTATTGTTTTTTCTATTGTTGTTAAGATAGGTGCAAGAAATATTGCTATTCCTCCGAATTTAAGTATTCTGTATATTTCTTTTATTGCATTTACAGGGTTTTCAAGATGTTCTAAAATGTGAGAGCAAATAATAATATCGAAAAAGTTATCTTTGAGTTGTTTACAATTTTCAATGTCGTTTATAAAATCTGCTTTTGTATAATATTTATCGAGTATATAATAGATTATTTTTTTTCTTTTATTTAATGCCTTAATTATATTAAAAGTAAAGGGAGAAAATCCTACCTCGAGTAAGTGGTATTCTGCATTTTTATATTCAAAAAAGTATTTTAAGTACAAGGCAATTAATCGATAACGATCGTTAGCATTGCAGTTACAACAACTATATTCAACAATATTATATGTTTCGAAGCAAAATATTGAATACTGAAATTGATACTTTTGCCATTGTTTTAAAAAATATTCGTCGATAGGTTTAAAATATGATTTTTTATCACAAACAGGGCAAAACTTATCTTTTTTGTGAATACTAACATAAAAATTCTTTTGTAAAAGATTTATTAATAGACTTATAATCCTTATAAAGTAAGGAATCTTTTTTTTTAATCGCATTTAGAGTAACCACAATTTTGGCATGTTAGGCAGCCTTCTTTATATACTAAAGCATCATGTCCACAATTTGGGCATAGAGTACCTTTTTTTGGTTTTGCACCATCGGGAATATAGTGTTTTAAGGCCCTTACGACACCAGATTTCCAATTGTTAATGTTATCGTTGTCGAGTTGGAGCGAAGATACCAAGTTTATTACATCGGTAATGGGCATTCCATATCGTAATACACCAGAAATTAATTTTGCATAATTCCAGTATTCTTTATCGAACTTACGTGATAAACCTTCGTAAGTGTGCTTATATCCATGTTTATCAATGTATTGAAAATCGTATCGTGTTTCGCCTTTTTCGTCTTTGTTTTTAATTATATAGCCCTTTTTTAAGTTTTTGGGTAAAACAAAAGTGTCGTCATCTTCTTTACCTGTAAATATTTCATAAGGACGCCCGTCTAATAATCCAACAAAAGCTATCCATTTTTCATTGTTGTTTTGAAATCTAACAACATCTGTTTCAAGTACCTTTGGACGTTTTTTTACTTCGTTTGGTAAGGTTTCAGTTTTTTGTTTATTTGTAGATATAAGTACACCTGAACGGCTACCTTCTCTGTAAACTGTAATTCCTTTACAACCACTTTTCCAACCTGTCTCATAGACTTTGGCAACCAACTCTTCAGAAACATTCTCTGGTAAATTTACAGTAACACTAATTGAGTGATCGACCCATTTTTGAATTTCACCTTGCATTTTAACTTTTGCCACCCAATCTACATCGTTTGCCGTTGCCTTATAATAAGGCGATTTTTTAACAAGTTCGTTAATTTGTTCATCGGTATATTTCATTACTTCATCAATTTGATATTTATTGACTTTAAGCCATTCAAGAAATTTATGATGAAAGACTGTGTATTCTTCCCATGCATCGCCTACTTCATCGACAAATGTAACCTTTACATTTTTGTCGTTAGGATTAACTTTCCTTCTTCTTTTATATACAGGCCTAAAAACTGGTTCAATACCAGAAGTAGTTTGAGTCATTATGCTCGTAGATCCTGTTGGTGCAATTGTTAATAACGAAATATTTCGTCTACCATAAATTGACATTTCTTTGTACAATTCTGGATCGGCTTTTTTAATCCTGTTTATAAATGGGTTGTCTTTTTCGAGTTCAGTGTTATAAATTGGGAAAGGTCCACGTTCTTTTGCTAGGTTAACCGACGAACGATATGTTTCTATAGCAAGTGTTTTGTGTACTTTTACAGAAAAATTTATTGCTTCTTCGCTGCCATAAGTTAAATTTAAGGCAGCCAACATATCTCCTTCACCTGTTATTCCAATTCCAATTCTTCTGCCTTGAATAGCTTTTATTTTAATTTTTTCCCATAACTCTCTTTCGGTCCTTTTAATGTCGTCGCTTTCTGGATCGCTGTCTATTTTTTCTAAAATAGTGTCGATTTTTTCTAGTTCAAGATCAACTATATCGTCCATTATGCGTTGAGCATAATGAACATGTTGTTTAAATAAATCAAAGTCGAAATATGCGTTTTTTGTAAATGGATTTATAACATAGCTATAAAGGTTAATTGCTAATAGCCTACAACTATCATATGGACATAATGGTATTTCTCCACACGGATTTGTTGAAACTGTTTTAAACCCATAATCTTTATAACAGTCGGCAACAGATTCTCTTATAATGGTATCCCAAAACAATATACCGGGTTCAGCCGATTTCCAAGCGTTATGAATAATTTTTTTCCATAATGCTGCAGCATCAATTTCTTTAACAACTTTTGGATTAGGAGAATTAATAGGATATTGTTGTTTATATTTTTTTCCCGATAAAGCTGCTTCCATGAATTCGTCGTCTATTTTAACCGATATATTAGCACCTGTAATTTTACCTTGTTCCAATTTAGCGTCGATAAATTTTTCAGCATCGGGGTGTTTTATTGAAAGTGTGAGCATTAAGGCACCTCTTCTTCCATCTTGCGCTACTTCGCGTGTACTATTACTATACCTTTCCATAAACGATACAACCCCTGTTGAAGTTAAGGCTGAATTCTTTACTGGGCTACCTGCTGGCCTTATGTGACTTAAATCGTGACCTACACCACCTCTTCTTTTCATTAATTGTACTTGTTCTTCATCGATTTTCATTATGCCTCCGTACGAATCGCTTTCGCCTTCAATACCAATTACAAAACAATTAGACAACGAAGAAATTTGAAAATTATTACCAATTCCGGCCATGGGGCTCCCTTGTGGTACTATATATTTAAATTCTTTCAAAAGATTATAAATTTCTTCTTCTGAAAGTGGGTTAGGGTAGCGTTTTTCAATTCTTGCTATTTCTTTTGCTATTCTTCGATGCATATCGTCGGGTGTTCTTTCATAAATATTACCAGCAAAATCTTTTAGGGCATATTTTGTAACCCATACCTTAGCTGCCAAATCGTCGCCTTTGAAATATTCTAAGGCTCCTTGGTATGCTTCTTCGAATGTGTAAACTTTCACTTCTTCTTTTGAATACGATAATCCTTCTTTTGGCTTTCCCTGAATCATAACTTTCATAGTACTAATTTTCAGTTTTTTAGTAAAAAAATATCCTTTTCACTAAATTACAAGGTTTTTAATTAATACTATAAAATTTTTTATTTGTTTTTTTTAACAATTTATTAACAATTTTATTAACAAACTTATTAACAAATTCCCTGTAAATATGTCATTATGCTACGTTTAACATTTTAATTAAAATGTGTTTTTAGTTTTTTGCAACCAAAATTATTAATTTGCGTCTAAAAATCAATAATGCAAATTATTGTACTTATATTAACTTTACTTATAAAAGCTGCCTTTGCTGGAAATAAAGATTTAAAAACGCCCGAAAATTTATTATATTTCATACCTAACAAAGGTCAGATACAAGGCATAAAAAATACAAAAGTATTATATTATGCGACATTTGAAAAAGCAAATGTTTACATTCTTAAAGATGGTATTTCATTTATTTTATATCAACCTATAGAATTTGATACAGTAGATAATAAACCCATAAAATTCAAGTGGCATAGAGTAGATTATAAATTAGTAGGCATAGAAACATCCGAACCAATTATTAGTACATTTGATAGTTCAAATTTTTATTATAATTTTTATTTAAATGGTAACATAACTGGAATAAAAGGTATTAAGGGTTATAAGAAAATAATTTTTAAAAACATCTATAAAAATATTGATTGGTGTATAAATATAAAAGGAAATGCTATTAAATACGATTTTATAATAAAACCGGGTGGAAATCCTAATGACATTAAAATTACATATAAGCATTATGAATCGCTAATTATAAACGAAACAGGGCAATTAATAGTTAATGCTTCTATAGGAAATATAATAGAAGACAAGCCTATTGGTTTTCAAAAGTGTAAGAATATTAATATTAATTGGGTTTTGAGTGAAGATAGCATTATAACATTTAAAGTTGATAATTATGATCTCAATGATACTTTAATAATAGACCCGTTTATTATATGGTGTACATATTTTGGAGGTTCAAGCTTCGATGCTGCCTACTCGGCTTTTTCTACAAATGATTTTTTATTTTTAAGTGGTACAACTTTATCGGCTAATTTCCCTGTTTATTACACGGGAGGATCAGAATTTTTTCAAGGAACAAATAATGGCGATTACGATGTTTTTATAGCTAAATTTACTTCTAATGGAGTTCCTGTGTGGATAACTTATTATGGTGGCTCACGATACGACGATAAAGGAAGAATTTGGGCAAATGACAATTTTATTTACGTAGGAGGACAAACACGTTCATTAAATTTGCCATTGCTTAATCCTGGTGGAATTTCTTATTTCGATAACACGTCTGGTGATGTTGATACTAATGTTTATGTTTCTAATAAAGGTTTTATTGCTAAGTTTTCTGCCGATGGAACTCTTATGTGGGCTACGTTTTTGAAAGGCGATACAGGCGAAACCGAAATACTTGCTATAACAGCAAATACAAATTATGTTTATACTCTTGCTCTTACAACTTCAAAATATTATCCAATTGTAGGGAGTGGAAGCGAATATGTTCAAAATTCCCCTAATAATAATTATGTAAAGTACGCTATAAGTAAATTCAATTTAGAAACTAATGCACTTGTTTGGTCAACATATTTTTGTGGTACTAATGGATCGGACGAGAGTTGGCATAATATTCAATGTACCGATAGTCTTTTATTTTTAGTAGGGGCTACTACTTCTACTAATTTTCCTGTTTTTAATTCAGGTGGTGGAGCATATTTTCAACCAACCAATAAAGGAGGAAAAGATGTTATAATAGCAAAATTTAGTTTTAATAACGAATTGTTATGGTCAACATATTTTGGGGGTACAGGTAATGATGTTTCAAGAGGTATATGTGTCGTAAATAATAAACTATTCATTGGAGGCGAAACTACATCGAATTATGGTTTTTATACTTATACTTCTTTCTCCGATGCGTATTTTCAACCAAATTTTGCCGGTTTTTCCGATGCTTTCATTGCTTATTTTGATGAAAATAATCAATGTATTTATTCTTCGTATATTGGTGGTTCTGGTGCCGATAGAATAACAGCTCTTGCAGCCGATACACTTGGCTTGTGGTTTGCTGGATCTTCTGGAAGTAATAACTTTCCACTTGTTAATCCACTAACCCCTACTTATTTTAGTAATTCTGGAAGTACTTTTGTTGGAAAACTTAAATTAAACAATTTATATGTTCAATGGTTAACAAAAGTTGCACCTACAGAAGTAAGGAAGATCACTGTAAATAATTATTACCTTTATTTAATCGGGAACACTTACGGAACATTAAACAACATTCTTACTAATCCTGGCAATGGAGCTTATTTTCAGAATACCTTTCAAGGTGGAATGTACGATTCTTATATTATTCAATTTGATAAATGCGTAATACCTCAGGTTGATGTGACTTCGGTAAAAACACAAATTTGCAAATACGATTCTACTTTAATTTCGGCAACAGGTGGTATATCTTATGTATGGAATACAGGCCAACAAAACGATACAATAATCGTTTCGCCAAATTCAACTTTTACTTTTTATGTAACAATAACTGACGACATGTATTGTACCAATACCGATTCAATACAAATAACAGTGTTTCAATTGCCTAATGTTAATATTATTGGGGCACACCCTATATGTATTTATGATTCAATAACTATACATGGAACAGGTGCTAACACATATATTTGGTTAAATTCTGGCGATACGGCTCAATTTATAACAGTATATCCAATATCTGATTCTACGTTTGTCCTACTTGGAATTGATACAAATTTATGTAAAAATTATGATACTGTTAAGATTATTGTTTATCCTTTACCTAATATTTACATTACTGGAGCTCATCCAATATGTTTTGGCGATTCGTTAACATTGTTTGGCAATGGTGGTCAATTTTACACTTGGGCTCCAGGAAATATTAATTCTGATAGTATCATAGTATCGCCACAAATAACAACTACTTATTATGTTCTTGGTGTAGATTCAAATAATTGTAAAAATATAGATTCAACAACAATTGTAGTTTATTCATTGCCAAATGTAACGATAACGGGAGCACATCCAATTTGTTATGGCGATTCTGTTACATTATATGCTAATGGAGCTTCTTCATATTTATGGTTGCCTTTAAACGAAACAACAACTTCTATAACGGTGTATCCATCTTCAACTACTTATTATTATCTTATTGGTACAGATACTAATAATTGTAAAAATTATGATACTACACTTATAGTAGTTTTTCCCTTACCCGATGTAGAAATAACAGGTGTTCATGCTATTTGTTATGGCGATAGCATAACATTAATGGCCACAGGAGCCTTGTCGTATCTTTGGTTACCCGATAGCATTTATGGTAACCAAAATACTTTTTATCTTACCGACACAACTCAATATATTGTAATAGGAACAGATATTCACGGATGTAAAAATTATGACACGGCAACTGTTATAGTAAATCCGCTTCCTGATGTACAAATTTTAGGAGCACATCCTGTTTGTTATGGCGACAGTATTACCCTAACCGCAATAAATGCAATTAGTTATTCCTGGAATACAGGGGAAAATACTCAATATATTAACGTAATTCCACAATATAATACCTATTATTACGTTACAGGTACCGACTATAATGGCTGTAAAAATGTTGATAGTGTTTATATTGTTGTTTATCCATTACCAACTGTAGAAATTAGAGGAGTACATAACATATGCCTTTACGATAGTATAACATTAACTGGCCTTGGTGCAAATTACTATGTGTGGTTACCTTGGAATTATAATACAGATTCAATAACCGTTTCACCACAAAATAATCTTATGGTTATACTTATAGGAACTGATAACAACAATTGTGTTAATTCAGATACGGCCTTTATAGAAGTTTATCCTTTGCCTACATTACAGATAAATGGTATACAAGATATATGTCGAGGCGATAGTACTATTATTACAGTAAGTGGAGCACAGCTATATTCATGGTTACCTGAAAATTTAAGTGGTCCTGTTAATGTATTAAGTCCTATTAATACTACAGAATATACTGTAATAGGAACCGATGTAAATGGTTGTAAAGATACAATTACCTTTATAATTAATGTATTTGATATTCCATTGGCATCGATTACAGGTAATAATGAAATATGTTATGGTGATAATATAACTTTATTGGCTTCTGGTGGCGACGAATATTTATGGAGTACCGGCGACACTACAAATCAAATTACTGTTTCACCTGCTGTTACAACAAATTATTCTCTAATTGTAAGAAAAGATATTTGTTACGATACAACAACTTTTACAGTAATAGTAAAACCTAAACCAACTCTTACAATAACTACAGATACTACAATAATTATTGGAATGAGCTTGTATTTAAATGCATCTGGAGCATCTTCGTATTTTTGGAATCCTCCAACTTATTTATCGTGTGTAACATGTGCCAATCCTCTTACCACACCGTCCGATAGTATAACATATTGTGTAATAGGTAAAAATATTTACGACTGTTTAGATACTGCTTGTGTTACTATACTGGTAGATAAAGAATGTGGAGAAATTTTTGTGCCTTCGGCCTTTAGTCCTAATAATGATGGTAATAATGATTTATTGTATGTGCGTGGTAAATGTATAAAAAATATGCAATTCGAGATTTACGATCGTTGGGGGAATAAAGTTTTTACTTCGAATAATCCAGAAATACCATGGGATGGTACCTATAATGGTAAAGAAGCTATTTCTGGTGTATATGTATATTACCTTAAAGCTGAATACTACAACGGTACAAAATTTACCACAAAAGGTAACATAACTTTAATAAGATGAAAACTTTACTAAAAATATCAATAATTGTATTATTTTTATTTATTACAAATAAAAAGATTCTGTGTCAGGACCCATTTTTTTCGATGTTTTTTGAAAACCCCACAATAGTAAATCCTGCAAATGCGGGCTTGTTGAATGATATAAGAATATGCATGCAATATCGTAATCAATGGAAAAGTATAACCACGCCATTTACAACAACCACAGCAGGAATTGATGGAAGAGTAAAATTAAATATGAGCAGTAATCCAATTTGTGCTGGATTGCTTATTTTAAATGATAAATCGGGCGATAGTAAATTATCGTATCTTAATGTTACAACTAATGTTGGAACTAAAGTAATAATTGATAATACCCAATATATATCGATAGGTATTGCTCCTTCTTTTAATCAAAGAAAAATTGATTTTTCTGGCTTAAAATGGGATAAGCAATATAACGGTTTATATTACGATTCTAGTTTGCCTACCGGTGAATCTTATAATACTAATAGTTACAGTTTTTTTGATATAGGCACAGGTGTAACATGGAACTATGGACGAGGAGCTAGCACATTATCGTCGAATGATATTTTTGGCGCACAAGTAGGTTTATGTATATCGCATCTTAATAAACCAAATAAGTATTTTATTATAAGCGATAGGAATTTTACAAAATTCACTATTAATTCGGCTATTTCTTATGGTATAAAAAACTCAAATATACAACTTACTCCAATGTTTTTGTTTATTAAGCAAGGAGCGCATAGACTTATATATTTGGGAAATTTATTTAAATACATGATACAAGAGTCGTCTAAATATACCGATTATGTACAAGCACGTTTAATAAATACAGGTATTTTTGTCAAAGTTGGCGATGCTTTTGTATTAATGTTTCAGATTGAATGGGAAAAGATAGTTTGTAGTGTTTCTTACGATGTTAATATTTCTTCTCTTACTAAATTGAGTAAAGGCAGGGGAGCGTGGGAAATAGCTCTAAGATACATGCCACAGGTTTCAAATAAATCGAGTAGGTTATTATAATAAACTATTCAGGATAAATTATGCGGTTATGATAAATGTTAAGTAAACGTATTTTAAGCATTTCAATAATAGTGTTGATTTCTTTTAAAGTTATATTTGCTTCGTCTAGTTGATGATCTTCAAGTTTATTTTTAATTATATTTTCAACAAGCTTTTCTATGTTTTCTGGTGTAAATTCTTTTAAAGTATGCGAAGCAGCTTCAACAGCATCAACTAACATGATAAGCGCTTGCTCTTTTGTTTGTGGCTTTCTTCCTTTATATCTAAAATTATTAACATCGACATATTCATCAATGTGATCCGATTTATATGTTTTATAAAAGTATAACATAATAGAAGTACCGTGATGAGTTTCAATAAAATCTATTATTGGTTGTGGTAATTTGTACTTACGAGCTAGTTCAACACCATAACTTACGTGACCTGTAATTATTTCGATGCTTTTATCGTATTGAAGGTCTTTGTGGGGATTGATATTCTGAATTTGATTTTCTGTAAAATACATTGGAAGCCCTATTTTCCCAACATCATGAAAAAGAGCACCAGCTCTAACTAGCAGCGGATTTGCATGTATTTTGTAACTAATTTCTTCGGCAAGGTTAGCCAACATAAGCGAGTGTTGAAATGTTCCTGGAGCTTTTTCGGCAAGTAATCTTAACAATGGATGATTAGTATTTGTTAATTCTATTAAAGTTACTTCTGAAACAAAACCAAAAAATTTTTCAAAAATATATATAATAGGATAAGAAGCTAATACAATTGCAGCGTTTCCGGCAAAAAATAGATATGTTTTATTCTTTATAATATTTATTATGTTGTTACCCGTAAGCAATTCGTAACAGGTATAACTTACGGAGTATGAAAGAAAAATAAGGAGTGCTGTAATAAAAAGCTGGCCTCGTTTTCTAACATTCACTAAAGAAAGAGTGGCAGTAACACCAGCTATAAATTGCGTGAATATAAATTCTAAACTGCTTATAACAACAGGAGCAATAATTAAGATTGTCATAATGTAAATAAAGAGTGCTGTTCGTGAATCATAAAAAGATCTAATAATAATAGGAATTAGGGTAAAAGATATTAAATAAATATTTTCGGCTTCAGAAAAAAAAGTAGAAATATATACAAATAGCGTAATTATAAGCATTATAAAAAGTGATTTTGTTATATGCAGCAATATTTCTCGTTCGTAATAAAATAAAAATAGAAATATAAAAATAAAAAGCACAAGTAAATATAGTAGACCACCTAATACAGCAAATTTGTTTTTAATATTATTTAAACTTTGTTTGTATTGACTTATGTATTTATGTTTTTCAGGAGTTATAACTTCACCATTTGAAATTATTATATCACCTTTTTTAAATACTTTATCTATGTTTGAGATTAATTTTATACTTTCATTATAAATGCTGTCGTAAAGATCTTTGTAAAATATTAAATTAGGCTTTAAATCTTTTATTATAGCGGTAGAAATATGTTTTTTTATTGTTGTATCGGCTAAAATATTCTTTTTAACTTCATTTAATGTTTCTAATTCGTATGATAACTTTTCTTCTCTTATACTTTTATTGTCATTTATTATAGTAATTAAAGAAGGAGTTTTTTTAATGTATTCGAAGCTATCGGGTAAAATATATTGAGAAATTATTGTTTCTAATTTATTATATTTGCTGCTAACACTGTCTTTTTTTAGAGCTTTTATTTTATTCAAAATACTTTGATTTGCATTTTCATCAAATATAAAATAGAGTGGAATATAATTTTTTATGCTATCTATTTCTTTTTTATATGAAATATTATCTTTAAATATATAAAAGTCGTATTCAGAAATTAAATTTTTATATTTCCATACTTTGCCAATTTCGTACTCATAAGGAAAATAAACTCTTTTATTATAAATTAACTTATATATTAATAACCAGAAAAAAGTAAAAATTAATGCAATAAATATTATTTTGTTGTGTAATAAGAAGCCTATAATATTTTTTTTCATTGCTTTGGTTGGTTTATTTATTGTTTATTATAAATTTTTTTAAAGTTTGAATAAGCTTCGTCAAGAAATCTAATAAAATTCTCTACGTTTAAGTCGTAGGCTTTAGGTTGTGCAAGTAAATTTCCTTTGTAGTCTATGATAACATAATATGGTTGTGCATTTACTTTAAAGTTTGATATTTGAAAATCGGCATATTTTTGGCCAAGTGTTTTTTTTACTTTTCCATCTATCTTTGAAATAATCCACTCATTTTCTGGTAAAATTGTTTTATCGTCTACATATAAAGCTGTTACAATAAAATTCTCTCTAAGGCGTTTTAAAACTTGAGGATGGCTCCATACTTTTATCTCCATTTCGCGACAATTTACACATCCATGACCTGTAAAATCAATAAATATTGGTTTATTCAACTTTTTAGCACATTCTTTTGCTTGTTCAATGTCGAAATATCCTTTTAAACCATGAGGTAAATGTAAAAATTCAGAATATTTTGGTTTTTCGCATAAATTATATTTTTCATCTGCTTGAAATATTTTACTATATGTTTCTATATTTTGTCTAACTATTTCATTAATATCGAAATCTTGAGTTGTTTGTGGTGGTAGATATCCAGATAATGCTTTTAAAGGTGCACCGAACAATCCAGGAATCATATAAACAACAAAAGAAAATGTTATAATTGCTAAAATTAACCGTAAGAAGCCAATTTCTTTAACTTCAGAATCGTGTGGAAATTTTAATTTACCAAGAAAATAAAAACCCATAAGAGTAAAAATAATTATCCACAAAGACAGATAAATTTCTCTATCTAATATTCTCCAATGGTAAGTTTGGTCTACTATGCTTAAAAATTTTAATCCTAAAGCCAATTCAAGAAAACCTAAGGTTATTTTTACATTATTTAACCAACCTCCCGATTTTGGTAGTTTTTGCATTAAATGGGGGAAAAAAGCAAAAAATGTAAAGGGTATTGCAAAGGCTAATGAAAATCCAAACATTCCAATTATTGGTTCAAGAATATGTCCACCTGCAGATTTAACAAGAATCGAGCCCACTATTGGCCCTGTACATGAAAAAGAGACTAATACAAGAGTAAAAGCCATAAAGAACGAACCTACTATTCCCCCTTTTTCAGACTTTGAGTCAATTTTGGTTATCCAAGATGAAGGTAAAACAATATCGAACATTCCAAAAAAGGATGCAGCAAATATCATAAAAATTAAAAAGAAAAATATATTTGGTAACCAATGAGTACTTAGAAAGTTTGCAAAATTAGCTCCTAATGTAATTGTAACTACTGTGCCAATAGTTGTATAAATTAGTATAATACTTATTCCAAAAACTATTGCCTGAAACTTAGCCTTTTTGCGATTTTCTGTATTGTGTAAAAAAAAGGATACAGTCATAGGTATCATAGGGAAAACGCATGGAGTTATTATTGCTGCAAGTCCTGCTAAAAAAGAAAAAAAGAAAAACAATAAAAGATTTGTTTTACCTTCACTTATATTGCTTTGAACATTAGTTGTAAGCTTAACATTGTTTGAAATATTATTATTTGGTGGTTCAACAATATTTGATGTATCTGTGGTAATTGTTTTTTCTGGTATTGTTTTTTTTTGAATATCTATTGTTGCTTGAATGTTTTTTGTTTCCATTACACACATTCCGTTTTTGTAACAAGCTTGATATTCAAGGTCTATCTCTATGTTAAAATTTTTATTTGTTTTAAGTTTTATAAATTGTGAAAATGTACACTCTTTTTTCTGATATGTTCTTTCTGTTTCAAGTATCTCGTCGTATTCTTTTATAGGTTGAGGTTGTTCTATTATTTTTCCAATTAGTTCATAGTTATTGTTTCTTTTAAAACTTATTATTAGTGGATTTAATTTATCTGTTAAAGAATAGAAATGCCAGTCGTTTTCAGGAACTGCTTTTAGTTTTATTTCATAAATAGAATCGTTTTTATAATTTATCTCGTAATTCCATTCTACGTGATTTTTAATTTGTGAAGTTAATGAACGTGAAATGAAAAAAATTAATATTAATAAAAGCAATTTCATCTTTGATGGTTAAAAATTTTGCAAAAATACTATTAAAAAATTCACAAAAAAATTATTTTTTTTGTCACAATTTATTTTTTTCTTTATATTTGTATTTAATTTTACAAAGTTTTTATGAGTTTAAAAAAGATTTTAAGTAAGGTTTTAATTTTTTTTGTGAGTTTAAATCTTTATTCTCAATTTACTATTTACAATTTTCAAGCTGCAACAAATGCTAATACTTTGGTAAATGCCCTTGTAGGAACAGGTGTTCAGTATTTTAATCCCACATTTACAGGAAGTTATCAGGGCACCAACTCTGGGAATGCGGGTTTTTTTATTAATGGAGCTCAAGCATTAGGTATCGACAAAGGAATAGTGCTTACTACAGGTCAAGCTGGTCAATGGTGGTACGATCCTAATAAGTTTTTAGCGAGTGCAAACTCTTATTGTTATTTTAGTACTGATAATGGCTTAGGTGGCGATGCTTTGTTAACCTCTATTGCTGGATCGCAAACTTATAATGCAGCTGTACTTACTTTTGAATTTATACCAGAGTCTAATTACATACAATTTAGATATGTTTTTGGATCAGACGAATATGATGAGTATGTTGGCGATATTTATAATGATATTTTTGGTTTTTTTGTTACAAGTCTGGAAGCAGATGGGTATAATTATAACAACCTTAATATTGCTAAAATACCAGGCACATCTACTCCGATAACAATAAATAACGTAAATAAAGGAAATTCTGCTTGTGGTTCTCCACCTGGAGGGTGCACTAATTGTGCTTATTACATAAGTAATGTGCCTACCATAAGACAAGTAGAATACGATGGATTAACAACCGTACTTACTGCTGGCTGTCAAGTAACTCCATGTAAAAGGTATAGAATGAAAATCGCTATTGCCGATGTTGGGGATCCGTGGTACGATAGTGGCGTATTTCTTGAAGAAAATAGCTTTATTAGCCCTGTCTTAGATGATGTTACTATTTCATTTAGCAACGCTAATGCTGGTGGAGGCACTAATGCTGTTGAAGGTTGTAGTAATGCAATAATTACGTTTGCATTAAACTTTCCTACCCCTATAAACAGAAATATTAATTTTACTCTTGGAGGAACTGCTCAATTTGGTGTAGATTATTATACTATCCCCGATATTTCTGGCAGTTACTCACCACCCAATAATTATTATGTTACCATTCCACAAGGCCAACAATCAATAACATTAACAATAGTACCAATACTAGATGGAACAAACGAAGGGACAGAAAGTATAAACTATAGTATTCAAACTCATCTTTGTGATCCGTCTTCAATTGTTACGGGAGCAATTAATATTATTGATAATTCTACTCCATTTTCATTGTCATTACAACCATCTTATAATATTTGTCTTGGACAAAGCCAAACAATATCAGTAACCGTTAATGGAGGGCAACAACCACTTAATTTTCAATGGAATACAGGGCAAAACACAAATCCTATTACTGTAAATCCTGGCTATACAACTACATACGTTGTTACTGTTACCGAAGCATGTGGAGCCACTAGTACAGCGCAAACAACTGTTATTGTTAATCCTGTCCCATCTGTTTTTGCATCTCCTTCGTCACTTACAATATGTAGCGGAAATACAACTAATATCACTATTTCGTCAAATGTTTCATCGTCTCAATTTACATGGACTGCAAGTGGTTCAAATAATGCTAGCGGATATAGTTCTGGGACAGGCAACACTATTCAGCAAACCTTAATAACAACTAACAATAATCCTGCTTCTGTTATATATACCATTCAAGCAACCGCAAATGGATGTAATAGCTCACCAATAAATCTAAATGTAACTATAAATCCATCTCCCATAATTAACAATATTACAACTACACCTGTTACAGTTTGCCAAGGAACACCCGACGGTACTATAACTATATCGGCAGCAGGTGGAACTCCACCTTATCAATACTCTCTTAATGGCGGACCTTTTCAATCGTCAAATACTTTTACAAATTTACCAGCTACTGTTTATAACGTTGTGGTGAAAGATGCTAATGGGTGTCAAGCTATACAAAATAATATAACAATATCGGGCGCTACTGGCCTTACAATCGATAGTATAGTTACAACAAACGTGACTTGTTATGGGGGCAGTAATGGGTCTATTACAATATATTCAGCAGGAGCAACACAGTTTAGCATTAACAACGGGCAAACTTATTCTTCAACTAATATCTTTACAGGTTTATCGGCAGGCTTTTATCCTGTCGTTGTAAAAGATGCTGGAAACTGTCAGGCTGCTGGATATGTTCAAATTAACCAACCTCCTGATATTAATGCAACAATTATCACACACGATCAAGTTTGTGATTCACTTGGTAACATAATAATACATATTACCGGCGGCACTCCACCTTATTCATTGCTATGGAATAACGGTTCTACAGATTCAGTTTTAAATAATCTATACGGGGGAATTTATAGTGTAACAGTTACCGATGCAAACGGATGCACAAAAACTTTTAATGCTCAAATAAATTCTATAGGTACTCCAGTGATTGATAGTGTAATATATGCTGATGCGAAGTGTTTTGGAGTAAATAACGGATACATTTTAATATATGCGTCAAATGCAACTATGTATAGTATAGATAATGGAAATACATGGTCATCGTCTTCAAGCTTTTATAATTTACCTGCAGGTCAATATATAATTCTTGTTAAGAATAATCTTAATTGTATAAGCTCCGATACAATAACACTATTAGCACCTCAAGATATTTCGGTAAATATTCAAACAACACCCGAAACATGTTTAATACCGGGCACAGCATCAGTTACTCCATTTGGTGGTACTCCTCCTTATACTTATCAATGGTCGAGTGGCGAAACAACAAATACAATAACCCAGATTCATGGAACATATACTGTAACTATAACCGATGTAAATGGATGTACGAAAGTATTTAATGCAACTATCGCATACCAAGGCTCTACCCCAGTGGTTACTTACCAAGCTACAAATATAAAATGTTACGGCGAAATGAGTGGTTCAATAATTCTTAATGTTTCAAATGTTCAGCCACCATATCACATTTTCTGGTCGCATACAAATGATACTAATGCTATTCAAACAAATTTGCCTGCTGGAGTATATTATGTTACAGTGGTTGATAATTTCGGATGTTCGGCTGTAAATACTATCGTTCTTGGGCAACCATCTCAAATTGAAGCAACGTTTACCATCAAACCTAAAGAATGTAGTTACGACACTTTAAATTATATTGTAATGAATGTAAATGGAGGTATGCCGCCTTACCACTATAAATGGTCAAATGGCGATACCTTACATTATCTCTTGAATGTGCCAGATGGTAATTATTTTGTCACTGTTACAGATAGTTATCAATGTTCAAGAGTTTACGGACCATTTATTTTTATAACACCTCCAAAATTGGAAGCTACTACTGTTGTACAAAACCCAAAATGTTATAATGAAAAAACAGGAACTATAAGCATTAGTGTTAGTGGGGGTACTGTTCCTTACAAATTTTACTGGTCAACAGGCGATACTCTTCCACAAGCAAGTAATTTAGGTGAAGGTGTATATTTTGTTACAGTTATTGATAAAAATAATTGTATGCTTATTGTTTCAGATTCAATTAAGTATCCCCCTAACATGGCAGTAACAGGTCAAGTAGATATAATTGATAACAGATATGGAACTATAAATATTGATGTTTATGGAGGTACACCACCTTTTACTTACCAATGGTCGAATGGTATGACTACAGAAGATGTTAGTAATTTAGGAGGGGGCAATTATTTTGTTACTGTTACCGATTATAATGGATGTAAGGTTACTGCTGTTTTCTTTGTAGATATATCATTAAAAATACCAAATGTAATAACTCCTAATAACGACAATATTAATGATGATTTTGAAATTATTGGTATTCAAGCATTCGAAAAGGTTATAATTGAAATCTTTGATAGATGGGGGAACAATGTCTTTGAGTTTAATGGAAAAGGTATTGAATATGTAGATAAAACAAAAAGATGGAACGGTAAATTTAAAGGTAATGATTTGCCTTCCGGACCATATTTGTACATTATTTACCTTGACAATTTAGCACCAATAAAAGGGTATGTTTCTATTATTTATTAAAATGCTTAATGTATGAAGAGATCTTTGTTTTTATTAATTTTTCTTTATTTATCTTTAAAGATTTTAATATCTCAACAATTACCTTTGTATTCTCAATATTTTTTAAATTCTTTTCTTTTAAATCCAGCTATAGCGGGATCAAGTGAATATTTACCAGTTGTTTTAACAGTTCGACAACAATGGCTTGGTTTTAAAGATGCTCCATCAACTCAGGCTTTAAGTGCACATATTTATTCGGATGTGCTAAAAATAGGGTATGGGGGATTTTTTTTCAACGACAAATATGGCCCTTTATCTCGTACTGGTTGTCAATTTAATTTTGCTTATCATATGCCACTACATAACATCGAATCTAAGATGTCTGTTGGATTAGGAATAAAATTATACCAATACAAATACGACCAAACATCATTCATTCCTATTGAAAAAAACGATCCGGCACTTTCTTATAATCTTATTTCCCAATGGTGTCCTGAATCAGATTTTGGTTTATATTTTTACGGAAAAAAGCATTTTTTAAGTTTATCGATAGCAAATATTCTTCAATATAAGATTGATTTTAAAGCCCAAAATGTCGATAAAAATTATATTGTAAGACATGTTTTCTTTTTAGCAGGTTATAAAATTGATGCAGGAGAAAAATTCGCTTTTGAACCATCATTATTCGGAAAAATAACTTTTAATAGCCCTAATCAGTTCGATTTTAATTTAAAATGTTATTATAAATCAGATTACTGGGCTGGAATTTCTTACAGAACAAGTAACGATTTAGTTATTGTTTTGGGTGCTAAAGTAGGAAGTTTATTTTTTGGTTATTCTTTCGATTATTCATTTTATGAAATAAAAAAGTATTGCAAAGGGAGCCATGAAATAACTTTGGGTTATAATATTCTTGAAAAGAAGAAATACGAAGGATCGCGATTATTATAAAACTAATAAAATTTTATTTATGAAAACTAAGTGTTTTATTTTAATACTACTATTAGTTAAAGAATTAAATTGTTTTTCTCAAAGTAGTTTTGAAAATTTCTTGAAAATACGTAAGGCTTTAGATTCTATACAATACGATACAACCACTGTAGGTGCCCTTTATGGAAGTGCACTCGAAGAAATTGTATTAGATTACAAACAAACAAATCAGGCATTAATTAATGAAAATAATGCTCTAAAAGATGAAAAAGAAAAACTAAATGCACAGATTCGTATTTATCAGGCAAACCAAAGACTATATTTTTATTTTATTATAGGTTTATCGTTAATATCTTTAATCTTTATTGTTTTATTTATTATTAAAATTCTCTTTACTGGAAAGTTAAAACAACGAATAAACGAAATAACAAAGGATACAACGAATTATATCTCTGAAATAGAGCAATTAAAAAGTAAGATAGATATCTTAAATAATGAAATAGCTTCGGAGAAGAAAAAATATGAATTAGAAATTGAGAAAGTTAAAAACGAAAATTCAAAACTTCTGTTAGAATACGTTAATGAGAATAATAATCTTAAACTTCAATTAAATCAATTACAAGAGAACATTAATCGTTATTACAATAATGAAAATGAATTGAAAAATACTATAAATAATCTTAATAAAGAAATAGAAAATTATAAAGCGCAGATATTTGATCTTAAAAATAAATCGGAGACTTTAGAACAACTTAAACAGCAAGAAGCCCAATTTAAATTGCAAATTTCTGAGTATGAAAACACAATATCTAAATTAAAGCAAGAGATTGCAGAAAAAGCAACACAATTTCAAACTTACGATGATACTGAATACAAAAGGTTACTTGAAGAAAATGAGATGCTGAAAAAAGAAATAGAAAAAAAGTCGTCAGAACGTTATATAATGGAATCTGAAATTTATAAAAAGATTTCCGACGAAAATTATTATTTAAAGAAAAAAATTGAAGATTTAGAAAAGCATATCAATATTGGAACACGAGAAACTGATACTCAAATAAAAATACTTAACGAAGAGATAGCTAAGATTAGAAACGAAAAAGAAACTCAAGAATTAAAATTGAGAGAAATTAATAAAGAACTTATTCACTTAAAAACAGAGAATGAATGGTTAAGTAAAGACTTTGCTGAATTACAAGAAAAATACAATAAATTACGTGTCGATTTTACCCAACTCGAAAAAGATTATCAAATAATAAAAGAAGATAAAAGGAAAATAGATAGAGAACTTGTTAAGTTTATAGAAGAATTGCAAAAAATGTTACCTTTGCCTAAACGATAAAAATATTTTTATTTTATTTTTTTTAAAACTATTTTTGAAAAAAAAATTATGGAAAAAATAACAGTAGGAATTAATGGTTTTGGGCGAATTGGTCGTAATGTATTTAAAATATTACTTGAAAGACCAAATATTAAGGTAATTGGTATTAATGATGTTACCGATACAAAAACTTTAGCATATTTGCTTAAGTACGATTCAACGCAGGGCAGGTATGATCGTGAAGTTTTGTATGATAACGAACACATTATAGTGAATGGAGAGCGATTTAAAGTAACGGCCGAAAAAGATCCTGCAAAAATACCATGGGAAACTCAACCCGACGTTGTTATTGAGGCCACTGGTAAATTTACTGTTCGTGAGAGTGAAAAAGGTGGCTATGCTGATCATTTAAAGAATGGAGCAAAAAAAGTAATTTTAACCGTTCCTGCAAAAGACGAAATAGATAGAATGGTAGTTATTGGAGTGAACGAAAAAGATTTAAAACCTACAGATAAGTGTGTTTCAAATGCATCGTGCACAACAAATTGTCTTGCACCAATTGTAAAAGTATTACATGAAAATTTTGGTATCGAAAAAGGCTTTATGACAACAATCCATGCTTATACAAATGATCAGATGTTACTCGATGCTCCACATAAAGATTTACGTCGAGCACGTGCTGCTGCCTTATCACAGGTTCCAACAACAACAGGAGCTGCTAAATCTGTAGGTAAAGTTATTCCAGAACTTAAAGGTAAGCTAGATGGTTTAGCTGTTAGAGTACCTAATCCTACTGGCTCCCTTTGCGATTTTGTGGCAATATTAAATAAAAAAGCTTCAAAAGAAGAAATAAATGAAACAATAAAAATAGCTTCTCAAACCTACCTTAAAGGTATTGTTGAATATTGCGAAGATCCAATTGTATCTGTCGATGTTGTTCACAATCCGCATTCAAGTATTTTTGATGCTTTAAGCACTATGGTTATTGATAATATGGTTAAGGTGCTTGCATGGTACGACAACGAATGGGGTTATTCTTGCAGAGTAGCTGATCTTATACCCTTATTATTTAAGCAGTAATTACCTATTTCCATTTTAAATTAATGGAAATATTCAAAATTTTTAGCACCTTAACTGATGTTGAGTTTATAAGTTATACTTTAGAGGTTTTTAAATTTCAATATACCAATAATTCTATATATCGTAAGTTCTGTGATGTGCTAAAAAAAAATCCAGATAATGTTGTAAAATTAGAAGATATTCCTTTTTTACCAATTTCTTTTTTTAAAAATCACAAAATATTATGTACCGATAGTTATGAGTTACTTTTTGAAAGCAGCGCAACTACGGGTAAAAATGTTTCGAAACATTATGTCTACTCGTCAGATCTTTATATTAGAAGCTTTACTACTTCTTTTAATTATTTTTATGGTAATTATAAAGACTATGTATGGCTTGCATTGTTACCATCGTATCTTGAAAGACCAAATTCTTCGCTGGTATATATGATTGAGTATTTTATAAAAAATTCTATTCATTCGGAAAGTGGTTTTTACTTAAACGATTATGAGTCGTTATATAAGAAATTAATTTATTGTATTGAGAATGATAAAAAAATAATTTTATTTGGAGTAAGTTTTGCTTTGCTCAATTTTGCCGAAAAGTTTTCGTTGCCAGAATATGATAAGTTAATAGTAATGGAAACAGGAGGAATGAAAGGTCGAAGAAAAGAAATTACAAGAAATGAATTGCATAAAATACTATGCAATTCATTTAAGGTTGAAACTATACATAGCGAATATGGAATGACCGAACTTTTATCGCAAGCATATTCAAAAGGAAATGGAATTTTTAGGGCTCCTAAGTGGATGAGAGTACTAATACGCGATGTGAATGAACCAACCGACTTAAGTTTGCTCGAAAAATATGGTGCTATTAATATTATTGACCTTGCTAATTATTATTCTTGTTCTTTTATTGCAACAGATGATGTGGGGATTAAACATCATGATAATACTTTCGAAGTGGTTGGCAGGTTAGATTATTCTGTTGAAAGAGGCTGTAGTTTACTTTACCCTTACTGAACCTACTAGATATAATTTTCTATATAAATTACCAAGCGAAAATGTTCTTATAAAAGCATAAGCTACAAATACTCGCAAAATAAAAATTATCCAAAAATTTCCTCCAACAATTACAAACAACATTGTATCTTCTATAATTGCATGAGCCAAAATTAAAAAAACAGCAATTAGTGCAGAATCTTTATCGGTAATTGAATTATTTTTTCGAAACTGTAACATTATTCCAGAACCATATACAATACCAAAAAATAAACCAACTAGTAAAGGTACTATACCCCCTTTTGATATTCCAAAAATCTTACCAATAAATGATAATATTTGTTTTAATTTTTCTTTAAAAGGAGTTTTCTTTAATAGTTCGTATATTAATTGTAGAGTAAATATTATTGTAATAATTTGTAAGGCCGTTGTTAAAATTCCACTTATAGTATTAACCCAATTTACTTTGTCGGACGATTGCAAGAATGGATTTAAAACCTGTCCATTAACATATGCAGGTAAAATTGCATTTGCCAATAAGCCAGCTGTAATAGATAAAAAAAGCCTGAATATAGCTATTCTAATGGTGGCAAATTTTAAATTTATAAGTATTCCAGTTTCTAATATCAAGTTGTGGCACAAGCCAGTCATTATACCTAATATAGTAACTTCGCGTGGGGTTAGATCTAATGCAGGTATAGTTGCAATAGCAGCATACATATTACCAATGTAAGCCGATATTAAAGTAATCGATGCTTTACCAGGTAGCCCAAAATTTTCCATAACTGGTGCTATGTATGGGCTAAGCCATTCGAAAAATCCAATTTGTTTTAAAATAGTCGATAAAATTGCCAAAGGAAAATAAATTCGTAACAACTTCCATCCTGTAGTAATGGAATATTTAAAACTTATTAGAAGTACGTCTTTCATAAAATCTTTATAAAGCAAAAGTATTAAATATCCTTAAATTTTTTTTTGTTTGTAAAAAAATAACCATTAAATTTCAAAATTATAAGTTTTATAAGGCAAGTATAAGATATCAAATAAATGTATTTAAAAAGAGAAAAGTTATTATGGCGTAATAAAATTCAAAAAAGTTTTAACTATATAAAGAGAAATTGTTTAAGTTTAAATTCAAAAGTATAAGTGGCAGATTAATATTTAAGTTTAAAATAAGCATTTATTTATTTATTTTCTTGTTTTTAATTTTTTTACTATTATTGAAAACTAGAAGAAGTTAAATTTATTAACTTTTAAAGAATAATTAATACTTAAAAAAATAAACAATGAATAATTGTGCCAGTATAACAAACCTTGAGCTAAAATCTATATTTGACTTGCTAGGTTATAATTTTGTTATACCTTCGTATCAAAGAGGTTTTAGATGGACAAAAAGTGAAGTAGAGCAATTATTAAATGATATCTGGGATTTTACAAGAAAAGAAAATAAAAAGCAAGGTGAGTTTTATTGTTTGCAACCTATTGTGGTTAAGAAAACAAATAGAGCTTATGAAGTTATAGATGGTCAGCAAAGATTAACAACTATACATTTAATTTTATCTTTTATTGAAAAATTTCATTTAAAAAGTACTCTTCAAGATGTATACTTTAAAGAAAAATTTACAATAAAATATGTTACTCGACCTAAAAGTGAAGAATTTTTGCAAAATATTACAGAAATTGAGTATCAAAATAAACAAAACGATAATATTGATTTTTACTTTATTAATGAAGCATTTAAAGTTATTGAAAAATGGTTTTCTAATTTAAACAGAAATAAAAAGGAACAATTTTTACAAGTATTTTTGGGTGAGTTAAACGAACCCACTTCTCACCCTGTTGTGGTTATTTGGTATGAAATTAATGATTCAAGTAAAAATGTTGTTGATATTTTCACTCGTTTAAACATTGGTAAAATTCCATTAACAAACGCTGAACTCGTGAAGGCACTTCTTTTAAAAAGTCAAAATTTTCCAGAAAATGTTGTTAATATTAAACAAATACAAATTGCAACAGAATGGTATTCTATAGAAAAATCGTTGCAAAATGATAATTTTTGGTATTTTATTTATAATGGCACAGATAAAAAATATGATGTTCGAATAGAATATATTTTAGATTTAATTTCAAAGAAGAATAAAACTAGTGACCATTATTATACTTTTTTATTTTTTTATAGTAAGTTAGTAAATGAAAAGGAAAATATCGACGACATATGGTGGTATATAAAGAGTCATTATTTAATTTTGGAAGAATGGTTCAATGATTTTGAGTTTTATCATTACATAGGATATTTAATTACGTGTGAGTATTCAATAAATGAAATAATAGAAGAATACAAAAACAAAACAAAGAATGAATTTAGAGATTGTTTAAAGAAAAAAATAAAAGAATTAATAAATTGCACAGAAGAGAAATTAGTAGAATTAACTTATGGAACTTCGAAAGTAAAAAAAATTTTGTTACTGTTTAATATTCAAACAATAATAAATTCAGGAAATTTTGCATTATCATTTTCTTTTAGTCATTACAAAAATGCTAATTTTGAAATTGAGCACGTACGTTCAAGATCAGATAAGTTTATAACAAGCGAAAAAAAACAAAGAGAGTTTTTAAAAGATTTAGCACTCTTTTTAATAGATTCTGATATGGTAACCGATGAAGATATAGAAAAAGAAAATGAAGAATCAAAAAAAGAGATTCTGAAAAAAATTAAGCAAATGCAAAATGATGAAAAAATAAACAATATCGAATTTGAATCTTTATTTAATATGGCCAGAAAATATTTTCATGAAGAAGATGATTCATTTGTTGATAATATTTCAAATCTTGCTTTATTGGACGCAGAAACTAATAGAAGTTATGGAAATTCTTTTTTTGCAATAAAAAGAATGAAAATTATAGAAAACGATAAAAAAGGTAAGTTTATACCTATTGCTACAAAAAACTTATTTTTAAAGTACTATTCGAGAAAACCAAAGAATTACATTTATTGGACAAACGAAGATGCAGAAGATTATTTAAATGCAATTAAAGAAACATTAAAAGAATTTTTATCTTAAAATTTTTAGTTTTATGGAACATAATATTAAATCTGGTGAAACATTAACTTTTTATCAACTTATTAGAAGATATAAAATTTTAATACCAATAATTCAGCGAGATTATGCCCAAGGAAGAGAAAAAGAGAAAGAAATTAGAGAAAATTTTTTAAATGCCTTGTATGTGTATTTGGATGAAGAAATACCTTATAGAGATTTGGATTTCATTTATGGTTATTTAAGAAATAATGATAGTGAATTTATACCACTAGATGGCCAACAAAGGTTAACAACTTTATTTTTATTACATTGGTACTTATATAACATATCTGATAATAACAAACTTAAGGAAGCGTTTAAAAAAGCAATTCAAGATAATAATAAATCAAGATTTATTTACGAAACACGGATTAGTTCAACAGATTTTTTTAATGAAATTGTAAAATTTCAATTTGATTTAAAAGAATTAGAAAATAATTCGTTATCAAGCATAATAAAAAATTGTTCGTGGTATCATTTGTCATGGAATTATGATTCTACTATTCAGGGTGTTTTAGTAATGCTCGATAGTATTCATAAAAAGTTTAAAGATAGTAAGCACTTTTTTGAACTTTTATTGCAAGACGAAAATCCTATTATAACATTTAAGTTTTTAAATCTTATGGATTTTCATTTGTCTGATGATTTGTATATTAGAATGAACTCAAGAGGAAGATTATTAACAAATTTTGAAAATTTTAAAGCTCAATTTGAAGGTTATTTAAGTAAAATAAAATGTAAAAAGCAGCTTGATGGCAAAGAAATAGAGGTTTCTAAATATTTTTCATATAAAATAGATACAGAGTGGGCTGATTTTTTTTGGAAATTTAGAAATACACAAAATAACTTATTTGACGATGAATTAATGAATTTTTTTAGAGTTGTTTTAACGCACCACTATATTGAAAATGAAGAATTCTATGATATTTATGTGAATTATAATATTTTAAACTTACTTTTACAAAGCTTTCAAGATATATCATTATATAAATATCAAGAGGTGGAAATTCTTCCTGCAGAAATAAATGACAAAGATGAAATAATAAAAGATAGAATTAATTATTTAATTGATGCATTAGATATTATTACTAAATCTAACATAGAACAACTTGATAATGACTATGCTTTTTATTTTGACGAAAAAAATACTTTTATCGATGAAGTTATTAAAAATAATTTTAAGAGCTATCATAAAAGGTTAATGTTTTATGCCTATTTAAGTTTTTTAATGAAAACTAAGTTAAATTTTGATAAAAATAAATTAAGTCAATGGATACGAGTTGTTCATAATTTATCTCATGGAGATAACTCAAGAATAGAATCTGTTTTTGAATATGCAAGGGCTATAAAAATGTTAAAAGATATATTAGACAAGTTACTAAATAACGATATATTGGAATACCTTAAGAATGAAAATAATAAAATAACTGAATTTTCTTCTTGGCAAATTACCGAAGAAAGAATTAAGGCACATTTAATATCTAGGAATGAACGTTGGAAAAAACTAGTCGAAGAAACTGAACAACATCGTTACTTTAATGGTCAAATTGGATTTATTCTTGAATTTTCAGGTATATGGGAGTACTATAGTAAAAATAGAAATTTAAATTGGGGAAAAGAATTAGACGATGATTATTATGAAAAATTTCGCAATTATGCTACTATTGCTAAAATCATTTTCGACGAAAGTTATGAAAATAGAAAAAACAATGAAAACTATATATTTGAAAGAGCAGTTTTAGTTAAAGGCGATTATCTTACAGAAGCTTCTTCTTTTAGAAAAAATTTGTTGTCATCAAATGTTGTTTGGTATCACATAAAAAGGGATCATTCGTGGAAAAGACTTTTAAGGGTGGAAGATAATATTCAAATGAAAAATAAGCGTTTATTTGTTAAAGAAGTATTTGACGATATAATAAGTTTCAGCAAAGAAAATTCTTTAGATATAAGCAAAGTAGAAAATGTTAAAAAAGCTTTAGAAAATATTATAAATAAAAGAAAAGATAAACTTGAAGATTGGAGAGATTATTTTATAAACAATGCAGAGCTTATTAGTTTTTGTAAATATGGTTTTATCAGATTTGAAAGCAAAGATAATATACGTCTTTATTGTGCTTCTCAAAGTAATCAATATCATGCCGAATTGTACACCTCCTACTTTTTCATAAAATACTTGTCTACTTCTGAAAAATTTATTAATAACGAATATGATGAGCACGATCAATTTATTTATAACAAGGTAAGAAGTATAGAGGATTATCCAGGAATAAAAATTTTATATAATAATAAAGTAGAAAATAATAATGAAAAATATTTGTATTTAATTTTTAAGAATAAAAATTTTGTTATTGATTTTAAGCTATCACGTTTAGGAGACGAAGATGTTAAATTTATATCTTCTATTTTAAAAGATTGTGGTTTTGAAGAATTTGAGAATGGTTTTATGTTAGGAACAGATTACAAAAAATTGTATGATACAATTAAATCTTTAATCAAACGAATTAATTCAAACAAAATAAATATAAAATAAACTTGTTTCATTTATAAAACATCGTAAGTTAAAAAGGCTTGTATTTTCTCGAAAGAATGGTTTGTTTTGCAAGTTAGAATTATTTTAAAACATTAAAATTGGTAAACTATTTATAAGTTGTCAGAATTATTTAAATTATTTTTTAACTTTTGTATTTTTAAATAATATTGTGTGACCTTTGCAAAACTAGCTGAAAATAATTTTTTTACGATTAAATATAATTGAAAATCAATATTTTCCAAAATACTATGAGACTTTACAAAAGGTTTTGCAACGATCTAAATCTTAAATGTTCCAAATTAAAGAATAAAACAATAGTTATGAATTTCTTTATTTGTTTATTCTTAAAAAAATGCTCAAAAATTGAATACAAATTTTTTGTTCTTAAATTAATATAAACTAAAATTTATTAACATTTATGAGAATATATTTTACAAAAAAACTAATTTTATATACCTTTGCAAATACAATAAAATAAGATTGTTTATGAACAAAGTAGTTATACTCATAGTTTTAATGGCTTATCTTAAAATACATTCACAAGAATATAAAGAGATTAACGTTCCTATAGATTCTTCTACCAAACTTATAACATATAGCAAAGTTATTGAAGTTGCTGGTGCAAATAAAGATTCTCTTTATAGGAAAGGTAGACAATGGTATTTTTATTACTTTAAAAATCCTTCTGGTGTAATAAGAGAAGAAAACAAAAGTGAATATAAAATTACTGGAAAACATCAGATTAGGATTCTTAATCCACCCGACAAAAAGGGAATTCAATCAATGAAAGGTATAGTACAATATACAATAATTACACAATTTAAAGATAATAAAACCAAAATTACACTAACCGACTTTAACTTAAAAGAAACATCTTATTTTCCGTTGGAACGTTGGCTCGATAAATCGTCGGTTTAC
Source organism: Bacteroidales bacterium (assembly GCA_026416095.1). Lineage (GTDB taxonomy): Bacteria > Bacteroidota > Bacteroidia > Bacteroidales > GWA2-32-17 > Ch61. Next base: position 23,056 of record JAOAFV010000061.1, on the reverse strand, counting down.
TTTACTCCCAAAAACTATTTTTACCTAGAACAAATTGACAAAGAAATGAAATCGCTTATAGATAATTATGAACAATATATGAAAAAGAAAGAGAATAAAAAAACCGACAATTGGTAGAAATGCTTAGTAAAAGTAAAGTTAAAATTATAAAACAACTTTATCAGAAAAAGTATCGCAAAAAAGAAGGGCTTTTCATAGCTGAAGGAACAAAAGTTTTCAAAGAATTTTTCAATGCTGGGTGGGAACTTGTTTTTGCTGTATCAACAGAACAATGGTGTAAAGACAATTGTTTTTATAATAATAACTTAATAATTACTAACTATGACAATATAAAAAAATTATCAACGCAAGTTACGCCTCAACCTATTATAGGGATATTTAAACAAAAGAAAGTAATTTTTAATGCAGAAGAATACAAAAATAAATGGGGAGTTATTTTAGCCGATATTCAAGACCCCGGAAATGCCGGAACAATAATACGGTCGGCTTTGTGGTTTGGTATTGATTATGTTATATTGAGCGAAAATTCTGTAGATTTATATAACCCTAAACTCATACAAGCTTCGATGGGGGCCATTGCAAAAATTAATGTTTTTGAATGTAAAAATTATATTGAATTAATTAAAAATATCAAAAATGATATTCCAATCTATGTGGCTCACCTTCAGGGTAAATCGCTTAATGATTATTGTAATTTTAAAAGTTATGGTATATTAGTTGTTGGTAACGAGTCGAAGGGAGTTAATAAAGAAATTTTTAAATATGTACACGATACTATTTATATACCATCACATAAAGATAACGTTTTTGATTCGCTAAATGTGTCTGTATCAGCATCAATAATATTTTATGAAATAATGAAATTCAGAAAAAAACTATAAAATGAAAAATATAAAGCATCTATTTCCTATTACAAAGAAATACATTTATTTTCAAAGTGCCGGAATGAGTCCTATTACAGTGTTTAATTACAAATCTTTTTTGAACAATTACAAAGAATACTTGCTATCGGCCGATATAAACTGGGAAAAAGATTTTCAAAAACTAAATGAATTGAAACATAGAATTGGTAAAATGATCAATTGTGAAGGGGAAAATATAAACTTTCTGGAAAACAATTCGCTTGCCATGTCGTTAATAGGCTTAATGTTAAAAGAAAAATACAAACACTTTAATATTGTTAGTTTTGAAGAAGAATTCCCTTCAAATACAGTACCTTTTGAATATCTTGGAATTGAAATGCGTTACGTAAGACATAAAAATCACAGATATCTAAACGAAGATATACTATCAATGTGCGACAAAAATACTAAAGCAATCGTTATTTCTTATGTGCAATATTGTACAGGCTATCGACATAATTTAAAAGAACTTGGGAAAATTTTAAAAGACAGGAATATATTATTTATTGTTAATGCTACTCAAGCATTTCCTATATTTAACATTGATATGAAAGAAATGAATATTGATATATTAACATGCTCTTTTCATAAATGGACATTTTGTGCTCATATTGGAACAATGATAGCATTTAATAGTAATTTTTTTAACAACTTTAGAAGCCCCATTGCTGGCTGGCTTTCGGTAGATACTTCAAATTCAAACGATTTTATTCATACCGGAAAAAATGTTCCGTTTAACCTTTATAAAAATGCAAATCAATTTACTTTTGGAAGTAGTAACATAAAAAACAAACTTATTCTTAATAGAACATTTGATTTTATTGATAATTATGGTAGTAAAAATATTATAAAACGAATTTTCGATTTGTCCGATTACCTTATTAAAAAGCTTAAAAAGTTTCAAAATGTTGAAATTATAAGCCCCATTGCTCGTTATAACGAACGTTCAGCTATTTTAGCTATTAATCTAATTGATAAAAAAAATAAGGACTTTGTTGAATATTTAAAAAAATACAAAATTATAACAGCACTTCGCAATAATTATGTAAGAATTTCGTTAAATATTTTTAACACAAATTATGAAATTGATGTTTTTATTAATTGTTTGGCATTGTTTTTGTCTAAAAATAAGTGAAAATTTTTATAAAATATTTTAATGCTTAATAAAAAACTTATATGGTTTATTATTCTTTTAATCTCATCATCTACTTTGCTACTAATTTTATACCAGTTATATTGGATACAGCAAGAATATAAAATTCAAGAAGAAAGGTTTAATCAAAATGTAACCTCTGCAATTAATAGTTTCAATAGATCTCTTGAAGCAAGAGAAACAGTTGTAGAAATAAACCGAGAAATTTTTTCGCTAAAATATAATGTACGCGATATCCCTTTTTTTTATAGTTACTTACAAAAAGATGAAAAAAATAACGATTTTTATTACGATAAGCGACAAATAAGTATAAGAGATACAAATACAATAATTTCTTCTACTCAAATAGACATACTAAAAGGCGATTCTGTAATTTTTTCAAAAACAATTAAAAAAGATAAACCTTATTTTATATTTACTAATAATAAAAATGATGATTTTAATATTAACAAAGAAATTGTTAAACGACTTACTAATAAAACATTATTTATTGAAAAGATTATTAATAAAATGTTTAATTATTACGATAATTTTAAAAACAGAGTAGACTACCAAACATTTTCTAGCTTACTCGATAAATCACTTAAACAATATGGTATAAATTTAAAATATGAATATGCTGTCAAAGACGATAAAGGCAACATTATTTATAAAACTCCAAAATATAACGAAAATTATTACGATATATACAAATTCGAGCTATTTCCACAAGATTTTTTCTTAACTCAAAATTTTCTTGTTTTATATTTTCCTGAAAAACAAAAATATATTTATAAATCTTTTGGATTAATGAGCGTAATAAATATTTTTATTGCATTAATTGTTATTTTTACATTTATCTTTACTGTATATGTTATTTTTAAACAAAAAAAATTGTCGCAAATGAAAACAGAATTCGTTAATAATATGACCCATGAATTAAAAACACCTTTATCTTCTATTATCTTGGCTTCTGAAATGATTTCAGATGCGACAATTTGTCAGGACGCAAACAAAACAAAAAAAATTTCTGAAATATTAAAACAAGAATCTAATCGCCTAAATTGTCTTGTTGAAAAAATTTTGCAAGTAGCATTGTTTGAAAAAGGCCAGTATCATTTTAAAAAACAATTGTTGAATGTAAATGATATTATTAAAAATATTTACAATATATTTGAATTTCAAGTAAAAAGTAAAAACGGCAAACTAACATTAGATTTAAAAGCTCAAAACGATACAATTTATGGCGATGAATTGCACATTAGCAACTGCATCATAAATCTTTTAGATAATGCTATTAAGTACAGTAAAGAGAATCCTCAAATAAATATTTTAACATATAATGTGGATAATAAAATTGTGATTTCAGTAAAAGATAATGGAATAGGTATAAGTAAAAAAGATCAAAAACATATTTTCGATTCTTTTTTCCGTGTTTCCACAGGCAATGTTCATAATATAAAAGGCTTTGGAATAGGGCTTTCTTATGTAAAATTAATTTCTAAAGAACATAACGGAGAAGTTAAAGTAAAAAGTGAACTTAACAAAGGAAGCGAATTTCAAATTATACTACCGATAGTTAACCATCAAAAAAAATAAAGCTATGGAAAAATTTAAACCTAATATTTTATTAGTAGAAGACGACGAAAACCTGGGTTTATTGCTCCAGGAATATCTTAATTCTAAGGGCTATAATGCAAGTTTATACATTAATGGAGAATCGGCCCTAAATGCTTTTAAAAATTCAAGCTTCGATCTTTGTATTATTGATATTATGCTTCCTGCTATGGATGGTTTTACCCTCGCACGAGAGATTAAAGTCATTAATTCTAATGTCCCTATTATTTTCCTTTCTGCTAAAACCCTAAAGCAAGATGTTATTGAAGGCTTTAAAATTGGTGCCGATGATTATATCACAAAACCTTTTAGTATGGAAGAATTAACTTACAGAATTGATGCCATTTTAAAAAGAGTTAAAACTATTCCTGAACCACAAAATATAATTAAACTTGGCAAGTTTACCTTTAACGTTCAAAAGCAAGAACTTACCGACGACACTAAAACAATTAAACTAACTACTCGCGAAACAGAACTTCTTGAGTTACTATATCAACACAAAGACTCTTATCTTGATCGATCCTATGCCTTAAAAAGAATATGGCGCGAAGAAAACTACTACAACGCCCGTAGCATGGACGTTTATATAACACGCCTTAGAAAAATACTTAGCAGCGATCCAAACTTAGAAATTAAAAATGTTCACTCCAAGGGGTTTAAGTTAATTATTAATGAATAATAGATTTGAAGTTGTTTTGAACCCTACATATTGTTTATTAAGAATGCAAATTAATGAATAGTTTTGGACGTTTATTTAGGGTAAGCATTTTTGGTGAATCACAAGGAATTTGTGTGGGAGCTTGTATTGATGGCGTTCCTCCTGGTATTAAAATAGTAGACGAAGAACTAAATGAACTTATTAAAAAACGAAAACCTACAGAAATACATAACACTTCAAGAAAAGAAAATGACATTCCAGAATTTTTAAGTGGTATCTATAAAGGATTTACTACAGGTGCCCCAGTTACAGTTATTTTTAAAAACTTAAATCACGACTCTTCATGGTACGAAACTAACAATTTGTTTTTTCGACCAGGACATGCCGATTTTACAGCTTATACTAAATATAAAGGATTTAATGATATAAGAGGTGGTGGACATTTTTCTGGCCGTTTAACTTTGCCAATTATTGTTGCTGGGTATTTTGCACAAAAAATTATAGATCCTATAACCGTAAAGACTAAAATAATTGAGATAGGTGGTCAAAAACAAAATTTTGAAAAAATTATTTCGATGGCAATAGAAGAAAATGATTCGGTGGGAGGCATTATTGAATGTCGAGTGGAAAATGCCGAAGTAGGACTTGGTGAGCCTTTTTTTGATTCGTTCGAATCGGTTCTTTCTCATGCGGTATTTTCAATACCAGCTATTAAAGGAATTGAGTTCGGGGCTGGATTTACTTTTTCAAAATTAAAAGGTTCAGAATCTAACGACGTTTTTATTAACAAAGATGGAAAAACTTTGACCAATAATAACGGTGGTATAAATGGTGGAATAACCAATGGAAACGACATCGTTTTCAGAGTAGTTGTAAAAGCCCCACCAAGTATCAAAAAACCTCAACAAACATATAATTGGCAAACTCATAAAGTCGAAACACTAATAATTGAAGGGAATCATGATAGTTGTATTGTTGACCGTGTACAAGTTGTTTTAACTTCTATTACCGAATGTGTTATTGCAGACTTTAAACTAATTAAAAGCGCTTACGATTTCTATTATATTCTTCAAAATCAAACTTCTCGTTAATGGTAAATACTGCACCATTTTCAGTTAGAGTGTAACTAACAACTTTTAATAAAATTAAAGTAGTAAGAATATTTATAATTTTATTATGTGGAAGTAATGTAAGTTCGGTAATTTGTGAAAAGTATACATTTTTTTTGTTGTTAATTACAGATAAAACAGTATACTCGTCGTGCCCGTATTGTAGTTTGTAAGTGCTTTTTTGTTTGCTTGCTTTCATTATGTGAATAATTATTGATTCAAGAGCAATGTTCTTATCGCCAACTCTTGCATAAGCGCACCAAGTATTTTTTTCGTTTTTAACAAAATGTGGAGCAAGATTAGACTTTTGTATTAAAGCTTCAACAACAATTTTATCCTTTACTTGCCATAGGCGAATTGAATATGGAATTTTAGGACGTGCATAATAGTTTGCTGCAGCGTCTAATACAAATATTTCTTCATCGCTTTCTACTCCAATAATTTTTCCATTATCTTTAACTCCAATTAGTAATATTCCTCCATGTGTGTTAGCAAAAGCAGAAAGTGTTTTAGCAATTTTTCTTGCATCGTCAATCCTGTGCTTAAAATCTAAATATTCATTTTCACCTTTTCTAATTAATTCAAAAAGTTCTTCTAACGATGTTTGTGTTGGTTTATGTCGTTCAAAATTCACAATCAATAGGTTTTATAATAATGATTTAATAATCCTTAAATCTTCTTGTGTAGTTATTTTTAAGTTATATTTTAAACCTTTTACAAAATGTAGCTTATATCCTAATTTATACACTAAATAAGAATCGTCTGTGATATTTTGCTCATATGGTAGTTCATATGCTTTTTTAATAATGTCGTATCTAAAAAATTGTGGAGTTTGAATACATATAAATTCATTTCTATTTTCATATGAAGTATTTTTATTTACTTTTACTAATGTGTCGTATATTTCGCAGTAAGGAATAGCGTTGCCGTTTTTAATTGCTGCAAGATAAAGTTTTTTTAAAAAGGATTTTGTTAATAAAGGCCTCACACCATCGTGTATAGCCACAATTTCTGTTTTTCTTATTTTTTTTAAACCATTTTTTACAGAATAATATCTTTCTTTGCCGCCTTTTACAATGTCGTGTTTAATTTTTATGTTATTTTTTTTTATTATGTTGCTCCAATATTCCAAATAATTTTCAGGAATAACAACAACTATTTGTTTTGGTTTTAAGTAACTAAATACCTTCTCCAAAGTATACAACAAAATAGGTTTATTGTTAATTTCAATAAATTGTTTAGGTATTTTATGCTTCATTCTCCTTCCTAAACCACCAGCAACTATTATAAAGGAGAGATTATTCATGTTTACTACAAAGAAATGAAAATTTTAAAAAAATAAAAAATTATTTTATTATGAAAAAAAATATGTATAAATTGCGAAAAAATTTTAGTATGAATTCATATAAAACTATCCTCTGCGGAAGTTTATGTTTATTAGCTATTTGTGTATTTTCTCAATTCAGTAACCTTACACCTATTGAAAATCTTACATGGCAAGAATATGGACCGGGAAATCGTGGAGGCAGAACGAGAACAATAATTGTAGATAAGTTTTCATCGAATATACTTTATGCTGGTTCTATTGGTGGAGGTGTGTGGGTTTCTTACAATGAAGGCGCTTCTTGGTACAAAAAAAGCAACGGATTAAGTAATTATATTATTTCTACTTTGTATCAGTCAGGCAATGGTACCTTATATGCTGGCACAGGCGAATATTTTGGCTTTGATGGTGGTCTTAGCTTTAAAGGTAATGGAATTTTTAAATCTACCGATAAAGCCGAAAATTGGGTCCAAATACCTTCTACTAATAATAATGATTTTACTTATGTAATGAAAATTGCTGGTTATGGAAGTAAAATATTTGCAGCAACTTGGAAAGGATTAAGAGTATCTACCGATGAAGGTAATTCTTGGATTAATCCAATTCCTGATACCGATCAAAATTATAACTTACCTGCAACCGATGTTGAAGTAAGTTCCGATGGTACTGTTGTTGCTGCTGTCATTAATAATAATGTGTATATTTCTATTGATGGCGGAAATAATTTTAGTAAAAAATCTGGAAATGATAACAATCTTGTACCTGTTTCCGATATAATTCGTTTAGAATTAGCAATTGCACCCTCAAATTCTAATTACATTTACTGCTTAGCAGTTAATTCGAAAGGCCGTTTTAAAAATATTTATTACTCAACCGATAAAGGAAATAATTGGACCCCTCTTTATCAAACAGTAACAGAACAATTTCAGCCCTTCGGAAAAAGAAAAGATAAACAAGGATTTTATCATTGCAGTATTAATGTAGATCCTGTGAATGAAAATACAATATACATAGGAGGTATTAATTTACACAAATATAGCCCTAACACAGAAGTAATTGATTTAACTTCTTGTAACATTCCTGAGTATTCCACAAAATATGTTCATAGGAATATTCATTGTATAACTTTTAGTCCAAATTATCAGAGTAATAAAACCATATTTTTAGCAACCGATGGTGGTATATATAAATCTGTTGATGGTGGAAATTCATGGTATGCAATAAATAAAAAATATTCAACAGGATCTTTTTTAAGTATTAGTGTTTCGAAGAATAATGAATTATATGGTGGCACTCTTTACGATGGTTTAATATACAATGACTTAAAATTTACAGAAATAACCGATTTCAAGCAATTATATTTCGACTCAATTGTAGGTAGTATTGAAAGGTCGGCAATTAATCCAAAATATATGATATTAACAACACAATATGGAAGTTTGTACAGAACTCATAACGGTTTAACATTCGAAGGACCTTCTACAATTTTTCCTACAAACTCTAAGTCGGGCCAAAATGTAGGTAGCTATAAAGAACCATTATTTGCACCAGTAAGAATATTTGAGAATTTTTACGATACAAATTCTATTCAGTACGTTGAATATAAAGCGCCAAAAAATTTTAATGTTGGCGATACAATAGTAGCTTCAACTTATTTGGAAACTTTCTTATTTCATATTTTAAAACCCGAAGATTTACATGGTGGTACTGTATTACATAAAGATAGCATTATTAAAATAAAAAATACTTATCAAATTCTTACTGCCATTGGTTTAAATAATAGTGTATGGATTTCGTGGGAAGCATTAGATCCGTCGAAGGTTAATAGTGGCGATTCAGCACAATGGTTCCAAATTGTAAAAGATAATACAATTGGCAAAGTAAATGTTTTAGAATTTACTAACGATGGTGATATTATTTATTTTGCTGGATATGATAGCACAACCAATAAAAGTAAAGTTTACAGATCTAAAAATTTACAACAAGCACGCGATAGTGCCACAGCAATTTATAACTCTCCTACTTGCGTAATAGAAACTCAGAAAATTGGAACTTTTAATGGTAAGGTATCGGGTATTGCTATAGATCCATTCGATAATAATAAAATTATTGTTGTTTTATCAAATACACCTGATTCTTGTAAAGTATATTATTCAGAAAATGCTGCAACAACAAATAGTGACACATTGAATTTTATAAAGAAACAAGCAAATTTACCTTCAGAATATGATGTTTATTGTGCACTAATACCATGGAAACCCGATAGTATTGCTAATGTTGTAATGGTTGGCACCTCTAATGGACTTTATATAACAGATGATATTAATAATCCGAATTGGATAAAAAGTAATTATTTTGAAAATGTGCCTGTAATGCAAATTAGACAACAGACTAAGTTAAATGGATGGTTAGAAGCACCAGGACATGTATTTGGCGGTATTCAAACAGGCATAGAAAATCATGGAATTATATATGCTGCAACTCACGGAAGAGGAATTTTTAGGTGCGATAATTATAAAGGCCCAGATTTTGTACCTCATTTATCTTCGTTAAATAATAGGCATGTTTTTTTAGCTTATCCTAATCCTTTTGCTAATATATTAAATGTATGGTTAAACATTAATTATGATTGTAATGTTAATATTTCTATATACACAATAAATGGAAAGAAAATAAGAAATTATAATATTGAAAGATATAAAGCAGGGCTAAAAGTTGTAACATTACCTTTATTTGATTTGTCGAGCGGAAGTTATATAATGATTGTAAATTCTGGGAAAGAAAAATCATATGGTATAATATTGAAAAAATAAGTTTTAATTAAGTATTTTTTTCCTTTTTCTGAAACTATTAAAATAAACATTAAGTGAAAAAAGCAAAGAAAAATTTGAGTATTAAAAAGCCTAATTATAAGAGTGAAAATTCTACTAAACAAAAGGTTGAGTATATAAGGTTAAATCGTTTTTTGTCGTTAGCAGGTATATGTAGTAGAAGACAAGCCGATGAATACATAAAAGCTGGACTTGTAAGCGTTAATGGTAATGTTGTTACAAAATTAGGTGTAAAGGTTAAATTAACCGATGATGTAAGATTTAATGGCCAAAAAATTTTGCCCGAAAAAAAAGTTTATATTTTACTTAATAAACCCAAAGATTGCATAGTAACAACGCACGACGAAAGAGGCAGAAAAACTGTTATTGATATCATAAGTAAAAAAGTTAAGCAAAAGGTTTTCCCGGTTGGTCGCTTAGATAGAAATACAACAGGTGTTTTGTTACTTACAAACGATGGAGAATTAGCTAATAAATTATTACATCCGAAGTATAATAAAAAGAAAATTTATCATGCATTTCTCGATAAAAATTTAAAACCCGAGCACGCAAGTTCATTAGTAAATGGCATTAAACTTGACGATGGAAAAAAGTATAAATTTAATGCTATTGAGTTTGTTGGTAACGATAGGAAACAAGTAGGTATTGAACTTACTCATGGCGAATACCATATTATTAGAAGAATGTTTGAGGCTTTAGGTTATAAAATTAAAAAGCTTGATAGAGTATATTTTGCAGGATTAACAAAAAAAGGTTTAGAACGAGGAAAATGGAGGTTTTTAACTGAACAAGAAATAAACATGTTAAAAATGGGGGCATATGAATAATAGCAAGATAAAGTACTAAAAATTTAATACAGTATTTCACTTCTTTATTAGAATCTTGAATAATTCCCCTTAATTTATGGCTTTAAATTAAAGGAAGTTATTTGTGTATCAGAGTAAATAATAATTTGAGAACTTTACATATTCTTTTGTAAAGGTCTCTAAGTATTTTGAAAAGTATTGATTTTCAATTATATATGATTGAAAAAAATTATTTTTAGCAAATTTTGCAAAAGTCTCAATTTTTCATCTCTAAAATTAGAGAAAAAAAATTTTAAAAATAGCTTTTATAAAAAAAACTATCATAAAATATTTCACCTCTCTCTTATTTTATTAAGTGTTTTTAAATTATTAGGTGTATATGCTTATATTTATTAGATAAAAGTGTAATATGCTTTTATTTCTTTTTTTTGGCTTTGCCTTTGCTTTTCTTTTTACCAAAAATACCTTCTTCGCTTGATCCTACGCGATGCATTGCACAGCGAAACCCTAAATCGTCTCTTGCTTGTTCTTCGTCAAGAAATCTTCTTGTACCTGGTGACATCCAATATGCTCGATCGCGCCAACTACCTCCTTTATAAACTCGTGCTCTATTATCAATCATAGATGTCATTTTATCGCCACCTCTTATTAAGGGCTTACCATTTTCACCTATTATTGGCTTACCCGTATAATACATACGTTTCGAGTGTGTATTATCTTTATCAGCTTCTTCTTCGCTATATTCAATACTTGATTCAAAGTCGCCATCTAAGTAATTAATATTGTCGGCTGTATTATAATTTCTTCTGTTGAAAGCTTCATCGTCTGTGACATTACGATAACGGATGCGGCCCAAGCTGTCTTTTTCGGCTATATTACCTTCTTCGTCTCTTACTTGAGTTTTAAAAACATTTCCACGGAAAGGCCTGAAATCTTCAGCATCTTCATAAGTAAGAGGACGATAAACATCCATTACCCATTCATTCACATTACCGGCCATACAATATAACCCATAATCATTAGGCCAATAAGATGTAACAGGACCCGGAATATCGTTATGATCGTTAAGGGCACCAGCCATACCCATGTAATCACCTCTGCCTCGCATAATGTTTGCTCTAATTTGACCAACGTCGGTAACTTTAAATCCCGAACGGTCGTCGATTCTTATATAATGTCCATTCCATGGATAAATTCGTTGATTGAAAATTCTTTCTTGAGCTAACATATTACCAATAAGGCCGAGAGCAGCAAATTCCCATTCTGCCTCGGTTGGTAAACGGTATTTTGGCAGTAATATTCCGTCTTCCATTCTTACTCTTCTAAAATCGTTGTTAGGATCAAGATCAGGTAATTGCTGACGTACCGATCCTTCGTATTGTCCGGCTAAATATGCTTCGGTATTAAAATTGTTTTCACCCTGTTGGCCTGTTGGATCAAGATACAATAGACCTTCTCGTACCATTATCCATTCATTTACTCGATCGGTTCGCCATGCACAATAGTCGTTAGCTTGGCGCCAATTTACTCCTACAACCGGATATTCTTGATAAGCTGGATGGCGAAAATAATATTCTACATATGGTTCGTTATATGCTAACTTTCTTCTCCAAACTAATGTATCGGGCAATGCCATTCTATGTACTTCGGGGTAATCAACAAAAACACGTTTTAACCAATATAAGTATTCTCTATAATCTACGTTTCTAATTTCAGTCTCATCCATGTAAAACGATGAAACAGTTACTCTACGAGGTGTTGAGTTCCATTCGTAAAGTACATCTTGTTCTACTCTTCCCATTACAAATGTACCACCTTCAATAAATACTAATCCTGGCCCTGTTTCTTGTTCATCGTAGAAAACATATTCAAATCCTCCAAATTTTTCATTGTTATATTCCCAGCCAGTGGTTGCAGATCGTTTTCGTTCGCAAGATGATAATAATAGTATTAAACCACTTGCGAGAACTATACTTATTAATAAACTAAATTTTTTTACTTTCATGTTTTATAATTTTTATTATATATATAACTAAAAAGAAGGGCAACTTATTGTTCTAAACTTCTGTTTTTTTTCTTTACAAGGGAAATTCATTGAAAAAGAAATTTCGTGCGCACCTAATGTTTGGTTTTTAAGCTCAGAAATTGTTAGGTCGTAGCTATAAGCAAGTTTGTACTTGTTTTGTAAATACCCAAGTAAAATAATAAAAGAGTCGTAATGAAAAGATAAGTTTTGTCTGAACCATATACCTGTTACAATGCCCTTTCTATTTAAGTAAAGCCCCCAATTCATTTGTTGAAAGTCTTGCTGCTGTTGAAATAGTAAATTTGGAGAGAGGACTAATTCTCCTTTTTTAACACCAAGTCCTGAAAGGGGAATATTCATTCCAGCGTGCAATGTATATTTTCGTGGTAAAATTGCATCGTCGTTATTACGGAATGATTCGGTAGGTTGGGTAATATGATGCACTGCAATACCTCCAAAAAATTCTTTTCTTGAATAAACAACACCTGTTGATACATCGAAGTGAACGCGGGTTTCTTTGGTAGGAACGTTTGTTTCGCCTGTTGGATAAATTACACCATAAAGAGGATGTATCATATCGGGGAAAATATAGTCCCAGTTTAATTTTTTCTGAATAAAAGAAGGTTGCAATGCAATACTTACATTAGAAAATCTATCGATCACAAAAGTGTAATTATATGCAATGCTAACATTGAATGTGTGTATTGCACCGTCGCCCTGAATGTCTTGATAAACATATCCACCAAGTGAACCTTCTAAAGCTCTAACTCCTTGATCGTAAGATGCCATATAAGTAATATAAGTCGACCCTAACGCAGGCCACTGATTACGATAATTTAAAGTTAAACGTGGACACTTTATTGACCCTGTAAGTGCAGGATTAAGATATATTGGGCTTGCATAGAATTGAGAGAATTGAGGGTCTTGTCCTAATAAGCTGAATTTCAATGTTATTGTACATAATAGAACAATAAATTTTTTTATCATCAATAAAAATTTTTCTTCAAGTTGCAATATTACAAATATTTTTTCAAAAAATAATGTTTTGATAAAAAATTTTTTAAAAATTTAATACAATATTAATGAATGTCTTTCGTTTTTTCAAATTTAATTTTTATGTTTTTTATGATGAGGATATCTTTTATTATATTTTTATTAATCTATTTTTTAAAAGCCATTGCCCAATATAGTTTTGAAAGGAGAATATTTTGGGAAAGCGAAAAAAAAGTAGTCGTTAATAATACTCAAGTATCTATTCCATATTTTCAAGGTGCATTTTATCCTAAAGGTGACTTTTTACCTTATTATTCAGAAAATTTTAACATTTCTAATAAAGACTTAAAGGTTGAAATAACAAACCAAAAATGGGAAGTTAGAAATTATAGCTTTTGTAATGAAGTTATGAATATGATACCCAAAAGTTTTACATACTCTTGGAATATTTTATTTACAAACAAAAGAACAACGTATAATGTAGAAATATGTCCTTTAATAAATGAAAATGGAAAAATAAAAATTCTTAGTGAATTTACAATCACTTTTATTCCTGCGCATAGCGATTTTAAGAAAATTAAAAGGTCTTATGTACAAAATTCAATATTGGCTAATGGTAAGTGGAAAAAAATAAGAATAAATAACTCCGGGGTTTATAAAATTACATATGATCAATTGGTATCGATGGGATTTACAAATCTGAACAATATAAAAATATATGGTAATGGAGGTAATCAGTTACCATTCAATAATGCAGGAAACTGGATTGACGATTTGCAAGAAATACCAATATACTATGAAAAGGGCGTCGATAACATATTTAATTCAGGAGATTATATTTTTTGTTTTTTAAGTGGAACAACAAAATGGTATTACGATAATCAAAAAGGAATGTTTTTACATAAGCTGCATAATTATTCCGATTATGCTTATTATTTCATAACCGATTATGGCGATACTCCAAAACAAATTGAAGAAATCGATGAAAATAATTTGACTCCAAATATTTATGTTAATGAATACGATAATTATGGTTTTTACGAAAAGGAACACATAAACTTGTCGAAAGGAGGTCGACTGTTTTTTTCAGAATCTTTTGAATATGAATTAACAAAAACATATAGCTTTTATTTTAATAAAGTGAAACCATTAAGCGAATTGAAATTTTTAATAAGAGCAGGGGCTTCGTCTACAACTCAAAACACTCTATCGGTTTATGTTAACAATAATTTTATCGATAATATTTCATTTCCAGGCATTGGGTCTTCAATAAATCAAAATTATGCTATCTTAAACACATTGCAAAAAACAATTACTAATTCGAGTAATGTTGTGACTTTTAAGCTTACATATAATAAGCCCGTAGTTGGAGGTGTTGCTTATCTAGACTTTATTGTAGTAAATGTAAAAGAACTTCTTGAGTTTACAAATAAGCAGTTTATTTTTAGGAATATAAATACTTGTGGAAATGGAAATATAACAAAGTTTTTTATATCAACTACAAAAACCAATACACGAATACTCGACGTTACAAACTTTTTCAATCCTTTATTAATTGTGTACAATAATGAGGGAACGGGTATAAGTTATATTGCAAAAACCGACACATTAAGAGAATTTGTAATATTTGACGAAACAACAATGTTTGTTCCAGAAATAGTTGGTGATGTGCCAAATCAGAATTTACATGCTTTATCTAATATTGATATGGTAATAGTTACATTACCAGAATTAACTCCGGTGGCAAACGAAATTGCAAAAATACATAACGAAAAAGATAATTTGAATGTTGTTGTATTAACCCCCGATAAAATATATAATGAATTTTCTTCTGGTATACCAGATATTACGGCAATACGTTTTTTTATGAAAATGTTATACGACAAAGCCTCTGATTCTACAACCTCACCTAAGTATTTATTACTATTGGGCGATGGTTCTTACGATAACAAAAGGCTAATGAATAATATTATACCAACCTATCAAGCAAATAATTCAAGTCCAGATGCTTTAAGTGGTTTCACCACCGACGACTATTATGGGATGCTTGATGATAATGAATACGAGTATTTTGGAACTTTAGAAGTTGGAGTAGGAAGAATTCCAGTAAATAACATTAACGAAGCACATATAATTCTTAATAAAATAAAAAATTATTATTCTACTAATTCACTTGGTGATTGGAAAAATGTGATTACTTTTATTGCCGACGATGAAGATGGGAATGAGTATGTTGTTGAATCAGAGTATTTATCTTCGTATCTGGATAGTGTTTGGAAAAATTTTAATACTGAGAAAATTTACTTAGATGCTTATAAACAAATAAGCACGCCAACTGGTAATCGTTACCCTGATGCACACGATGCCATTAAAAATAAGGTAGAAAAAGGGTCGTTTATAATAAATTATATAGGACATGGTAATGAATATGGTTTGACTCATGAGCATGTTATAATTGTATCTGATATTTTAAATTGGAAAAATTATAACAAGCTTTTTTTCTTTATTACCGCCACGTGCGAATTTAGTAGATGGGATGATCATGAAAGAACATCTGCTGGTGAATATGCTTTTATTAATCCAAATGGTGGTGCAATTGTTGAATATTCAACAACTAGGGCCGTTTTTGCAAATTCCAATTTTGCTCTTAATAAACAAATATTTTATGCAATGTTGAAACCTGAGAGTATTAAAAAAAGGTTAAAAGTTGGAGATATTTATCGTATATCTAAAAACAATACAGGAGGTCCTGCCGATATTAACAAACGAAATTTCACACTTATAGGCGATCCAGCTTTAGCACTTGATTTCCCAGATTACATCATAACTATCGATAGCATAAACCATAAACCTGTTGACGTTTTTTCCGATACAATTAGGCCCTTATCTATTGTCACTATAAGTGGAAAAATTAAAGATAATGAAAGTATTTGTTCTAATTTTAATGGAACATTATATATTACAGTTTACGATAAACCCAATAGTACATCAACATTAGCCAATGATGGAGGAACACCAGTTTTTTTTAAAATTCAAAATAATATTTTGTTTAAAGGTAAAGCAACAGTAAAAAATGGATTATTTAAATTTTCGTTTCCTATTCCAAAATATATTAATTATTCCGAAGGATATGGAAAAATTAGTTTATATGCTGAAGATAAAACTAACAATAAAGATGCTGCAGGTAATTACAGTAAATTGATTTTAGGTGGCGATTATTTTAATGTTTCAGATAATAAAGGACCTGATATTAATTTATATATAAATGATGAAAAATTTACAGACGGTAGTATATGCAATGAGAACCCAACATTAATTGTTTTGCTTCAAGATGAAAGTGGAATAAATATAACTTCTAACTCAATTGGTAATGGAATTTTTGCTTATCTTGATAATAGCAATAATAAAATTAAACTTAATGATTATTTTTCGGCTGAAATCGATAACTATCAAAAAGGAAAAGTGGAATATAAATTTGAAAATCTTTCAGAAGGAAAACATACAATTACCGTAGAAGCTTCAGATATTTTAAATAATAAATCGATAAAGCAAATTTCGTTTACAGTGTACAAAGAAAAAGAACTGGTAATAGATCGTGTGTATAATTATCCTAATCCTTTTACTACTAAAACAAGATTCTTTTTTGAGCATAACCAGTTGAACAATAATGTATTAGTTCACCTTGAGATTTTAACAATGACAGGTAAGGTAATAAAAACTATAATTGAAGAATTTTATTCCGATAGTTTTAGAAGCAATTTTATTGAATGGGATGGCACCGATACTTATGGCGATAGAGTTGGAAATGGGGTTTATTTTTATAGATTAAGAGTTATAACGAACAATGGAAGCTGCGTAAAGTACGGTAAAGTTGTTAAAATATAATTATGTTGGTAGTTAAATCTTTTTTACCCGATTAAAAACTTGGGTTAATAACCATATTTTTCTTTCCAAAAATTTTTAAGATATTTTCTAATTTCATTTTCACGAGGATTATTTTGAGGTTCGTAAAATACTAGATTTTTAATTTTTTGTGGAAGATATTCTTGCACAACGAAATTATTATCGTAATCGTGAGGGTATTTATATCCTTTGTGGTACCCTATTTCTTTTAAGAGTTTAGTTGGAGCATTTCTAAGATGTAATGGAACAGGTAAATCGCCATAGGTATGAACGGCTTCAATTGCTTTTTCTATTGCCACATAGGCACTATTACTTTTTGGCGATGAAGCAAGATATATTGTTGCTTCTGAAAGAATAATTTTTGCTTCTGGCATGCCTATTTTGTGAATTGCATCGAAGGCGGCATTAGCAATAAGTAATGCATTTGGATTTGCAAGCCCTATATCTTCGGCAGCTAAGATAACTAAACGTCTGGCAATAAATTCAATATCCTCGCCGGCATCAAGCATACGTGCAAGATAGTATAGGGCCGCATTTGGATCGCTCCCTCTTACTGATTTTATAAATGCTGAAATTATATCGTAATGATATTCTCCTTTTTTATCGTATTTTAAAATATTTTTGTTTAAAAAATTTTCGACAGTTGAATTATCAATTATTACTTTATTGGAAGATGTGGCATTTACAATTAATTCTAGAATGTTATACATTTTTCGTGCATCTCCGCCACTGTAAGTAATAAGGGCTTCGTATTCTTTTATTTCTATATACTTTTTTTTAAGTATAATGTCTTCTTTTATTGCTTTATCAAGAAGAAATTTCAATTCGTTATATTCCAGTGGTTCAAGTATAAAAATATGGCATCTAGAAAGAAGAGGATTTATAATTTCGAAAGAAGGATTTTCTGTGGTTGCTCCAATAAGAATAAATATTCCTTTTTCTACAGCATGAAGTAAAGAATCTTGCTGATTTTTAGCGAAGCGATGAATCTCATCTAAAAAAACTATTGGAGGTTCTGGAAATAACATTGGTTCTTTTTTTATTTTTTCTATTATTTCTTTTATTTCTTTTACGCCAACATTGATAGCACTTAAATGAAACAATTGTCTGTTTAGAGAATTGGCAATAATAAGAGCAAGCGTAGTTTTACCACAACCAGGAGGCCCCCAAAATATCATTGAACTTATATTTTTGTTTTCTATCATTTTTCTTAACATACCATTTTCGCCAAGAATTTTGCTTTGCCCTACAAATTCATTTAAAGTTTTAGGTCGCATTCGTTCTGCTAAATTCATGTTTCTCCAATTTTTTTATATGTTATTTTTTTAACTAATCCTTTTTTATGTAAGTCGGCAAAACAATAGCCATCTTTAATATATAATTTGATATTTTTAGTATCAAGTATTTGCGAAGCACCAATTGCATCGATGCCTGTGTCGAATAATAAGTTAGGTAGAATTCCAGCAGTGGGGCCTACCAATATTTTTATTCCTTTATTTTTAATTGTTTCAACAATTTCAAAGTATTTAAGTGTTACAAGCGACGAACCAGTTATAATAAAAAAATTAAAATTAGAAAAAATATTACGAAAAGAATTATATTCCACAAATAAATGTTTATGTTCGGGTAAAATAATATTTGGATTTAATTCTATTACTTTTAAAGCTTCGGTAAGAGGTAATAATTTTTCTACATACGTTTTAAAATAACCAAAAAGTAAGACTTTTTTATTCTTAAAATAAAATAAATCAATTGGATCGCAATAAAATTTGGGAAACTTTAATTCATAATTCAAATTATTAAGAATGTAATTACTTATAGCGTTTAGGAGAGCAATTTTAATTTCTACAGGATAATTATAATAAACCGATTCTATACTATTTACATTATTATTCATTACATTTAGATTGGAAAAATTCAGTGATAATCCAAGAGTGTGGTTATTTAATTCGACATAGCAAAAGTTTTTTGCTGAAAATATTTCTGTTACTTTAACGTCGTTATTTAGAAAATATTTTAATTTATTAAAAAACAAATCGTACATAGTTTATTTGCTTATAATTTTAAGTTCTGTTCTTCGGTTTTGGCTTCTTCCGTTTTCTGTATCGTTAGTAGCTATAGGTACAGAAAAAGAATAACCTTTGTAAGTAACTCTTTCTTCAGGGATTCCATTATTTATAAGATATTCATAGACTTTAAATGCCCGTTTTTCAGATAGTTTTAAATTGTATTCATAAGAGCCAATATTGTCGGTATGTCCACCAATTTCAACTTTTAAAGATGGGTTTTTTTTCAAAAAGTTAACAACTATTTCTAATTCTTTTTTAGACTTAGGAAGTAATTCATATTTATCGGACTCATAAAAAATATTTCGCAAAATTGTTGTTACTCCTACTTCAATAGGTTGGAGTTCGATATTTTTAATAAAAGGAATGTTTATAGTTGAAGTATCTTTTACAACAAAATTGTCGCTGTAGAAGATATACCCGTCAGAGTAAACATTCATTAGATATTCTTTTCGAAAAGGTAGTATAGCTAAATAAGAATTGTCGTCGTAAGTAGTTTTTGTTTTATAAATTAATTTATTTGATTCAATATCGTAAATTGTAACAGTAGCAGCAATAGGCTTTTTTGTTTTTGCATCTACAATATTACCTTTGATATAATTTACGGGGGACGGTCTTATTTGTGGGTATAGTTCAAATGTGTAAATATTCCAATCGTTTTTATTTTCGCGGTTAGAAGAGAGGTAAGCGGTTTTTCCATCGGAAGCAACAATAAGACCAAAATCATCGAATGGAGTATTAATAGGGTACCCTAAATTAAGTGGGGTAGTCCAGCAACTATCATCATTTAAGAAGGATACAAAAATGTCTTGTCCACCAATACCTGGCCAGCCATCGGAGCTAAAATACAATGTTTTACCATCTGGGTGTAAATAAGGAGCATATTCATTGCCTTGAGTGTTAATGCTATTGCCAATATTTACTGGTTCTGTCCATGAGCCATCATCTTTTTGAAATGCAATAAAAATGTCTTTTCCTCCTAAAGAGGGTTGTCGGTCCGAAGAAAAAAGTAATATTCTACCATCGGCCGAAGTTGCAGGATTACTTTCCCAATAAGATGAATTTATGGGAGGGCCTAAATTTTTACCTTTGCTCCACGTATTACCTTTTCTTGTAGAAACATAAATATCGCATGAACCATAATCTTCTTTTCTATTGCAAGCTACGTAAAATAAATATTTACCATTTGCCGATAAATGCGATGAACCTTCGTTGTCGGGGGTATTTACTATTGCGAGTGGAATAGGTGTTGAGAATCCTTTTTCTTTGTTATAATACGACATAAAAATATCTTCTTGAAATGCCGTACTGCCATCAATATTTAAATGTTGGGATGGCAATTGTCGTGTAAATACGAATTCGTTACCATCAACAGTAAGAGAAGGCCAATATTCTTTGAAATTAGAGTTTATTGGAATGAGTGAATAAAGGTTAAAAGGTACAGGGTGTTTTACTAAAGAATCGGCAAATTTACACTTTTTTAGTAAATTATTAGCTTCAACATGTATACTTCTGTGTTGGGTATCTGTTTCTAAAAATTTTGTAAAGTAATATATCGCTTTTTCAAAATTATATTGATTTTTATAAGCCATACCAGCCTTATAGAAAAGCTTAGTATTAAAATTGGGGTTTAAACTTAAAATTCTTTCAATTACAATTGATTCTTCTTTGTATTGTTTTTTTTCGTTATAGATATCGGCAAGTAACAAATATGGTTCAATAAACAATGAATCTATTTTTATTGATTGTTTTGCATATTTTTGAGCATCTAAAAGGTTGCCTATATTGTAATATTGTAAAGCTTTTTCAAAATTTTTTATAGCTTTTTTACTTTTTGTTGTATATTGTGAATGGAGATTAAAAACGAACAATAATAATAAAAGTAAAACTTTGTTTTTCATTAAGGTATATTTAATATTTTATGTATTTGCAAAGATATATTCCATTCGGGATTATTTTTAATGAAGTTTATAATTTCGGGTATAATTTTATTTTTAACGGAATATTCAGGTTGTAAGTATAATTTAGCAAAGCTATTTATTTTTGTTTTACAATATTGTGCCCATTGAAAATCGGAAGTATCGGCCACTATTATTTTTAATTCATTTGCTAATTTGAAATAACAATCAAGTGGTTGTGTCCATTTTTTTGGTGAAAAAACAATCCAATCCCAATTACCTGTTAATAGTTTTGTTCCGTTTGTTTCAACTTGTAAGTAGTATTTATTTTCTTTAAACAGTTTAGTGAAAGTTTCTAAGTTATAAGTAAAAGGTTCACCTCCAGTAACGACAATGTGTTTACTTTTATATTCCTTGGCTATATTTAATAATTTTTTTATAGATATGTTTTTACCATTATTAATATTCCATGAGTAGGGTGTATCGCACCAATGGCAAACAATATCGCAACCTGCAAGGCGAATAAAAAAAGCTGCTTTTCCACAGTAAAAACCTTCTCCTTGTATTGAGTAAAAAGTTTCAACTACAGGTAATACTTGCATGCTTTAAATTATTAATAATGTTTAAGAAACTTAATTGTATTGCAAAATTACTATTTTTTAAATATAGTAATATGACTAATTAATTTTTAAAACTACATGTGCAAAGTAAACATTAGAGAAAAAATTCACAGGTATTTCAAAAATTTTTAATTTTTTGTTATAACATTAATATTCTTAGAATGCATTTATAATAAGCGTAAAATATTTCAATATTTCAATGTTGTTTAAAACTGTACTAATATTTTTTTTGAAAAAATATTTGAAACTTAAGCTTAATTATATTTGCTTTGGTTGTATTGTAATATATAATTTTTGCTTTACAAGATATTTGTTTTGTTTTTTAGCAGTTTTATATTCCAGAGGTAATTTTCTTTATTATGTAGTTTTTAATGATTGTTAAATTTAAATATTTTAATTTTGCGTTAAACTAACGCTTATTTATATTTTTGCTATGTTGTCAAAAATTTGCATTTTAAGAATATTGATAATGGTTAATTACAAATAAGCTGTTTGAGAGAATCAATGCTTGCAGGTAATAGTTTTTCGTATTGTGTTTTTTATTATTGCTGTTTTTAGTTGAACAGAAAGAAAAACTATTATAAAATAAATTTTTCGTTTATGTGCTATAATTTTAGAATTAAATTAATATCTTAATTTTCATGTAACGTATTTACGTATTATTTAGATTTTCTAAAATCTTATTAATTTGTTCGGTTTGCAAATTAACAATAGATGCAATTTGCTGGGGTGTAAAGTTTTGAGCATGTAGGTTTTTAATTATTGCTATGAGCCGTAACTGTTCTTGTTCGAGTTCTTTCTCTTTTTGTTCTTTTGCAAGTCGTTCTTGGTCGGCACGTTGTCGTTCTTGTTCAAGTTCTTTCTCTTTTTGCTCTAATTCTTCCTCTTTTTGCTTCACCATTTCTTTTAACTCCATCTGTGTCCTTTCCCATATCCGAAACTCCTCTATTATCTCGTCCTCTAATTCCATCTGCTTCCTTATCTCACTGTCCACTATCGCTTTATTCAAAAGTCGTATCACATCTCTATATTTCGGTGGGTATTGCTCCTCATCTATACTTAACTCGTGACCCCTGCTCTCATCAAATATCGATAACGCTATCTCTATGTCGTTGCGACGCTTGCTCTTTAATAACGGCGTCTGCACTATTACTGTCTCTTATACACATCT
>JAOAFV010000048.1 GCA_026416095.1 Bacteroidales bacterium | reverse complement strand
GTTAGTCTTTGTTATAGTTTGTTTTATTTCAATGGCAACAATGTTAGTTATGCTAAAGTGGCTCGAAAAAGTTGCAAGGTAAATGTTTTATTTTGTTGCTAACTAAAATAGAATTATAGAATAGCTTAAAAAGTTAAAATTACTTGTAACGAGAACTTTGCAAAATCTTTTATAAAGGTCATTAAATATTTTGGAAAATGTTGATTTTCAATTATATTTAATTGTAAAAAAATTATTTTTAGGTAGTTTTGCAAAGGTCTCGATATTTTTAACTCTAATAGTATTTATTGTTATTGCTGTAAAAATGACACTCAATTTTTAATAGTTTTCAACTTTAAACATTTATTTTTTCAAATTTACTATTTTTAATACGAATTCTTTTTTTTGCTTTAGCTCATTTTAACTTTTTTGTTTCTATATAATTAAGCAGGAAACATCATAAGTTTTATTTTTTTTCATATTTTTTTTAACTTCACTTTGATGGTTATTTAAAGAACAATTTGAGAACCTTGCAAAATCTTTTGTAAGGGTCCCTATGTATTTTGAAAATATTGATTTTCAATTATATATAATTATAAAAAAATTTTTAGGTAGTTTTACAAAGGTCTCAGTATAATTTTGCCTTAAATAGAAAAGGTCTTATTAATAAAATTTGTCGAGAATATCTACAGGCATTTAAAACTAACAACTAAGACAACATTCCGTTAAAGAGAACTTATATTTTCTATGAGCTAAAACCATATGTAAACCTATAAGAAGGTGAATTACGATTTAACTTTCGTTAAAATTTAAATTGCATTGAAAATCTTAATCCATACTTAGAAATATTAGGATGATTTAAATAAGATAAACGCCAGACAAAATCTACTCTTACAAAACGAAAGATATTTTCGATGCCAACGCCTACTTCAATATATGGTTTGAGTTTGTTTATGTTTTGTTTTCTATCTAATGTAAAAAGGTTGGGGGGAAATAACATATAATTAACATTTTCGGCATTAATATTACCGAATAATGACTTACCCCACATTAGTTCTCTTAGCTTTAACTGCCTTAAGAAAGGCAATTTATTTAGAAAGAAACCATCAAAATAATGTGTATACGAAAAAGAAAGCCATTGGTCGCTCACAAATTCATAATAATTCATAAGGTTGAAAGCAAAAGGATCAAAAAAATATGTTTGGTTACCTTCGTGTAGTTTAAGCAAAGGGTAAGGAAGTCGACCAAATATTTTACCACCTTCAATATAATATGAACTCCAACCAAATGGATAAATATTAAACCAATGCTCAATACTTAACTGAAGTTTTTCGTAATCGAAATCGGAAAACAAAACTCTTTTAAAACTCTTTGAGGCAAGAAAAATAATAATTGGATATTTTGTGCCCAAACTCACTCTTTCAAATTCTCCCATGATGAATTTTTCGTTGTAAGCAATTCTTGTTTTAATAAAAAATTCATTGGTTATAAAATAATCGAAATATTTATTACCTACTAAAAATATCTGACCTTTAAATGGGTACAATTGTTGCCAAAGAATCCCTACTGTGGTAGAGTAATTTTGTTTCCATTCGTGTTCATACGATGTTTCTATTTTATTTATAGGCGATAGAGTATTTTGTGGCCCTCTCCTAAATGCTGAAGTAAGAATATTATCTTCTCTAAATGCGTTAATACTTTGTCCGAGTTGTTCAAGGTCGTGCATTATAGAAAAAGATAAAGATCTCTCCGGAATTTTTTTGAAATAATGAAGAAATGAAAATCCTTCTTTAAATTTTCCATCGCGAGTTCCATAGGCAAGATAACCCTCGAGCATAGTTTTTTTACTGAACTCATTACTTGTTCTCATGCCAATTTTTAACCTGTTACCTTCTATTGTGTTGTAACTGTAAAATGTAAAATAGGGCCCAATTTCCACTTTACCCCAAACATGATAATAAGTTACAATCATATTCATAATGTCGTAAAAAGTCCTAAATGCCCTTATGTTTTTTATACTATCTACCATTTCAAAGATACCCTTTTCTTTCTGAGAAAGAGGTTCTACTCTTATGCTATCCCAATACGAATCTCTGTGTTCAGTAACATTGTTGTCAACTATTATATCTACTAAAGGTTCATATACATTTTTGTCGTGAGGAATATTTATATTATAGTTTTTATAATAAGTAGTTTTTTTACCATAAAAACCTATTGCTTCGTTAGGGTCTTTAAAAAGATTAAAATCAACAACAATTTGTTCTTTAGACAATAACCAATATTTTCCTTCTACTTCTTGATATTCTTGCTTTATTATTAAGTTATTAACGAAATTAATATTTACTTCTTTACCAATTTTGAATTCAAGTTTTGAAATAGCAAAAGCCGAATCTACTACCCAAAAACTACCACTAAAAACATTTTCCTGTTTTATTTTTGGCACAAATGCTATGTTATACATTTTTTTACTTTCAACAATAGCACTATCTATAAGATAATATCTATAGTATAAACGACCTAAACTTGCTATAGGTGATATGAAGCCTTTTCCAAAAAAGTCGATATAATTATCGTAAAAATTAAATTTTATATACATATTACCCATTAACTGACTTATGCTTTTATCTTTCACTCCCGATGCTCTTGTGGCAATAATATATTCTTTTTCGTCTTTTGGTTCGCGTCTTTTATAAAACTTAGTGTGTGATTCGTAAAAAAATATTGGCAAAAATGGTCGATTGTCAATAGTCGAAGTATCTATATAATCTCTAACAAATGAAAATTGCTTTAATATTTTGTTATTTAATAAATTGTCGTTTATATTGTTTAAATCGAACTGAATTTTATTGTAAGTTTCGTAGTCTATATAATCAAAATTATCTATATCGTATTTCTTTTTATTTTTAAGTACCTTTTCAATTAGTTCTAAGGCAAGTGTGTCTTTATGTTTTTTTCTTTTTTTTGTATCGATAACATTTATTTCAGATAAAGTATAAGCAATAGGCTTTAATTTAAAATCCACTGTTTGAAATCTACCATATTTTATTGGCTTTGTTACGCTTTTGTATCCTACAATAGAGGCAGTGATGGAGTCGCATTTTATATTTATTTCGAGCGAATAGCGCCCTTTTTCATCGGTAATTGTACCAATTTGAGTGCCTTTTATAAAAATGTTTACAAATTGAAGAGGCTCACCTGTATCATAATCAGTAATTCTCCCTGTAACTTTTGTTACTATTTGGGAATGTAATGAAATAAAATGGAATATTATTATCAATATAATATAACACTTCACAAACAAAAGAATTTTCAAAGTTAACCGTATTTTTCGTAATAAACAAGCGTAATTTATGTTATGAATTTGTAAAATTCGTTATCAAAAAACTTTTAGAGTCAATTAATTGAATTGTATATAATTTAACCTACAATAAAGAAGAAGCGACATTTCACTTATTAAATAATTAAGTAATTTTGCAAATACTCAAAAGTGAATATTTTCTTTAAAGTAAAGTCAGGTATTTGATTTCTTAATATTTGATTTGCCTTTTCTTATAATTAAATTAACCGTAGAAGCGGCACTCAAAAATAAAAGTACAAACGAAGAAATAAGTGAGACTTTTTCGCCTATGTAATATGTTTGTGGTTCAAATATAAATTCAATTTTATGTTTACCTTTAGGTAAAATAGCACCTCTAAGTACATAATTACACCTAAAATATTCCCATTTCTTTCCATCAACGTATAGATTCCATCCTTTATCGTAGTATATTTCTGAAAAAACAGTGAATTGTGGTGTTTGTGCCTCATAGTTATAAATTAATTTTTCAGGAGAATAATATATTAATTTAATTGTTGCAGTAGAATCATATTCAAATTTTTGATTTTCTACTATTTTTTTAAATCTTTTATCTACGATAGATTCGATGGCTGGGTTAAAATTATTTAAAGCTACAATTTCGCTATCAGCATTTTCAACTAATCGGTATTTTTTAATAAACCATGCATTGCCCAAAGCACTGTCGTTTATAAAATAGTTTAATTTATCGTCTTTTTCTTTATATATTATATATTTAGTATTAAGCATGTTAAGAACTTTAAAATTATTTTTTGAAATATGATGCTCAATAAGTTCTTGATAGCGTTTCATTTTTGCACCATGATAACCACCAATAGACTTATGATAATATGAAGTACTAGCATCGTTAAAAGTATTAACAGCAAGATTTAGTACACGATAATAAGATGTATCTTGCAAAATGGCAAGATCGACAGAAGTAGGAATAAAAGGATTTTTGATTTTACTTTTTTCTACAAATAATTCATTATGAACATACCTTTTGTTTACAGCCCATAAATCGATTAAAGTAATTAACGAAATTCCAATTATAAAAAAAGCAGGTTTAATCTTATTTTTAATAAATAAGAAAATAAAAAGTACTACAATTAAAATAAAAAAGAGAGAACGAAAAGTATCGGTTTTAAACATTGATATTCTATCGGAAATAATTTCGTCGACTGGATAACCATATTGCTTTAATGTAGCGTCTATTGGCGAAGTGAAATCGAAAAAAACAGTTGAAAAAATGCCTAATATAACTAAAATTCCACCAACTATAAGAGTTGAATATTTTAAAGATTTTATTAGTTTATCTTTATTTAATTCTTTTTTTAGCACTTCATGAAGAAAATAAACTGCCATGAAAGGAAAAGCGAATTCGGCAATAACAAGTATCATGGCTACAGTTCTAAATTTGCTATAAGCAGGAAAATAATCTATAAAGAAGTTAGTAAGCCACGGAAAATTTTTTCCCCACGACAATAGAATAGAAAAAATTGTAATAATTAAAACAAACCATTTAAGACTATTTTTTAAATAGAATATTCCTAATATAAAAAGGAAGAAAACAGGAGCACCTACATAAACGGGACCACTGGTAAAGGGCTGTGTACCCCAGTAAGTAGGTGTATTTTTTATTATTTCCTTAGCCGCTACTGAACCATATCGTTCAGCAAAATATTTATATGTATTAGAATTTTCGCCAACATTAGTGTAAGAAGCACCACCTTTAGCATCAGGAATAAGTAAAGTAAGAGTTTCGTCAATACCATAGCTCCAGCTTGTAATATAATCACGATCGAGCCCATTTGTTTTATTGTTTTTATCGAAAGTTAATTCCGATTTACCTCTTGTAGAATATTTACCGTATTCATTTGTTAATAATAAGGTAGTTGCATTACACCCAATGGCAATAAGACCACCAATTATTAAAAAAACTGATTGTCGAATAAAAGCTATAAATTCTTTTGTTTTTATAACATCGGCAAAGTGAACAATAACAAACACTAAAATTATAAGAAAAGTGTAATATGTTATTTGCATATGATTTACCATTAATTGAAGATTGAGAGCTATTGCAAAAATAATTGGATAAATAAACGATTTATATTTATAAGTTGCAATAACAGATGCAACAATCAGTGGTAAGTAACCTATTGACATAGCTTTTGTAATATGACCGGGTTCAAGTATTATTATAAAATACGATGAAAAAGCATAAGCAATTGCACCGAATACCGACAAAAGTGGAGGAAATCTTAAAAGAAGCATACTAAGATAAAAACCTAAAAGATATAAAAAAAGCATACCAACAGGCTTAAAAGCATTAAATGTTAAAATTATGTGTAAATATTTCCAAAAATTATTTTGAGCAACATTTATTGTTAAATAAGTTGGCATGCCTCCAAACATGTTATTTGTCCACAATACTGGTTTACCTGTTTTTTCTTGCCAATCAAGAGCTTCTTTTGCCATTCCAGTATAATTCATTACATCGCTTTGTTGCAATCTTTTTCCTTGTAAAATAGGTGAAAAATAAATAAATGAAATTGCAATGAATATAATAATTGGTAAAAAGTAATAAAGTGTTTGTTTTGTAATTAGTTTCATACAAAAAAATTTTTTCAAAGATGATTAAAAAATTCTAACTTTCATATTTTTTGAAGAAAATTTTATAGAAATTTGTTTGAAACCTAAATAAATAATTTATGAAAAATTGTTTTATATTTTTTTTATTAATAGTATTAATAACTCAAAAATCTTATTCTTTACATAGCGATTCTATTGATGTTATTCATTATTCAATTAACCTTGATATTACTGATTTTCAAAACAAGTTCATTAAAGGTTATGTAGAAATTGTTGTAACTCCAAAAATTAATAATTTAAATATAATGCATCTTGACTTACTTGGTATGATTATTGATAGTATTTTAGTAGATTATCAGAATGTTAATAATTACGTTTATAATGATGTATTGTTAAGTATTCCATTAGAGCCACCTAAAAATATAGGCGACACCTTTTTAGTTACAATTTATTATTTTGGTCAGCCTCAACAGGATACAGGAATGGGATGGGGGGGCTTTATTTGGACACAAAACAATGCATTTAATCTGGGCGTTGCTTTTGAATCTTACCCTCATAATTTTGGAAGAGCATGGTTCCCATGCGTCGACGATTTCATAGATAGAGCAACTTACGATTTTAATATTATTGTTTCGTGGCCCAATAATCATATGGCGGTGTGTAATGGGTTACTAAAATCGGTTAACGATTATTGTAATGGTAAACGAAAGTGTGTGTGGAAAATAAAAACCCCTATACCATCTTACCTTGCATCGGTTGCCGTTGGAGAGTATGTTGTATTGAACGATTCTCTTACCATTGATAAAATGCACATCCCTATTCAATTATGGGTTTTCCCTTCCGATACATTGAAAGCTAAACAATCGTTTATTAACCTAAAAAACATTTTGAACTTATTTATCGATAAATTCGGACCATATAGGTGGGAAAAAGTAGGTTTCGTTGAGGTTGAATTTAACAATGGTGCTATGGAACATGCTACAAATATTGCTTATCCAAAATTTGCAATAAATGGTAATACACAATACGAAAAATTATATACTCACGAATTATCGCACCATTGGTTTGGAAATTTAATAACATGTAGTAAAGCTGAAGAAATGTGGATAAATGAAGGATGGGCAACATTTACGGAATTTTTATATGATGAAACTTATTATGGTAATTCAGTTTATTTATCAAATAAACGCAATAAACTATATAATGTTTTAAGGTATGCCCATATAGAAGAAGGGGGGTATCATGCTTTAAACAATATACCTCAACAATATACTTATGGTACTTCTTCATACGATAAAGGAGCACTTGTAGTACTTAACTTGCGTTCGTTTATGGGAGACAGCGCATTTTATGCCTCGGTAAAAAAGATGTTACAAGATTTTGCTTTTTCGCACATTTCGTCGGAACAAATGGCAAATTATTTAGATTCGATTAGTGGATATAAAATCAAGGAATTTTTTAATACATGGGTTTTTACTCCAGGATTTCCTCATTACTGGGTTGATTCTGTTGTTGGTTTAGGTAATAATGTTTATGTTATTTTTTCCTCCGAAAAATTGCGCGGAAGAAACTCATATTCCCAGTATGCAAAAACTCAAATTACATTTTTCGATAGCTTATGGAACACGTATACTTATGACATAAATTTAATAAATGGTTATGGCATCGATACAATTCATCTGTCGATTTCTCCAATTACTTATTGTGTTGACTTTTACGAAAAATACAACGATGCTAAAACTTCTGATTGGAAAATTATAAAAAGCACAGGTAACTTTACATTTGATAAGACACATTTTAGTGGCGTTGTTTCAAGTATTTCTGATTCAGTTTTAATACGGGTAACTCACCATTGGGTTGCTCCCGATAATTTTAAAGTACCTATTCCTGGTCTCATTCTTTCAAAAGAAAGATATTGGTCAATAGAAGGAATTTTCGATTCGACTTTTGTTATGAAAGGAAAATTTAATTACATAAAAAGTAATTCTGCTGGAGGTCTTGATAATGAACTTATAACTAATTCTATAGATTCATTAGTACTTGTGTATCGTAAAAATAAATATTGCAATTGGCAACTTATTCCATTTACAAGGTATGGTACTCCTTATAATGGCTACCTCATTGTAGATACCTTGCGCAAAGGAGAGTATGCTTTTGCTATATGGAATTGGAATCAATGGCATAAAGTTGTTGAAAATTTTTATGATAAAGAGATTAAAATTTACCCCGTTCCTGCACAGGATTTTATAAATATTGAAATACCTGAAAATATAGGAAATGTTATGAAAATATACAATATTTTGGGACGATTGTTATTCGAAACGATATTAGAAGGTAATAAACTCGAAAAAATTGATATAAGCGATTTACCATCTGGAGCTTACATTGTTAAAATATATGGTAATACAAAAATTTTGTCAGGTAAGTTTTTTAAGAAGTAAAAAGATTGTTGAAATATACAGTTATTTACGAAATACCAAATTTATTTAGCTATGTATTAATAAAATTACATTCATCTTTTGTTAAACTTATACACAACCCTTGAAATAATTATATGCTTTATTATCTTTATTGAGTCTATGTGTTTATGAGTATTTGCGATTTACTCTATTTATAATTCTATAGTTTATAATCGCATGTTTTGTATTATCAGTATAATTTGAAAATATTTAAAAAATTAATTGTTATAAGATCTTTTTTGTTTTAGCATAAAAATAAATATTTTATTTTTTCTTTTAATTTTAGCTATGTTGAGTTAAAAACCCAAAAAAAATTGATAAAAAAAAAAGATTTTTAAAATGTAAAAATTTTATTCTTTTTTTTCCTTCTCATTAATTTGTATGTCTATTTCGGCAATTACGTATCCTTTAGGAATACTTTGTCCTTCACTTACATTTATGCTTTTAACAATACCTGAATATTCTGTTTTTATAATATTTTTCATTTTCATTGCTTCTAAGATAATAATTTTATCGCCTTCTTCAACTTTATCGCCTTCAGAAACAAAAATTTTTCTTACAACCCCTGGTATAAAAGCCACAATAAGAGATGGGTCTGAGCTAACCCACTTTTTCCTATTAATAAATTTTTTAGTTAAAAGAGTTTTGTATTCTGTATCGTCGATAATAAGTTTATCGTATTTTTGTAATTTAGATTTTGATTTTTTCATATCCACAAATTTTTAGAAGGGAGGTATGCCATGTTTTTTTGGAGGATTAGTATTAACTTTTTCTTTTGAGATCTCTATGCAGTGTACGAGCATTTTTCTTGTTTCTTTAGGTTCAATTACGGCATCAATGTAACCTTTAGCGGCGGCCACATATGGGTTGGCAAATTTTTCTTTATATTCTTTTATTTTTTGTTGTCTTGTTTTTTCTGGGTCGGGCGATTCTGCAATTTCTTTTCTGAAAATTATATTAGCAGCTCCTTCGGGTCCCATCACAGCTATTTCGGCAGTTGGCCATGCAAAAACAAAATCGGCTCGTAAATGTCTTGAGCCCATTGCAATATACCCACCTCCGTATGCTTTTCTTAATATTATTGTTATTTTAGGTACAGTAGCTTCGCTGTATGCATATAATAATTTTGCACCGTGTCGTATTACACCAGCATGTTCTTGATCTACACCTGGTAGGTACCCTGGTATGTCAACAAAAGTAATAATAGGAATATTGAAAGCATCGCAAAACCTTATGAAACGAGCGGCTTTGTCGGAAGAATCTACATCTAACACGCCTGCAAGATACATTGGCTGATTTGCCACAATACCCACACTTTCACCGTTAATTCGAGCAAATCCTATTACAATATTACGTGCCCATAATTCTTGAACTTCAAAAAAATCGCTATCGTCAACAACAGCTTTAATAACATCTCTTACGTCGTAAGGGAGAGTTGGGTCTTCGGGGACAATTTTTTCTATATTAAAATCTTTAAGAGGCTCTTTAGGTTTAAAGGGTAATGCTCTTCTGCTATTATTCCATGGTATAAAAGTGATAAGTTTCTTTACTTGTTCGAAACATTCTTGTTCGCTTGATGCATAAAAATGAGCATTACCTGTAATTTCGGCATGTACACGAGCTCCGCCTAAATCTTCCATGCTTATTTCTTCACCAATAACAGCTTTTATAACTTCAGGACCAGTAATAAAAAGTTTTGAAATATTGTCTACTACAAAAACAAAGTCGGTTAAAGCAGGTGAGTACACTGCTCCTCCAGCGCAAGGCCCTAAAATTACAGAAATTTGAGGTATTACTCCCGAAGCTAAGGTATTTCTGAAAAATATTTCGCCATAACCAGCTAACGAATTAACTCCTTCTTGAATTCGAGCTCCACCACTGTCATTTATTCCAATTAAAGGAATTCTTAATTTTAGAGCATGATCCATTATTTTTGCAATTTTACGTGCATGCATTAGGCCAAGTGAACCACCCGCTACAGTAAAGTCTTGAGCAAATATACATACTGGAGATCCAAAAATGGTACCTGTTCCAGTTATTACTCCATCGCCATAGAGTACTTTACTACCCATGTCAAAATCGCGTGCTTCGTGTTCAACAAATAGGTCATATTCCTGAAAAGAATCTTTGTCAAGGATAGCTTTTATTCTTTCTCGGGCAGTTAATTTGCCCATCGAAATCTGTTTTTCTATTGCTTTTTCGCCTCCGCCCTGTAAATACTGTTGACGTCGGCGAATTAGTTCCAACGTTTTACTTCTTAATGACATTTTAAAAATTTTTTGCAAATATACTATTTTTTGTTGTATAAAAATATGTTTGTAAAACGTTTATTTATGCTTTATTAATTACTCATTTATTGTTTTTTGATGTTAAAAATTTTATATAAATAATCGTTATTTTTTTTATTAAGTTAAATTAATTTTGAGAAAAAAAATGGATACAATTTTTTCTCACCGATCAATTAGAAAATATAAGAGTATTAATGTACCGGATCAAATTATTGAAAGTATTTTAAAAGCTGCAATAAGGGCTTCAACTACTGGTAATATGCAACTTTATAGCATAATTGTAACTAAAAATGAAGAAATTAAAAAAAGATTATGGGAAGTTCATTTTAAACAGAATATGGTTTTAGAAGCTCCACTTATACTTACTTTTTGTGCCGATTTGAATAGATTCGAAAAGTGGTGTATTTATCGAGATGCAAAACCAGCATACAGGAATTTCTTATGGTTTATGAATGCCACTATCGATGCTTTACTTGCTGCTCAAAATGCTGCACTCGAAGCAGAATATAATGGCTTAGGTATATGTTATCTTGGAACAACATTATATAATGCCGACCAAATAACCGAGATTTTAAATTTACCAGATGGTGTTATTCCTGTAACTTCTTTAGTTGTCGGTTATCCTGATGAATCACCAGAATTGACAGATAGACTACCATTAGAAGCTGTTGTACATTACGAAACTTATAAAAATTATACTGAAGAAATTATTAATAGTTTATATGAAGAAAAAGAAAATAGCAAATTTTACAAAGATCTTGTAAGTATTAATAATGTTAAAACACTTGCTCATGTGTTTACAGAAAAAAGATATACAGAAAAAGATAATATTTACTTTTCCGAAAAACTTATTAAGTTATTAAAGAAACAACATTTTATATAATCGTGTGAAATATGTATTTTCATATTTCCTATTTGTAATTTTTTTTCGGGTAAACTCACAATACTTAGTTGAATGTTTTGTTAATTCGCAAAAATACAACAAAATATTAACTATTGATTCTCTCTATAAAAATGGAGATATAAATTTGTGCGATTGCTGTGTAGCTGGTTTAACAAATAAGTTTTTTAAATGCGATAGTATAATATCGTACGAGAATAAATTTAAAATTTATCTTACTCTAATTGAAACATCTCGTTTTGTTATTGAACATTCGGGTAAGAAGTATTATTATGCATCTGAAAAAAAATTTAATAGTAAAATCAATAAATTATTAAAGAGATACGAAAATAGCGGATATCCATTTTGTCAAATTTTTATCGATAGCCTTTATATTCAGAACAATGTGGTTTTTTTACTATACAAGTTAAGAAAAAACAGTTTTATTTCATACGATTCAATAGATGTTATTGGTAACAAATATATTTCTAAAAATTTTTTGATGTCGTATCTTAACTTAAGAAAAGGTAAACCATATAACGAATCGCATGTAGCAATAACCGACCAATTAATTAACGACTTAGCTTTTATTAAAACAAAAGAAGCTTCAAAAGTATTCTTTTATAATGATAAAGTAATAGTAAGATGTTTTATAGAAAAAAATTCATTTCAACAATTTTATGGGGTTGCGGGTTTTTCAAATCAAGAAAACAAATTAACATTTACAGGCGAAATTAACTTTTCTTTGCTAAATACTTTAAAGCATGCAGATTTTATTAGATTTAACTGGAAAAGTTATTCAAAAGAAAGTCAAAAATTACAAGCTTCTTTTGGCTATCCGTATCTTTTAGATTTACCATTTGGTATAGAATATAATTTGTTACTCGATAAACACGACACCTCTTATGTAAACTCTGTTTCTAATCCATCAGTTTTCTATTATTTATTAGGATTAAACGGAATTGGTTTTTCGTATTCTCAAAAAAATTCGGTTGTATCTAAGTATACTAATAACGAAAAATTTAGATCTTTTAAATCATATGCCTATGGAATAAATCTCAGATATTCAAGATTAAATCGGCAATATTTGCCAAGAAAAGGAATAAGAATTAATTTATCGCTTAATTATCTTCTTACTACCTTTGCAGACTTGGCTAATAAAAGACACATTAGTTTTTCGTTAAAGTCTGATTTTTATTTTGATATTTATAAAAGATTTGTAGTAAAGTTGAATAATTCTACAGAATATATTTCTAATGTTGTATATAAAAATGAGCTGATAAAATTTGGAGGAAGTAAAAACTTACGTGGTTTTGACGAAGAATCTATTTTTGCAAATGCATATCATTTACTTTCTCTTGAATTACGTTATATACTTGGAAATGAGACGCAAGTTTATCCATTTTACGATTTTTCGGTGTTTAATTATGAAAATAAAAACTATTTTGCACATGCAACTGGTTTTGGAATAGATTTATTTACTAAAAACGGAATTTTTTTTGTTACTTATGGTATAGGTAAAGTAAATCCAATGAATTTTTTGTGGAAAAATATAAAAGTTCATTTTGGTTACAAAACATTAATTTGAAAAAGCCTTTTTTATAGAGTTAAATATTTCTTTTCGGAAACTTTGTTTTTACATTATATCACCTATATCGTAAGTTTTTTTGAAAACAAGCAACATTTATCTAAATTTTTTGTTTTTTCTTTATATTTGTAAAAAAATTGTAGTAAAATTGATAATAATTTTAGCATTATTTCAGCTTTTAATTGCAACTTCAATAAATTCGCAGAATGCCTTTATAGAGAACAAAGGACAATGGCCAAAAAATATTTTATACAAAGTAAAATTTCCAACAGGAGCATGTTTTATAGAAAGTAACTCTTTTACATTTAATTTTTATTCAGGAAAAGATTTTCATAAATCAAGAGCTCATCATAATTATAATGGCCAAAAAAAAATTGATGTAGTACATTTTCATGCTTTTCGTTTCAGTTTTCATGGCGCAAACATATGTGTTCCAATTCCTTTGGAAAAAGAAAAAGATTATGAAAATTATTTCATAGGAAATAATCCCGAAAAATGGGCTTCAAAAGTAGGAAGATACAAAAAACTATTGTTTCCAGGAATATATGATAACATAGACTATCAGATATATTTTAATAAAGAAGGTAATCTTCAGTACGATTTTATTATTCATCCTAATGGTAATCCTCATGATATAAAAATAAAATATGAGGGCGTAGATTCTTTGTATATCGATGATTCTGGTAATGTTGTTGCAAAAACATCTTTAACAAGAACCGTAGAGTTGAAACCATATGCTTATCAAATAATAAATGGTAAGAAAAAAGAAGTTAAATGTAATTTTTTGATATATGCTAACAAATATGTTGCGTTTCAAATACTTGATGAATACAACGAAAATTACGATTTAATAATAGATCCAACTATAGTATTTTCGACGTATACGGGTTCATCGGCCGATAACTGGGGATTTACAGCAACATTCGATAGCTATAATAATGCTTTTTCGGGTGGTATTGTTTTTGACGTTGGCTATCCTACTTCGCTAGGTGCTTTTCAGGTAAATTTTGCTGGTGGTGAACCTTACGATCCGAATTTATCGTGGTATGCATTGGGTTGCGATATTGGCATTATAAAATATACTGCCGATGGTACTCAACGCTTATGGGCCACTTACTTAGGAGGAGCACAAAGCGAAGAATTACCACATAGTCTGGTATGTAATCGTTCTAACGACCTAATAATAATGGGTACTACTGGTTCTGCCGATTTTCCTGTTACCTCAAATGCATACGATAATACCTTTAATGGGGGTACTACTATTGTTTACGACAATGTGATCAGATTTGGTAATGGTACCGATATTTTTATTACTAGACTAAGTTCCGATGGCACTCAGCTACTAGGGTCTACATTTATTGGAGGTAGCGACAACGATGGTCTTAACTTTCGACAATATTACGAAAATTTTATTATGACAGGCAATAGCAGTACTCTTTACTATAATTATGCCGATGGAGCTCGAGGAGAGGTTATTTGCGATGAAACAAACAATATTTATGTTGCAACTTGTACGTTTTCGTCAAATTTCCCTACTACTCAAGGTGCTTTTGATATAAGTTATAACGGTCAGCAAGATGGGGTAGTATTTAAACTTAATCCGCATTGTTCACAGTTATTGTGGAGCTCTTATTTTGGTGGTTCCGAAGACGATGCTATTTATTCACTTGATATTGATGGAAATAATAATGTATACATTGCTGGTGGTACATTATCGTCTAATATACCAACAACAGGCGGTGTAATACAACCACTGAATCCAGGTTTTGGAAGTGTTAATGGATTTGTAGCAAAAATTAATAATACAGGAAGTTCAATATTAAGATGTACATACTGGGGTACAAATACTTACGATCAATTATATTTTGTTAGAGTTGATAAACAAGGAAACATTTATGTGGCAGGGCAAACCGAAGCTTTGGGAAATGCTTATATAATTAACACAAATTTTGGTACACCCAGTAGTGGTCAGTTTATAACTAAGTTTAACAATAATTTATCGCAAGTGATTTGGAGTACAGCTTTTGGAACAGGCCTTGGAAGACCTAATATTTCACTTACTGCATTTTCTGTTGATTATTGTAATAGAGTTTATATTTCTGGTTGGGGAAGAGAATGGGCTGGTGATTGGACTCAAATTCAAGGAACAAAAAATATGTATGTAACTCCTAATGCCTTTCAATCGCAAACCGATGGACAAGATTTTTATTTAATGGTTTTAAGCGAAGATGCTTCACATATAGAATATGCTACTTTTCTTGGCGAAATACACTATGCTAGTTGTGGGTACAGTGGCCACGATCATGTTGATGGTGGCACTAGCCGCTTTGATAAGTGGGGTAATATATACCAATCGGTTTGTGCTAGCTGTGGTGGGTGCAATCAATTCCCAACATACCCAAATCCAGGGGCTTGGTCTAATAATAACGGCAATGCAGGTTTTAATTGTAACAATGCTTTATTTAAATTCAGTTTTGCATTACCACTCACAGTAGCACATTTTGAAGCTCAACCCGTTTGTTTAGGCGATACAATGCATTTTTCAAACATGAGTCAAATGGCCACTCAGTATTTTTGGGACTTTGGTGATGGAACTTATTCCACTCAACCAAATCCTTCTCATGTTTATTCTAGTCCTGGAATATATAATGTTACTTTAATAGCTTCTTCTTTAAATTCATGTAATATTTCCGATACAGTTACTTTTTCGGTAATGGTGGATAATTTAACTCTTAATACTAATGATGTCGATATTTGTAAAGGTGAGATTACAAATATTTCTGTCATTGCAAATTCTTATTATTTAAATGTAAACTATTTGTGGTCGTTATCGCCTTCATTTTCGCAAATTATAGGTACAACAAGTACTATTACGGTTAGCCCACAACAAACTACTACATATTATGTGTCTGTCTATAATGATGTATGTAGTAAAATAGATAGTGTAATAGTAAATGTTCATTATGCTGATATAAACATACAATCCGATACCTTAATATGTAAAGGTACAATACCTCAACTGTATGCTGTTACCTCTTATGATGGTACTGTTTCATATACATGGCAACCTGCTGAATTTATAATTGGCGAAACAAATACTGCTACACCGCAAGTTAATATTTCAACCGATGTTATGTTTTATGTAACTATTACTAATTCGTATGGATGTACCGATCATGACTCTATTTTAGTCGATGTTAATGATTTTTCGGCATATATAACAAATGTTGAACCAGTAAAATGTAATAACGATTGTAATGGGCAAATAGCAATAGGTATTACAGGTGGTGTTGCACCTTATTCTTTTGAATGGAATACAGGTGCAAGTACTCCAACTATAACAAATTTATGTGCAGGTCACTATATTGTTACTATTACCGATGCTATAGGATGTTTTTTTGTTTTAGATACATTGCTTATTAATCCTCCTGTTTTACAAGCAAGTATAAGTGTAATTTCTAATGCACAATGCGATTCAATACATCCGAACACTGGAGCAATTTCAGTTTCTGTAACAGGTGGAACCGAACCATATTTTTATTTTTGGAATAATGGCATGACTACCCCTCAAATAAACAATTTGTACGCTGGAACATATATTGTTACTGTTATTGATAAACATGGATGCGATACCATTCTTTTGGCTACAGTTACCGATCCATCTACGTTGCAAATACTTGTAACAGTCGACTCTGCCAATTGTTACGGATCTTGCGATGGGTCAGCTACTGTATACATCACCGAACAAAGTACCCCTCCTTATTTATATTTTTGGAATACTGGTGAAACAACTACTACTATTAGTAATTTATGTGCTGGAATTTACTCCGTTACAGTAAAAGATGCAGAAAATTGCTTCAGAGCAGCTTATGTTTATGTTGCTCAACCCGATAGTTTGAATGCAATTTTAAATGTACCACCTATAAAATGCAATGGTGGTAATACAACTGTAACATTGAGTCATATAACAGGAGGTACACCTCCTTATAATTATTTGTGGTTTAATGGTGCTTACAATGTCTCTTCTATAGAAAATATAACTGCTGGTACTTACTGGATTTTTATTACTGATGCTCATAGCTGCTCCGATACTATATTTTTTAATATAACCGAACCCCCACATATATTTGCCGATACAAATATTACATTACCTTTATGCTTACATTCTTGCAATGGCAAAATAAGCTTAGTTACATCGGGCGGAACTTTTCCTTATTATTACAATTGGAATACTGGTGAGAATACTTCGACAATAACTAACTTATGTCAGGGAGCTTATTCTGTGACTATAACAGATGCTAATGGCTGTACAGCTACTTATGAGATTATAATTACTCATCAAAACTATTCTCCGCCACTTAATGCCATGGCTAATCCACAAGTTATTTATGTAGGGCAAACTACGCAATTAATGGCAAATACTTTGTCGGAAAATTACAGTTATTTTTGGTGGCCATCGAATAATTTGTCGAATCAGTATATTCAAAATCCTAAAGCTAAACCTCCATCAACTATTACTTATTATGTTTCAGTAACCGATGCTTTCGGTTGTACAAATATAGATTCTGTACAAATAATAGTAATGGATGTTATATGCGAAGAACCTTATATTTATGTGCCAAATGCTTTTACACCTAATAACGATGGAATTAACGATGTACTTTATTTACATGCTCCAATGGCAATTGATGTTTACTTTGCAATTTACGACAGATGGGGCGAATGTGTATTCGAAACAACATCAGTCAATAAAGGATGGGATGGAACTTATAAAGGCGTACTGTTAGACCCAGCTGTTTTTGTTTACTATTTAAAAGTAAAATGTATTAATAATATTTACTTCGAAAAAAAAGGAAATATTACACTTATTAGATGATTACATTACATTTAAAAAAAGTGATAGATTTTGTGTTAGGTTTATTTTTGTTTGTGCTTTTAATAAAAACATTTAGATGACGATTATATTAGTTATATTTTCAATATTTCAATTTTTCTTAACCTACTCACAAGATATTCACTTTTCACAATTTTTTATGTCGCCAATGAACTTAAATCCTGCTGAATCGGGAACTTACTATTATGATTATAGGTTTCACCTTAATTATAGGTCGCAATGGTATTCTGTTACGATTCCATATACTACATATTCTTTTTCTTTTGAAAATAATTTAAAATTGTTCCCCTTAGCTGGGAGAGCTGGATATGGATTTTTATTTAATAACGATTATGCTGGTGATGGAAAATTTGGTACACTACAATGTGCTTTAAATATTTACTACTCATCATTTGTAATGGATTCTTCTTTTTTTTTCGCGGTAGGGTTCTTGCCCTTATTTAATCAGAATACCATTGATTTTAGTAAGTTTTATTTCGATAATCAATATAATGGTATAACTTACGACCCAAATATTCCACATAATGAAATGTTTCCTGAAAAAAAGTTTTATTTTTTTGATTTTAATGGTGGTATTTATATTTCAAAGAAAATAAATAATAGTTACTTAAACTTTGGTATTGGTTTATTTCATATTTTTAAGCCACAAAAGTCTTTTTATAATTCCTATAAAGTATTGCTCGACAGAAAGTTTAATATTTATACAAATTTAAACATGCCAATTACAGAAAATGTAATTTTTTCTCCAATGCTCTTATGGTCAAATCAGTATAAACTTAAAGAAATATATATTGGCGGTTTATTTACAATAGAATCTGCGAATGTGAACTTTAATAAGTATTACTTAGGGCTAAGCGTTAGAGCAAACGATGCTATTATTTTATATGGGGGGTTCAATTATAATAATACTCAACTTGTTTTGAGTTATGATATTAATATTTCTCCTTTGATGCAAGCAAGCCACATGAGAGGAGGTATTGAAATAGGAATAAGGCATCTGTTTTATAAAAGTAAAAAGGTTTTTGTAATTGATAAGCATATATGTCCAACAATTTTGTAAAAATATTAACATTATTACTAATTTTTTTAATATTCTATTCTATTAATTCTGCTCAATGGAAAAGATATTTTAGATGTGGCGAAAAATATTTTAACAACAATAATTACTATGCTGCTTTGGAATGCTACAAAAAGGCTGCAGAAGTTCAGCCAAATATTCATATTGCATATAAATTGGCCGAAGCAGCAAGACTATGTAAATTATATGTTTTATCTGAAAAATGGTATAAATATGTAATAGAAAACAATGGTACTAAAAAGTATCCCGATGTTATTTTCTGGTATGCCGAAGTAAATAAAATGTTGGGTAATTATCAGAAAGCTCAATTGTTTTTTAAGAAATATGCTTCGCTTAACTCACAAAAAAAAGATTATAAGGTTAAGAAGTCAATACACGAAATAGTATCTTGCGAAAGAGCTTTATTTATGCAATTTGAGCCTAAAAATTTTAATATTATAAAATGCGATGATTTAAATAGTAAGTACAGTGAATTTCAATGCATGCAATTAAATGATTCAACTTTAATATTTACTTCCTATAAGCCATTAGAAAACGAGGATACAATAAACTTCTATTCAAAAATTTTTTTTTATGATATAAAAGAAAAACGTATATATGTTGATTCTTCTTTAATTGTTGGTAAGCATATTTCAAGTTTTGCAATAAATAGAAAAAACGATTTGCTTATTGTTTCTATATGCAGTTATCGGAACGGAGAATATTTTTGTAAATTATATAAATCGAAAAAGGTAAACAATAAATGGAGCTATCCTGAAATGCTCGATAATATTATTAATGTTCCCGGTAAAACAACCACAACCCCTTTTTTGTTGGAATCCGATACAGCTTTATATTTGATTTATGCCACTTCTTCTG
This sequence comes from Bacteroidales bacterium, assembly GCA_026416095.1. Taxonomy (GTDB): domain Bacteria; phylum Bacteroidota; class Bacteroidia; order Bacteroidales; family GWA2-32-17; genus Ch61. The sequence continues at coordinate 48,465 of JAOAFV010000048.1, read as the reverse complement.
AGGGAGGGAAAGGCATGCTCGATTTATGGGCAATAAAAGTAAACGAAGATATTTCGCCATTAGCGAAACCATTTAATCTTTCGAAAATAAATTCATACATGAATGAGTGTTGTCCGTTTTATGATTATGAAGAAAATTGTCTTTATTTTAGTAGTCAGATGTTTTTAAATATGGGAGGGTACGATATTTTTAAAGCGTATGGTAGTATTAATAAGCTGTCGGACCCAATAAATTTAGGTTATCCTTTGAATACTAACTTTGATGAGGTTTTTTTTAATAAATACTATAGAGACAGCTCATTTTATTTTGCTTCGAACCGAAATAAAAATTTATCTGATATTTGTTGCAACGATCTTTATAAGATACCTGGTAGCCGTAAGAAAGATACTATGCAATTTAAAAAAGAAATAAAATATGCAGAATCACTTATTCCGATTATTTTATATTTTGATAACGATGAACCTAATCCCAAAACATGGGATACAACTACAAATTACTCTTACGATGAATTATATGAACGATATATACAAAAAAAAGAGGAATTTGTAAGAGAATATAGTAAAGGGCTTAAAAAGCAAGAGTATGAAAATGCTATATGGGAAGTAATGAGTTTCTTCAACGAAGAGGTTGAAAAAAATTATTATAAGCTTATCGAATTTTTGTCGTTACTTAAATCTCTTTTAGAATCGGGAAGAACTATTGAAATCACAATAAAAGGCTATGCAAGCCCTTTAAATACATCGGATTATAATTTAAACTTATCTAAACGAAGAATAAAAAGTTTCGAAAATTTTATAAGAAAATATAATAATTACTACTTTTCTACATTTATAGACACAGGTAAGCTAATTATTAAAAGAGAAGCATTTGGCGAGAATATGGTTGCCCAAGGAGTAAGCGACAATCTTTATGATAAAAGAGAGTCGGTATATAGCCCTAAAGCGTCGAAAGAAAGAAAAATTGCTGTTATTGCTGTAAAAATAGACTAATTTTACTACTTTTGCAAAAAGTTTTTATGAATAAAAAGCCAGCGTTTATTATTATATTTATTTTCTTACTTGTTGCATTAGATCAAATGTTAAAGTTTTATATAAAATTAAATTATTATTTAGGCGAGGAATATGTAATATTCGACTGGTTTAGAATTCATTTTACTGAAAATGAAGGAATGGCACTTGGATTTACTTTTGGCGAAGGAGCATGGGCTAAAATTCTACTTACACTTTTACGAATTTGTGCTGTTTCGTGTTTAATATGGTATTTATGGTATTGTTTTAAGAAAAAATATCCTTCGATTACTCTAATTACCTTTTCGTTTATTGTTGCAGGTGCTATTGGAAATATAATAGATAGTATTTTTTATGGTGTAATTTTTTCGAGTAGCGAGGGCAAAGTTGCAACTTTTTTACCAGAAGAAGGCGGATACTCTTCATTTCTGCTTGGTAATGTTGTAGATATGCTATATTTTCCTTTGTTTAAAGTTTACATACCCGAAGATGTACCACTTATAGGTGGTGTAAACTTCATATTCTTTCAACCAATATTTAACTTAGCCGATTCGTATGTAACGATTGGAGTTATTATGATTGTTCTTTTTTATAAGAAAATTTTTCCTAAAAATTTATAAAGTCAAAAATTTTTGTTACTATTGCAAAATTTTTTTTATGAAAATTTATATTTTTGTAGGATTAATAATATTATTTTCGTGCGCCAATAAAAATCAAACAGAAATACAAGAAGAAACTGATACTACATTGTATTTTAACGATACAGCACATACAAATAAAGTAAAGAAAATTTTTTACAATGTTCCTTCTCCTTTAGAGATGTCGAAAGTTATACAAAGAAGCGGAGTAAGCTTTAGAAAAGACTTATTGTTTCCATACACAGAGGTAAATAAGTATACTTCTACATCGCAGCAAGCAATTATGTTAGGATTATATGGAAGTGATTTATCTTATGTTCGTTTATTTGAACAAATTCAACTAGCCTTAAATTATATTTCATCGCTAAAAATTCTATATGATGCCTTAGAGATTCCACAAGACCAGGGTTCAAAAGCAATTGCACGAATGGAAAAGAATATTAATAATAAAGATTCTCTTTTAAAAATAATTGCTGAAACTTATGCTATTGCCGATAATTATTTTAAAGAAAACGGTAGAGGAAATGTGGCTACTTTGGTAATTTTGGGTGGTTGGATTGAATCTCTTTATATTTCAACTCATATTGCAAATTATGATGATCCTTCGAACAAAGAAATTATTGATAGAATTGGAGAACAGAAGCATTCGCTATATAATTTAATTGAGCTTATAAAATCATATAAGAACGATAATACTCTTCAATCTTTTTTAGAGCCACTAGAAAGATTAAAAAAAGTATATGACGAGGTAAAAATAGAATATACAAGAGGCAGGGTAGAAACAGATTCTATTAATAAGCTTACAACTATTTATAGCGAAGTAAATGTTATTTTAACAAAAGAAACTTTTGAGAAGATAAAAAAATTGGCGGAAGAACTTAGAAAAGAAATAATAAAAATATAAAAGTATATGAATAAAAAAATTCTATGTTTTGTGTTTATTTTATTTGCAATAAATGTTTTTTCGCAATGTAAAAATTTTACTAAAAAATTTTGTGTCTCTCAAATTAAACCCTATACCTACAATGGGCAGCTTAATATGGCTGTTTTAAATAAAGGGGACGTTGCGGAATTATTTTTAACTTTTTATCAAGGTCAAGATTACAGAATTTTTGTTTGTGCTCAGGATATATTAGGTAATGTTGAATTCAGATTATTAGATTCACAACGTAATTTAATCTTTACTAATAAAGATCATGATTATATTAAATACTGGGACTTTCATGCTAATGCAACCCAGCAGTTAATTGTTCAAGTAATAATTCCCCCTTCTACTACAAATGAGCCAATCAATCCAAGTGGTTGTGTATCTATACTTGTAGGCTTTAAAGAATAACTTAACGTAGCTTTTGTTATTATTGTTTTGTAAATTTTCATACTTCGATACAAGCAAAGGTAATACATAACTTATTTTTTTAAAGTATATATAAATCGTATGAATGAAACCCTTGGTAAGGTACATACAAAATGATAAATTATTATTTTAGTTTTAAATAATTTAATCGATGCTAATTTCAACTTCAGCTTCTTGTAAAAATTCAATTATTTCATTGTCAAGTAAAATTTTTTTTCCGACCGAAACCATTTCAAATTGCATTTCTGGTTCTTTTTCATCGAATATTCGGAAGTACACTTCTGTTTTGCCTTTATGTTTATTAAAAAGCTCTCTTAGTTTGTCAACAAATTCTTCGTTTATTTTGTCGATGTTTAAATTGATATATATTTTTTTAAATTCAGCACGAATATCTGCTAAAAATCTAACCTTTAAAATCTTTAATCGTGGTTGTTGTTTTTTGGTTTGATAACCATCTTCTAAAAGATAAGTACCTTTAATAATTAAACAAGTATTTTCTTTAAAGTAATTTGCAAAATCTTCATATTCTTTACCAATAATATTCATTTTAAAAGAATCGGAGTAATCTTCGATGGTAATAATTAGGTATGGATTTCCATTTTTAGCAATTTTTTGTTCAACTTTGCTTACATACCCACAAAAATTAAAAATTTTGTTAAGTAAATTATCTGGATTATTAAGTTCAGATAATTGTATAACATTTAAAAACTTAATGTCGGTTTTAAACGGATCAAGAGGATGAGAAGAGAGAAACATACCTGTATATTCTTGTTCGTATTTTAATTTTTCAACAATACTCCATTCAGGGCACTTAGGAGGTATAGGTTTTTTATATTCCACTTTATATTCGTCGCCAAATAAGGAGTTAGTAGCTAAAAGTTTATCGTTATGTACATTTTGACTGTATTTAACAAGTTCTTCGATAAAACTCAGCCTTTCTCCACAAAAGTATTGGTGACGCTGTATATCTTTAAAGCAGTCGAAAGCACCAGCATAAGCGAGTGCTTCATAACACTTTTTATTTACAATGGAATTGTTGAGTCGTTCGGCAAAATCGTAAATAGACTTAAAAGGACCATTTTTAATTCTTTCCTGAATAATGCTTTGTGCAACACCTTCGCCAATATTTTTTATACCACCTAAGCCAAAACGTATTACATTATCGGAAGTTACATAAAAATTTATATCACTTTCGTTCACACAAGGCCCCAGTACTTTTATATTCATTCGTTGACATTCAGCAATGAACTTGGTTATTTCTTTGCGATCGTTAAGATTTCTACTAAGGGTTGCAGCCATAAATTCGGCAGGAAAATGAGTTTTAAGATACGCAGTTTGGTACGCAAGGTATGCATAGCTAGTAGAATGTGATTTATTAAAAGCATATTCTGCAAATGCTTCCCAATCGGTCCATATTTTTTCACATATGTCGACAGAATAATTATTTTTTTTACATCCTTCAATAAATTTATTTTTTAAAGAATCTAACACATTTTTTTGTTTTTTCCCCATTGCTTTTCTAAGAGTATCTGCTTCGCCTCTTGTAAAACCTGCTAGAATTTGCGACAAAATCATTACTTGTTCCTGGTAAACTGTAATTCCATAAGTTTCTTTAAGAACTTTTTCCATGACTGGTAAATGGTATTCTACTTTTTCTTTACCGTGTTTGCGGTTTATATAGTGTGGTATATAATTCATTGGGCCAGGTCTAAAAAGGGCATTCATGGCAATTAAATCTTCAAAGCAGTTGGGTTTTAGCTCTTTCAAATACTTTCTCATTCCTGCCGATTCAAACTGAAATATGCCAATAGTTTTACCTTCAGAAAATAGTTGGTAAGTTTTTTTATCGTCGAGAGGAATATTGTTTATATCTATATCTATGTTATGTCTTTTTTTAATAAGTTGAATAGTGTCTTTGATTATCGATAAAGTTTTTATTCCTAAGAAGTCCATTTTTAGCATTCCTACTTCTTCGAGGTAATGTCCATCATATTGTGTTAATATTATTCTATTATCTTGATTTGTTGATTTATTCTCACTTTCAATGCCATGAGTACATAGAGGAATGTGTTCTATTAGGGGATCCCTTGAAATTATTATACCACAAGCGTGAACTCCTTTTTGTCGAATACTTCCTTCAAGCTTTTCTGTTAGATTTAAAATTTTTTTTATTGTTTCATTACCAGTTTCAAGTAGCTGTTTTAGTTCTGGCGAATTTTCGAGAGCTTTTTTCAAAGTCATGTTAGGTCCGTCGGGTACTAATTTTGCCAAATTATCTGCTTCGCGTGGAGTAAGACCGTGTATCCTTGCTAAATCTCTTATTGCCATTTTTGTTGCCATTCTTCCAAAAGTAATTATGTTGGCAACTTTATCTTTACCATATTTTTCTTTTGTCCATTTAAGTATTTCTTCTCTTCCATCTTCATCGAAATCTATATCCAAATCGGGTAAAGAAATTCTTTCTGGATTAAGAAATCTTTCAAAAAGCAAGTTATATTTTATTGGATCAATATCGGTAATTTTTAAGCAATACGATATAACTGAACCAGCAGCTGAGCCTCTTCCTGGTCCAACAAAAATTCCCATTTTTTTTGCATTGCTTATAACATCGTTTATAATTAAAAAATAGCCAGGGTATCCCATTTTCTTTATTGTGTCAAGCTCAAACCTTATTCTTTCTTTTATTTCTTCATTAATATTTTCTCCGTATCGTTCTTTACACCCTTCGTATACTAGTTTTTCTAAGTAATCAGCTTCAAGTTTTATTCTAATAGCTTTGTCGTAACCAAATCTATCGTAATTCTGTTTATCAAATTCAGCTATAAGTTGTTGTTCATTAAATTTTTTTCTGTACTCTTCTTCTGTTGCAAATTCTTCGGGAATGTGATATTCTGGCATAATTGGAGGATGATCAATGCTATAAAATTCTACTTTGTTTGCTATTTCTATTGTATTGCTCAATGCTTCGGGAATATCAGAAAATAGAGATTTCATTTCGTCGTAACTTTTTAGCCATTCTTGACGCGTATAACGCATTCTGTCTTTATCGTTTAAATTCGTGTTTGTATTAATAGCAAGTAAACAATCGTGCATAATGGCATCATCTTGGTATATAAAGTGTACATCGTTTGTTGCTACAAGTTTAACGTTCATTTCTTTCGAAATTTTTATTAATTCTTTATTAACCTTTTCCTGTTCAACATATACAACCTGATTGGCTTCTGGATCGGTTGTTGGATGATACATGAGTTCAAGATAAAAATCTTCGCCAAATTGTTCTTTGAATTCCTTTACAACTTTTCTTGCTTCGGCTTTAAGGTTTTTTTTGATTAATGAAGGAATTTCGCCTGCTAAACATGCACTAAGAATTATTAAGCCTTCTTTGTGTGAAAATAATAACTCCTTATCGATGCGTGGGTGAGAATAAAATCCTTCTAAATATGAAAGCGACGAAAGTTTTATTAGATTTTTATAACCCGTGAAATTTTTAGCAAGTACAATTAAATGATAACTTTTTTCGTCTTTATTTTTTTCGAACCTTGATCGAGGAGCAACATACATTTCGCACCCAATTATGGGTTTTAGTAACTTGGGTTTATAATTTGCATCTGTTTTAGCTTTTTCTTCTTCGGTTTTATTATGTTTATTTACCTCGTTAAGAAATTCTTTTACTCCAAATAAATTCCCATGATCTGTTATTGCAATAGCAGGAAATTCTAATTCAGCAGCTCTCTTGATTAAAATATCGATAAACGATGCCCCATCAAGTATTGAATACTGTGTATGTACATGTAAATGAACAAAGCTCATTTTTTTCTGTAAAAATAATTAAAAGTTATTAGTTGTATGTTATAAATAAGTAAGTTTTTGACAAAGTTTAGAATGAGATTTCGATAACAAACATAAATGTATTTTTTAAAGAATCTAACCATTTAAGAAATAATTTTCTTAAGAATAATTTTACAAAAAAGTAGAGAAAAATATATTTGGGTTAGTTTAAAAAAGTTTTATGCAAAGAATCAATAATTTTAAAAATGTATTTTAAAAAAAATTATTGGAGGAATAATAGTATATGATCATAAAAAGTAAAAAGAAAATAAGAAGTTAAGTTTAAAAAAGACATTCGGAAGGTGAAGATTGATTTACTTTTTCACTTTTTTCAGTTTTCTTAATTTAAGTGAGACTATTAAAAAAATAAACAAATAAAAAAAAAAAATAACAAAATTTTAGATGCAATGTTAATTTGTAATTATTACAATTGTATGAGAAAAAGGAAATAATGTTGCTTTAAAAACACTTTACGAATATGTTTCAAACGATATTATTAATATTAGGAAGCGCGATTTACAAAAAGAACTTTCAGATTATTTACATGGCTTTTATAACAGAATTTAACAATGAATATTGAAAATTTTTATCTGTCGACTCCAAGAACACACGACACTGACTTTTGAGATAACATTATCCCTTAACCATACCAACACGATGTGATACCAGACTTAATTAATTTTTTACAAAATAATATTGTTAATTCCATTTTTACTCAGAAATTGCCAAAATCCTTAAACCTTATAACTTACCTTACAACAAGAACATATTGATCTTATTACTACCAAAATCTGCAAAGATTTCAAAACCTAAAAGTTTCGGACTTCTTGAACCAAACTATTATATTGTTCTTTACATAGATGCTTATCAGCCCAATGTTAAAGTTGATAACAAATCGAAAACGACTGTTATTTTTACAACAGTGGCAATAAATGCCAACGAAATTAAAGACATTTCAGGCTTTTTTATTTTCTACTCCGATGAACCAAAAGATTTACTGTATACAATATTTATTTATAAGGTAGGCTTAAATATTACCAATGACTTTTCGGCATTAATCTAACTCGCAAAATCTATGTTTTTCTTAGCGGCTGCATCGATCATATAGTAGCACTTTTAACTAACTCTCAAAAACAACCTACCCCCAAACGAATATCTTTGCTAATATAAATAAGATCGACAATATTAAGTTTTCTTACACCTCCTTTTAACAATGCTGTTAATATTCTTTCTAATACCTTTTTTATTATCTTTTCTAATAAATCTTTCTAATACTTTTGAAATTAAATGCATTTATACACCAATTTTATCTATTTTTTTACAACCATTGTAAATTTATTTATTCTACTAATCATTTTGAATTGTGCAACTCGCTTATTGGCAAAGTTCAATACTAAGGTTAGGCTTTTTCTTCAATTTCTAAAAATGAAATAAATAAATTCTTTTTTTTAATGATTTTTTAACTAAAATTAAAAAGTCTCATTTAAATATTTTAATTTTTTTTAATGGTTTATTTTATTTTTACGCAGAATTTAAGACATCTCTTTGTTTTTTGATTATAAAGATTATTACTTAAAGTAACAAATCTCATAAAAGATAGGCTCATTTTACATATAACACAAGACCTTTAAGATAATTAGTTTCAGGACAAAATACATTTACAGGATGATCGGGTGGCTGAGACAATTGGAATATTATTGATACATCTTTTTTAGCAATAGCAGAAGCAATAAAAATTGCCTGTTTGAATTCTTCTAAAGAAATTACCTGAGAACAGCTAAAAGTGAAAATTATACCTTCTTTTTTAACACAATTCAAAGCTTTTTTGTTTATTTTAGTATAACCTTTTAAAGCATTTGATTTATCTTTTATATGTTTTGCAAATGCAGGTGGGTCGACAATAATTATATCGTATTTATCGTTGTTGTTTTTAAAAAAATCTTTTATATCATTGTTAAAGTTAATAATATTTCTACAACCATTTAAGTTAGAGTTTAGCTCAGCAATTTTAAGCGCACTTTTTGAGCTTTCCACATTAATGCAACTAAAGCACCCTGCATTAGAAGCATATATTGCAAAAGCTCCTGTATAACTAAACAAATTTAAAATTGTTTTATTTTTTACAAACTTAGTTAATAAAATACGATTTTCGCGCTGATCTATAAAAAAACCTGTCTTCTGCCCGTTTATAAAATCTATTAGGAATTTATTATTGTTTTCTTTAACTTCAATTAGACCATCATAACTACCGAATATAAAACCATCGTCTTCTTTGTACTTATAATTGAAAGGTAAGGTGTCTGAACTTTTATTATATATAGCGTTTACTTTATTTCCAAGAATTTTTAAAAGTAACTTTGCTATTAAAAATCTGTTTAAAAAAATTCCAGCGGAATGGCATTGTATAACTATTATTCCATTATAATAATCGACAACCAAACCTGGAATATTATCGCCTTCTGCATGAATTAATCTAAAAACATTTGTAACATCGAGATTTGAAAAAAGCCCTAGATTAACTCTTAAATTTATTGCTTCACAAATTTTTTTCTCCCAAAATTCATCGTTAATAGGAACATCTTCAAACGATATTAATTTAACAGAAATAGAATCGGGTTGATAAAAACCAATGCCAAGAAAATTTTTATTATGGTCGAAAACTTTTACAAGTTCCCCTTCCTCAATATTATCAGACATTTCTTTTATTGCTCCTGAGAAAATCCAAGGATGAAAACGCTTAATAGATATTTCTTTATTCTTTTTTAATATTATCTCTTTCATTTAAAAGTGCATCATATATTAATAAACATGCATAGGCATCAGTAGCTGCGTATATACATTGATCTCTTGTTAAAACAGGCGCAGCCCAATTTGATAATTGCTGTTTTTTGCTTAAGTGTTTATTTAAAATCTCTTTACATAAATATTTAAGATTAACTTTATTATATCCTTTGTCTTTTGCTATTGTTTGAATATCAATAAAAGATTCAGGTACAAATCCTGTTATTTTTGTTATATGTTGTAAATCGTTTTTTATTCCATTCCCTATTTTTAAGATGTTAGGGTTTGAAAGAATTTCAATTATTTCATCTGCAATATTATCAGTAATTCTAAATAGTAAAGCTTTATCGTAAGTAGCAAATTGTATCAATGAAATTTTATTTAAAGTTCCTTTTTGGAAAGTTGGTTTAGATTCGGTATCAAAGCCTACTTTTTTCTGTTTTTTTAGATAATCGATACTTTGGTTAAATGTATCTCCTTTATTAGATATAATTACTATTTCGCCCTTGAATATAAGAGTATCTTTATTAACCATTGCTGTTCTTAAAAAATTTATTTATAATCCACTTCGAAGTGTCTATTTTATTTTCTGTTCTCTTTACTTGTTTAATATCTTTTAAATCAATGTTTTCATTAAATCTAAGAAGGTGTAATATATTTAAGGCACTTATTAACCTTGGTCCCCAGTAATTTTCAAAATTTTGTTTACATCTACATAAAGCCGATTCCATTATCTCGTTTATGTTTGTCTGAAAATTGAAGATTACATTTTTCATATCTTGATAAATATCGGCTAACAATTCTGATATAGGCTCTATTTCGGTTTCCTCAAAATTAAATAGATTAGTATTTACAGGGACACTTATATCATATTCGCCAAACTTCTGTTGAAATCGTTCTTTTATTGTATTATATACATCTTCAGACACTATATTTTCGAAATAATCGTCGTATGAAAATTCTGGAAGCATTGCACCTTTTAGGTACAATAAAGGTAATAATTTAAGTAAATCGTTTAGAATAATTTCTGTGTTAACCTTTTCAATGTTTTCGCAGAAAAGAACGTATTCTTTTGCAACTGTAATAAATTCGATTACATTTTTATTGAATATTCTTTTATTCATTTTAATGGTTTAACAGCAATTGCTTCAATTTCTACAAGAGCTCCCAAAGGCAATCGTAAAACACTGTATGTTGTCCTAGCAGGTGAATTTGTTGAAAAATATTTATTATATATCTCATTCATAATTTTAAAATTATCCATATTGTCGAGCAACACAGTACATTTAACTACATTTTCGTAAGAACAACCTGCAGCCTTTAATATCTCTCCTAAATTTTTTAGTGCTTGCTCAGTTTGTTTTTCAATGCCTTCACACAGCATACCTGTTTCAGGATTAATTCCTAATTGTCCCGAAACAAAAACAAATTCATTTACTTCTACTGCTTGACTATATGGGCCAATGGCTTTAGGTGCTTTTTCTGTTGAAATTATTTTTTTCATTTTTTTTTTTTTGCAAAATTATAAAATGTATTTTTAATTTAATACGAAAATTTAATAGAACAAAACTTGTTTTAACGACTGTATTAGTCAGAAAAAATAACTAAACAATTTGAAATCTTCATGATAATATAAATAAATAGCCCATAAGTTTAGTTAATTATTTCTAAACTTTAATAAGTTTATTAATTGTAAAATTTTTATAATGTGAAAATAAAATGAAAAAATCAAGAAAAAAATTTAACTCCTAACTTCGCAAAAAGTTAAGTAATGTAGGTTGAAGTTTTTATAATAAATTTTTTAGTAAATTAATTGTTTTGTTTATATAGTTTCGACGTTTTATCACATAGCATATTATGATTAACTTCTTTAACATTAATCAGTGAGTATATAAATAAAATTATTCTAAACGTATAGTAAACTTTTAGTTTTTTCAATAATGCATTAATGTAAATGGTTTTTTATTTTTTTATTTTGTAAATCGCTTCTTCATTAAGCAGAAGTTCATTATGACTTTAAATTTTTATCCTGCAATGTTATGCAAACTATTCTTTTCATAAGAATACTTATTTAATTGACTATAAAACAAAAAAAATTATATTAATTTTTCTTATCTAAGATTTTTTTCAATTTGATCATTTACTTTTATATTTTTTGAAGTTAGAGATATGGTGTTAAAGGGTAATAAGACATTTTATTCATTATTATTTTCTATTATGTTTCCTTTATCATCGAATTTTTTAACTTTTATTTTTCTTGGTTTTTCTACAATAAAGAAAGTAATATATGTATTTTCAAAACCTTCTTTAACGTCGATTTCGTAGTTATTTTTAACAATTTGAAATCGTTTGCCTATAATAGATTCGTCGAGAGAGATTGTATATCTACCAGCGGGTAAATAGAGTTCGAAAGACCCATCTCTGTTAGTCAAAGTACTATAAGTTTTATGGTTAGATGCAGTAATTTTAATGCGAGAAATATCGAGCTTAAAATCTGCTGTTGGCGAATTAGGATCTCTTTGTAAAAAGACTTTGCCGCTTACCTTAATTGCTCTTACAAATGGTATATAGACCGATTGTGAATGAGATATATTTATACTATCACCAATTAGTGGATACCAACCTTCAATATTAATAGCAGGGAAAACAATTATTGAATATACCCCAATAGGTATATTTTCCATCTCTGCTATACCAAGTTTGTTAGTTATTACTTCCCACGAATTAACTCTTATTACAATATTATCTATGAATGATTCTTGCGGATCTTTTTTATTATTTCCATTAATATCGTAAAATGTATAAAATTTTATGTTTACATTTTTTTGCTTTACAAACGGAACAGGTATTCCAAATTCTTTTCTTATTCCTGCGCCAACAAAAATGTTTTGCACCCATTTAGATTTTTTTTCTTTTAATTCAGGATTTAAAGTTTGGTATATATTAAACAAATACCACGGTTTATTTTGTTTACTTAATGTATGTTCAATAAAAATTTTGAATCTCCAACCTGAATACGAATAGTAAACAATTTCAGGCATAAAAAATATTACCTGATTTATAATATTTGAATAGCTATAACTTAATTGTTGATTATAAATAAACCTTGGATTTCTAAATTGGTATTGATATCGTGTAGATAATCTTAATTCTTGAGGAGTTAAATACTGAATTGTACGTAAGTGCTGAAGTGAAAGATTAGGTGACCCAATAGTGTACGATAAATTAAAAGTAAAAACTCTATAAGTCAAATAACAATTATTTTGAATAAAGAAATAATTTTTTCTTAAGGTATCGGTTGGCATGTTAAATCCTGCTCTTACGTTATAAAATGTGCGTATGTTATTGTCGAGATTAATATATTTAGTATTTAAGTTAATTCCTCTTGAATGATACTTTAAGTTTCCAATGTCCATTATGTTATAAAAAAATGTTGGAGTTACAAAGAAATTTTTTCTATAATTCTGTATGGTTAGTAAATTTTCAAGCATTTCGTAATAATGTAAGTATGAATAACTTTCTTGTCGATAGTATCTGTTTTGAATGTTTAAATTCCATTCTTTTTTTATTAAAATATTATTATTTAAGTTAACATTATATCTTTCATATTTAAATTCAGAAAAATCAGAAGTATTATATCTAAAATTTACATTTAATCTCCAAATTTTCGGTATAATTTGCCCACCATAACTAAAACCGCTTAAAAAACCAATTGTTACATCGTTGTTATTGTGTTGTATTTTATAGCTTAAACCTGTAGAGATACCAAAACTATGTTGCTTTAGAAATTTAAACGTAATGTGAGTATTTCCTGTATATATACTGCTATTGTCGTTTTGATTTTCTATAACTCCAACAGCTGAGTGAGCTTTTATTTTTTTAGTATCAATATAATGGTTCAAGCCATAACTGTATCTTTGGGGCATAATTTTAAATACTTCCGGATACCCAAGATAAAATAGACCAATTTTATGATTTGGATTGAAGTTATATTCACTTTTTAAGCCTTTACCATGTTGAAATAAGGAACCGTATAGGCCAGAGCTAATGTCACCTGCTTGAAGTGAAAATTTTTTATGAAAATATCCAATAAAAAAAGGAATATTTTTAAATGGATACCAAGTAAAGTAATTTGTAAAAAAGGTAGTTTGTGTAGTATAAACAAAAAAAGAACTATCTTTCAAAAATGTCTCTCCTCTCAATAGAATATTAGTCATTGGTTGGTCGCCAAGAAGATTAAAAGAATTAATATCTACAATAAGTGGAATTGTAGTAGTAGCAAATTTATTAACAATGTACCTATCGCTTAATGAGATAAATTCAATTGAACTACCTGCTCTAAATTTACTTGCTTCGGTAGGGTTAGGAGATTGGGTTATTATCGAAACTTTATCTTTTCGTGGTTCTCCATACGAAAATGGCCTATATTCTTCTTCATCTATATATCTGAAATTTTTAGGTTCTCTTAATTTATTATATGTAAAGTAAAATGTTGTATCTCTACTTTCGTTCAAGGAAAAGGTGATAGGAAATTTAACAATTTTAGAATTCAAAGAATCTTTAATAATAACTTTTTTCTTGTTTGTATTGATATTTAGCAAAATATCCTGCGAAAAGTTTGATTCGTTTACAACCGTTATTTCAAAAGGCCATTGTGTAGTATCAAGAGGTAAGTATATTGTGTTTGTGGGTGTTAAAACTGACCATTTTAGTGATTTTTTAAAAATACATGTAAAAAAATTAGTTGATATTATTGTACCTTTTTCATCTGTTATATTGCAAAAAATTAATAAACGTGTTGTGCTCCCAAAAGTACCTTTTGGTAATACATATATTGGTATTGCTAAACTATCGAGTGGCTCAATTATATATGTTTTATTATTCTTTATAATTTTCCATTCTTCGGGAACGAGTATATCTATTTTAACTTTTTTAAATTCGTTTGAATAATTACTGATAACCACTACATTTTCAATAAGATCTTTTTTATGGTACTCAACAACTGTCTTTTTGAAATAAACCTTTAATTCTTGACTGCGTGAATAGAAGAAAAATAAAATTAATATGTAAAAAAATACTTTATGCACATTATGGCACTTCTACCAGACAAAAATTTATTTTTATTCTATAAACACCAGGTAATAACTTCAGATTAAAATCGGGTTTTATGCGATAATCAATGTTAAAATTATATTCATTATAATGAGTCAAATAACTTCCAGCACTATTAACGTGATTGCCATCGCAATTACCGGGCAGATTTTGAACTGGCAATTCAGGAATAATTTCAATTACATCGTGGTTGGTATTGTTGGTAAATATTTGATATATGCCATTATTTAAAGGAGTTCCACATCCGTTATAAACTTTTACTTCAATTAAATTTAGCTGTGGTGCATAGCCTGTGTTCCCATAGTATAGTATTGGCTCCCATTCATTAGATGGTATAAACCCATTATTGTCAATGTACATGATAAGCTTCCATTTACAATTTATATTATTAGAATCAATTTTCAAGCGCAATTGAGTTGCTCCGCATAATTCTATGCCCCTGTAATAATCTCGAATGTCGGAAAATGTAAACACAATATTTGGGTTAGTTGTCATATAAAACCTACTACTTCCACCAACAACATCGGAACAATTGGCTGTGGTTGGATTATTGCATACAGGTTGAGAAAGTAAAGAAAAACATTTTACCACACACCACACAATAATATATTTATTTTTGCCTTTCATATAATAAAAAAAACAGGGTTAGTCCCCCGAACCTAACCCTGTTTTTAAAAAATTCTGAAGATTAATTTTATTGATCTTCAATTAGAACGTATTTAACATTCATAGTATATACACCAGGTCTTGCATAAGCATTAGGGCCATTAACACTCACTAAGTCTTCATTAACCAAATTACCTGCGTTATCGTAACGACCAGCATTAGGAAATATTGCAGGTAAGCTTGGCCAGATACGATAGTCAATTACAAAATAGTAATTACTAAATGTTCCAACACCAGCTGTTGCAGTTAAGTAGCTACCACCTGGAGCACCATCTGTTGGAGCTGCACCACTATGTCCCTGAATGTATTTGTCGAAAGTTGTTGGTGGAATATAAGGATTAGCATTGGAATAAATTGTATTTTGTGCTGGTGCAGGTGTTTGAGCAGGCGAAAAAGGTGTACTATAATCTGGTACTGCTGAAGCACTTCCGTCAAAATTATTAGCACCATACTGATGGAGTTCAAGTAATGTTAATGGTAGTTGATCTACTGCATTGCCACCACCGCCACCGCTATAAGCTAACTGCTGATCCCAGTATGTTCCATTAGTAGATGTACCAACAGCATAAAGGTCCCAACTTACAGACGATGATACCTTTAAAATTGTAGCTCCATACTTGATAATGCCTGCATAGTAATCTTTAATATCATCGAATGTAAAATCAATATAGTCGGGGGTTGTCATGTGAAGTTGCAACACAGGTTGCAAATCCATTGTAATTGTTACGTTCTTTTCATCGATTAACTGGCCGAACGTTAAGCCAGTAGCAAGAATTAAACTTGCAATTAAACCACTAAGTTTTCTCATACTACCTCCTTTTTTTTAGGTTAAACATCATCACGTTTAACGCAAAGTTTTATAAAAAGTTTCAAATTTCAAAATTTTTCAAAAAATTTTTCATTTTACTTCAAAAGTTGCTTCAGCGGCAACCATTTCTTCGTCACTGCCAAAATCTATTACAGCCACAGCAGTATATTTACCGGGTAAAAGGTTGCCTGGTACTTCTATTTTAAAAACCCGCTGAAACTGCGGAAGTATTGTAAACTTTTTTACATTTACCCTTTTTTGTTCGCCTGTATTAAGATTTGTTAACGAGATGTACGACATACAGTAAGTTATACCATCTCCTATATTTTTGACGTCAATTTCAAAATAACTTTTACCTTCTTTTTGGGTGAAAACAAATTTTTTTATTTCAATTTTATTAGTTTTTACATTAGGTGGATTTTGATATACATATACACCAAAGCCAAAGCTAGGTATAACTCCCATTGCTAGCCTATTGGGTAATGGTTGTATATCTAATTTTTCTCTTTCTACGACCTGATCTATTGTGACAATTGTCCACATAGCGTGGTAGGCGTACTCACTATCTGGAATTGAAATGTTAAGTTTAACTTTTATTTCTTCACCGGGTTTTAATTCGAATGTTTGTGGAGAAACTCCTATATACTTAGATAAACAATAGTCGCATTTATTTTTATCGGGAGCAATGGGTTTACCTTGTTCGTTCATTAAGAAATCTGTAAACCCTACTTGAAATTTGTATGTTTTTTTTGTAAAGTTTTTAACTTTTATTTCTTTGGTTTCACTTTTTCCTGGTGTTATACGTAAATGCATGCTTGATGGTGAAACCGAAACTCCCATATCTGAAAAAGTTGTATCGTCGAGAGTCTTTTGTGTTGAGTTATTTAAAGAATTTTCCTGAGCATACATTAATAACTCAAAAACCAAAAACAATAATAAAAATAAGTTTTTCATAGAGTGCAAAAATATTAAATATTTTTTTAAAAAAACTATTTATTTTTTATTGTTTAATTGTTTGAAGATTTAGTGTTTTTTTTACTATTTTTTTGTTTGTTACTTTTTCTTTCTTTTTTCTTATCGGTCGCACTAGTACTTGATTTTTCTTCATTATCTTGTTTTACCTGCTTTGGGGCTTTTTCTTGCTTGCTTTTCTTTTTTAAATTTTTATAATCGGATTTTGCAGACAATTTTTCTTCAATTTCTTCAGGGTATACAATCTTAACATCGGGTTGAGCAATTACAGAAGGCTTGAATACCGAAGCTTTTTTTCTAATTTTTGGTGGTTTTGTATATTTAATTTCTTCACCAGCTAATTTTGTAACACGTAATTTAAAGTCACTTAAAACATTCATGTAATTTATGTATGCTTCGTAAGGGGTGTCGTAAGGGTTAAAATATTTATGTACATCGCCATCACTAAACCATTTGGTACACATATAATAAAAATGATCGCTTGTTTGTAAGTAAAGCCAATCTCTTTGAATTTCGGGGTCATCAATATTTTTAATTATACTTTCTAGTTCGTACAAAGCATTGAATGCATCTTCCTGTAATTCGTTACCGAGCCATGCTGTAAGATCTCTTTCTTCGTCGGCCCAAGATATAGGATAGGGTACGTGTATTGGTGCAACGGGTTCAAGTTGTTCAATAGCTTCTGATGGAAGTATAAACTTATAGTTCGAATTGGAAAATACGGTTTTAGGTAGATAGCGTAAAAATTCAAAAATTCCTGTATCGGCCCACTGATGTTCGCCAAAAGTTTCGTAATCCATAAAAAGGTTAACTATTTCTTGTTTAGGATCAATTGCATTAAGCCAAGAAACGTATTTTTCGGTTGTTAAAGGCCATTCCGACCATGCTCTGTTTGAGAATCTAAATGCGATGTCGTCGCTAAGTTGATAGTTTTTTAATAGTAGCTTAAGTCTGGGTTCAAAAGCATTGCAATATAAATAATTAGGCGATTTCCATCCAAGAATATGTTTTGCCCCTTCGGTGAGCATTCCTTTAAATCCCATTTCATAAACCATTTGTCCAATGTGATCGCTGTAAATGAGCTCTGTGTTTCTAAATATTGTTGGTTTTACTCCAAATAAGCTTTCTATTTTGTTTTTATGTAAGGTAACTTGTCGTTTAAATTCTTCAGAACTTTTTATAGAACATAAACTATGAGCATAAGTTTCAGCCAATAATTCAACACAACCGGTGTTTACCAATCTTTTGAAGCTTTCAATAACTTCTGGTAAAAATTTTTCAAACTGATCGAGAACTATACCCGACAAAGAAAAAGCAACTTTAAAATTTGATCCATAGGTATTAATAAGTTCATATAATAAATTATTGGTAGGTAAGTAGCATTTGTTAGCTACTTTTTGCAGAATGTTTGCATTTGCAAAATCGTCGTAATAATAATGATTATTACCAATTTCAAAAAAGCGATAGCGTTTTAAACGCATTGGTTGATGAACCTGAAAATAAAAACAAATTGCTCTCATAGTTTACATTTAATTAAAGCATTTAACACCAATAGCTGATTTATAAATTTCAATAACTTTTTTAGCACTGTTATCCCACTTCATGTTAATTACTTCTTGTTTACCGTATTTGCGGAACATATTAGAAATGCCATTGTAGTGGGTAAGAGCATAGATAGCATCGGCTAAAGCATCAATATCCCAAAAATCGACTTTAATAGCATATTTAAGAACTTCGGATACACCACTTTGTTTAGAAATTATTACAGGAACATTTGAATACATTGCTTCGAGTGGAGAGATACCAAAAGGTTCGGAAACAGAAGGCATTACGTAAACATCGCTTATAAGGAATAAACGATATACATCTTCACCCTTTAAAAATCCGGTAAATTGAAATTTATGTCCCATTCTGTAACGTGCAACCTGACGTATCATTCTGTTAAGCATATCGCCGCTACCTGCCATTACAAATCTAATGTTTTGATCTTTTTGATAAACTTTATAAGCAGCTTCTACAAAATAATCGGGACCTTTTTGAAAAGTAATTCTGCCTAAAAAAGTTACAAGTTTTTCTGGAAATCCTTTATTTTGCCGTATTTTATCAATATCGTATGGATCAATGGCATTATGTACAGTAAAAACTTTATCGGGATTAATTCCGTATTTATTAATAACGATATTTCTGGTATGGTAGCTGACTGTTATAATCCTATCGGCAGCTTCCATGCCTATTTTTTCGATGTTGTATACATATTGATTTATGTTTTCACCACTTCTGTCGAATTCTGTAGCATGAACATGAATAATAAGTGGTTTTTTAGAAATTTCTTTTGCTACAATACCTGCAGGATACGTAAGCCAATCGTGGGCGTGAATAATATCATGTGGGTTTTCTCTTGCAATTACTCCCGCAATTAATGAATATCGAGCAACTTCGGCATATAAATTCTCGCCATATTTTCCAGAAAATTTGAACTTTTTTCTTAATACTGTCTCATCAACATGTGAAATTCCTTTAATGTTTTCACTATAAAGTAATTTTTCAAAATCTTGAGGCGACACATATGGGATTAGGATGCTATCTATAGCATAGTATTTTATTTTATCAAAATATTCTTTATAATAATAAGATACTATTCTTTCGTCGAGTTCAACTTCGCTAGCATCGAGCAAATAAGCAACTTTGTTATCTTCGCCACCCCATAAACGCGGTACTACTAAAATTACATTTATACCTTGTTTTGCAAGACCTTTAACAAGGCCATAACATGCGGTTCCAAGCCCCCCTGTGATGTGTGGCGGATATTCCCACCCAAACATTAATACTTTCATAGTGTTATTTTTTATAGTAATCAATCATTAGTTTAATTCTTAATAATTCCGATACACTCCAAGCTTGCGAAACAGCCCCATCTGGCTTATGTGGAGGATCGCCGTCGTATATTTCACTTATTGTTCCTATACCATGAACTATCATATCTTCTTCGAAATTATAAAACAATTCTTCGGCCTGTGGTAAAGCTTCTTCCTTATATATTCTGAATAATGCTTCTACAAAATGTCCTAATAACCATGGCCAAACTGTACCTTGGTGATATGCTAAATCTCTTTCTACTTGATTTCCACAGTATCTTCCTTTATAATCGGGATGGTTAGGTGATAGAGTTCTTAACCCCTTAGGGGTAAGTAGCTCTTTTTTTACTTTTTCTATTATATTTTTCTTAATTTCAACATCCTTAATAGGAGAATAAGGAAGAGAAATTGCAAAAATTTGATTTGGCCTTACGCTAAAGTCTTTGTTGTTTTCGGTAACAACATCTGCCAAATAGCCTTTATTTTCATCGTAAAATGTTTTAATAAAATTTTCTTCTATTTTAGTAGGTATTTCAATCCAGTCAATAATAAATTTACGGTCTTTAGAAAGTTTAGCACAGGTTAAGGCAAACATTATAGCATTATACCATAACGAATTAATTTCGACGGCAAAACCATAGCGTGGTGTAACAGGTATTCCGTTTACAATAACGTCCATCCAAGTTAAAGCCATACCGGGCATTCCCTGCCACAAGAGCCCATTTTCATGCATTTTTATGTTAAAATCGGTTCCTGTACGAAACGAGTTAAGTATATTTTTTATAACTTTGCCGTATTCTTTCCATATTTGTTTATGAGTTTTTGTATATTCAGCGTACTGTTGTACTGCCCAAATAAACCATAGTGATGTATCGGCACTATTATAATTTGCATAGTCACCACAACATGTATTTGGGAAAAAGGGTCCTTTCATTTTTTTTATCATTGTGTTGAGAACGTCTTTGTAAGTTTTTAAATCGTTTAGAGAAAACATTAAGCCTGGTAAAGAAATAAAAGTATCGCGCCCCCATACTCCAAACCATGGGTATCCTGCTATTATATAAGTTTCTTTTTTTCTTCTTACTATGAATTGTTGGGCGGCATTTAACAAACATTTTTCGAAACTATCTCTTACAACTCTTGATTTTACTTCTTTATCGAACAGAATTCCTAAACTTCTTGTTTTTGCTTGCTCTAACCCTGCCGAGAAAACTATTGTTTCGCCTTTTTTTATATTTGTTTCAAAAAAACCAGGGACAAGTAAATCTTCGTGATATTCGTATCCTCTATCTCTTTCTTCGGGGTATTCAATATTATAATACCATGTGGGAACATGAACATAATCTACTTTTTTTGAGAATTGTAAATATAAAAAAGGATATGTATCGTATAATCTTATTTTTATTCCGTTTTGAACTGGTATATATTTAGTATTTGCATAAAGATTTGCTTTGCTTAGAGAATGAATACTTCTGAATGCAAGAAATGGTTTGAATCTTATTTTTGTAGGAGAATGGGCATTAATAAGAGTGTAACGTATTAATATTCGATCTTCGTGAGTAATTAATATTAATTCTTTTTTAAGGACAACACCACCCACACTATATATTAAGTTAAGATTAGGCTCTATGCTGAAGTCGCGCAAATATTTATGCCCTTTCGGATCAAAAACACCAGGATATTTATGAATAGCAAGATTAAATTCAGATTTATGCTGTATTATTGTTTCGTCTAAAGATGATAAAAACATGTGAGTACCACCATCTAAGGTGTCGACCGGACATGCAAGTAGCCCATGATATTTCCGAGTATTGCAACAAATAATAGTAGTATATGCATAAGAACCTGCTCTATTTGAACGTAACACCTCTCTTTTTAATGAATATTCAAGATTAAGAAGCTGTGTTTTATCGAATTTGATATAACTCATATTTAAGTAATTTTATTTTTTTACAGTTATTTTTTTACAAAATTAAGAAAAATAAAATTATAAAAAAAACTTTATTTGAAAAAGCTATAATCTCAAAAAAAATTAAAGCAATTACATGAAAGTAGTGAGAGTTTTTTATTACCATTATTTTTAATGATAGCACCTAACGTAGGTTGCTAATTTAAGGGTATTAATTAAAAAATTACATTTACTACGTTGGTATTTTAATGCTTTTAAATTAATAAGAAAAATTAATTACATAACAAACATTAGGTAGACATTAATTATTAAAATTTTATTTTCTAAATTAGCAATTTATTTATGAAAAGACAATTTACAGTACTTTTATTCAGTTTAATATTTGTAAAGCTATTAAACGCTCAGCAGGCATTATCTCTTGAATTTATGACAATTGGATTTCATTTTTTTGGTAATCCTAATTTACAATTTTATGAAAACAAATTAGATTCTCTTGGAGTGTTTAATACTGAACCGGGTGCAATGTTATCTTATGAGTTTTATATAAAGAAAAATTACATGTCTATTCAGTTATCGCAGGGTTTTTTTTCAGATGCTGGGGCGATGATAGCTGGGTTTAGTAAAATATCTTTTCGATATATGTTTTTTCATAAGTTCAGGAATCAATTATATTTAGACATAGCTCCTGCTATTTCTTATCGCGAATCGTGGAAAAAATTTGGTGCAGGTTATGTAGCCGAAACAAAGTATCGTTATAATGGTAATATTGAGTATAAGTTTTCATTAATCGGTAAACTTGAGTACGATATTTACCTTGGCAAAAGAATAGATATTAACATGAGCATTATGTATGGACATTCATATAAAACATTTACTTATTTACTTGGCGTTCGATTTTGGCTAAATCCATATGTAAAATTGACTGATGATTGCGATTGTCCTAAGTTTAATAACAGAAAAAGCCCTTTTAGAGCTGTTAGGCGATATTTTAAGAACCTTTTTAGAATATGGAAAACAAGCAAAAGATAGTGTTTGTATTATTACCTCATAGATTTTTTGGTCATACAATTTCGCCTTTTGTGGTTACTTTGTTAAAAGATAATTCTTTTTCTATAAAGAGTATAGAAATAAATGCCAAGAATTTTAAGTCGTATTCGTACCTTTTAGACAATACGAGCTATGAAATAGCTCAGATCTTAATTCAATGTTCCGATGATACTATTTTCGAAATTTTTGGGTCTCATTATAAAGAAAAGAAAGAATTCTTTAAAAAACTCACTACCGATCGAAAAACTCTTAAACAAATAATAGAGTATCATAATAGAAAAGTGAATAATGCAATTACGCTTATAAAAAAAAATGAAATTCCAATTTATTATTCTTCAAAGGTAGGGGGTATTATAGAAGAAACTCCTTTATACTTTTCGGCCGATAATCTTAAAATAATATTTGAGTTGCGATATGAAGATAATATTTATAAGTATTTCATTAATGCATTTATAGGAAACAAACAAATATTTTTAAATTTTAAAAATACAATTATCTTGGGTGAAGATCCATGTTGGATTATTTTTAACGATAAAATTTTCGAAATAAGGGGTATCAATGGAAAAAAAATTGAACCATTTTTATCGAAAAATGTTATTGAAATTCCTCCAAATCTACTTGGAAATTTTTTAGATAAATTTGGTAAATCACTTATAGAGAACTACGAAGTTGTTTTTTCGAATATAGAAATTATTGAAATTAACGAAGAGCCTATACCAGTATTAAAGCTATTAAAAAATGATTACACGAAAACAGCATTATGTTTGTATTTTAAGTACGAAAATTTTGAATTTGCTTTTAGCAATACAAACACTAAATTTTTTACTTATATTAAGAATTCCGACAACACATATATTTTCAAATTATTGAAGAGAAATCTGAATCTCGAAAATAAGTACGTTAGCATATTATTTGACTTGGGGCTACAACATGTATGTGATAATATTTTTGTAACACCCGATATACAAATAACTTTACCTGACGCCACCAACGAAGAAATAGAAAGGTCTCTTGTAAGTTTTTTAAATAAGAATTACACTTTTCTTACTCAGAATAATTTTTCTATTGTTAATGAAACAGAAAAAAAGTATTTTATAGAAAATTTAACAATTGAATACAGGATAAAAGAAAACATTGATTGGTTCGATTTGTTAGTAAATGTTAAGATTGGAGAATATATAATTCCATTTTCAAAAATAGCAGAAAACATTATTAATAATAACCCATATTTGCAATTAAATGATGGAAGCATAGTAGTTTTACCACACGAATGGTTTACTCGTCTTAAAGATGTTTTTCCTCTTATAAAGAAATACGATAACACAGGAATGAAAATTAGCCGAAATCAATATTTTACTGCCATCGAAATTCTTGAATTTGAAAACAAAATATATAGGTTTGTAAATGATTTAAAAAAGCAGAGATTTGATATTGAGTTTCAACCGAATTTAATTACAAAAAAGTTACGTGAATATCAAAAAGTTGGAGTAAGTTGGCTTTATTTTCTATGGGAAAACAAATTAGGTGGATGTCTTGCCGATGAAATGGGATTGGGTAAAACAATTCAAATTATTGCATTTTTAATGTATTTAAAACAAAAACATTCAGGAAAACAACAACCAATACAATTGTTTTTATTTGATGAACTTAATGAACAGTTAGATAAAAAACAGCTTACGTCGTTGTTGATTTGCCCATTATCGCTGGTAAAAAATTGGATTACCGAAATCAAAGAAACAGCGCCTCTTTTGAAATGTTTTGTTTATAATGGTAGTAGTAATAAATTAGATATTGAATTATTTGATAAGTTCGATTTAATAATAACCACATATGGTAACATTAGAAGAAACATTGATGAATTAAAAAATTTTGACTTTAATTGTATAATAGTAGATGAGAGTCAGTATATAAAAAATCCCGAAACAAAAATATATAACGCAATATTACAACTTAAAGCAAGAAGTCGTTTTGTATTAACAGGTACACCTATCGAAAATTCTTTAACAGATTTATGGGCCCAACTTAATTTTGTTAATAAGAACATGCTGGGAAATTTAAATTTTTTCAAAAAAGTATTTTTCGATCCTATACAAAAACAGAAATCTAAAGATGCAAAATCAAAATTTTTAAATATTATTAATCCTTTTATTTTAAGACGTACAAAAAAACAAGTTCTTAACGAGTTACCACCTGTAACCGAAAAAATATGTTACTGCCCTATGACGAACGAACAACAAAAAATATACGAAAAAAGAAAATCTGAAATTCGTAACTTTCTTTTTGAAAACCGACATAGCGATTATTCAAAAATTTCTATGGTTATATTATCGGGATTAATGCGCCTTCGCTTAATTGCTAATCATCCTGTAATTTGCGAAAAAGATTTTGCTTTTTCTTCAGGTAAATACGAAGAAATTATTTCTCACTTAAATAAAATTATTCAGAATAATTACAAACTGGTAATTTTCTCTCAATTTGTTAAACATTTAAATATTTACGTTCGTTATCTAAACATGAATAATATTCCATATTTTATGATTACAGGTAAAACATCTGAAAAACAACGAGATATTTTCCTTAATACCTTTCAAAAAAGCGATGATTTAAATATTCTTTTAATGACATTAAAAACAGGTGGTGTTGGTTTAAATATTACGGCTGCAGAATACGTATTCCTTATCGATCCTTGGTGGAATCCATCTGTTGAACAACAAGCCATTAATAGATTACACAGAATAGGTCAAAACAAACATGTTTTTGCTTATAAATTTATAACAGAAAATTCAATAGAAGAAAAAATTTTAAAATTGCAAGAAAACAAAAAAAATATTGCAGATGATATACTTGATTATAAAAATTTTAGTAGGTTAACTGTTAAAGAAATCGAAGAGTTATTAGAATGAAAAAGTAGGTTAAATATTATTACATCTTGCTCGAAAATATCAAAATATCGATACATTTAAGGTCTAATAAAATTCGTACTACTTTAACAATATCGATAATTACAATAGGAATTACACCTTTGATAGCTATACTTACTTCTGTAGAAGCTATAAAAAAAGCGTTTATAGAAAAATTTTTGTTACTTGGTACGAATAGTTTTCGCATATCGTCGCGCTATCTATAGGGGCATAGAGAAAATGCTAAAAACTATTCACCTATTAACTACAATGAATTTGTAAAAGTTAAGCATACTCTAAAAATTCCTTCTTTAATTTCAATTACTTGTAGAATTCCATTTCATGTACAAATAAAATATGGACATAAAAAAAACAAATCCAAATATTTCTCTTTATGGTGTCGACGAAAATTATTTTTATATTTCTATTTAGCAATAGAAGAAAGCAGAAATTTTAATATTAACGAAATTGAAAGTGCCCTATTAGTAGCCACATATGGAGCGATATTAAAGCAAAATTGTTCACTGATGCTTCAATACCAGTTGGTAATAAAGTTGTAATTAAAGTATTTATAATAATAGGTTCTCTAAAATCGAAGGGAACTTCGTATGGAATTTCGAATGACAATGTATGCTACATACCTGTGAAAACTGTAAGAACATACTTTAATTCGGAAAAAATTTTTTTTACTATTAATGTAATGCCTTTAAATATTTATTCGATATTGCTTTAGAAAAGGCCTAAAGTATTTTTCGTATAAATAAGAAAGCTGAAGCCATATGAAAATAATAATTTCGAAATTCAAAAAAGCGATTCTCTTGTAAATATATTATAAATAATATGAGACCTTTGCAAAACTACCTAAAAATTAGTTTTTTGCAATTAAATATAATTGAAAATCAATATTTTCCAAAATATTTAGAGGCCTTTATAAAAGGTTTTGCAAAGTTCTTAATATTAAATATGTAACTATTGTTGCAATAATTATAGGAATTATAACACTTTTAGGTTTTGTTATTAGCTTGATGAATATTGTGTTGGTAGCCGTTAACGAGAGAATAAGAGAAAGTTGGTATAAGAAAGTCATTAGGGGCAATCTCGGTAAATATTAAGCAACAGTTTTTTACTGAAACAATAATTATAGGACAATTTGGAGGATTTATTGGAGTTTTACTCGGTATTATTATTGGCAATATTATTGCTCTTTTAATAGGAACATCTTTTATATTCCCTTTACTAGGGGTTGTTTTTGTTTTATTAATATGCTTGCTTATTACTACATTTTGTATCAAATCTTTGTGAAAAGCAGTTGTTTTTGTTTTATTAATATGCTTGCTTGCAGTGTTATTGCAAGTTTTATCTCAACTTAAAAGCTGCTAAGTTGAATCAAATTGTTGTTCTGAAAACTGAATAAATAAATACATTATAAAAATTTATTATAAAATTAAATAATTCGACATAGAAATTATTGCTGAATATTAGTAAAATAGAAGTGAAGGTTGTTTTATATTAATTCCACGTGTATTATTAAATAATGAAGAATATTAAGTTAGATAGGGTGTTTATAGTAAATTTTCTATTAAAAATTACTACGAAGTGTTTAATTTAGAAGAAGAGTAGTAGTTGGTAAAAAAATTTTTGCTCGCAAAGCCAATTATAATAGTATCAATACAAATTTTAGCAGAATAATATTTAATAACAATATGCAACGTTTAAAGAAAATATTTTATTGGAAAAAGAAATACCATTTTCTTTAAATCTCTATTTAAGGAACAAAACTTTAATTACAATGCAGTAACTTTTCTTGTATATAACTTACCTTATATGATGCAAATTTTGTAAAATAGAATATGACTTTTAAAAATCGTTATTTTAATAAATTAACAAAAAACGTTCAATGCCCTTTTGGCCGATAGTAATGTTTTTTTACAAATTTATACTTTGGCGATTGTCAAATTTCTTTTGTTAATTCTTCTTTTGAAAATGGTAAAATAACCTTTAAAATTTGTGGGTTTGCAAATGTAAATATCGATTTTCTTTATTCCAATTATGTCGAAACATCTCTTATTTTGAAAAAATTGTTTTAAGAAATGGTACTATATACTTTAATTAAAGTACATTTTTAGGTTTAGGGGGTAAAATTATTTTTAATAAAACTTATCTTGGAGAATCTTGTATTAATTTTGAGAAAATTGAATGCAAATCAGATACAATAAACTTTAAAAATTTGATCTTTAACCAAGATTATTTAGATTTATTTAAATTCTCTAATGTAAGTAAATAATTTATTTCGTAAAGTTAAAATTTCCTTTTATAAAAGTAAGTTTTGAAGAACTTTCTTTTATGGCATATTACTTTGAAAATTACATTGATTTAAAAATTATTAAGAGTGTCGATCATTAAGATTTATCTGATGCATTGCTAAGAGATATTGTAAATAATGCTCATATTAGTAATCCTTTAATTTTTACAATGCTTGTGAGTGCAAGTTTTAATCAAACATGAAATTAATAACTTTAAAAAAATACAGCAAAAAAGATTGTATTATTAAAAAACTTATCAATACAATATTTTTATAAAAGACTTTAACATAAAAATCTAGTACGATGGCAAAGAATAACACCACATACGTGTGTGTATTTAAATTATCAACTGTGAAGCAAAAAAAATGTAAAAAAAAAATTATTCAACAGACATTATTTATATTTTTCATATTTTTTTTAAATTATTCTTTATAAAATTTTCGAATATGCCACTTTTTGTTTAAGTGTATTTTTAAAAATAATTTTAACGAGACCAATTGGAGGTTTTATTTATTATTTTATGAACTTGTTTAATTTACGATACATCAAATTGTCTGGTTTAAACTCCTGTAAGTTGAGTAATTTTAGGCAATTGTTTTATTTTACACTCGGTCAAGTATATGTTTACTCTTATTTTTTTACTCGTTTGTTTTCGGATATTAAAAGAATGATTAGAATTTTCAGGATGTGTTGTGTTATACAGTGCTTTTGTATACTAAGTTTAATGTTAAAAAAATATTTATCATGGAAAGGTTAAAAATAAGCTATGGAATAATGCTTGTTACCCATGTATTATTTACATGTATAACTTATGCTCAAAAACAAAACAATACTATTGGAAGCGAGGTTTTTGTAGATGTTCCTCATTATATATTTAATAAATATTTGCCATTACCAGTTTCGGTATACATACACGAAAGCGAATGTAATAATTGTCAGAATTATCTTAATTACATTGATATTAGGTTTAAATGCGCAAAAGATACCCAATGGAGCCCTGTTTATGTTTATAGTAATTGGACATATAACCAATTTTTGAATTTATTTAATTGTTATTCGGTAGAAGATACTTTATGGGGAGTACAATCATTTTTAAGTTCAATGCCATTTAATTCTTCAGAACATACTATACTGTTTACAGCCGATACAAATTATTGGTTCCCTCCTGTACCAATAGTGGAAGTAAATAAACGTTATTTTTATTTTAATTTTAACATACCACCTAATTTATGGAATATGTTTTTGTGCGAAGATAGTGTTTTAGATTTGCATGTGTATGTAAGTTTGGATTATGCACCAGACGAGGAATTTTATTTTAGGATTTTTGTGTCTCACAACGGATTACCTACAATAAATAAATGGTATCGGGGCGATGTTCATGTGCACTCATACTATACACAAAATATCGTAGAAAATGGCTTTCCGTTATGTCAAACAAAAATTGCTGCAAAATACAACGGCTTAAGTTGGATAACACTAACCGATCATAGTTGCGATTTTGATAATTATGGATTAAATCCAATTTATAATTACGAAAGACTAAAAGCAGAAATTCAGTTTTTTAATAACAACGACAGTTCTTTTAAATTTATACCTGCAATTGAAGCGTCGGTTTTAAATAGTAAAGGGAAAACAATACATGCTTTGATTTATCCTAACGAAAGTAATATTTATTCGTTCCCTTATTTTTTTGACGCAAAAGGCGACAATGAACTAACCGAAATTAACTTATTTATGCTTTACGATAGTTTAGAAAAATACAATGCTTTTTGTTATGCAGCACATCCCTTTGCCCAAGGCGATAAACTCTCAGACTTCGTTTATGGCGATGTGTGGAATATTGGCGATATAGATTTTAAACTAAATGGAGAGCTACATTCTTACGCTGGTAATGTAATTTGCAACGATATTAATTATGCTTCCGATGTTTTTTCTGGTACCGATACTACTGTATTTTTTAAACCACTTTATGGTTTTCAATTGTGGAATTTATGGTATACTCTTACTTGTAACGATACATATAACAATCCTTGGAATACAAATCATTTACCTGAGCCCTATGGTTTTGTTCCTGTAGAAGACTTTAACTATCTGCATCATTACTATAAGCTTCAACAAAATTTAGAAGTATATAACTTTTTACTGAGAAAGTCTTTAAAATTCAAAAATCAAAATTTATCAGTTAAATACTGGAAACCATACTTAATAGGTGGAAGTGATGCTCACGGGTCTTTTAATTTTTCTACAACCGATTATGTAAATCTTGGAATTAGTGGTTATGTGGAGAATAATTTTATTGGAGCAATTAACACAGTTGCTTTCTGCCCAGAAGGATTGGGATTAAATGGAGAAAATGTTTTAAAGGCTTTAAAAAACGGTAAAACTATTATCTCATCAGGCCCTCTTTTGATACCTTTTTTAAATTATAACTCAAATTATTACACTTGCGGCGATACTGTTGAAGTTTTTTTGTCGAATGTAAGTAGTGCAAAAATCTTTTTAACTTCTAAAACTTCTAAATTATTTGGTAATGTTGAGTCGTGTAAAATGTTTATTATTACAGAAAATGAAGTATATGTTAAGGATTTAAATTTACTGAATCAAACAACTATCTTTTATCTTAACAACCTTTTAGATACATTGGTACATTCTAATTTACAAAAATACATTGCATTTTATTTTATACTAACCACAAAGAAAAATTACGATAAACCTCACATATACAAGAAAAGCTATGAATATTTTTACAGCATAACAAATCCAATTTGGGTAAAGATTAAGAATGATTTAAACATTACATCGAATAAATCAGATTTTTTTAATGTTTTTTATGATAATGAAAATAATACTATTTATCTGCAGACTGAAAACTTTATTAAAGCAGAAATTATAGATGTAACAGGGAAAACACTTTGTAGCTATTTTAACGTTACTGAAATTAGTTGTAAAGAGCTACCAACAGGAATATATTTTTTAAGAATAATTTCAGAAAGAAAAATAGCGACAATCAAATTTTTAAAAATGAAGTAGTATGGATACAGTTTTTTTTGTTTTATCTAAGATATTTTATTTTGTTTTTTCTCCTTTAATATGGTGTTTCGTACTTTTATTGATGGGGTTTATAGTAAAAAGAAAATCTTTAAAAAAATTTTTTTATGCTTTTTCTTTAGTTCTTTTATATGTTTTTTCAAATTCTTTTTTAGTCGACGAAGTTATGAGACTATGGGAAGTACGCCCTATTAAAGAGAATAAATTAAAAGATAAATACGACTTCATTATTGTACTTGGCGGAGCTCTTGGTTATTATGACAAAAAATACGATCAAATTGGTTTTAATCAAAGTGCCGATAGAGTAATGCAAGCCATTAAGTTTATAATGAAAGGAAAGTCGGAATTTTTAATATATAGCGGAGGAAGTGGAACATTATCTGAATCGTTTGGTAAAGAATCAATAATCTTAAAGAATTATCTTATAGATATTGGAATGCCTAATGAAAAAATTATTATTGAATCAGAATCAAGAAATACTTACGAAAATGCTAAATATAGTGCAAAAATAATTAAATCGATAAAACAAAATGCAAAAGTTTTATTAATTACCTCGGCATTTCATATGCGCCGTGCTCTTGCTTGTTTTAAAAAGCAAAATATTGTTTGCGACTATTATCCTGCCGATAGAAAATCTGGTGAAAGAAAATTCTTATTCGATCATTTATTTATACCAAATACCGAAGCTCTTCTAAAGTGGGAAATGTTAATGCATGAATTTGCTGGTTATATTGTATATTATGTTATGGGTTATGTTTAAAATCATCATTTTTTCTTTAAAAAAGTTGAGACTTTTGCAAAAGTGTTTAAAAACAATTATTACAGTTAACACGATTAAAAATTTTAATTTTCTACAAAAAATAAAAAGGCCCTGCTTAATTTTTAAAATAATGTGTTTTTATAATTTATGATAAAGAATGCTTTTAAAAAGCGAGTCACTATTAGGATTCATGTTCGCTAGAATTTATTATAAAAAATACCTTTCAAAAGTTATACCTTCATTGTAAATTTATTTGCTATTTTGACCACTTTATTATTAGTTTACACTATTACATTAAATTTTAGCGCAATTGCTTACTATTGATAGTGAAAATAAGAATTTAATTTTTTCGTGTGGTTATTAGTTGTTTTTAATAGGAATTAACATTTTATAAAATGTTCTCCATACAAATAATAGGGCTATAAGGATAAAAACAACTCCAATATATGGAGCTATCGATCTGAATTGTTCTGTAATAGCAATTTCCATTGCAAGTAAACCAAATAAAGTAGTGAATTTAATAATAGGATTTAGCGAAACAGAAGCGGTGTCTTTAAAAGGATCACCGACGGTATCGCCAGTAACTGTTGCTGCATGTAAATCGGTACCTTTTTTATTCATATCGACTTCAACGATTTTTTTAGCATTATCCCATGCAGCACCGGCATTAGCCATAAATACTGCTTGAAATAACCCGAATATTGCTATTGATATCAAATAAGATACAAAAAACGAAGCAGCTGCAAATTTTATGGCGGGATCTACGTTTTCAATAGAATATGCCGAAATAAATGCAAAGCCTAAGGCAAACGAAAAAATTGCTATAAAAATATTTATCATTCCTTTTTGAGCATATAGGGTACATATTCTAACTACTTCTTTGGAGTTTTCGGTAGAAGCAGATAAGCTTGCATTTGGGTCAAGATTAATGTTGTTTTTAATATATTCTACAGCTTTATAAGCACCGGTAGTAACGGCCTGATTAGCTGCTCCCGTAAACCAATAAATAACCGCCCCTCCTGCAACAAAACCAAGAATTGTCCATGGATTTAGAACATTTAGTATTGAAGCAGGGTCAATTCCCAAAACGTTTTTTATTACTAAAATTAGAGAGAAAATCATTATAGTAGCGCCAACAACAGCAGTTCCAATTAATACGGGTTTTGCCGTAGCTTTGAAAACATTACCTGTGCCATCGTTAGCTTCTAAATAATGCTTCGATTTTTCAAAATCTGGTTTAAAGCCAAAGTCTTTTTCTATTTCTTTATCGATATTGGGTATTGCTTCTATTAGCGAAAGTTCGTAAATCGATTGAGCATTATCAGTTACTGGTCCGTAGCTATCTACGGCAATAGTAACAGGGCCCATTCCAAGAAATCCGAAAGCAACTAATCCAAAAGCAAATACACCAGTGTATTCGTTAATTACTCCTTCTAGCCCATAATTACTTGCCATAAAAGCAATGAACATTAGCACAATAAACACAACACCTTGCCAGAAAGCACTAAAATTACCAGCTACAAATCCTGATAAAATATTTAAAGAATGTCCACCTTCGCCCGAAGCACGTACTATTTCGTTAACGTGTTTTGACTTTGGGCTTGTAAAAAACCTGGTAAATTCTGGAATTAATGCAGCTCCTAAAGTTCCACAACTTATTATTATTGAGAGGGTAATCCATAAGTTAGGTGATGTAGTTCCTGCTAAAGTCCCTGGTCCAATTATAAAGTAGCTTACTAAAAAGGTCATAATTATTGAAAGTAAAGAAGTTAACCATACAAGTGTTGAAAGAGGTTTTTCAAAATTTATTATTTCACCCTTTAGGGTTTGTTTTGAAAATATTTTATTTATGTAAAATGCTAAAGCTGAAGTTACTATCATAAGAATACGCATTGTAAATATCCATGTTAGTAATTCTTTTTGGAAGTCGGGATTTGATACGGCGAGAATTATAAAAGTAATTAGAGCAACACCTGTCACTCCATACGTTTCAAAGCCATCAGCAGTTGGACCTATGCTATCACCGGCATTATCGCCAGTACAATCGGCAATTACCCCAGGATTTCGAGGATCGTCTTCTTTTATTTTAAATATAACTTTCATTAAATCGCTTCCGATGTCGGCAATTTTTGTAAAAATTCCTCCTGCAATACGAAGGGCGCTTGCACCAAGAGATTCACCTATAGCGAAGCCAATAAAACATGGTCCTGCTAAATTTCCTGGAACAAACAAAAGTATTATTAACATCATTGTAAGCTCAATCGAAATTAACATCATTCCAATACTCATGCCCGCATTTAATGGTATATTTAATAGATCGATCGGATTTTTTTTCAATGAAGCAAAAGCCATTCTACTATTTGATAATGTATTTATTCTTATTCCAAACCATGCCACACTATATGAGCCTAATATGCCAATAATTGTCCATAATAATATTAATAAAATACCACCCACAGAATTATGTTGTAAATAGCCAAAGTAAAAAACAATTACAATGGCAACAATAAAAAATAATATTGTTAAAAATTTTCCCTGTTGTATAAGATAAGTTTTGCATGTTTGGTAGATTATATCTCCTACTTCAAGCATTTTTTTATGAACGGGAAACTTTTTTACTCGTAAAAACTGAAAAAAACCGAATAGTAAGCCAAATATGGTTATAATCAATCCAAGCGTTAATAAATTCGATTGCCAATTTTCTAATTCAGGAATAACAAGATTTGCTTCGCTTCCAAAGCAAAAAAATGTTAAAATAACACTTGTACACGATAAAATGAATTTTTTCATAATTTATATTTTTAAAATTTTATGCGTTTATGCAAAACTATTAATTATTGCTTTTTTTTTAATGAATTCTGATATTACTTGTTTTAAGTCGGGTTTACCAATTTCTTGGAGTTCGTATCTAACGTAAACATGCGGTTTAGTTAGTTTAATAATCCTACTCAAATCTATTGGTGTAGCAACAATAACTATGTCGTGAGGTGTATTATTAATTGTATTTTCTAAATCTTTTATTTGTTGTTCGCCGTAACCAATGGCAGGTAGTACTAAATTAACATCTTTGTATGTTTCGAGTGTTTCGGCAATTGAGCCAATAGCATAAGGACGTGGATTAACTATTTCGGAAGCTCCATATTTGTAAGCAGCAATAACACCAGCTCCGAATTTCATTTCTCCATGAGTTAATGTTGGGCCATCTTCTATAATCAGAGCTTTTTTACCTCTTATTAACTCGGGTTTATCGACAACTATAGGGGATGCTGCTTCAATAATTATAGCATTTGGGTTTAAGTTTCTTATGTTTTGTCTTAATATGTTTATGTTTTCAAGAGA
The DNA here is from genome assembly GCA_026416095.1 of Bacteroidales bacterium. Classification (GTDB taxonomy): domain Bacteria; phylum Bacteroidota; class Bacteroidia; order Bacteroidales; family GWA2-32-17; genus Ch61. The sequence continues at coordinate 13,138 of JAOAFV010000048.1, read as the reverse complement.
AGCTGAATCTATTTTATTAATTATAACGACGTTTGCCATTCTCAGGGTTGTTTCGCCAGGATGATATAATACTTCATGTCCAGCCCTTAGAGGATCGGTAACAGTTATCATTATATCGGGTTTGTAAAATGGGAAATCGTTATTGCCACCATCCCATACTATAATGTCGAAATTTTGTGAATCGTTTTCAATATCGCGAAGTATGGCTTCATAATCAACCCCTGCATAAACCACGTTACCTCTACGAATATGAGGTTCAAATTCTTCCATTTCCTCAATAGTACAATTGTATATTTTTAAGTCTTCAAGAGTTTCGAGTCGTTGTATTCTTTGCTCATTTAAATCACCATAAGGCATTGGATGACGTACAACAGCTACTTTTAACTTGTGTTCCATTAATACTTCAATAACTCGTCTTGTAGTCTGACTTTTTCCACACCCTGTTCTCACTGCCCCAATTGCAATTACAGGCTTTTTTGATTTTAGCATCGTGTCTTTAGGGCCTAATAACATATAGCTTGCACCGCATGAAAGTACAATTGAGCCTATATTCATGACTTCATTATGGGAAACATCGCTATATGAAAATACGCATAAATCAACGTCATATTTTTTTATTAAATCGGGTAAGTCTTTTTGATTGTATATAGGTATTCCGTCAGGGTATAAATCTTCTCCAGCAAGCTCTTTAGGATATCTGCGATTATCTATATTTGGAATTTGAGTAGCAGTAAAAGCTACAACTCTATAATTGGGATTATGACGAAAAAAAACGTTAAAGTTATGAAAATCTCTTCCACCAGCCCCAATAATTATTACCTTTTTAAAGCCACTCATAGTGTCTTTTTATTTTTCCAAAACACAAAAGTATTAATAAATTTGCAAAAAAAAAAATTGAACCTTTACATTTATTCCTTTCGTTTTACTATAAAGTATTTATTTTATCAAAATATTTTGTTCGACCTATATAACCTATGGACAACCAATGTTAAGTCGCTTTTGAGTGTACAGCAGAACGGTTTTCAGTATGTTATTTTATGTACTAAATATAGTAGGTCTTTTACAAAACCAATATATCGGTTATGGAATATTACTTACTTTAAAAGTGAGAAAAAAATATGGAGCTTTGAAACTGTATGTTATAATTTAAAAAATGCCCATTCAGATATCCAGCGCTTTTGTATGTCAAATGGTTTAAATTTGTTAAGAATTAATAGGATATTTAGATATGAGAAAAATTATGATTTTAATTTAGGGATGAATATTATATTGGCTCACCCCAAAAACACAATACAAAATTTTGTACTGGAAGAATACGGAAATGGTACCGTTGGTTTGGATTATTTATCGGCAATAGCTTTTAGTATTTCTTGTGTTAATTATTTTTTAGTGTCGAAAAGGTTTTATTTTCACTTGGAAGCAAGATTTAATCCAAGTTATTCTTTAGTGCCAATTTATAATGGTAAAGTTTTTGTCAAAAATTTCTTATTACAGATAATTGGTGATATTGAATTTGTTTTTTTTAATAAAGGTGAAATTTAATTTGTTTTTTTTAATATTATTTTTTTATTTACTAAGTTTTGCTCAGAATAAAACCCAAACAATTAGTATAATACCTACAATAAAAGATTTTACAATACTGCCACATACTCAGCCGAAATGTCAGGGCATTACAGGCACTTGTTGGGCATTTGCTGCTACATCGTACTTAGAAAGTGAGATTTTAAGAATTTATAAAGAGGAGATTGATTTGTCAGAAATGTTTTTTGTTTACTACGAATACCTTGAAAAAGTTAAAAGATACATAGAAACTCGTGGAAAAATAAAGATAGAAGAAGGTTCTGAAGCACCTTTTGTTTTTTATACCTTAAAAAAATATGGATGTATTCCAGATGAAATATACAAAAGTAAAAAAATCGATACATTTTACAATCACCAGCTATTGATTAAAGAAATAAAAAACTTTCTGAAAGAAATTAATAATAATGACATCTGGAACACTTCGTGGGTAATTAATTCCGTAAAATGTATTCTTAACAAACAGATGGGGCATATACCAGACACTTTTGTGTATAATAACATAAAATATACAGCACAAAGTTTTGCTAGAAATATAGTTAGAATAAAGCCAAACGATTATTTTTGGTTTATGAGTACAAAAGAATTTCCTTATTATGAAAAGCATGAATTAATAGAAGACGATAATTGGCTTAACGATGACAACTTTTATAACGTGCCAATAGATACATTTATGATGCTTATTAACCAGTCTCTTACAAGCGGATACACTGTTTGTTTATGTGGCGATGTAACTGAACCTGAATATAATAAATCGGTAAATAAAATTGCTGAAATTCCTATTTATGATATAACCCATGTTTTAATTAACGATAATAGTAGAACATTTCGATTAAATAATACCAGTACAACCGACGATCACTGTGTACATATTGTTGGATATTATAAAAGTCCAGTAGGGTTTTATTACCTAATAAAAGACAGCAATCGAAGTGCTTTTGTTTCTTCTCCTTATGGTTATAGAATATATTCCGAAAATTATATAAAGTTAAAAATGATGAATATTATTGTACATAAAGATATAGCAAAGAGAATTTTAGACAGAATAATAAAATAGTATGATGAAAAGCAATTTTGTTGCTAAAATATTACTTACTTTTTTACCAATAGTAATATTTCTGATTGCAGATTATTTTTTCGAACCAAAAATTAGCATAATAATAGCAATTATAGTTACGATTATACAGTTTACTTTGTTTTTAATAAAAGAAAAAGAGGTTGATTTTTTTCTATTGTTTGATTTAGCTTTAATAACTTTACTGGGGCTAATATCAATACATTTTGAAAACGAAAGTTTTTTTAAATTAAAACCAGCAATTTTAGAAATTATTTTTGTTCCTGTTATTTTACTTTTTATTGTTAACCAAAATTTTTTAAAAAAATATTTAAATAGATACACTCCTGGAAATAATTATGTTAATGATTTTATTACTAAAAAATTACAAAAAAAATTGAGTGTTTTATTAACAATGATAGTAATCCATGTTTTTTTAATAATTTATTCTGCATATAATTTGAGTACAAAAGAATGGGGTTTTATTAGCGGAGCTTTGCTTTATATAATGATAGGTGCTTATTTTTTTACTGAACTTATTATTAATAGGTTAAAAATGTATGGGAAAGAATATATACCAGTAATTAACGAAAAAGGCGAAGTTATAGGAAAAAAGCTAAAGTCTATAGTACATTCTTGTAATAATGAAGAAAAGTTATTACATCCAGTAGTTCATTTGCATGTTATAAACAAGAAAGGAGAAATATTATTGCAAAAAAGATCCAACAGAAAAAATGTTGAACCTGGCAAATGGGATACTGCAGTTGGTGGACATGTTAAGTTCAATGAAAAAATAGAAGACTGTATAATTAGAGAGTCTCGTGAAGAATTAAATGTTTTGTTTAACAATTATACTTTTTTAAAGTCGTACATATGGGAAACAGATATAGAAAAAGAGTTAGTCTTTACCTATGCTACAATTACCGATTACGTTAACGTAAAAGGTATTAGATATAATAAAAAAGAAATTTCAGAAATAAAATTTTGGAAAATCGAGGAAATTGAGAATTTAAAAAAAGATAACGAGTTTACTCCAAATTTTTTGAAAGAGTTTGAATTTGTAAAGCTGTTTATAAAGAAAAGTTTATGATATTAGTAATAGATAGTGGCAGTACTAAAACCGATTGGGCATTTATAAAAAGTAAAAACGAAGTTCGAATTATTAGAACTGTAGGGTTAAATCCATACGATATAAGTTATGAAGATTTTGCGAAGGTTGTAAAAGAAATACAAAAAAAAATAAATTTAAACGAGCTAGAGAAAGTTGTTTTTTATGGTGCAGGTTGCGGAAATGATGAGAATAAAAAGAAAATAAAACAATTTTTTACGACATCGTTAAAAAGAAATATTTGTATAACAGTAGAAACCGATTTGTTAGGAATTGCTCATGCAACTTTAAAAAATACTAAAGGTTGGGTGGCTATTCTTGGTACAGGCTCAAATGTTGGTTATTTTGATGGTTGTAATATAATTAAATTTACTCCGTCTACAGGTTTTATTATTGGCGATGAAGGGAGTAGTGTACATATCGCAAAGTTGTTTTTAAGAAATATTCTCTATAATAGAGTTTCCGACAAAGTTAAAAAAGAATTTTTCGAGAAGGCTAATGTAAGTGTTTCCGATATAATTGCTGGCAGTGTAAGTAGTGATGCGAAAAATTTTTTATCGAGTTTCTCTAAAATAGTATATCTTCTTAAAGAATATGCGGAAGTAAAAACATTAATATGCAATGCTTTTGAAGAGTTTATATCAATCCATCTGTTGCCGTTTTATAAAAATAAAGAAGAAAGCGTAAACTTCGGTGGCTCGATATCATATTACTTCAAAGAAGAACTTTTATCTACTTTAAAGAAAAATAAAATAAAAATTGGTAAAATAGTAAGACGGCCTATTATTAAGCTAGTAAAATATTATGCGTACGAATTATAATAAATTTCCATAAAGATAACCAACAACAGTAGCCATTATTATATTAAGAAAGACATATATAAATGTTTTAAGATTACCTAAAACTTTTCTAATAACTAGCACATTAGGAAGCGAAAGAGATGGGCCTGCAAGCAATAGGGCTAAGGCAGGACCTTTACCCATTCCCATCGCCATTAATCCCATAACAATAGGCACTTCGGTAAGAGTTGCAAAATACATAAAAGAACCTATTACCGAAGCAATAAAGGTTGATAGAAGAGAATTACCACCTATTAAGTTACTAATCCATTTTTCGGGAATTATACCATTAATTACAATGTTGTCGTGTTTAGATCCAAACAGAAAGCCAGCTATTAAAACCCCAATACCAAGTAAAGGTAAAATCATTTTGGCATAGTTCCAACTTTCAAATATCCAGCTTTTTATTATCCATTTATTTGTGCCAGTTAAAATTGTCCAACATAGTAAAATAATTCCAGAAAATACTGGTAGTAAAGGCGATAGTTTATGCTCACTAAAATAATGTATAGCTATAAGTGCAGATATCATTAATAATGCTCCAGATATTACTATTTTTCTTAAGCTTATTTTAAAAAAAACATATAATATAAACCATAAAGCAGCTGTAACTATGCCTGTTATGTGCCATTTATATTTAAAAATGATATTAAAGATATTTTGATTTTCAGTTTTTAAATGTCCCCAATTAGCAAATATTAGAATAAGAATCATGGTAATGAAAAGTAGTGCTATTTTCCAGAATTCAAATTCTTGCTTTTGAGGTATAATATCGATAAATTCTTTTTGTCGGTTTTTTTCCTCTTTAAAAAAAATTAATTCCATTAGTAGACCTATTATAACACTAAAACAAATGGCACTGATGGCTCTTGCTATTCCTATTTCAACTCCAAGAATTTTCATAGACAAGATTATAGCCATAATATTAATTGCAGGTCCAGAAAAGAGAAATGCTATTGCAGGACCAAGACCTGCTCCTTTTTTATAAATACTTGTAAATAAAGGTAATATTGTACAACTACATACCGATAATATACTCCCACTTATTGATGCTACTGAATATGCTATTATTTTTTTCGATTTAGCCCCAAGGTATTTTAATATTGCTTCTTGCGAAAAGAAAATAGATATTATCCCTGCAATTAAAAAAGCTATTAATAAACACATAACTACATGTTCTCTAGCATACCATCGTATTAAGTCGAACGATGCTAATAAGGCCGACTGAAAGTTACCACTTTCAACTGGCAGTAAAAAAGCAACTATAAACAGGACCAAAAACAACGCAACAGTTTTTACTTCTTTAATAGAATTGTTCATATTTCTTTTATTTAAGATAATACAACCATGTAAAATATATTCCTACACCAATAAAAATAATTGCCGAAATTTTTCTAAACAAAAATTCAAAAATCTTTACAGCATTAAATACTTTTGCAAGGCTAGCAACACTAAAAGCAATAATATAAGAAAAAATAATTACTGGAAGCGCAGTTGCAAAACCAAAAATTATTGGCAATAATAACCCCATTTTACTCGAAAATGTTAAAGGAATAAGCATGCCAAAATACATTGCACCACTGTACGGACAAAAAGCCAAAGCAAACATTATGCCCATTAAAACAACAAACCATTTATTTTTGCTGCTTGCTTTTGTAAATAACTTTTCGCTTAATTTATTACCTATTGAGAATGAGAGTGGCAAAATGTCGGGCATTAATATACCAATAAAAAACAATAAAGGAACAATAAATTTTTCGCCATTTAACTGGAGAATACGTGCCACATTAAATTGCGATGCCCCCAAAAACAATAGTGCTGCAATAAAGGTATAAGTTATTATTCGTCCAGCTGAATAATAAATTCCATTTATAAAAATTTTTTTCTTGTCTTGCAAATCTCTACCTAAATAACTAATTGCTGCAATATTAGTTGCAAGGGGGCAAGGACTTAACGACACTATTATTCCCAGTAACAATGCAGTAATCCAAGCTATATCAGTTGAATGCATTAAATCTTCTAACATCACTAACTCTACAGCTTTAAATATTCTTCAATTTTTTCTTTTAATTCCTTTTTAAACAAATTTATATTACCTATTTTCGAAAAAGCCCAGCTTGTTAAGTCGTCTATGTTAATTTTTTGTTTACTTTTAACTATTGTAAGTGCTAAAGTAGACCCATAAGCATTATATTCTTTAACAAGTTCCTGATTTTTTGGCAGTTCACAATTAAAAGTCTGAAAAATTATTTCTTTCGATTTAATTTGGTTTGGAAAATTTTCTTCTAAAACTTCTTTTGTTCTTTTTTCTATTTCTATGCAGGTATTGCATCGATGAGTCATGTGAAAATAATAAACTAGCAACTTTGTATTTTTTGTAGGCTTTATAATATTTTCTTGAGAATAAATAACACAATAGAAAATAATGTATGCAGTTAAAAATAAAAACTTATTCATAATTTAACTTTTTTAACAAAGAATCTATTTTAGATGTAAAAACTTTTGCAAACATTTCTGGCTTACGCAAAGCAAATTTGAAACCTTCGGCTGTAAGATTTATTACACTTTCTTTACCTTTATTAAAATTACAAATGTAAAGTCCACTGCCATATACCTGGTATTTCTCTGCTATTGAAGCATTTTGTGGTAATTCTATGTTTATGCTTTTCTGTATTATAATGCTATCTTTTAAATAATTTGAATATAATGAATTAAGTAATTTTATTGTATTTTCTTCTATGGCAATACACGAAGGACAACGATGCTTACCATAAAAATTATAAATTACTATATAGCTATTTTTATTTAATAGGGGAATATCGTTTTCAGTAGTAATATTTTTTCTTATTTTATCGCTATCACATGAAAAAAATAAAATAACTAACATTAAACTTTTTAGTATTTTTTTCATTTTATAGAAATTTATATCAATGGGATACTTTATAACATAAGGTAATTTAATATTTTAGGATGGTATAAGTGTATATTTTAGTTTTTTTAGGAAGATATAAAATTATCAGTAGCAAGATTATCTGAAATATAATCAATTTTTACGTGTACGCTGGAGAGTAAATAATTTTTATTCATCAAAACCTGGGATTGATGTAAGTAGTTCTTTTATTTCCTGTAACGATGGTACTCTGCCGCTTACTAGCACTTTTCCATTAGCAATAAGAGCTGGAGTTCGCATAACTCCATAAGAAATTATCTTATCTATATCTTGCACCTTTTCGATTGTAGCATTTAAATTAAGCTCATTAATTGCTTGCTTCACGATCTCTTCAAGGCGCTTACAATTAGCACAGCCTGTACCTAAAACTTTGAGTTCCATAATTTAAAATTTTAACAAAAGTAGATGTATTTTCTTATTTTGCAAAATATGCTTGCTGTAATGCTAATGTTTTTATTATTTATAGAATTTAATAACTTTGCATCATAGCCAATATCATAAATGAATAAGATTATAAGATATATACTTTTATTGATTATTTTTTGTATTTTGTGTTCTTGTCCACAAGAGAAAAAAAAGAAAAATTCTTTAAATTCTTTGCAAACGACTAATTACGAGTTAAGATTAAAAAAAGCAAAAGATGATATTGAAAAAATTAAAATTTTAGAAAAAATTGTTACAAAAGAAAATATTAATGATAGTATTAAAAATGTTTATTTATTACAAATTGTTGATATTACCGATCGCAAATTAAAAGAAAATTTAAAAAGAGAAGATGTAATTTTTTTAAATAAATTACAAGCTTGGAGCTTATATAGGTTGGGTTATTATTATTTTGGTATTGAAGATTATAGTCAAGCATTAAAATATTTTCATAAAGCCATTATCATACTTGAAAAATTACAAAGAGAAAAGGTTGATATATTTACAAATAAATGCAAAGTTAAAATTCAAGATACTTACGGTTCAGTTGGTCAGATTTTTTTATTTCAAGGTGAGTACGATAAAGCTTTAAAATATTTAAATAGGGCTAGAGAAATTTGTGAAATGGTAAATGATTCATCTGGTATTGCTGCTAATTTGAGTTTTATGGGGATTTTACATTTTTACACTGCTGAATACGAGAAAGCTTTACAATATCTTGAAAAAAGTTATGAAATAGAAAAAAAACTTGGTAATAAAGAAAATATGGCTTATTGCTTAGGAAATATTGCCAATATATACCTAATACAAGGTCGATACCAAATAGCACTTAATACTTATTTTACTATTTTAAAATTATATGATGAGTTAAAAAATTTAACCGCAATTTCGGTTACTTTAAATAACATTGGGAATACTTATAAAAACCTAGGTAATTATGATATAGCTTTACAATATTATATTAAAAGTCTAAATGTAAAAAGATTGATCGATGATAAAAAAGGTATTGCAACAATTCTATCGAATATAGCGAATATATTGGTTATACAAGGTAAATATAAGGAAGCGATGGAGTATTACAATAAAAGTTTACGATACCATGAACAATTAAAAGATAAAAAAGGAACAGCATTGACTTTAAATAACATAGGCCTAATATATGAAAACCAGAAAGATTATGACCATGCTCTTGAATATTATTTTAAGAGTTTAAAGATTAGAGAAGAAATTGAAGATAAAAAGGGTATAGCAGAATCTTTTAATAACATAGGATATATTTACTTCAAGAAAAATAAGTTTAAAGAAGCTTTAAACTATTTTGAAAAAAGTTTAATGATAAGAAATGAAATAGGCGATAAAAAAGGAATAGCAAAAACTTTAAGTAACATGGGTCATACTTATTTTGTGTTAAACAATTTTAATAAAGCAAAAGAGTATCTTTACAAAAGCATTAAAATATCAGAAGAAATTACAGATAAATACATACGATCTAAAGCTTATAGTTTACTGAGTAAAATTTATTTTAGGGAGAACAATATAATAAAAAGTAAAGAATATGGAGAAAAAGCTTACATGTTTGGCGATGAAACAGGAAACATAGAAAATAAAAAAGATGCTTCAGAAATTCTTGACAGTATTTATTGGAAAATAGGAAATTATAAGTTGTCCAGAAAGTATTATGGTTTATATATAACTTATAGAGATAGCATCCAAAACGAAGAAAACAGAAAGATGGTTCTTCAGCAATATTATAGAATTTTATACGAAAAGAAAAGAGCTACAGATAGCATTACCTATGCAAAAACTATAGAAATCAAGAATCTTGAAATACAAAAACAACATGGCGAAGCTAGAAAAAATAAATTAATTGCAATAATAACTTTTATAGGAACCATAGTTGTTGTCACTTTACTTCTTTTTGTTTATAATTCTTTGAGAATAACAAAAAAGCAGAAAAAAATAATTGAAAGCCAGAAAGATTTAATCACAAGTCAAAAGGAAAAAATAGAAGAAATTCACAATGAGTTAAAATCAAGTATTAAATATGCAAAAAAAATTCAAGAAGCTGTTTTACCTTCGGGTAAAATTATTAATCTTCTCCGTAGAGAGCATTTTATTATTTTTATCCCAAAGGATGTAGTATCGGGCGATTTTTATTGGTTTAATATTGTAAATAATGTAGAAATTTATGCTGTTGCCGATTGTACAGGCCATGGTGTTCCTGGGGGATTTATGAGTATGCTTGGCATAGCTTTTTTAAATGAAATAGTTAGAAAAAAAGAGATAACTCAAGCTAATTATGTTCTAAATGAATTGAGAAGAGAAATAATTAGCTCATTGAAACAACAAGGTTTGCAAAATGAACAAAAAGACGGTATGGATATATCATTGTTTGTTTTTGATAGAACTAATAATACATGCCAATGGGCTGGAGCAAATAATTCTTTATATATTATTTCTACTTGTAAAGCACTTAATGTAAAAAAATACATAAATGCTAACGACATACAAAATGTCGTAATTGAGTATCAAAATTTTTATTCAGTATATTATTTTTTTGAATTAAAACCCGATAAAATGCCTATTGCTATTCATCCAATAATGAATGATTTTACCAATTATGAATTTCAATTATCTTCAGGTTCTTTAGTTTATTTATTTAGTGATGGATATGCCGATCAATTTGGTGGTGAAAAAAATAAGAAATATTCTTATAAAAGATTTATTAAAACTTTATTGCAAATTTGTCACTTATCTTTAAGTGAGCAAAAATTATACTTGGAAAATGAAATATTAAAATGGAAAGGAAACAATGAGCAAACTGATGATATTACTGTGATGGGTATAAAAATATAAAAATTTACAAAATTACTTTATTATTTTTCTTAAATAAACTAACTTACCTATTCTAAGCTTTATGAAATAGATTCCAGCAGGTAAATTCGTTTTTATTGGCACTTTTTCATGATAAATGCCAGCTTCTCTATCTTTGTTTTTATATATTGTTATAGTCTTACTATCGCTGCTAAGTAGTTCAATTTCTATACTGCATTTATCTTTTATATAATAAGATATATACAAATTGTCAACTATTGGGTTAGGATAAATTGTAAACCATATTTGTGGTTCGCCATTTTGTTGATTAAACACATACAAGGTATCTATATACCCTTCATAAGATGTTGTATCAACTACAAAATCTAGTCCTGTATAAGATGAATTAGTTTCGTCTATTGTTAAGTTGTAAGTAGAAAGCATTGGGAAACCAGGGATTTCGACAAGTAAAGAATAATTACCTGTAGGTAACTGGTCAAAGCTATATAAGCCATTATTATTGGTTATACTCATTTTTACCGACTTTCCAGAAGGTTGTTTTTTTATAAACACCTCAATTCCTTCTACAGGTTCATCCGATGCTCTGTTGCCTTTTATGTATATGCCTTTCGTTCCCTCGCCATCCTCACCAAGGTAAAATATACGACCTTCAACGTAGCCAATCCCTGTATCTATAGGATAAAACTCATACATGGTAATATTAATTTCTTTTATATCGTTACAACTTATTCCTATTGGTACTGCATCTTGCCATTGATTTGATGGCTCTCCGCCAGTATAGTAACTATTAGCTAACATAGGATATTCGGTAGTAGGTATTGTTATTTTTACAATGTAGGTGTCGGCTTTTATCCCAGTTATATAAAATGTACCATCATTAGCTATAGCATAAATATTTACGGGCATAGTATCGTATCCTCCAGAGTATTGTTGAGTAGTGGAAAATAGTAATAGTTTAGCATTCTCTGAATATATCGCACTATTGCTATACATAATTCGCCCATATATTACCGGATCCATATATTCGGAGCCAGTATTTATAATTGCTCCACTAAAGCAGTTATTAGCGTCAAATACTTTAACAGTATTTATTCCCACGCATAAGTTATTTACAACAGTTGTATTTGCTCCATTATTCCATAAAATTGTGTAAGGTAATGTTCCTCCACTTATTTGTACTTCTGCTGTTCCATTACATGTGGAAGGACAGCTAGCATTTTGTGTTGATATGATTTCTATTTGAGGTGAGCTGCTATTGTTTAAAGTAAAACTTTCTACACTACTACAACCATTTGCATCTGTTATTGTTACATAGTAAATGCCACTATTTAAATTTGTTAAATGATTTGTTCCAGTTGAAAATGAATATGGAGGGGTACCTCCGTTACCATTTAATAGAACTTCACCATTTCCTAAGCCACAATTTGGCTGATTTATAATATTCACTGTTAAATATGGTAGATCTTTTACTATTACTTGCTTGCTATATTCGCCTGTGCAACCGGTGGCAGGGTCTGTATATGTATATGTTATAACATTGATACCGCTATTAGCATAAAATGGATTAAAAATATTTGCTGTTATTATACCTGGACCACTAAACATACCTTGTGTTGAGTAATTACCTACTATAAGAATGTTTTTGTTTTCTTTACAGTAGATAGAGTCTAGTCCAGTAAAATTTACTTCAGGTGTTGGATTTACTACTACCAATATACTTGTGACACTTGTATTATAACCATCGTTAACAGTTACGTAATAAGTAGTTGAAAGAGTAGGAGTATGTGTGCCGCTACTAGTATTGCCAGGATTAAACCCAATAGGATTAGAATACCATGTGTAAGTATATGAACCACTTCCTCCATTTGCAATGGCAGTAATTGTAACTTGTTCTCCTGAGCATATTTCATTATCGCTGACAGTTAATACAACAGATAATGGTTCACCTGTTACAGTTATAGTTACATTGTCTGTAGCTGAGCAACCGGTTACATTATCGGTGACAAGTAAGGTATATACTGTAGTTGATTGAAGATTTGTTGTTTGTGTTGTTGAGCTGTTAGGGTTAGTAACATAAGAGACGGGATTCCATTGATAGCTGTAATTACCACTACCACCACTAGCACTTCCGGTTAGTGTTGTATAGGTTCCATGAGGAATAGTTTGATCTGCTCCAGCGTCGACTATTGGAGTTTGATTAACGGTAACGTTAGTAGTGGCAGTTGCAAAACATGAGGTACTTGTATTAGTAACAGTTACAGTATATACACCACCATTAGTTGTTGTACTATTGGGTATGGTAGGATTTTGAGAGGTGCTAGTGCTGTCTCTTATACACATCTCCGAGCCCA
>JAOAFV010000019.1 GCA_026416095.1 Bacteroidales bacterium | reverse complement strand
GTATCATTTCTATCATTTGGTGAATGGTCTGTTTTTTCAGACATTTGTTCTACGTCAGGATTTAATTTTTCTTGTGTAACTAATTCATTGTAAGCATCTAATTTTACCTGAAAGGTTTCTTTTTTATTTTTATTTTTTAATTTATTTATTTCTTCAATCGTTATTGGGTGTATGTATTTTTGAGCTTGAATTTTATCAAGCCAGTTAAATAATTTACCTATTTCAGGATTTAGAATTTTATTTGTTTCCCTATGAATGATAATGTTTGTATCCAATAGTATTTTTGAGTTTTTCATAGAATTACTATTTTTGTTAATTATTCATCTCAATCATCCGCACTTCCTCCTCCGTTAGCTCATACAGCAAATATACTAAACGATTTATTTCTTTTTCATATTCGGTGATATTTGCTTGCGGGTTTTGTTTTTTTGCGGTAAGAATTTTATTCACTAATGATTCTATATGCTTGACAATGTGATTATTGGAAGGGGTGATGGGAGGAAGGGGGATTTCCATAACGTGTTGATTTAGCCATCTTGTACCTTTCTCTCCGAGTTTAGTGCAGTACCATTTATCATATGTATACTCATTTAATTTCGAATTTAGGTAACCTAAGATGAATTTAAGGTTTTCGCCTGTTAGAATGTAAGCAGTATTGGATACAAAATATTCTCCATTTTGGTCAAAGGCAAATTGAGACCCTTGTGCCAACTCCTGCCACACCACCTTCTCCTTCTCAAACTCGTGGTAGTAGGCAATTTGGTCTTGAGTTTCGAACCATTTATTACCAGTTTTTTTACGTGCGTCAAATCCTAATTCTGGATACTTTTTTCCTGATTGTTCCAACTGTCTTATATCAAAATTATCTAAAAAATATTCTTTTAATGCAGGATAATCTTCAATATTCAATTTTAAAGCCGGAAAAGTTCCAATCACCCAAAGCCCTGCCCAATCATAATAATAGCGCTTAATATCGCGGCCGCGCAAAATGGGCTTGATGATGGCTTCGGTGCGTTTTCTCTCTTCTTTGTCCTTACAATTTGCCAATATCTCGTTGCGTTTTTCGGTAGTAATGATAAATGCTTCGTTCAAGCCGGTTTTTATTCCATAATAAATATTTACATCCCATTCTTTCAGGGGTTTTCCTATATGTTCTATCTTTTCTTTTAATCGTTGTTCGGCACTACTACCAATAAACCAAGCATCTTTGGTTAGTTTGTTGAGAAGCACGCTATGTTGCCTTACTTGCGAATCTATATCTATGTTTCCTTTTTGTTTTTGTAAGGTTACTGCTTTTAAAGAAAATTTAATATTATTTTGAATATTATTGTCGACATTTAAGGTGCATTCGGCTTTTTTATCGGCTAATATGCCATGGGGTATATCATCGTTACCTTGAGATGGTTTGCACTTTTGTATTAGTAATATGTTTGTATCGACAGTTGCGCTTTCGAAAATTCCAGGGCCTAAGTCAATCAGTAATAATGGGTTAAACTTGGTAAAGAAATTACGCAATTTTTCGCCATATCTAGCTCGCATCCATTTGTTCGAAGTTATATAACATAATATTCCGTTGATTTTAAGTAGGCTCAGCCCTTTTTCATAGAATAAAACGTAAATATCGCCAGTGCGCACAAAGGTTTCGTAGTTTTGATTTTCATAAAGTTTAGCAAGTCGACCGCTATCTTTTTGCAGTTGAATATACGGCGGATTACCAATAACGATGTCGAAACCGTTGGTAATGCCAAACATCCATTCAGCATCGAACCAGCCCACCGAAACGTTTGGATCGTATGGATTGAAACTGGCAAGTTTATTTGCCACCTCGGCAGGCCAGTTATTTTTTAATAAATAATCTTTAATTTTTTTTCTGATTTCTTCGTCTTTTTTCTGTAATTGAATTTTTTCGTATCTTGTTTTTGCAGAATAATACTTATGCCTTATACTTTTTAATTCTTCTTCGTAGTTAATAATTTCTTCCGACTTAATAGATGTATTATCTTTATTTTCGTATAAACTTATAAGTGTATTGGCGGCTATGAATTTTGTTTCTAAATTAGGTAAAGCACGAATACCCAGATTTTCTTTAGTGCTATCGGGTTTTTGATCGATAACGAGCGAAATAAAGAAACGAAGTTTTGCTATTTGTATAGCACTTGTTTGAATATCAACGCCATAAATTGAGTTTTCTATTAGATAAAGTTTTCGTGCATAATCGGGGTAACTAATGCTTTCGTCGAATGCCTCATTAATTTGCTTGAAGAGTTTTTCACGTTCGTCTTTATTATGTTCTTTGAAAATGGATTGAATTTTTTCGGTAACCTTTTTAGTTTGTAAGTTGCGCCAATGGTTGTTGTCGGGATCGAGTTTTTGAAGTGTATGAGTTATTTTAAGTAGTATTCCCATTGGGAAGGCACCGGAACCACATGCTGGGTCAAGGATTTTTATTTTGTCTAAGGCTTCAATAATTTTTACTTTTTCTGATTCTGTGAATTCTGGTTGTTCGTCTGAATACGAAAGAAGATTGTTAAGTTTTTCTTCTGTTTCGGGACTTTTATCAAGAATTTGCTTTAAATATTCCAATAACGATTGTTTTACCATGTAATCTACTATTTCGCGCGGAGTGTAATAACTTCCAGTTGCTTTTCGTGCTGTTGTTGACGATTCAGGAACATAACATGCCAATAAGTTTTCGAAAACTTTTCCTAACAATTCAGGATCTAAGGCAATTTCTTGTTCAACAGGAGTATTTTCGTCGGTGGTAAAGTTATACGAATTAAGTATATCAATTAAACCTCGAAATACACATTTGCTACTTAGACCGTATTTTGATAAATCAACAATTGTGTAATCAGAATTAAAAAATAATTCATCGGGTATGTAAGCCATTTTATTATAATTGCGCGAAAAACCATCTACATATATAACTTTATTTGTGGCTGAGTCGATTATGTCGAGACAGTCGAATAAGCCACCATTCAAAAATGGTATTTGTTCAAATATTTTTAATAATTCGTCGGGGTTGTTTATATGTTCCTTGTAGCGTAAAAAATTTTTTACACCATAATGAATTTTGTTAGCATTAAAGTCGGCTTCTGTTGCAAATTGTCGTTCTCCCATTTTTTGATTTAGTACACCAAAAAATAAATTCTGTAAAATTGTGTTATAATAATTTGGCTTACCGTTATTTTTAAAAAAGTTTTTTACTGTTTTTTTTGCAAAATCAAAGTTAAATAGTTCATTACTTACTAACCCTTTTTCTTTAAGGAACCATATGAATATAATACGAGTTATTAAGCGTATTAGGGCTTCTGAATTACGAATTTCTTTGTCTCTGGCAGGGTCGTTAGAATATTTTATGTCGTCGGGAAAATAAACTTTATCTAAACTATAAAAATACCAATTCTGAATTTCGGTGTAAAACTCTTTTGTAATAGGTTCTATCGAAAATGCATTTTTTATTTCTTCTAACGATGAAAAGGTACATGAACCAATTTGCCTAATAAATGTTTTATTAATTTTTTGTGGATTAACGTAAAAACTAAAGCGTTTATATATACTCCATTTTTTCTTAATTCCTTCGTATTCTATGTAAATTAAAGTGAACCTAAAATTTTTATTTTTGTCGTAAAACGTAAATATTCCTGCATCTGCGAATGTTTCTTTAAGTATAGCTTTAGCTAATTCGTATTGTTTTTTCTTTGAGGTTCGTTCGGTTAAATCGTTATTAATTTTAATTGTGTAAAAATTAAGTTTTGAAGTTTCATTAAATTCAATTTTTCCTATTTTTAATATTTCCGAAAAAAATTCTTTTTCAAGATATTTTTCAGGTAAACTTATTGGTTGCTCTTCTATTTCAAATTGAAGGCATTGATTAATTAAAAAGTTTTTTAAGGTTTCTAATGAAAAATCTTTAATAAGTTCATTAAGTAATTCGTTATTCATATTTATTTTTAATTTTTGTTTACTAATATAACACCATTTTATGAGCTACCGTTTTCTATTGCGATAATTATTGTTTTATTGATTTCTTTTAACTTTTTTATTTGTTCTTCTAAATAGTTGTATCCGATTTCTTTAATTAAGCTATCTATTTGTGCTTTTAAAGTTTGATAACTTTTTTCGTCGAAATTAATAATTTTGCGTAAAGTATAATCGGCAAGAGTACCATAATTTTCAATATCTATAATTAGATCGTTAATAAACTTTATGTAATATTTATCTAAATCGCAATTTAATAGTGATTTTAGTTTATTTAGAGCTTTTGCCTGAAGCGATTTTTCTTTATAAGCAGTTGGGTGTATATCGGAGTAATTATTTATTTTTTGGTAACATTTCCAGAAAATAGGAGTTAAAGGAATTGATGGTGTAGTGTTATCGGCTTTTATGCTTTCTAAAATTTCTTCAAACATTGGAAATGAGGGCTCAGGATTATTTGCATTTATTTTATCGTAATCGAAGTGATAGCAGAAAAGATTCGATTTTTTAACAATAATAAAAAGTTCACTTTTTTGATGTTGTTTAGCAACTTTAACACGTAAAGGCATGGAGTTGATAGTTTCTTCTAATTCTGGATACTTACTTAGCAAATCATGATATTCCTTATAAATTGTAGTGTATAAACTTTCGTTTTCCAATTCGTCGGGGCAAGTGTTTATTTTCTTATATAGGCCCGATGGTGTAGGTTCTTCGTCAATATCGAAAATACGACTGTCTTCGCCAATGGTGTTATGTATCATAAACATTTTAGCTTGTGCTATTTCGCGCGACTTTACGTAATCGGCTCCTATTTCCGTTGGAAAGAAGTTTATTACATAAAGATTTTCAAAGACTTTTTTGTTAATACGATTTATTCGCCCAACTCGTTGAATTACACGAACAGGATTCCATGGTATATCGTAATTAATTACCATTCCAGCTCTGTTTAGGTTAAAACCTTCGGAAAGCTTATCGGTGCATACAAGTATTTTGTATACATTTTCCTGTGTTGGATATGATGCATCAAAATTTTTGTAAATTTTTTCTATTGAGGTTTGAGTTAAATTACCTGTTATTGTGAGTACTTCGTTTTTGAAATGTTTTTCTAATTGTTCGCCAACATATTTGGCAGTATCGATATATTCCGAAAAAATAATGATTTTTCGTTGGGGCTCTCTGTCTAGTTGTGATTTTATTTTTTCGATTACCTTTTCTAATTTGGGATCATTTGAAATGAGGTTTAAATTTTCCATATCTTCTTTAATTTTGTTAAAAAGAGTAAGGTCCGATTCAATGTCTTTTATAAATTCTTCTTTTTGCGAAAAATTGTTTATATCGAAACATTGCTTAGAGAATTTTGTTATATTATCTTTTAAATTATTAAAGTAATTTATAATTTCAACTTCAATATCTTCTGGGTCTTTATCGTAAACTTTTTCAATAAATGTGCGATCTAGTAAATATTTATTTGTTTTATTTATAAATTCAAGTATTATTTCATGTGTTTTAATAAAGTTGCAAATACTTTGATAGAAGGCAGCAAAAGAGCTTTCAAAGCGTTTAACAAGTAAACGTCGCATTATATCGTATAAATTAAATTGCGAGTAGTACATAAAGTTTTCTTCTTCGGTAAGATCGAGGTCAAATATATCTTTGTATCTAATACCTTTAAAGTATAGATAGGGTAAATAAATTGCTCCTTTAAATTTACCGCCTTCTTCGGGGTAAGAAAAGTAATCTCTAATTACATTTTCGTAAAACATTATTTGCTCTTTGGTAAGCTCATAAAACCATTCAATAGGTTTTTCTATAAGAGATAACTCCTTTACTTCTGTAGAGTATTTAGGATTGTTTTTTAAGTCTAATCGGTTACGTCGTATAAATACAGGGGCAATTACATATCGAATTTCTTTTGCTAAATATTTAGCTCTCTTTTTTACCAGCAATAAATCAACCTTATCGGCTTCAAAAAGTTCTTTATAGTAAATTAATGCTTTTTCTTTCTTTTTTTGATCAGGTGAGTTGTGATATTTAGTTATATACGAAAGTTGTTCGAAAATTCTTTTGTAATCTTTAAATTTTTCTTCAAGATTAGGATTAAGGGTGATAGGTGATTTTTTAGGTAACAAAAAAAGCTTTAACATTGCAAAAATATCGGAAGGATTATTATTAAAAGGTGTTGCTGTAAGTAATATTACGATTTTGTTTCTGCAAATGTTTTTAAGTTTTTCATAAGATATTGTTGATTGGTTTCTGAATCGGTGAGCTTCGTCGATTATTACAACTTCAATATCTGAAGTTTTATGAATTACTTCTTGTATAGTATCTAAATCTCCGCATGAATAAGCTTTCCATCCCCACGAAGCCAGCTTAAAATCTTCGAGATACTTATTCCAACCAGCGTTTAAGGATTTATCACCTATTAAGCCTGGTGGAGCAATAACGATTCCTCTTTTGCGCAATTCGTAAGCAATAGCGCACGCTATTACCGTTTTACCTAATCCAACCACATCGGCAATTACAACACCATTATATTGATCTATAATATTTAACGCCTGCCCAATGGCATCCATCTGATAATTAAAAATTTTATATCCATTAGCTACCATCAAGCTTTTTAGCGATTCTGAAGATACTTTATTTTGATAGGTGTCTAAAAACTGTTTTAGTGTAAAAGCATAAGCTTGTAATGGTGTAATTGTTTTTAGATGACTTTCTTTTTCAATTATATCAATTAGTTTGAGTTTTACATTTTCATCTTCAGTAATAGGAACGGCTTTTTTCCATAGGTCATCGAAAAATTTTTCGGCATCATCGAAGCCATAGTCGCTAATTTCTACGTTGAATTCGTTTTTTCTAGTTAAACCATATTCTGTTAGATTACTGCTTCCGGTAATAAAGATCTTATTTTTAACTTGACTTTTATCTAATTTGAATAAATATAATTTAGCATGAGCTGGCTCTATGGTTTTGCGAATTATTAATCGGTTTTCGTATATAAGCGATAAAAAAAATTTTATTTGTTCAATAACTTCTTCATTATCGTATTTACTGTCGCTTAAAAAATTTTTTACTGATCTATAAAAACAATCAATTGCTTCTTGTTTACTTTTATGAAAAATTGAATATTCGATTAATCCTTTTATTGTGCTATCTACATTAAGCCCAACTAAAATTTTAAGTGTTACTTTTTTGTTTTCTTTAAGCTCATCGTATAAGACCTTTAAGCCGCTGAAATAAAAGAAACCTGATAAAAACTTAAGCTCTTCGCTGTGTTGAATTAAGAATTTAATTCTGTCTTCTAGTTTTTTATAAGGCAAATTTGAAATAAAATTGCTCATTATCTAAATTTTTGGCAAATATAAATTAAATTAGATGTAAATAAACTTTTTTAAAAAAAATTTGAATTAGAAAATTTAACTTAATAAAATTATAAGATCCATTTTCGGTACCAAAGTTCGAGAATAAGTATTTTCCATAAACGCCAATAGTCGTTGTTTAGTAAATAACTATTTAAGGTATTAGCATTTAGTATGCCATCTTTTACGAGGTGAGAATCTTTCAGGTAATGTTTGTAAATAGAAATATTGGAATATAGCATATCGGGGCCAACAAATCCAATTTTTGGTCTTTGTAAAGTTTCGATTGGTATATAGTTTTTTAAAATATTGTAAAGCAATTTTTTTTGAATGTTTTTATTAAAATAATAATTATCTGGCACAGAAAATATTAATTCAAATAATTTATGATTTAAAAAAGGTACTCTAACTTCGACTGTATTGGCCATACTTGCTCTATCGATCTTGGTTAATACTAATTCGCAACAAAAAGTTTTTAAGTCGAGATATTGGAGGGCTTTAAGTAGTGGGAGATCTTTTCGTAGATTTTTTTTGTAAAAATACAATGGATCGTCAATGTAATAATGGTAAGAGGGGATAAGAATTTTTTTTAATTCTTTTTTGTTAAAAAGCCCCATTGCAAGTTTATGAGAATATAGTAATGAAACTATATTAGGTTTAATTTTCCATATTTTTTTAAGATATGTGTTATAGAGTTGTTTTGTCCATGAGTAGCCTACAAGCAATTCATCGGCACCATCGCCCGATAAAACAACTTTGTGGTACTTTGTAACCAGTTTAGATATAATATATGTGGGAATAATTGAGATGTCGGCAATGGGCTCATCGTAGTAATACAAAATGTCTTCGAGTACCTTATAATCTATTTCTTTTATTATAGTCGAATAACTTATGTGATTAAAGATTTGAGCGGTTTTATGAGCTATAATTTCTTCGCTATTGTGCCAATTGTTAAAACCTACCGTAAAGGTGTTTATCTTAAAATTGTTTTTATTTGCCAAATATGCCAGAAACGAAGAATCGTAACCGCTACTTAATAAAAGCCCAAAATCGACGTCGGCTAATGTGTGTAATTTAAAACTATTTTCTAATTCGTAGTAAAAAAGTTCTTTAAATTCGGTTTGAGAAATATTAATTGGGTTATATTTTAGATCCCAATATTTTAGTGCTTTAAATTTATTGTTTTCGCGTATAATAAACGATGCAGGTTCAAGTTTATATATGTCGGTATATATGGTATATGGCGAAGGTACGTATCGGTAAGTTAAATAACTTATTATCGATTTAATTGATAATTTATTTTCAACAATGTTTAAATTAATAATGCCTTTTAATTCAGATGCAAAAATTAAAGTATTGTTTTTGTGGTAGTAATATAGAGGTTTAATTCCAAAACGGTCGCGTGCAGCAAATATAGTTTGTGTTTTATTGTCGTAGATTACAAAAGCAAACATTCCAATAAGTTTATTTAAAACATTAGTCCCCCATTCTTCGTAACCATGTAATATAACTTCGTTGTCGGAGTTTGATTTGAATTGGTGTCCTTTTAAAATTAGTTCTTTTTTTAATTCTTTGTAGTTATATATTTCGCCATTACATACAAGTATTACATTGGAGTTTTCGTTAGCGATTGGTTGATTTGCTTTTTCGCTCAGGTCGATAACCGATAATCGGCAATGTGCAAATATATAATTTCCGTAGGCTTTTATGGATAAATTATCTTTGCCCCGATGTAACATTGATTTAATAGCATTTTCTATGCTTGTAGGGTTTATTGTGTTATTTGTGAATATTGCCAAAATTCCGCACATTACTTGAAAATTAAATACGATATAATAACTGTACTAATTAGTAAAATACTGTAAATCGAAAATCTTTTTATCTCTATGATATTTTTAAGATTAATTCTAAAGTATTTATTGGAGAAATAAAGCAATAAAATTTTTTCTGTAATTGCAGCTAATACAGAAGAAATGGCTAGACCTGCAATTCCATAATTATCTATTAAAAGCCATGCTAGTATAACTTTTGAGGTTAGTTCTGCAAACGAACATAATAATATAATGTTATTTTTTTGTTTAGCAATTAAAAAAGTTTGAGGCAAAACTAACCTAGGAATTAGTAAACATAGTAGTATATTAAAAATAAAAGCACTTTCTGTAAATTGTGGACTATATATATATTTGAAAGCAATAGGCGATATAATTGCAATTATAATACTTAAAGGAAATAATACATTCATATAATGAATTGTACGATATTTTATGCTTTTAGCAGGGGTATTTAAATTGTAAGAATTAGAAATTACCGGTATCATAGCATTACTTAGTGAAGCGAGTAATAGTGTTGTTAGTGGCATTTCTCTTGCTCCATATCTGAATATTGCAAAAATTTCGTTACTAAAATATTGTGAAATAAAAATACCATCTATATAGTTAATGTAGCCAGCAATAAAAAAGCTTAACATTAATGGTGAAGATGAGAGTAAAATTTTTTTTATGTGTTTAAAAGAAAATTTGTAAATACAATTTTTGAATATTAATAAATTTGCCCATGTAAATCTTAAAAAATAAGCAAATACTAGCCCTATAACAGGAAATACTAAATTGTCTGAAAAAAAGGTAGGTATAGTAATACAAAACAATTGAACAAGGTAAGATAAAAAACAGTAACGATAAATGTACTTTATTTTATTAAGAATAAGGTAAATATATTCGGTTAATGAGCCAACTGGAACAAAAATTAAATATAAATAAAATAGAAGAGGGTAGGGAAGATTTTCAGAGTTAATAAATAATTTACTAAGAGGGCTTTCGAATAAAATTATTACTAGTAAAATAAGAAAGGAAAAAAATAAGTGGCACAAATAGTTATTAAACAAAAAAATTTTTTTTTCTTCGTTTTTTAAAGTATTATAAGAAGAAATTAAATTTTGAATTAATGCGTTTAACCAAAAAAAAATTAAGGCACTAGCAAAAAAGAAGAATTTTTCGTAGATACCAATTTTTTCGGTATTTAATTTACTTTTAACAAAAGCTATGCTTATAATAATTAGGGTTACATATCTTATTATTTGAATTGTTTGTAGAGCAAGAACAGGTTTTTGAAGTTTTGCTTTGAAATTTTTGTTATTAAAGAAAACCATATTTAATTTCGTTTTCGATTGTTGTTTGTTCACCGTGACCTGGATAAACTAAGGTTGAAGGTGGAAGAGTATATAACTTGTTTTTTATAGATTTTCTAAGCAAATCGGCATTACCACCGGGCAAGTCGGTTCTTCCAATACCTTCATAAAAGAGAGTATCGCCGCTTAGTAATAAATTACCTTTTTCGTAATATAAACATATGCTACATGGAGAATGTCCTGGTGTGTGTATAACTTTTAACGACTCATTCTCGATGTAAATAATATCGTTGTCTTTTAATATAATTTTAGGAATTGGAGGAGTTTTTATACTATAGCCAAAAAAAGCCGATTGAGTTTTTATACAAAAGTTACCCATTATATAGACATAATCGGCATGAGCAGATAAAGGTGCTTTAAAGAGGTTCACAGCATCGTAAGCTCCTAATAAATGGTCGAAATGAAAATGAGTAACAATAATTTGAATAATTTTAATATTTTGATTGTTAACAAAATCATATAGTTCCTTTTCTTCATTATTGTTGCTAAAAGAAGGGTCGACTAATATACCATGTTTTTCGCCATATAAAACATAACAGTTGACCAATAAAGGGTTAAAGATAAATCGCTTTATATTCAACATTATCGAATTATATTTTTCCTTCAATTAATGGCACAAAAGTAAAATAACCATGTTTAGTAAGTTCAAAATTATCCTCATCTTTTTTTACAATTAGTACCATTTCTTGATAGTGGTCGCCTATGGGTATAACCATTTTACCATTTATTTTTAGTTGTTTAAGTAATTTATTTGGAATAGTAGAGGCTGCAGCTGTAACAATTATTCTATCGAAAGGTGCAAATTCTTCTTTACCTTCGGTTCCATCGCCATAAAACATATTAATTCCTGAATAGCCTAAGTCGTTTAAGCGTTTTTTAGTTTCATTATATAGGGCCTTTATTCTTTCTATTGTGTATACTTTAGCGCCCATATGATATAATATTACTGCTTGATAACCACTGCCTGTACCAATTTCAAGGACTTTATGGTTTTCTTCTACATCAAGTAGTTGAGTTTGAAATGCAACAGTATATGGCTGAGAAATTGTTTGTTCGCAGTTTATAGGTAAGGCATTATCTTCGTAAGCCTTATGTTGTATTGCTGCTGGCACAAATAAATGACGTGGTACCTCAAGAATTGCTTGTAATACTTTTTCGTTAGTAATTCCTTTTGCTTTTAGGCTGTCGACTAACTTTTCTCTTTGCCCTTTAAACCAATCGGTATCGTGCATTATTAATTTTTTTGCAAATTTATAAATAAAAATAGAATTCAATCTGCTAATGTTAGGTTTTTGTTATAAGGTCGTTTACTTCTTCAATAACAGTATGGTAATCTGTTATGAAATGTTCTAAGATTTCGGTTATGTTAATATGTTCAAAATTTTGAATTGGAGTATTTTCAAATTCTTTAAATTTATTGCTCCATTTTTCCATACCAAATATTGCAACATTTGATTTTAGCTGATGAAAATATGATGGCAAATTTGTATAGTCATTATTTTTATGCTCATTAATTATTTTTTGCAATAAATTATTTACAGTGTTTTTAAAAATTTCTAATAATTCTATAATTATTTCTTTGTTACCTTGAGAAACTTCGTATAAGTAATGATATTTATTCTTCATTTTCTAAACAATAATTTATGTATTAATATAAACAATTCTTTTGGTTTAAATGGTTTAACAATGTATTCATTAAATCCGTATTTAAAACATTTTTCTTTTTCTTCTGGGAAAGCAAAGGCTGTAAGAGCAATGGCAGGAATTTGGCTTTTGGGTGAAGAAAATTTTTCTCTGATAAACTTAATAGTTTCGTAACCATCCATTTCTGGCATTTGGATATCAATAATAAGTATGTCTACGTTTTTTTCGTTTAAAATATTAATTACTTCGTGTCCGTTTTTAGCCTCAATTACATTTAATATATATTGCTTTTTAAGTAGTATAGTAATAAGTTTTCTGTTTAAGTCGTTATCTTCGGCCACAAGTATAACAGGCTGGCGAAATTGTAAATCTTTAATTAAAGAAATTTCTAAGTCAGCATCTTTAATTAGTTCTCCAAGCGAGGGTGCTTCAGCAATATCGAATGTAAGAATAACATAGAAACAAGTTCCTTGGTTAACTTTGCTTTCGAAGAATATTTTACCATTTTGCAATTCAACTAATTGTTTTGTAATTGCTAATCCTAAGCCAGTTCCACCGTAGGCATATTTTGAATATGTAGAGTTTAATTGAGAAAAGCTTTCGAATACTTCTTCTTTTTTTTCTTCGGGTATACCAATGCCGCTGTCGCAAATAGAAAACATAAGCGTTACTTTATTAGTGTTAATTTCTTTTATTTTAATATCAACAAGTACATGACCTTTTTCGGTGAATTTTATAGCATTAGATATAATATTAACAAGAATTTGATTTAATCGCACCGGATCTCCGAATAAAAAAGGTGGAATATTAGTATCTTTATTAATTTTAAATAAAAGACCTTTTTCTTTGGCTTTATGTTCGTATAGCTTATAAACATTATCAAGCACGTCGTTGATGTTAAACCTTACGTGTTCGAATTTTATTTTGCGAGCTTCGATTTTTGAATATTCAAGTATATCGTTCAGTATTACTAATAAATTATTTGCTGCTATATTGATGTGGGTTAGCAGATCTCTTTGTTCCGATGTTAAATTAGAATTAAGTAATAGATTGGTCATTCCAATTATAGCATTCATAGGAGTTCTAATTTCGTGACTCATATTAGCCAAAAATTGTTGCTTTACCTGGGCAAGTTTTAAGGCTCTTTCTTGAGATTCTTTTATTTCTTTGTTTTGTTTTTCAATAGTATCAAGTAATTCATTAAAACGTTTTATTAATTCGCCAATTTCGTCTTTATAATGTTCGTTAATCCGTAGAGAAAAATCTTTGCTTTTCGATATTTTGCTTACAATGTTAGTAAAATTAATGATTGGTTTGGTTATTAGATTTTGTAAAAAGTATGCTATAACTAACGAGAATAATAAAAGTATTATGGAAAATATAATAGAAGTTTTAAGTATCGACTTAATTCCTTTTTGACAATCGTAAAGGCTTCGATGTATTTTTAGAATTCCTATTATTCTTTCTTCCGATGGGTCGAATATGCTTAATGTTATTGTGATTTTATTTATTTGCTCATCTTTTTTAAATTCGTAAATTGTGTTATAGTTTGGATCGAGTAAGGAAGCATATATAATTAAAGGATTTTTCTTTAAAGAATTTATTAAATTTTTTATTTCTATGGTGTCGTTGAATAATATGGGGGCGGTTAAATTTTGTATCATTATAGCACCTAATAACTTTAATTCCCTTTTAGCTGTTTCGTGAAACGATTGACGAGTTTTTTCAATATAGAAGTACGTCGATAGTCCTTGAATTATTAAAACAATTATGAAAATAACAGTAATTGTCTTGAATACAATTGAGTTATACTTAAAATTTAATTTCATTTTCCTCAATAATTTTTGCAAGCTTTAGTAATTTTGAGCTTATTATTATGCCTTTTTTTTGAGCAGAAGTTATATTTATTTCGAATCGTTTTGTTGAGTATTGTGGCGTAAAATTGATTGTGCCACCAAGTTCACAAAAATTTTTAATGTTATTTCCAATAATTAAAGTATGGCTGTTACTAAAGGTTTCTATAATTTGTAATAGTTTATTTTTATTTTCATAAGCTATAAAAATAATATGATATTTTTTTAAGCGTTCTTCAGTTATATTGGTAATATTTACTATTTTTAATTGTTTGTTATTGATAGTCCGGTTTTTAGATATTTCTAAAAGAGCATTGTAGAACTCATCGCCGTTATATATGCCAATAAAAAAAGTATCCGACATTGCCTGAGCAGAATAAGAAGGAAATTCAATAAATTTAAGAAAATTAATTAAGTATGCCGACTTTAATTCGTATTCTGTAAATACTTGTGATTTTATAGTATAGTTTGAAATCAAAAAGCATATTATGTATTTTAGATATTTCATTACTTTGCTTCGAAAAGCTTAATTTCGCTTCGACGCATTAGAGAAAAGTCAATTTTTGTATTTGTGTCTTTGCCTTTACCGCTAATAATTATTCTATCTGGGTCTATATTTTCGTTAATGAAAAATTTTGCAATGTTTTCAGCCCTTTCTATCGACAACTTTAAGTTTAATTCGTCACTTCCTTTTAAATCTGTATAACCATTAATTTCTACTCCTATGTTATTGTCGCTTTTCAATACATTTAATATATTTTTTAGGGTTGAATAGTATTTTTTATCAATAGAACTTGACCCACTCTTGTAAAAAACATAACTTATGTATATGTACCTTCTTTTTTCTGGAGCTGTATTTTTTAAACTTGTTTTTTCATCTGAAGGAAGTATTTCTATATCAGCAATTTCTTTTATTTCGGGAGTTATAATTTGAATACTAGATTTAGTTACAATAGGCGGAAGAGTAATTATTGTGTCATTACCAACAATTATAGTAAACAAATTGTTTTTTTCACTCTCGTAGTAATATTTATCTTCGTAAGTATAATCGTAAATAGTGTTTGCATCTAAAAGTCTTAATGTTAAAGAGTCTTCTTTTTCGATCGACGATTCTATGATATCTAATAGTTTGTTATAAGCGTAAGTTCTTTCTTTTTCTTTTGGAGTTTTTAAGTAAATTAATTCATCTATTTTTTTTGTCTCATGCGAGCCTTCCGATAATATAATGCTTTCTATAAGTTTAATGATTGAATCGGATTTTTGCATTAGTGCCTTTTGTTGTATGCTATCTATAAATGGGCTGTTATATATATCGTAGAATTTGTTTTTTACAATAATCTCTTGTCCAATTGGTTTTTCATTTTCGTTGATTGTAATTGATTTTAATGTAATGTCTTGATAAAGCTCATAAAAGTATGTTTGGTTGGGGACAAAAATTTCAATAGCTTGAGGTAAAAATCCTTTTTCTTCTACAATAAGAATGTATGCTTTGTTTGGTGGTAATATGATAAAGTATTTTCCTGTTTCTTCATCTGGGTCGTATACATACTTTAATGGTTTATTTGTAGCTTTATCGATCACATGAATTTTTGCATTTATTTTTTTGTTATTTGTTATAATTTTACCTTTTATTAAAGTAAGTGGTATTGATTTGTGAAGTGTAGCTTCAATAATATCGTTTCTTTTGGTGTTATTATACTGGGTAAAATATGCTAAGTTTCCATCGGCAGTTGTTATGTAATACATATCGTTACCAGGTGTGTTAAAAGGCATTCCAATATTTTCAGGTAACCCTTTTGACAATAAATCAATAGAAAAGATATCGTAGCCACCAATGTTAAAATGGCCTTCAGAAGAGAAGTATAAAGTTCTATTGTTTGGATGTATAAAAGGCGATATTTCGTTATATTGAGTATTAATGTTACTTCCTAAATTTTCTATTATAGACCACTTATTATTGTCGTCTAAAGAAGCTCTGTAAATATCATAGCCACCAAATCCACCTGGCCTATCGCTCGAAAAATAGTAACTTCTACCATCTCTTGAAACGCTAATAGAAATTTCGTTGTATTGTGAGTTTATTATTTCAGGAAGTTTAATAAATTCTAAACATTTATTGTTTGTCAGTTTAGAGTAGTATATGTCGTATTGTTTTCCATCGTATAGGGCAAAATAAATATATCTGCCATCTAACGAGATACCAGCAATTTTTATATCCTTGTTATTTTTAGCTTGGGGTATTATTATTTCTTCTGGTATTCCCCATTTATTATTTTCTTTTTTTGCAACATAAAACTTTTTTATGTCTCTAAATTCGATGCCAGAAATTATTTTATAAAATTGACGCGTGAATACAAGAATATTTCCGTCGGCCGAGATAAATGGTTCAATTTCATCTTGTGCTGAATTAATGTAATCGGGCAGTGTAACAAAATCTTCTACATTTCTTGCCGACGATTCAATTTTTTTTGCATTTTCGCAGTACTCAATAAGTTTTTTTGCTTTAGTTATATATGTTATGTCTGTTGAGTAGTTTTTAATGTAAATATTTAGATATTTTAAAGCTTCGTCGTAGTCTCTGTTTAGGTGGTACAGCTCGGCTATATTAACATAAACTACTGGAGGAATATGTTTTGCCCCTTTTTCTATTGCAAATTTTAAGTACGGAATACCTTCTGTTTTGTTAAATTCAGAATTTAAATAACATGCACCTATGTGATATTTTATTTCAAAATCATTTGGTATTAAAGTGTCTAGTTTTAAAAATAATGGTAATGCTTTGTTATATTCTTCATTATCAAAATATTGTTGAGCCTCTTTTTTTATTTTACGTATATTTTGATTATGCGCTACAAATATTACTAACAATAATATAAGTAGAATTACATATTTTAATTTCATATATCAATTGTTTTCATCTAAGAATTCTATTTGCTTTTCGTTTCTTATTTCCATTGTTGGTGTTCCTTTGTATTTAGTTATTAAGCCCGTTACACATATTTTTTTATCTTTTAAAAATATTGCGGGTTCAAAAGAAAAATTTGGAATATTATTTTGCCATATTGTAACTGTAAATAAATTGTTAGGGAAATTTTGATCGAGATTTAAAATTACACCTTTAGCATCTTTCAGAACCCTAGTAGCGACTACAGTGCCACAAACTGTAGCTTTTGAGTTTATGTATTTTTCTGCTTCTATTGTATTTATAGCATTTTTTGGTAATTCTTCAACTTCGAGTGGAGCTACATTACCTTTAAATGGTGTTGTTAGCCAATGAGAAATATCTTTCATAGATTCTATTCTTTCTTCCATAGAATCGGGTAAGTTGTAAAAAAAGTCTATTTTGGTTATTTTTTCTAAGCTATCTATTGATATTGCATACGATGTTATTGGTTTAGTATTAATACCGTTTAGCATATAAAAAGCAATTCCTCTGGGGGGCTGTGATTCGATATCTAATATCGCTTTATAAAAATATGGTGGCACAGGAATTTTTCGGTTAACTCCTATGAATTTTTTTATAGTATCGTGTAATAACCCTCCCGTAACAACAATTAAAGGGTGAGATGTGTTGATTACATAATTTCTAAGAAAATCTTCCAACTCTGCCCATTTACCTCTATTAAATTCAGGCCGTTGTGGAGCTATGTTAGAATAATAATAAGACTCGCTTAATGCTTTTTTTGACCACCTAAAATCGGCCGAAGGAGCAAGATGTCCTCTGTCGTAACCACTTTTTATGTAGTCTATTCTATCGGGAGTACCAGTGGGTATAAGAGTATCGATCCTAAAATCGTTGGTTCTTTTTTCTACTCCTCTACTTATATCAGGTAAAATTACATGTACAACCCATCTTGATTGTGAATATTTATCGATGTAAAACAGGGCAAATGCTGAATGATAAACTAAAAAACCATCTTCTTCTATGCGCGGCATTCCATATTTCTTTATTATATCATTTATGTATTCGAATTTTAGTTTTTCAATAATCTTATATGTTTCGTGTATACTATCATTAAAACTTTTAATTTTATTTTCATAGTACTTTATTTTATTGGTAATCAATTCTTGTGAG
The DNA here is from genome assembly GCA_026416095.1 of Bacteroidales bacterium. Taxonomy (GTDB): domain Bacteria; phylum Bacteroidota; class Bacteroidia; order Bacteroidales; family GWA2-32-17; genus Ch61. The sequence continues at coordinate 1,035 of JAOAFV010000019.1, read as the reverse complement.
AATAGTAATCTAAATGTAAAATTGATAAAAAGAATACTTTTAAAAACTTTCATTAATGAGTTAAAGTTATTTTACAAAGTTATTCTTTTTTTTTAACGTTTCAAAGAATAAAATCTTATGCTAAAAAAAATTACTTTTATGGAAAATTTTAATGAGTTTATCACTTTATTTTTATTTTTTTGAAACTTATTAAGTATTTTGTCGTATATTTGATTGATAAAGATTTAACAAATTTAATTTGATAAATAATGTTGGAACAATTTTAAAAATAGATAAATATGAAAAAAATGAATAAAATAATAGGTGCAATTTTATTTTTAATACTAATAAATTTTCAAATTAAAAGTGCCGATTATTATGCTTTTGTAAATGGTAATTACAATAATCCCGGTATATGGCGTATCGGTAGCTGTAATGGGCCTCTTGCTGGTTCTATTCCTGGAATTACCGATAATGTGTATGTTTGTGCAGGTGTTAATTTGAATGTACCTTTAAATGTTACTGCAAATAACGTTTATGTTTATGGTACTTTAAGCTTAGATGGTAATAGAACTTTTACTGTTTCAGGAAGCATATATTTGTTTAATGGGTCCAGGCTCACAGGGAATAATATTAATGGAACTTTTAACATAAGCAACAACTTATATATTTACGATGGATGTGAAATAAATGGTACAGCAACTTTTAATATTAATGTAAATGGGAATTTATACAATGAACCCACTATAGCAGGTTATCAATCAAAAATAGGAAGATGCGACATTACAGTAACAGGTGTTACATATATTAACGGATATTTTATTTTTACAATAAGCGCAGCTGGAAATAAGAGATTTAATGGTGGTATTGTTATTTCTAACACAGGAACTTTTGATAATACTGTTGGAGAAGACCCTTTTATAAATGATGATATAGTTAACAATGGTATTTGGATTGGCTGTACAGGGGGCAATTGCGTTTATACCCTTGGTAATATTGCGGGGAGAATAATTGACATTTCAGGTGCCAACCCTATTACACTATCTACAATTATAC
>JAOAFV010000005.1 GCA_026416095.1 Bacteroidales bacterium | reverse complement strand
AGATGTGTATAAGAGACAGGTAACAGTTACTGATGCTAATGGTTGTTCGAATACTACTACTGTAAATTTTGTACAACCCCCTGCTCTTAATATCGATAGCATAAAGAAAAACAATATACAACCATGTTACGGGAATAATAATGGTAGTATAACAATTTATGTATCAGGAGGAGTACCTCCATACTTGTACAATATAGGTTCTGGTAATCAATCTTCAAATACCTTTACTAATTTAGCTCCTGGTGTATATATAGTAACTATTACCGACGCTAATAATTGTACAAAAGTTACTAATCCAATTACAATAGTTCAGCCACCACAACTTGTTATCGATTCAATTTCAAAAACAAATGTTTTTCCTTGTTACGGGAATTCAAATGGAACAATTACTGTATACGTGAGCGGTGGTGTATCACCTTATTTATATAACATTGGATATGGAGCACAAACATCAAATGTATTCTCTGGATTGAATGCTGGTACATACCAAATCACTATTACCGACAATTTAGGTTGCTCAATTAGTACAACTAACATAACAATAACTCAACCCGATAGTATTCAAATATCTTTTTCAAATATTGGAAATGTCGATTGTCATGGAGCATGTAATGGTTTCGCAACCGTCCAAGTAGTTGGAGGTACACCTGGCTATACTTATCAATGGTCGGCATCGGCAAATAATCAAACAACTCAAACAGCCATAAACTTGTGTGGTGGTGCACATTTTGTTACTATTACCGATGCAAATGGTTGTACAAATACCAATTTTGTACTTATTCAGGATACTTCTAATCTGCAAATTTTAATTCTTTCTAAACAAGATCCTACCTGCTACGGAGATTGTAATGGTTCTATAAGTATTACTGCTATAAATGGTTATCCTCCTTATTCTTATTTATGGGACAATGGTAGTACAAATCCTACACGAACAAATCTGTGTGCTGGTACTTACTTCATAACCGTAACAGACGATAGTTTATGCATTAAAGTTGATGCTATTACTCTTATTAATCCTCCTCTCTTAAATGCTTCGCTTAACATTATTCAAAATATAAATTGTTACAACCAATGTTCAGGAGTAATAACCGCAAACGTAAATGGTGGTGTTCCACCATATACTTACACATGGAATACAGGCAGTTTAAATGATACCATTTATAACTTATGTACAGGGTTTTATTATGCTACAATATCCGATAATAATGGTTGTACAATTGCCGATACAATATTTTTACCTCAACCAACAGCAATTATAAACACTTTCAATATAACAAATTCTATAAAATGTTTCGGTAATTGCGATGGTGTTATTACTGCAACTACATTAGGAGGAATTCCTCCTTATAACTACACATGGTCAAATGGTCAAAATACAAATACTGCCACAAATGTATGTTCAGGTTATACTTACCTTACTATTACCGATAATAACGGTTGTACTAAAATCGATTCGGTATTTATGTCGCAACCCGATAGTTTAACACTACAATTCACAACAATACCAGCTGCATGTAGTGGTGTATGCGAAGGAATTATTACTGTAACAGTATCAGGCGGTACTCCAAGTTATAACTATCTATGGTCGAATGGCGATATTGTAAGCACAGCAGATAGTTTATGTGCAGGCAATTATACCATAACAGTCACCGACGCTAATGGGTGTACAAAAGTAGACACAATTCAAGTACCCGATACAAGTTCTTTAAACTTATTGGTAACAAATATAATAAGCCCTACTTGCTATGGTACATGTAACGGTCAAATAATTGTAAGTGCTACTGGCGGAACTCAACCTTATTTCTTTATGTGGAACACTGGACAATCTGGTAATACTATCAGTAATCTATGTGCAGGTATTTATACTGTTACACTCACCGATGCAAATAATTGTACAAGAACAGCAACTGTCAATTTAACCGAACCTCAACAATTAAATGATTCAATAGTAATAGCACATCCTATTTCATGTTATAACTTTTGCGATGGCGAAATAGCTGTATATCCTTTTGGTGGTACCCCTCCTTATATGATTCATTTAAATGGAATAATAAATCCCGACTTAAGCCATTTATGTGCAGGAACATATCAATTAATAATTATCGATGCTAATGGATGTACTAAAATAGATAGTGTTACCATTTTACAACCTCAGCAATTAAGTATTATAATTAACATTACCGAACCTATAAAATGTTTTGGTAATTGTAATGGAATTGTACAAGCAACAGTTAATGGAGGGAATTTGCCATACTTTTACAATTGGTCTAATGGCGATAACACTAATACAGCAGATAGTTTATGTGCAGGAATATTAACCCTTACAGTAACCGACAATAACAATTGTATTAAAAAAGATTCAATTTTAATAACACAACCAAATCCATTAACTATTGACTTTACAAATGTAACTGCTACAACTTGTGGAAAATGTGTAGGAAGTGCAACCGCTATGGTATCGGGTGGTACTCAACCATATACCTACCAATGGGATGCAAATGCTAATAATCAAACAACCGCTACCGCCGATTCTCTTTGTGTTAATATTTACTTCGTAACTGCAACCGATGCCAATGGTTGTACTACTGTAAACAACATTGCAATAATCGATACTTCTAATTTAACTATTAATGTAACAGATTTAAACCATATTACTTGCGCTGGGTGGTGTAATGGTAGTGCAACAGTCGAAGCATCTGGCGGTTACCCACCTTATGTATTTTTATGGAGTAATGGTCAAACTACAGCTACTGCAACAAATTTATGTGCCGGTACTTATTTTGTTACTGTAACCGACGACAGCTTATGTTCGCGGGTTGAAATGATAGAAATAACCGATCAAAATATTCTTACAGTAAACGCAAATATAACACCTGTTGCATGTGCTGGTATGTGTAATGCTCAAATAGTACTCGTACCTCAAGGCGGTACACCTCCATATGCATCATACCAATGGTCAATTTCAGGTTTATCTGACTCGGTGGCTCACGATTTATGTCCTGGTATGTATTACTTTACTGTAACCGACAGTAACGGTTGTCAATATTCCGATACAGTTATAATCGAAGATCAACCACCAATGCAAGTGCTTATAAATGTAGTTAGTCCAATTAAATGTAATGGAGATTGTAACGGAGTTTTGCTTGTGCAAGTTATTGGTGCTTACGGGTATAACATATTATGGAGCACAAACGATACCACAGATACTATTGCCGGCTTGTGTTTTGGCAATTATTCTGTAACAATAACAGGTCAAGGCTCTTGTATTGATAGTACAAACATATATTTAACTCAACCTGAACCACTTAACATTTCGTTTGTTAACATTGCCCAGGTTGGTTGTCATGGAGATTGTAGTGGACAGGTTACAGCAGTGGTAAATGGAGGTACAGCACCTTACACATATCAATGGGGCGAAACTGCTAATTTTGCAACAACACCAAATATTGATTCACTTTGTGCAAACTTATATTTTATTACTATAACCGATAACAATTCCTGTACAAAAACTTCTTATATCGAAATTACCGACACATCAAACTTACAACTACTTATTGTTGATTCAGCCAACATTAGATGCTATGGTAACTGCGATGGATGGATTGAAGTGCAAGCTCAAGGTGGGTATCCTCCATATAATTATATATGGTTTACACAACCTCCTCAAACAGGCAATATAATTAATAATTTATGTGCAGGTCAATACATTGTTAAAGTTGTAGACGATAGTTTATGTAGCCGCTCCCGCTTAATACAACTCACCCAACCCGATAGCCTATATATCGTCTACTTAATGAAACCACCTTTATGTTATTCCGATTCGAACGGATACATTACAATAACAATAAATGGTGGTGTAATGCCATATTCAATACTTTGGAATACTGGCTCAACCGATACAACTTTGACAAACTTAACTGGTGGTAATTATAGTGTAACAATAACCGATGCTAATAATTGTAGTATAACCGACACATTATCGTTAATTGAACCCAATTTAATACTTGATTCTGTTAAACTAAAATATCCTTTATGTAATAATTTCGATACCAGTGGGGCCATATACATTACCAACATTATAGGAGGCACTCCACCTTACACAGTTAAGTGGAACATTGGAATTTTGTCCGATTCAATTGTAAATATTGGAGCAGGTGTTTACTATTACACAATAACCGATGCTAATAATTGTAATAAAACCGACAGCGTAATTCTTAATTCTCTTATTACAGTAAATGCAATAGCAATTCCCGACACAACTATATGTTATGGCGATTCAGTACAAATATTTGGTTTTGGAGGCAAAGAATTTTATTGGACACCAGGATCAACACTTTCCGACAGTACTATTTTTAATCCTTATGCAAAGCCATTAAATTCTACAACTTATTATTACATTGCTTATGATAGTATATGCTTCGATATCGATTCAGTATTTGTAGGTATCTATCCAACTGTAACGGTAAACGCAGGCGAAAATCAAACTATTATATACGATCAGATTACAAACATAAGTGGTACAATCTCTGGAACAGTTGCATCTTACTACTGGACACCATCCAAATGGCTTACAGATTCAACAAGTTTGACCACAACAGCACATCCATTCGAGACAATTGTATATTACTTAGTAGCAATTACTCCCGAAGGTTGTAAATTTAAGGATTCTGTTAAAATAAACGTTTTACCACGCTTAAGAATACCAACAGGAATTACTCCCAATGGCGATGGCATAAACGATGTTTGGATTATAGACTTAATAGAAAAATTTCCAAATTGTGAAGTTATGATATTTAACCGCTGGGGCGAGCAGCTTTTTTACAGCAAAGGTTATCCCGAAAATGAACGATGGGATGGCACTTACAAAGGAAAACCTTTACCTGCTGGTACATACTATTATGTAATCTTATTACACGACGAAGCCTTTCCCGATCCATTAACAGGTCCTATAACTATAAAACGTTAAAAGTATGAGAAAAATAGTCATATTTATATTAATTTTATTCAATAACTTCTTAAAGAGTCAGCAAATACCAATGTATTCTCAATTTTCTTTGAACGATTTTGCATATAACCCTGCTATTGCAGGAACCAAAGATTATTATCAAGCTAAATCAAACAACAGATATCAATGGATAGGAATATCCGACGCACCTCGAACATATATTTTATCTGTCCATGGGCCACATAAAGTATATAACATGGGTTACGGCGGAATATTATTCAATGATATAACAGGCCCTGTTTCAAAAATAGGTTTATACGGAATTTACGCTTATAATTTGCAAATAAGTGAAGATATACGTTTATCAGGAGGACTTGCTTTAGGATTACTTCAGGTAAAAATTGATGGAAGTAAAATATTACTCCACGATTATTACGATCCTGCTTTAGGTTACAAAGTATATCGATCATACGTACCAGATGCTTCATTAGGATTATATGCTTATACAGAAAACTATAGTGCAGGTATAATTGTATCTCAAATGTTTGGCACAAATATAAAATACAAAGAGATTGAAGAATTAAGTATAAACAAACTAAAACAACATATCATTATTCATGGATCTTATAATTACAAAATAAACGAAGATTGGGAAATTGAACCTGTTACTCTTATTAAATATATTTCGCCTGTACCTATTCAATTAGACATATGTGTTAAAACTTCATATAGAAAACTAATTTGGTGCGGATTAGGGATTCGCACAAAAGATGCTGTTATAGTTACGGTTGGCTATAATTACCAAGACCAATTACTATTTGGTTATTCATACGATTTGTCTTTTTCAAACCTAAAAAAATACAATTCTGGTACTCATGAATTAATGATAGGCATTAACTTCAATAAATACCGAAAAAAAGAATGGAAAGCAAAATTAGAATAATACTTGTATTTCTAACACTTTTTTCGTGCACTAACAATGCAAAACAACCACCCAACATAATTCCAAAAGACACATTAGTAGATATACTAATAGATATGCATTTGTGTGATGCTTTATTAAATATTAATGAAATTATCTCGAAATACGATTCTATTAAAGCAACAGCTCTTTATCTATCGGTGCTTAAAAAATACAAAATAAACAAAGAAAGATTTCTAAAAACTATCGATTATTACTCAGATAATCCTAATTTATTTAATAAAATTTATGAACAAGCTATCGAAAAATTAGAAGATATGAGAAACAATGAAATTGACACCTTGAAACAGAACCTATGAGAATATGGCATATTATAGGTATTATGTCGGGCACTTCATTAGACGGCCTTGATGTAGCTTATTGCTCTTTCTGGTTTAACAAAAAATGGAAATACAAAATTATTGTAGCACAAACTTACAAGTATTCGAAACAATGGAAACAAAAATTATCAAACGCCCACAATTTAAATGCATACGATTTTTTGTTGCTTCATAATGAATATGGAAAGTTTATTGGAAAAATTATAAATAAGTTTATTAAAGAAAACAACATTAAAAAAATTGATTTTATTTCGTCGCATGGGCATACAATTTTTCATGAACCACACAAAAATTTAAATTTTCAACTCGGTAATGGGGCATACATAGCAAGTGTAACAAAAAAAACTACAATTTGTGATTTTAGAACTTTCGACATTGCACTGGGCGGTCAAGGGGCTCCGCTTGTCCCTATTGGTGACCATTTGCTATTCCCAGAGTTTGACTATTGTCTTAATATTGGTGGTATTGCTAACGTTTCTTATATAGAAAATAACAAAAGAATCGCTTTTGATATCTGCCCTGCTAATTTTTTACTTAACTATTACGCTAATAAATTAAACTACACTTTCGATCCTTATGGGAATATGGCTAAAAAAGGCAGAGTAATACCCAACTTACTAAAACAACTTAATTCATTACCTTACTATCAAAAAAAACATCCTAAATCGTTAGCAAGAGAAAATATAGAAAAAGACTACCTTCCAATAATAAATAAATTTTACAATTTCAACGAACACGACATTTTAGCCACTATAACAGAACACATTTCAACTCAAATTTCTCTTGTTTTAAAACATGGCACAACCTTAGTTACAGGTGGTGGAGCTTTTAATAAATTTCTTATTGAAAAAATAATTAGTAAATCAAACTCCAAAATTATAATTCCATCCGATGCCCTTATTAAATATAAAGAATCGCTAATATTTGCCTTTTTAGGTTTGTTAAGGCATCTTGAAAAAAATAATTGTTTAAAATCAGTAACTGGCGCATTGAAAGATAGTTGTTCTGGTATAATTTTTGTATACTAATTTTTTACTATTTTAATAATAGTAACTAACTTTGCATTGTGTATCATGTTGTAATTGTTAACGATTGGAAAGATAGTGCTCACTATAAAGCTCTTATCGAAGGGCAGTTGTATTGCATAAGTAACAACATTAATATTCATTTTATTAAAAGTAACATAGAAACTCACGATATTTTTGAAGGAGGACTAATTTTAAGAACTTGTTATTTTACTTTTCCAGAAAACACTATATTATTAAATTGTGTAAAATCGGTTTCTCCTCCATCTCTTGGTTATATCTATGTATATTCAAACAAAAAACACATTTTTACAGCAAATAATGGAATTATCTCATATATTATCGACAATCCAGACAATGAAGATATTATAGAATTAAATTACAAAGTATCAACATTTCCAGAAGTCGACATTTTTTTACCATACATAAAAAAAATTGTAAAAGGAGAAAAAATTACTGGGCCCAAAATCAAGAACATAAAAAAAATTACTCCATTTATTCCTATAGTTGAAAACGATAAAATTATTGCTACCGTTATTCAGATTGATTCATACGGCAATGCTATAACAAATATATCAAAGTCTTTATTCTACAATACTATAAAAGATAGAAATTTTATAATATATCCTGGTACAAAATCTGAAATGATAACACAAATAGTTGACTCCTATTACGAAGTTGAAAGCGGGAATTTTTTTGCTTTATTTAATATTATTAACCTATTAGAAATTGGTATTATTAACGATAACTTATGCGAAGCATATGGAATCAAAGAAAGATCAAACATACTTATTGAAATTATCTAAAGCTATGAATTATAAGATCAGCAGCAAATACTTTTACGATTTATTAAAAATCATGGAAAAATTAAGAAAAAAATGTCCGTGGGATAAAAAACAAACTTTTGAAAGTTTAAGGAAATTAACAATTGAAGAGTTGTACGAATTAATTACAGCAATCGACGAAAAAAATTTCGAAGAAATTAAAAATGAACTTGGCGATTTATTATTACATATTATATTTTATTCGAAAATTGCTGAAGAAGAAAATAAGTTCACTATTAAAGACGTTTTACTGAATCTTAAAGAGAAACTAATAAAACGCCATCCACACATTTTTAGCAATGTAAAAGTGAAAAACGAAACCGAAGTTGTAGAAAACTGGGAAAAAATTAAAGTAGAAAAAGAAAATAAAAAAATTTTTGATGGTGTACCTAAAAATTTACCATCCTTAATAAGGGCTTATAGAATTCAAGAAAAAGCGCAAGCTGTTGGATTCGACTGGGAACATAAAGAACAGGTTTGGGAGAAAGTTAAAGAAGAACTAAATGAAGTGTTACAACAATGTATAAATCAAGATAAAGAAAAACTAACAGAAGAATTTGGCGATTTAGTTTTTGCTATTGTAAACGCTGCTCGATTATACAATATTGATATTGATATGGCATTACAAAAAACCAACGATAAATTTATTGCCCGCTTTAACTTTATCGAAGAATACGCTAAAGAAAAGGGTGTTTCAATCAGAGAACTTACTTTAAAAGAAATGGACGAGGTATGGAATAGTGCTAAAAGTAAATAAAAGCTTAATATTTAAACATATAAGCCTAATTGTTTCTTCTAAGAAAAAATCTTACACATTTTAGATATGTGTAAACTTTTTAACCTTTTAGAAAGATATTATTTTTAGCTTTGATTATAAATTTTAAATTAAAAAGAATTCTACTATTAATTAATATTAATCGATAAAAGAATCATTTCAAAACAAATAAAGATAACAACACTACTGTTACTTTTAACTATTAAGATGAGACCTTTGCAAAACCTTTTGTAAAAATCTCTTAGTATTTTGGAAAATATTGATTTTCAATTACATTTAATTGTAAAAAAATTATTCTTAGTAGTTTTACAAAGATATCAAGATTAGAAAGAAAAATATAATAAATTTTAAAATACTTACAATTGGAAGTTATTTTTTTGTCTTATAGTCTGAAGCAACGATACATTTATTTGTAATCCACTTTTTTTCTTTCAAAATAATTTTATTCCCATCACAATCAAGATAATTACCTTCGTTATCTTTCTTTAAGACATATAATTTACCTGCTTTTATATAATCTACTATTGTTTTTTTTAACTCTTCATCACTTAGAAATTTATATTCTTTACCAATATAAATGCCTACATCATTATTTAAATAATCCATTTGAGTACTTTCGTAGTCGGGGTAAGAATGTTCTTCTAGTTTACCTTTCAAAAACATTTTATAATTTGATCGTTCATGTGCTTTGCCAAGGCTTAATGCTCTTTTGGGGCCATAATATTTGGTAACTAAGGCCATCCAGTATGCGTGTCTGAAAGCATCGAGCTGACCGCCACATATGTCACCGTCGAGAGTAGTGTCGGCGCGTAATAATTCTGTTTCTTTTAAGGCAATTTGTGATAATTTATAAATTTTTTTTGCTTTAAAAATATGAGTTATTACCCACCATTTTTCTGGACATTCAAGAGATAAAAAAACCTTTAATAAGCTCTGCGCCTTTATGTTTATGGAAAAAAATAATAATATTAACAATTTCAACTTAATTTTCAACAAGTATGACGAGATATTTCGACACCGACCAAAAATCTTTCTCATTTTTTATTAACAACTTTTCTACCTTTTTGTTTTGAAATATAAATTCATACGAACCAGAAGGGTGAGTTGTTAACAAACGTGCATCTTTAACAAATAATGGAATTTCTTTTGTTTGAGTAATATCTATTTTAGTAAAATATTCTTTATTAAAAGTATCTTTCATTTTCATAATTTTTCCAATCCCAATAAAGCCACCTTCTTTTGTTAAAATACCATTTTTTATTAGTTCTTTTTTAGTACCTACTACATAATAAGCGGTATTCAACTCTTCAGTTTTAGCTGCAATAATTTCGTCTTTCTTCTTACTTTCTCTACTCAAACTATCAACTTCACTTGTCAGTTCAAAAATTTTTATATTCAATTCTTCTAATTTTGTTTTAAGGGCAATTATTTCTTGATCTTTTTCATTTATCATTTTCTCATAATTTGCTAACATTTTTTCCAGTTCCAATATACGACGATCTGACTTTCTTAATTGTCGTTTCAACCTTTCTATTGTTTCTTTATTTTTTAACAATAAATCATTTATAAGATTTATATCTTCAATAATTTTATCTTTTGCTTCTTTTGCTTGTTCTGGATTAGTACTCATTACAGAAATAATCTTTTGCGTTTCTTTTATTTTATCAAGATTTTCTTGAATTTCATTAAAATCAGATATAAATTTATTAATCTGACTTACATCGGTATTTACCAACCCAAGCAAGCTATCTCTTTCGTTTAATATGCGCAAATAATCAGGATGCTGTTTAATATCGGTTGTACATGAAAACACAACTACTGTCATTGCCAGATAATGCCACATTCTATTATACATATCTTTTTTTTGGCTAAATTACAAAAACTTTAAAAATTCCAAAAATATTCTTTCAATGTTACTCTTGTGTAGGTAAAAAACTAAATTTCTGTAATTTGCATTAGAGTGCTAATAATTTTAGCTAATAAAAACCCTTTTTCTTAAATCTTAAATTTTAGAACTTTTTTATTAATGTAATAAATTCATACTATTCATTTAGTGAGACCTGCAAAATATATTATTATAAAATTGAATAATTACTCTGCTTACTTTAAACTTTACTTTGGTTATAAGTAAAATCAATACTCTTTTACATGGCAAGTTATAACGCATAAAATATAGACTGAAAACACTTAAAACATACGTAATTATTTATTAAATTTTCTAACTTTGCGATAGATAAAACAAAGTAAAATTTATATGACCAATAAAATAAGTCGAGCAAAAAATTTTATTGAAGAAATAATAGAAAAAGATCTTGAAGAGGGTTATGTAAAAGAGGTTTATACGCGATTTCCGCCAGAACCAAATGGTTACTTACATATTGGGCATGCAAAGGCGATATGTTTAAATTTTGGGATAAAAGAAAAATATAATGGAAAGTGTAATTTACGTTTCGACGATACTAATCCAGAAACCGAAAGCGAAGAATATGTTAATGCCATTAAAGAAGATATTAAGTGGCTTGGTTTTAAATGGGACAAAGAGTGTTACGCTTCCGATTACTTTGAGCAGCTTTACGAGTGGGCAATTATACTAATAAAGAAAGGTTTGGCCTATGTTTGTGATTTAAGTCCAGAAGAAGTATCGGCAATGAGAGGTACACCAACAGTGCCTGCAACTCCAAGCCCATACAGAAACAGAAGTGTTGAAGAAAACTTAGATTTATTTATAAGAATGAAAAACGGCGAATTTCCCGATGGTTCAAGAACATTACGAGCAAAAATAGATCTTGCTTCGCCCAACATGCATATGCGCGATCCCGTATTATACCGAATAAAGCACATGACACACCATAGAACAGGTAATAAATGGTGTATATATCCAACTTACGATTTTGCTCACGGACAAAGCGATTACATAGAAGGTATAACTCACTCTATATGTACTTTAGAATTTGAAGTTCACAGGCCGCTTTACGAATGGCTACTTGAAGCCATTGGTCTACCTCACCCTCGACCAAAACAAATAGAATTTGCTCGACTCAACCTTTCATATACAGTAATGAGCAAACGAAAGCTTTTAAAACTTGTGCAAGATAAATATGTTTTCGGTTGGGACGATCCACGCATGCCTACTATTTGCGGCTTAAGAAGAAGAGGATTTACTCCTGAATCTATTAGAAAATTTGCAGAAATTGTGGGTGTGGCTAAACGAGAAAATGTTATTCAACTTGAACTCCTTGAACATTGTGTAAGAGAAGATTTAAACCAAAAGGCCATTCGAATAATGGCTGTATTAAATCCTCTAAAAGTTGTAATTACAAACTTACCCCAAAATTACGAAGAAGAACTTGAAGCTATTAATAACCCTGAAGATCCAACGGCTGGCACAAGGAAAATCAAATTCACTAATGAAATATTTATAGAAAGAGACGACTTTTTAGAAAATCCTCCAAAAGATTTTTACAGATTATATCTTAACAATGAAGTTAGACTCAGGTATGCTTATATTATAAAGTGTAACGAAATTGTTAAAGACAATAACGGAAATATTGTAGAATTAAGATGTACAATTGATCCTGCTTCGAGAGGTGGAAAATCGCCAGATGGGAGAAAAATCAAAAGCACAATACATTGGGTATCGGCAAAATATTACGTACCATGTGAAGTTAGATTATATGACAAGCTTTTTAAATCGGAAGTCCCCGACGAAAAAGAAAATTTCATTGAAGACATTAATCCGAACTCGCTCACTATTGTTACAGGATATGTAGAAGAATATGTTAAGAACGTTAAACCATATGAACATTATCAGTTTGAAAGAATTGGATATTTTGTTGTTGATCCAGATACAACTTCTGATAAAATTGTTTTTAATAGAACAGTAACCTTAAAAGACGATTATGCCAAAAAACTTAAAAAAACTCAATAAGATTCCTTATTTATTAGTAGCCGACGAAAAAGGCAATATTTTTGAAGACATCGAACTAAGACTTGTTGTTAGAGAAGGAAGAAAACTCAGATTACCAGAATTAGACGAATTTATTGAATTACCTTATGGTAGTGATATTTTTTTCCTTCCCAAACACAAAGCAATTGGTTTTAATGAAAAAACCAAAAGTATTGAATTTTCAAACAAAGGTTATGCAGTTGCCGCATTTGTTGCTCCTGCTCATACCCAACTTGCTCTAGCAGCCTGGAAAAAACAAGCCGATGCACCTGTTTTACCTCTTTATGCTTACACCGCTATTGGTTGGTACAATAATAAATTCTATACCACAGCTCAACGAATCGATCCCGATATTAGACAAGATTGTAAATATTTCAATCAAAAAAAAGTTGTTGAAAATACCAAAATTTTTTTAAAAAAATATGCCCGTAACCGACTTGTTAAACATTTAGTTTATTGTGCTACCGTTTATTATTGCCCTGCTGCTCGCAATTATTTTTTAAACAGATACGAAGCTCCTTTGCCAACATCGCCTACATGTAATAGTAAATGTCGGGGTTGTATTTCGTATCAACCTAAAACTTCTGGCTTTAAAGCCACTCAAAATAGAATTACTTTTACACCTACACCCGAAGAAATTGCTCAAGTTGCAATCGACCATTTAAACTCGGCACCTAATCCAATCGTTAGCTTTGGACAAGGTTGCGAAGGTGAACCATTACTCGTTGCCGATATAATTGCCGAATCAATTAAAATAATTAGAAAACATACAAAAGCTGGGATTATTAATTTAAACACAAATGGCAGTTTACCTAATAAAATAGAAGAACTAATTAAAGCAGGTTTAGATAGTGTTAGAATAAGTATAAATAGCTTTATAAAAGAAAACTATGATAAGTATTTTAAGCCTGTAAATTATTGCTTCGACGATGTTATAGAGTCGATCAAAATTATTAGAAAACATAAAAAATGGTGTTCAATAAATTATTTTGTTTTACCAGGATACACAAACTCAAAAGAAGAAATTGCAGCATTAGAAGAGAATATAATAAAATTGAAGTTTAATATGATTCAATGGCGAAATTTTAACATAGATCCCGATTTTTACGATAGCGAAATCACAATGGAATTAACTAAACCCGATATGACAACAAAACACCTTTTGCAGTATATAAATGCAAAATATCCATTTTTATACCATGGCTACTTTAATCCGCACAAAGAAATTATTGACAAGTATAACTTTTAAGTAGCTCTAAAATTATAAATGTTTTCTCATTTAAGACAAAATTCACAAAAAACTTATTAAAGTTCCAATTTTTTAAAAGTAATTCCAGTTTTCTTATAATTAAACTGTATTTTTAAAGATTAAAAATTTTTTAAAATCATTTTTTTAGTAAAAAAATCGATATAAATTTGCAAAAAACGGGATGTAGCGCAGTTGGTTTAGCGCACCTGCTTTGGGAGCAGGGGGTCGCCAGTTCGAGTCTGGCCATCCCGACTTTTAAGGGTAGTTTATTATGTCGTATCTATTTACCTCAGAATCTGTGTCGGAAGGTCATCCCGATAAAATAGCCGATCAAATTTCCGATGGACTGTTAGATGCGTTCTTAATTGTTGATGAAAATTCAAGAGTTGCTTGCGAAACAATTGTTACAACAGGTTTAGTTGTGGTTGCGGGCGAAGTAACAACTGAAGGATATGTAGACATACAAGAAGAAGTAAGAAAAATAATAGAACAAATTGGCTATACAAAACCAGAGTACCAATTCGAAGCAAAAAGTTGTGGAATTTTATGTGCTATTCATGAACAATCACCAGATATTAAAATGGGAGTTGTTAAAGAAAACCCAGAGGAACAAGGAGCTGGCGATCAGGGAATAATGTTTGGATATGCATGTAAAGAAACCGATAATTACATGCCATTACCCATAGAATTAGCAAACCTTTTAGTTAAAGAATTGGCAAATATTCGAAAAGAAGGAAGAACAATGACTTACTTAAGACCAGATGCAAAGTCACAAGTTACAATTGAATATGATAATGGTAAACCAAAAAGAATCGATAAAATACTAATCTCTACACAACACGATCCATTTATTAAACCAATTAATAATACTCCATCAGCTAAGCAAGAGTCATTTATAAAAATGCAAAATAAAATAAAAGAAGACATTAAAAATATACTAATACCCAGAGTAATAGAGCAGTTACCCTCTTATTTAAGAGATCTTTTTAAAACAGAATATGAATTGCTTGTTAACCCTACGGGTGCATTTATTATTGGAGGGCCTCACGGCGATACGGGGTTAACAGGTCGTAAAATAATTGTTGATACTTATGGTGGAAGAGCACCTCATGGTGGAGGAGCTTTTTCTGGTAAGGATGCTTCTAAAGTAGATAGGTCGGCCTCTTATGCAGTGCGTCATATTGCTAAAAATCTTGTGGCAGCTGGTGTTTCCGACGAAGTACTTATACAAGTATCTTATGCTATTGGAGTTAGTCAGCCTTTATCGTTGTACGTTAATACGTTTGGTAAAAGTAAGGCAAAAGATGCAAATAATCGTCCATTAAGCGATGAGGAAATAGCAAAAAAAATTCTTGAAATTTACGATTTACGCCCATATCATATTATAAAAAACCTAAAACTTAAAAACCCTATTTATAGACCTACTGCCGCTTACGGGCATTTTGGTAGAACTCCTTATAAAAAGAAAATAATTCTATATAAACCCAATGGAAACGGTATAAAAGAAAAAAATACAAACAACTTAAATTTTATAGAAAAAGAAATAGAATTTTTTACATGGGAAAAACTTGACCTCGTAGATCTATTTAAAGAAACATTTCATGTTTAAAACAAATTGTTTCCATTTTTTAGACTTCTGAAAATTTTAACAAATTAACTTTCTCAATTATTTAAATTTAAGTTTTTTAAAAAATAGTGAAAAAAATTTTTACGCATTAAAGTTATATTTATTTGTTTCCCTTTCAAACTTTTGATGACTATTTATAAATCATCATTTTTTTTTACGATCACTTTTCCTAAAATCTAAACAAGATAGTTCCTTACTGTTCGTAATTTAAACTTTAGCTTATTTTAAAATTTATATAAATTTGAAAAAAATGAAAAGTTTTGTTAGGAATAACAAGTTAATACATGACATTTTATTTTTCTTATTAATATATATTGTTTCTATATTCATTTACATGGTACCCATCACTTTGTTGAACTACCTTATGGTATCCATTAATGGCGGCAAATTTTGAATTATTCAATAATTCAAAATTTTAATGACGAGAACAGACCGTTATGGAGACCTGCTTATCGACAATTTACTAAATCCTAACAATACAGGTGACCTTGTTTTGGAATTTCCTATACTTAAGTGGTTATTTTCTTTTTTCACACGTGAAGTATTATTCATATTTTAGGTTGCATACTTTTATCCTATCCTCTATCGGATTATATCATGCCTACAAATTTGCCTATAATGAACTGAAAAGTTACTTTACAGCAAAGTCAAGTGTATTAATAATATTTTTTATGCCAATATACCTATTTTATAATGCAAATTTTTTTACCGATCTGCCATCAGTAATGTTTAGTATATCAGCCGTATATTTTTGGTTTAAAGCATTAAATAATACATCAACAATCAATAGAAATTTAAATTTTATTATAGGCAC
The DNA here is from genome assembly GCA_026416095.1 of Bacteroidales bacterium. Classification (GTDB taxonomy): domain Bacteria; phylum Bacteroidota; class Bacteroidia; order Bacteroidales; family GWA2-32-17; genus Ch61. Next base: position 24,200 of record JAOAFV010000005.1, on the reverse strand, counting down.
ATTATTCTTTATGTTATCTGGTCTTCTTAGAATAGTAAGCATTATGCTGCCCGTTTCTTTTTTCATTTACTATGTTACACGTTTTATAAAAAATAACAAAGAATTTATCTTATATTTTTTTATATGATCTATAATAATTTTATGGTACGTTTATCAACAAAAGAACAATATGACTTATGAAGTAATGGTACCATTTGCTTCCTAAATATTTACATGTAGCATTAATGAAATCAGCTCTATTCTTTATGAGTTTAGAGATTTTTTGTTAAATCAACTTGGTTTTGTTTACGGAAAAGTTAGCTTTTACATATTATTTTTTTTAATTATAGTGATAAATTGGAAAAAGTATTCTTACTTTTTAAAATACTTATTTTCATTCTCATTAATAAGCATAATTTTATATCTTATTTTATGGTTCAAATGTTTTCCTAATCATGATTACTATATGTTACCTTTGCTTTCTTTTTTTTTCATTTTCACAATAATGACAATGCAAGCGTTGATAAGATATTTCAAGCCAAAAACAATAACCATTATTTTAGTTGTGTTTTTATTTTTTTGCTTTTATCATGGTTACGAAAATTATCGCCTAAGGGATTTTAGAGGTTGGTATGGCTGGAATTTGCACGAAACAAAGTATGAGGAGGGATTATTCTGGTGGTTTCATATGAAAGATTTCAATAAAATGGTCAAAAATCAGAGAATTATGTAATTCAAATATTCTTGAAAAAGCAGGGATCCATAAAAAAGATACTGCTATTTGTAATTTCGATCCAACTCCTACCTACGTTTTATCTTTGTTACAATTAAAAGGATGGACTTTAGAAAATGACAAAGGAAAAATAAATGAATTTGACAATATCAATATTACATTAACATAGGTGCAAAATATTTAATTCATTATGGCGATAATATGGCTGTTAACAATTCTTCAAAAGATAGCCTTTTAAAAAAACATCTTGTACTTAATTATTTTATAAAATTGACTTTCTCAAAAATAGGTGATAATAAATAACTTTAAATGTTTTTTTTTTTATTTCATTTTTTTAGTAAATTATATTTTAAAATACACCATATGGCTTTAAAACCATCTTTCCAATTTATTTTTTTACCTTCTTTATAAGTTCTACCGTAATAAGATATACCAACTTCGTAGATTCTTATACCTTTTATTTTTGAAACTTTTGCTGTTATTTCTGGCTCAAAACCAAATCTATTTTCTTCTATTTTTATTGATTTTATTATTTCCGATCTGAAAGCCTTATAGCCAGTTTCCATGTCGGTCAAATTCAGATTGGTAAACATATTAGAAAGAAAGGTAAGAAACTTATTACCAACTGTATGCCAAAAAAATAATATTCTATGAGGTTTACCTCCTACAAACCTTGAACCATATACAACATCGGCAATACCTTCTATCAGAGGTTTTAACATTATGTTATAGTCGGCAGGGTCATATTCTAAATCGGCATCTTGTATAATTATAAAATTGCCTGTGGCCAATTCAACTCCTTTCCTTATGGCTGCTCCTTTACCCATGTTTCGTTGTTGTGTGTAAACAATAATATTTTCTGCTGGATTATTATTTTTGAATCTCTCAATTTTTTCGAGCGTCTTGTCCTTTGAACAATCGTCAATAATTATAATCTCCTTATCTATATTGTTTAAATCAACTTCTATCACCTTCTTAAGTATTTGTTCTATTGTTTGTTCTTCATTATAAGCAGGTATAATTATCGATAGTTTATATTTTTTCATTTTTTCACAAAGTTAAATTTATATATTAATTTTTAAAAAAAACCTCTTATTTATAACAAAAATTTTTTTATACATATTTAAATAAAAATTCTACTTCTTTTCAAAAGCCAATGCTAACCCTTAATATTTTTTTCCACTCATTATCTCAATAAATTCTGATGTTCAAAATTTTATAATGTTAGAAATTTTAAAGCTATTATTTAAAGTTTTCTACAAAAAACGGTCGATAAATTAAAGAAAAAATATGTGAATTCTTAAAATTCTCAAAACGAAAACTTTGCCAAATCTTTTATAAAGGCCTCTAAATATTTTGGAAAATATTGATTTTAATTATATGTAATTGTAAAAAGTTATTTTCAGCTAGTTTTGCAAAGGTCTCAAAACAATTTAATCCCACTCAATAATTACTCAATCAGTACTTGAAAATAAAGCATTTATAAGTTAGTTAATTAATTAGAGAAAAGCAAAAAGGTAAGCTAAATTATTGGTATATAAATTTTGTATGTAGTAGCATATAAATAAAAGTTATTTTAATACTCTTCCTTCAAAACCATTATTACTTAACCAACTTATATATCTTTCAAAATACAGAGGTAACACATTTTTGGTTTTTTCATTTTCGTGCAATACAATTATTGAACCATTAAAGGTATGCTGCTTAAGGTTAAATAAGATTTTTTCGGGATCGTTATATTTATAATCTTTTGAAATATAATTCCAAAATACGATTTTATAACGTTTTCTTAAATGCCACCATTGTTTTAGTGTGATTTTTCCATAAGGTGGTCTGAATAAATTTGTACAATATATCTCATCAAAAGCATATGCATTTAAAAGGTACAATTGTGTTTTTGTTTTCCAACCATTCAAATGATAATAACCATGATTACCTATTTTATGACCATTTTTAATAAATTCAGGAATTAAATGTTTAAAAAATTGAGCTTTATATCCACACCAAAAAAAAGTTGCTTTGTAATTATAATAACTAAGAATTGTTAATATATAGTCACTCAAAAAATTATTAGGGCCATCATCGAAGGTAAGGTATATATCTTTATTCCTCTTCAAAGCCAGATTCTTTTTGCTGTTCCTGCATGGGGAAATATTCAAAATATTTAGTAGTATAAATTTTTTGATTTTCTTCTATGCGTTTATCAAGATCGTTTTGAGAATATTGTTTAGCAATTCTCTGTAATTCATGATAAACAGCCATTGAACGTCGAGCTTCGTTTGATAATGTTTGAGCATAAGATTTAGGTATTCCTAAAAAATAATTTATTTCTTGTTCACAAATTTTCATTAATTTTTCATGAATTTCTCGCGCTTTTTTTATTTCACCTAATTTATAATATCCCTCAATAATACCCAAGACAAAGAAATTATAAGGTATATTTTTTTCTGGCATAACCTCCATACACCGATCCAAAACCTTTTTTGCCGAATCTTTTTTTCCTTCTTTAATAAGAGCATTAGCTAGTCGTGCAAAAAGATTTCTGAAATTAGAAATCATTCGTAAATTGTTTTCGTCGAGATAAACACCATCTTTATCGATATTTCCCCATTTAAAACGGTTCATTAATCTATCATATAATATATCAGTATCGATCCAACCTGTTTGCATATCATCATTTAAAGTTGAAGCTTCAATTGGGGTTAGACGATAAGCGAGCCCATCTACTCTAAAATATTTTTCTAGGTTAACATAAACATCACCAACAGTTATTGCAAAATATAGAGGACGCCGCCAGTTTGTATTTACCATTATATCAAGTATACCTAATTCTGCTCGAGTGAGGTAGTTTTTACTAATTCTCCAATTGAGTTCTTTAACCATATACTGGGCATATTTAGGTTTAATAGTTCCGCTTTCTATTACTGCAGCTGAATCTACTTTATGTTTAAAAAAACGTGTTGGTATATAATTTATCATTTCGCCTGTAGCAACTTGTATTTGCACAGCAGGGTCGTCTGAACGTACCAAATTTATAATATCTTTAACAGGATATGCACTCTTAAATCTTTCAATAATAGGGCAGTAAACTCTTTTTTCGCCCGCAATTTCGTGTAACTTAAAACTTATCGGTATTGGATCCGATTCGTAAGCACGATATTTCATTTGCTCCATATACCAATCGGTGTTTAAAAGAGACAAATTCACAACTCTTACATCGGTTCTTATTCCTTCTACCTCCTGAGCATACCATAATGGGAATGTATCATTATCGCCATTAGTAAAAAGCACTGCATTTGTATCGCATGTTTGAAGATAATTATATGCAAAATCTCTGGGAGTATAACGATTAGAACGATCATGATCGTCCCAATTTTCTTTTGCCATAATAAAAGGAACTGCAAAAAATAATAATACTGTTAATAGAATACTAATAGGCAATTGAGGTACGTTTTTTATATTTTTTCTGAAATAATCCCAAAGTGCTATAAGACCAAGCCCTATCCATATTGCAAACGCATAAAATGAACCAGCATAAGCATAATCACGTTCTCTTGGCTGATATGGTGTTTGATTCAAGTAAATTACGATTGCTATACCTGTAAAAAAGAATAGTAATAAAACAACAACAAAATCTTTTACATGCTTCGAATATTGATAAAATAAACCAATTAAGCCCAATATAAGAGGCAGCATGTAATATTTATTTCTGGCTTTATTGTTTTTTAAATAATCAGGAAGTAAATTTTGATCTCCTAATCTTTTATTATCGATAAAAGGAATTCCTGAAATCCAATTCCCATACATAACATTACCATGGCCTTGAATATCATTTTGACGTCCAGCAAAATTCCACATAAAATATCTAAAATACATCCATCCAAGTTGATACCCAAAAAAGAATTTTAAATTTTCAAAAAAAGTAGGCTTATATATTTTCTCAATAGTACCATCGGGTTGAACCCAATGTACGGGAATTCCCTTAAAATTGGTCCAGCTTTTGTATGCAGATATATGATTACTTTCCTGACTGTACATTCGTGGGAAAAGCATATTAAATTCCCTTGCAAAATTTTGTTTTGTCTTATACCCAACAATATCGTACCTTCCTTTTTCTTCATTTTTTAAAAATATAGGTTCCGATTGAATATATGGCTCATTTCTATCTAAAGGAGAAGCAAAAGATTGTCCATAAAACAGAGGCCTATCGCCATATTGTTCTCTATTTAAGTAAGAAATAAGAGAAAAAACGTCTTCAGGATTATTTTCATCGATAGGAGTATTTGCATTTGAACGAATTAAAATAAGAGCAAAGCTCGCATAACCAATTATTATCATTGCTATACTCCATACCATAATATTAAGATAATGATGAAAAGACTTAAGCTTATAAATTATAAACCCTGTAATTATAGCAAGTATAAGTGCAGAAAAAAAACCAGAAAACAAATATGTTACACCACTCAAAAATATAAATAATGTGAGGTATACAAATGTTCGTATACCAAAATAATTATTATTTATTTCACGTATTGTTAATAAGAAAAAAGATAAAAGCAATAAAATATGAATAATAAGGCCTGTAAAAAAAGGAAATCTTAAATTATTTACAAAAAATAATTCAAAATTACCAGACAATTTAAAGATTCCTTGAATAATTCCATACATAATTAAAGCAAGAATTAATAGCGCGAGAAAAGAGGCAATTATTACCTTTTTCTTTGTTATTTTTGGTACCAATCTGAAAAATACAACAAACACAATAGCAGGAATGGCTAATAAATTTAAAAGATGTACCCCAATTGAAATGCCTATAACTAATGCAATAAGAATTAAATATCGCCATGCATAAGGAGAATTATAATGCTGGTCCCATTTGGTAATAAGCCAGAAAACAAGTGCAGTAAGCATAGAAGAAGAAGCATATACTTCTGCTTCTACTGCAGAAAACCAGAAAGTATCGGAAAAAGTATAAGCAAGAGCACCAATAATACCACTTCCATATATTGCAATTGCCTGAGCAAGTGTTATTTCTTCATTTTCTTTTACTATTAGCCTTTTAGCAAAATAAGTAATTGTCCAAAACAAAAATAATATAGTTAAGGCACTAACTATTGCAGAATATCCATTTATAAACCGTGCTACCAATGTTTTATCTGGAGCAAACATAGAAACAAAACGTGTTATAATCATAAAAAAAGGGGCACCTGGCGGATGACCAACTTCGTATTTATAAGAAGTAGCAATAAATTCGCCACAATCCCAAAAACTTGCTGTTGGCTCAATTGTACTTAAATACGTAAAAGATGCAACAAAAAATACCGCCCATCCTATAATATTATTCCACAACCTAAAATTCATAAAATAAAATTTGTGCGAAGTTAAATAAAGTTTTTCAAAAAAGTTTTTTATTAGGTGCAAAATAAAATTTAATTTTGTTTAAAATTTAAAGCATTACTTTTATGAAAATAGATACCAAAGAAGATTATGAACGTGCCAGGGGTACATTGGCACTTGTTACTTTAATTCTATTTTCGCTGATTACTATTGGTTTTATGTATGATTTTTATCACGATTATTTAATACCAATACCTTCGTGGATATATTCAATTTTCTTTATTATTATTTTTATCCTTTATATGTTCATTCGATTTAAAAAGAAATACCATATTATTTTTTTCGACGACGAAGAAGAACCTAATTTCATTCTAATAAAGTATTATCCTCTTACCTCTGCTTCATCGGAACATTGCATGATAAAAATTCCTAAAAATGCTTTATATAAATTCGAAGTCGTAAAAAGTTTTTACAATTTAAGAGAAGAACTTGTAATTTATCAGAAAACTCCTAAAGGTATAGCCAAATACAATCCAATTCCCATAACTTTATTTAGCAAAGAAAAGAGAAAAAAAATTATTGAAACTCTAAACACCTATTCTCAAATTAAATTAATATATTCATGAATAAAAATAATCTTGAATATTATCTTGCTTTATCTATTATTGATGGCATAGGATCAATTACAGCAAAAAAAATTATTTCATACTTTAGAAACATTGAAAATGTATTTAGCAAAAACTCAGATTTTTCAAAGATTCCCGGCATTAGTGACATAATTAATCAACGAATAAGAACTGCTATTAAAAGCGAATCCCTATGGAAAAAAGTAGACGAAATAATTAATTACTGTAATAAAAATAGCATAAAAATCTTAACTTATGTGGATAAAGAATACCCCGTTCGACTTCTTAACTGTGATGATTCACCAATAATTTTATATTCAAAAGGTAACATTGATTTTAACAGTGGTTTTTTTATAAGCATAGTAGGAACACGCAAAGCAACTCAATATGGCAAAGATTTTTGCAAAACACTTGTAGAAAATATAAAATTACACAATTTACCTGTCTCTATTGTTAGTGGTTTTGCTTACGGTATTGATATTACTGCACATAAATCTGCTATAGAAAATAATTTGCCTACTATCGTAGTTCTTCCTGCTGGTTTCGATAAAATTTATCCTTCTACTCATATAAAATACCTGACTTTAATCTATCAAAATGGTAGTGTAATTTCAGAATTTGCAAAAGGAGTAAAAATAGAAAAAGGAATGTTTGTGAGGCGAAATAGAATAATAGCAGCAATTAGCGATGCTACTATTGTTGTTGAATCATGTAAAGATGGTGGCGCTATGACTACTGCCGATTTCGCTTTTCAATATAATAGAGAAGTTTTCGCTCTGCCAGGTAGAATCGATGCCCCTTATTCAGAAGGACCTAATTTGCTTATAAAATCAAATAAAGCAAATTTAATTGAAAATATTGACGATTTATGTAAAGTAATGGGTTGGAAATTAAAAAAAGATAAAGAAGTACAACAAACATTACCTCTACTAACAGATTTTACAGTAGAAGAAAAATGCGTTATCGAAGTTTTGAAAAATAAAAATAATACAATTGATTTGATTGCTCTTACTACTAACTTGCCAGTACACAAAGTATCATCTATATTAGTAAATTTAGAGTTTAAGGGAATTGTTAGAGCTTTACCTGGTAAAATGTACGAATTGTGTATAAAAATTTAAAAAATAATTTTTTTCCATAATTTTGCAAAAAAATTTTATCATACCAACGTTTAAAAACAGTAATATAGTAGAAATAAGAATAAAAGCAATAAAATTTTTTATAGCAATTCTCATTCCAGTTCTATTTTTAAATAACTTTGCTTACGAATTACTTTTTATTTTACAAAAAAACATTATTAGAGAAGAATTTGAAAAAGAGATAATAAAAAAATTAAAAGTTACCGATCTTAGTATTTTTATCGTTGATGTAAACACTTTCGACAAATTACTCTGGATTGAAGCTTATAAAGAATTCATTTACAAAGATATGATGTATGATGTTATTAAAATAGAAACCAAAAACTCAAAAAAATATATATACTGCATAAGCGACAAAAAAGAAAAATCCTTAATTAAAGAGTTTCAAGAGTCACAAAAAAAAGAAAATAAAATAGACGATACTAAAAAGTTTCACCTTTTTTTTCAATATCTAAATTCATTAATAAACATTGAGTATGCTTTTGAAAACATAAATACGTTTATAAAAAAATTACCATTAAATTTTTTACAATTTCCAACACCACCTCCAGAATTTTAAATTAAAATTGACATTACTTTTCTTAGTAATTCAAAAAATATTTTATCAGATTTAATAAAGAGGGGAATAATTCAGTTAAGGAATTCTGTCTGAATTATTTCCTTAATATAAATATTTACAACAGAATTCCACTTTAAAATATTAGGCGATATGAAAAAAATTAATTATTTGGTATTAGCAATTATAATAAGCTTTAATTTATATGGTCAAACAGAAAAGAGCGAAAAGGCAGATTCAACTAAAATAATCAATTTACAAGAAATTGTTGTTACGGCCAATAAACAACCAATACTTTTAAAAAATAATCCTGGGTCAATTTCGTTGGTAACACAAAACACTTTAGCTACGATGCCAAAATCTCAAGCAATAGAAGAAGCCCTAAGATTAACTCCGGGTGTTAAAGTAGATAACCAGCATAATGCCGAACGTGTTCACATTTCAATAAGAGGTCAGGGCATACTTACAGAGCGAGGTCTAAGAGGCATAGGTGTATTAATTGATGGCATTCCTGTAAACGATCCATCAGGTTTTGCTCCAGATTTATACGATGTAGATTGGAGTACTGTAAATAAAATAGAAGTCTTAAGAGGGCCAGCTGTCGGCTTATATGGAGCAGGTAGTAGTGGAGGAGTAATTAACATTTTTACAAACGACGGCGGAAATAAACCATTTGGAGGTGAAGTATGCCAACATTATGGTTCAAATGGATTTTACAAATCTTTCTTACAATTAAATGGAAAACAAAATATTGTCGACTATAGAATAAGTTTTTCAAGAAGTGCTGGCGATGGATATCGCGAACATCAAGCTTTTTGGACAAATAAATTGTATGAAAAAATTAACTTCTACCCAACCGATAAGTTATCTATAAAACAAATTGTATCTTACACCGAATATTTCCAACAAAACCCAGAAGGGTTAAATATAACACAGTTTAATGATTTACGACAAGCAAATCCAGATGCAAGACCATTTAATGAATACCAAAAAACTATTAGAACAACTGTTGGTATTATTGGGAAATATAATTTTAGCGATGCACACAATATAGAAACAACTACATATATTAAGTCAGGCGATTACAAAGAAACAAGTAATAAATGCGCTGAATACAGAGATATCAAAAATCCAGGGGTTATATTACAATACAATTATAACATAAATTTTGGGGAATTTAAAAATACTGTGAGCACAGGTTTAGAATACAAACATCAAAAAATAAATATGTACAAACTTGCAAGCGAAAAAGATACTAATAGAGTTGAAAGCGTCGATGAATATAATCTTGAAACAGATAGCTTACTTGCTAATCAAATTATTACACAGCAAAGTAATGGTATTTATGCATTGTACAAACTTGGTTATAAAAAGTTTAACTTAATGGCAAGTCTTCGCTACGATGAAATGTATAACAAATTGTTAAACAAAATGTACCGCGGCGATACAGCAACTACTTCAAAAAATTTTTCTCAATTCACATATCGTGCTGGGGCAAGTTATAACTTTAACGATTTTTTCACTCTTTTTATTAACTGGAGCAAAGGCTTTATTCCACCTTCTACCGAAGAACTTGCAAGTAACCCGGTTGGCTATTCTGGCTTTAATATTTACCTTATACCTGCTACTTCCAATTGTATAGATGTAGGATGGAGAGGATTTTGGAATAAAAAGTTATATTATGAGATAACCACTTTTTTCATGAAAACCCAAAACGACTTTTTTAGATTTAAGCAACGTGGTCGTGGCAACCAGGAAGTTTTTTACGGAAATGCTGGTAATAGCGAACGTAAAGGAATAGAAACTTATATATCGTACGACTTACTTAAAGATCTTTCTTTTCAAGTAGCATATACTTTTGCCGATTATAAGTATACGTCAGCCACAATTAATCCTGTATATACCGATACTGCTTATGTTTTAACAAATCCTCCTGCACCAGGTCAACGATTACCCAATTCACCTCAACATCAATTATATGGAGAAATAAATTATTCAATAAAAAATTTTAAAATATCACTCGGCACAGAATATCAATCTGAATGGGCAATTTATACTGATGCAAAAGCTTACAATGGCGAACTCGACCCTACAATTTACAAAAACTGGCAAGAGGGTTTTACTTTATTTAATGCAAAAATTTCTTATGAATGGAAAATTAAAAATTTGAAAGGCGAATGTAGCATTGCAATTAGAAACATAACAAACGAAAAATACATGGCATTTACCGAGCCAGATCCCGATGGTAATTCATATCACCCCGGACCTGCTAGAGAAATTTTTGGATGCATAAAAGTAAAGTTCTAAAATTAAGAGACCTTTGCAAAAAATTTTGCAAAGGTCTTTTATTGTAAATTCTTATTTTTTTAAGATTATACAAAACTAAAAAATTCACACTTTAAAAAAATTAATAGACTTAAAATTTTTAATTATTGACTTTTCATTAAAAAAATTAACTTTTTCTTTTTTAAATATATTTTTTCTGAAAAAATTAAATTATATTTGAAAAAAAAATTAACATTAAAATACTTATGCGTTCATTATGTGCTTATTCAACTGTTGGAGTATGTATAATAGTATTTTTGTTTTCCAACTTACTTTTTTCACAAGGCAAAATTAGACTAATAAATAATGCCACAATAAAATTTGGTGCAAATGCTATTTTAACCATTGCTGATGGTAATGCTAATGCCATTCAAACAGGTAGCGGAGGTGGTAATATTATAAGTGAAAACGAAAATAGGCAAATAAAATGGAAAATTGGAACTAATATAGAAACTTATACAGTACCATTTACTACTACGGGTGGAACTAAAATACCATTAACTCTCCAAATAACAGGAGCTGGTAGTGGTAGTGGTTATATTTTATTTTCAACTTATGGTGGGCTGGGGTGGGATAATAATACATACAAACCAAGCGGTGTAACCCACATGAATAGTTTAAGTAGTGGAGGTACCGCTAATAATTCTGATAAGGTTATAGATAGGTTTTGGATTATTGATGCACAAGGATACACAACAAAACCCACTGTAACTATTACCTTTACATACGCTGATGCAGAATGGTCGGCATCAGGCAATAGCATCACTGAATCTAACTTGTTTGCCCAGCGATGGAATTCATCGTTAAATAAGTGGGCCGATTGGTTTGGACCAACTGGGACTTGTAACACTACAAATAATACAGTAAGTAGTGGTTCTGTTTCACCTGCTAACTTTTTTAGAGCTTGGACACTTGTCGATGCATCCTCGCCACTGCCCTTGGAATTACTGACATTTAAGGCAGAATGCGAAAATAACAAAATTAACCTTTTATGGCAAACAGCATCTGAATACAATATAGCATATTACACTATTGAAAGAAGTTTCGATTGTAACACTTGGGATAGTATTACTTCTATTACCGCTTCTAGCTTTTCTAACGAAATTATTACATATAACTACTTTGACTTTATTGATGACAAAGATTACTTATATTATCGCTTAAAAATTGTTGAGAACGACAACTCCTATTATTATTCTGATTTAATAAGTGTTTATTGCAACAACAAGGATATTGAGATTATAGAAATATTTCCTAATCCTGCCGAAGATTACTTTTATTTTACTGTTTGTTCATCAAAAGATAGAGAAGTTGAAGTAAAACTTTTCAATATAGAAGGAAAATATGTAATAAATCAAACACTTTTTATTCATGAGGGTATATCTACGTGGTATATCGACACAAAAAAATTAGCAGCCGCAACTTATTATTTAAGTATTTTTACAACTGATAATTTAAGTAAAGATTCGAAAATTGTAGTGGTAAAAAAATAAAATTTTTAAAAATCTATATTTAATTTAACCGAAACTGGCACGTGATCTGAATGATACAAGTCATTATGAATTTTGGCATCGACAAGGTAAGGTAATAATTTTTCGTTTATGAGGTGATAGTCAATTCGCCAACCAAGGTTTTTTGCACGTGCATTTTGCCTATAACTCCACCAACTGTAATTGTTTGGCTCTTTGTTAAAAACTCTGAAAGTATCTATTAAGCCAAGATTAATAAACTTGTCAAACCATTCACGTTCTTCCGGTAAAAAGCCCGAAACATTTTCGTGTTTTTCCGGAAAATTAATATCAATTGGCTTATGGCAAATATTAAAATCGCCACTAATAACAACATTTCTATTTTCTTTTAAAATATTTGCTACAAATTCGTAAAATTCATTTAAAAAAGCCATTTTAACACTTTGTCGTTCATCGCCCATTGTTCCAGATGGTACATAGACACAAATTAAAATAAAATTTTTGTAATCTGCTCTAATCACCCTACCTTCAACGTCAAATGCTGGATTTTTTACACCTAAAGAAAAGGTTTGTGGTTTTTGTTTTGTTAACAATGCAACACCGCTATATCCCTTTTTATCGGCAGAATTCCATATACAATTGTACCCCAGTTCTTCAAAAATATTACTCTCAAATTGATCGGGAGTTGCTTTTATCTCCTGCATACATAAAATATCTGGCTGCGTTGCTTTAACCCATTCAAAAAGCCCTTTTTTTAGTGCCGCTCTTATCCCATTAACATTGTAAGAAAATATTGTTATCATTTTTTTGTCAAATTAAATATATTTTTGTGAAAAATAAAAAATGATTATAGTAGGAATTGGAAGTAAAGGTGGAATAGGAATAACAACATTTCTTTCGCATCTATATCATGACTTGCATCATAAAAACAACACCGCAATATGGTTTTCACTTTCTAGTTATGTGCCTCTATTGCTGCAAAAAACAGAAAATCAATGGAATAATTATAATTATATTTATAAAAAAGTTCCATCGTGGAAAAAAATACACTGCTTATGCGAAAACAAATGTTTAACAGCCTGTCAATATGGAGCAATTACAAGATATGGCAATAATTACTTTGTTTATTCGGAACTATGTAATAGTTGCGGAACTTGCGTATATGTATGCCCTAAAAAAGAAATTAATCTTGAAAACCAACAAATAGCAGTAGTCGAAAAGTTAAATGAGCATAATATTTTTCGAATAAAACTATCGTTAAATGAAATTTTATCGAAGTTTAATCTAAAGTTAATTTCTGATTTCATACTTGAAATATTTTCAGGCAGATTAGTATTTATTGATATGCCTTCGGGCAATAAGGAATTATGGGACGAATTAGTTAGATTATCTGATTACATAGTTTTATTCATCTCGGATTATAACTTATGGGAAATATATTATAAAAATCTTTTTTATAACATTAAGAATGTATTTTTACTTTGTCCCGATTATATTCATAATGAGTTTTTAAAAAGAGGATTTTCTTATGCAATACCTATTCCATTTACAAAAAAAATTTCTTCAGATATACTTAAAGGCTTATATGTTTCCGACGAAACTTATAAAAAACAAATTAACTTTGTATTAAGCAAAATACAAATTTAACTAATGAAAGAGTTTTTAATAATATCAGACAAAGGTGGAACAGGAAAAACATTGTTTGTAAATGCTCTTTTTAAAATTTTTAACGAAGAAATTGTATATGCCGACTGCACATTTTCTCGAAACTGGCATTTAAATGAAGAATATTTACATAAAACCTCATATTATTATGGAAAAAAAGCAGTTATAAACGATTTTTTATGTTTACAATGTGGTTTATGCGATAAATTATGTAAATTTCGTTCTATTGACCTAACATACGATGGTAATTATTTTATTAACGATAGTTGCACAGGTTGTGCTTTATGTATGTTTGCCTGCCCTAATAAGGCAATAAGTATGGTAAATGTTATTGGAGGCAATATTTTTGTGATAAAAAAAGATAACATTTATATAGTTTACGGTACAATTGACTACTTACCACACCATGGAATTAGACCTATAAAGTACATTCGAGAACAAGCAATTGATATTGCTTTAGAAAAATCGGTAAAAATACTTATTTGTGAAGCATATCAAGGATGGAATAAACAAATACAACAATTATCGCAATTCTGCAATTACTTATTAGTAATTATCGAACCTCACTATTTAGTGTTTGATTTTTTAGATCAAATTAAAAGTTTTCAGGATACTTATAAAACAAATATACTACTTATCATAAATAAATATAATTTAAACAACGAATTAACAACACATATTACAAAAAAATATAATCTTTGGAAAACCCTGTTATTACCCTATTCTTTAAATGATTTTAAAGATGAATATAATATTATTAAAGATTTTATGAATTACTATATAAAATGATATATCACTTTTATTATTTTTGTATGGAAATTTTCAAATGAATATATATTTAGTAATAGTAGGATTTATTTTGTCTTTTGTAATAACGTTTTATTTTATACCTCATATAATAAAAATTACATCTTCTAAAAATATATATGACAAACCTTCCTTTAGAAAACTTCATTCTCACGAAATACCAACCCTTGGTGGACTTGCTATTTTAATAGGTTTTTTATTTTCCCTCAGTTTCCTTTCTAATTTTTGTTTATGTAATCATTTGCAATATTTTATTGTTGGATGTATTCTTATTGCTATTATAGGAACAAAAGACGATATTATAGGACTCGACCCCAAAAAAAAGTTTTTGGGACAACTAATGGCAGCCACTATTGTGGTAATTTTCGGAAAACTACAAATACCTTCTTTCTTTCATATTTTCGGCATTGGCGAATTACCATATGTTGTTAAAATATTATTTAGTATTCTTGTTATTGTTATTTATATAAATGCTTTTAATTTTATTGATGGTATTGATGGTTTGGCTGCCGCATTGGCATTAATATCCTCTTTAACATTTGGTTTAATATTTCTATTCTATAATGATGTTCAACACGCCCTAATAGCATTTTGTTTATCGGGCGCTTTATTTGCCTTTATGTTTTTTAATGTATCTCCTGCCAAAATCTTTATGGGAGATACTGGTTCTATGTTGACCGGCCTTACAATTTCAATACTAACAATCGAATTTATTATTTTTAATCAAGACAAATCAACTCTTGTATGGTCGGTAAGCACTCCTACAATTGCTATGGCCATTACTTTTTTGCCCCTTTTTGATTTGGTACGAGTAGTAATATTTAGATTGATCAATAAAAAATCTCCTTTTAAACCCGATAAAACTCATTTACATCATTTACTTATAAGATTAGGATTATCTCATAATTCTGTAACACTTATTCTTGTTGCACTACAATTACTTTTAATATTTGTGTCTTTTCTTTTAAATAAACACGGTAATTATGCTATTGGGTTCACTTTATTAATAATATGTATTATATTTACTTCTGTATCATTTTATTTTTACAAATTTAAAATAAAATCTTCTAGATGATCATATGTTTACTTTTAATTCTTGTTGGTGAATATTCTTATTCTCAATTTTCTCATTTAAATTATTATTGGACAAATAGAATATTATTTCAACAACAAAGTGCTTATGGTTTCATATGCCCAATTATATTGTTTGATTCTGCTTCGAATAATTACATACAACAAATAAATAACATTGAAATAAGAACTAAAAAATTTGATAACCCTCTTATTACCATAGTTAAAAAAGATTTTAATCTTTATGTAAATCCTATAATTGATATTGAACATAAAACCGGAATAAACAAATTTATAGCAAAAAACACTAGAGGAATAATGTGTAGTGGACAATTAAGCAACAACTTTTTTTTCTATACAGACTTTACAGAAAATCAAGAATACTTTCATAAATACATTATCGACTATATAAAATTAAATAAAGTAATACCTGGTCAAGGAAGACCTAAACCTTTTAAAAATGATGGTTTCGATTATTTTAACTCATCATCATACATTGGTATTAAAATTTCAGAAAAACTTAGCTTTTGTGGCGGACATTTTAAATCTTTTATTGGTTACGGATACCGTTCCTTACTGTATAGCGATAACTCTTTTCAATCGCCAACATTACGAATATCTTTTTTACACAAATACTTTCAGTATATTTCGTCATATTCGGTATTTTACAATGCCACTATCGAAGACAATATATATGTTCCTTACAGTAAAAGGTTTTTTAAATACAATATATTAAACTTTTCACCTGATAACAATATAAGTATCGCAATCTTCGATGCTTCTATTTTTTTACCACATTCGTACAAAAAGTTATACCCAAATTTTTATTATTATTTTCCTATTTTGGGCTTAAATGAAGTAAAATTCGGCCTCGATGATTCAACAAATTCGTTAATTGGTACAATGTGCGAGTTAAACTATAAAAAGAAAATTTTTTTATATTCTCAATTAGTTTATGATGGTAAATACAATAATACTAAACAATATGCATATCAAGCAGGAATAAAACTTTGTAAAGCACATAAACACTTCAGATTGATTCTGCTTACGGAAATAAATTATGCATCGGATTACGTGTACAAAAATGTTAACAGTAAAAGTTCATTTATAAATTATAATGAATATATTGCTCACCCATTTGGAAATAATTTATACGAAAAACTATTTAAATTTTATTTTCAGTATAAAAGAATATACCTCGATTTATTATTTTCAACATCAACAGCCATACCCTTACACGATAATTTAAACGAAAGTTTAAGGGAGAAAGCAAAATTAAGAATTTTTAATATAGAAGGCGGCTTTTATCTTCATAGATCTTCGTTTACTACTTTTTTTAGTGGATATTATATTCGTTGCATTGAAAACACACCAAATTTTCATTATTTTTATGGTGGAATAAAAACAAATATTTTTAACAGATACTTGTAACCTTGAAACTTTCTGTTGTTATAGTAAATTATAATGTTAAGCACTTTTTAAAACAATGTTTAATAAGTGTAAAACATGCAATTGACAACATTAATAATGATGGAGAGGTATGGGTAGTTGATAACCATTCGGTAGATGGTTCGGTACAGATGCTAAAAGAAGAATTCAAATGGGTTAAATTAATAGAAAATAGGACCAATGTTGGTTTTGCTAAAGCAAATAATCAGGCAATAAAACAATGTAAAGGAGAATATATTCTGCTACTAAACCCCGATACTGTTGTGCAAGAAGATACTTTTGAGAAAACAATAAAATTCATGGATGAACATCCAGAGGCTGGTGCATTAGGGGTAAGAATGATAAACGGTAAAGGAAAATTTTTACCCGAATCTAAACGAGGCTTCCCTACCCCACGTGTTGCATTCTTTAAAATGATTGGGTTCTCAAAATTATTCCCAAAATCAAAATTTTTCAATACATATTATCTTGGCTTTTTAGATGAATATTCTATTAACGAAATAGATGTAATTTCGGGGGCTTTTTTTCTAATACGAAAAAAAGTGCTCGATAAAATTGGTATGTTAGACGAAAATTTTTTTATGTATGGCGAAGACATTGATCTATCATACAGAATAAAACTAGCTGGTTATAAAAATTATTATTTTCCCGAAACAACAATAATTCATTATAAAGGCGAAAGCACTAAAAAGGGCACTCTTAATTATGTCAGATTGTTTTACTCGGCAATGTTAATTTTTACTTCTAAACATCTAAAATCGCAGGGTAAATTTTTCATTTTTATTATTAAAACTGCAATTTATTTTAGGGCGTTTTTATCTATTGCTAAAAACTTTTTATTACAAATAATATTACCATTGTTCGATTTTACTTTTTTATACTTTACATTTTACGGTGTATCAAAATTTTGGGAAATAATCAAATATAATACTAAAAATTACTATCCCATTGAATTTTACACATATATAATGCCCTTATATTCAATAATCATTGTTGCTGGCCTTTATTATGCTGGTTGTTATTCTAAAAAATCAAAGAATCCCGATTTTTATAAGGGTGCGTTTGTAGGTATTCTTTTACTTTCGCTTTTTTACGCCTTCCTCAGCGAAAAGGTAAGATTTTCAAGAGCTGTAGTACTTTTTGGCTCTTTAATAACAATTTTTATTTTTTTGCCATTAAGATTATATATTATTAACCCTTACCTCTTAAAGAAAAAGAAAAAATTTAAATCCTGTATACTACTAGGAAACACCGATGACTACAAAAAATCTCTTGAAATATTAAAAAAAACTAATGAATATGAAAATATAATTTTCGTTGAATATAAATCTGATTCTCAATTAAAACCTAACGAAACAGATTTAGACGAAATAATAAAAATAAATAAACCAGAAGAAATTGTTTTTTGCTTAAATAGTTTATCTCCAAAAGATGTTATTTTAATAATGACAAAATTTTCGGCTTACAACTTAAATTATAAAATAATTGGCGATGCTTTAATAGGTAGTAAAACAGTTATTACAAATAATTCTGCTTACGACATAGTAATAAATTCCATTGCTAATCCTATTAACAAACATAATAAGCGACTGCTCGATATAATTTTTTCGCTGTTACTAATAATTCTATATCCATTTATAGTATGGTATTTTAAAAATAAAATTACACTTCTTAAAAATCTCGCATTATGTTTATTAGGAAAATACACATTTGTAGGATATTACCCACACCCTCAAAACTACGATTTACCAAAAATTAAAAAATCAATTCTTAAAATAACTTACGATAAAGAAAATGCTCTCAAAATAAATATGCTATATGCTAAAGAGTATAGAATTTATAATGATCTTGTTATAATTTTCAAAAATTTTAAAAAAATCGATAACAAAATATTATAAAAATAAAAAACTTTCTTGGGGTTTTTCTTATACATATTTTATAAATTTCAATACAAAAAAACTGAATTTAACTTATTTTTTATTCCAACCTTACTAAGTTTTTGAGGTATTTTCTAAAATTTTAACAACTAATATGTTTATACTGCAATAGGCGCTGGAATAGGAGGATGGGGATCATAACCAATAAGGGTAAAATCTTCGTATTTAAAATCGAAAATATTTTTTACATTTTTATTCAATATCATTTTTGGCAAAGGGCGAGGTTCACGAGAAAGTTGTAGCTTTACCTGGTCTAAGTGATTTAAATATATATGTACATCGCCAAAGGTATGAATAAACTCGCCAGGCTTCAAATCACAAACATGAGCAATCATCATTGTAAGAAGGGAGTATGAAGCAATATTAAAAGGGACACCTAAAAACAAATCGGCACTTCTTTGATATAAATGACAAGACAATTTTTTCTCTTCGACATCTACATAGAACTGAAAAAGTACATGACATGGAGGTAAAGCCATTTTATCAAGATCACCAACATTCCATGCACTAACAATGTGACGTCGTGAATACGGGTTATTTTTTATAGATTCAATAACTTCACTTATTTGATCAATAACACGTCCATCGGCCGACCGCCACGAACGCCATTGATGACCATAAATTGGACCTAAATCTCCATTTTCATCGGCCCATTCATCCCATATAGTCACACCATGATCGTTTAGATACTTTATATTAGTGTCGCCTTTCAAAAACCACAATAGTTCATAAATTATCGATTTCAGGTGTACTTTTTTAGTTGTCAAAAGTGGAAACCTTTCAGATATATCGATGCGCATTTGATAACCAAAAATTCCCTTTACCCCAACTCCTGTTCTGTCACGCCTTATTTTTCCGTTCTCGTAAACAAATCTCAATAACTCAAGATATTGTTTCATAATCTTAAATTTTAATGCACTATTTTGGCATCTAATTCAGCAGGATTATGCTTATGTTTAAATAGAATTAAAAAAAGAAATGCTACTACTAATGAATAAACAGAAAATGTTAACCATATATTTTTCCATATAAAAACATCGCCAATTTTGAAAAACTTTTCTATAATAAGACCGCTCAAAATACTACCTGTTAAAGAACCTAAACCATTTGTCATAAACATAAACAAACCTTGTGAGCTTGCTCTAATAGCCGGCGATACTTGTGTTTCTACAAATAACGAACCAGAAATATTAAAAAAATCAAATGCCATACCATAAACTATACAAGAAAGAATAATCATCCATAAACCAGTGGTTGGGTTACCAAAAGCAAATAGGCCAAAACGCAAAACCCATGCAATCATGCTCATTAACATTACATTTTTAATTCCAAATCTTTTTAAAAAGAATGGAATTGTAAGAATAAATAAGGTTTCAGATATCTGCGATATCGACATAATTATTGCGGGGTATTTTACTGCTATAGAATTAGTATATTCTGGTACTTTTGAAAAATCGTGAAGAAATGTATCGCCATAAGCATTAGTTAATTGTAAAGATATACCTAATAAAAAAGAGAAAATAAAGAACAATGTCATTTTATAGCTTCTAAACAATGTAAAAGCCCTTAGCCCTAGAGCGTCTATAATATTGTTTTTTTCTTTACCTTTTGGAATACACTTGGGCAAGGTTAAAGAATAAAAGGAAAGTAAAAACGCCGATATAGAAGAAACATAAAACTGAGTTGCCGATTTTTCAAGACCAGTTAAACTTATGGTCCATAAGGCAACAATAAAACCAATAGTTCCAAAAACACGAATAGGAGGATATATTTTTATTACATCATAATTATACTGTTTAAGAGAGTCATAACAAATAGTAATGGCAAGCGAAATTGTGGGCATATAGCACATTGCATTTAAAAGCATAATCCAAAAGAAAGTTTTACTATCATTAATTTGTGGTAAAATAAACAAGCAACAACCACCTAAAAAGTGCAATAAGGCATATAAGCGTTCGGCATTTAGCCATTTATCGGCAATAATACCTGCTATAGTTGGCATAAACAACGAAGCTATTCCCATTGTTGAAAATATTAAGCCAAAATCTGATGGTGACCATTTTTTAGTTTGAAACCAGTATGCACCTATGGTTAATAACCAACAACCCCATATAAAAAACTGAATAAAGTTCATTAAAATTAAGCGAAACTTTAGCATTAAATTATTCCTTTTTTCTTCTATTTATTTCGTCTCTTATAGCCGATGCTTTTTCGTAATCTTCGTTTTCTACAGCTTTCTTTAGCATTCTTTCTAATTCTTCAAGTGAATATTTAGCAAATGGATTTTTTCTTTCGCTCCTTTCTTTTTCTGCTTCATGTTTTTTTATTTTATTCGATTTTTCTTTTTGTTGTGTTCCTTCTTTCTCTTCTCCTTCAAAACTCATATATATACCAGCTTTATCCATTATTTCTTGTGTTGTATATATAGGACAATTAAATCTAATTGCTAATGCAACAGCGTCTGAAGTACGGCTATCAATAACTACTTCGTTATCGTTTTGTCTTAGTATAAGATTTGCGTAAAAAATCCCTTCTTCAAGTTTATAAATATTTACTTCTTTGAGTTCTATCTTATATGCCGAAGCCACACTTACAAATAAATCATGAGTAATTGGTCGAGGTGGCTTAATTTTTTCGATTTGAATAGCAATGGATTGGGCTTCGAATGCCCCTATTACTATTGGTAATCTTTTGCCCCCATTCTCTTCTTCTAATATTAAAGCATAAGCTCCTGTATATATATCGCTATATGAAATACCTGCTACCCTTAATTTTACTTTTTCCATATAAAATTATTTGCAAAGTTACGAAATATAAAAATTAAATAAAAAAATTAAATTACTAATCTTTCTAAATATATTTTTTGTTAAAGTTTTGCTTTACTATAAAACCAAGATAATAAAGTAAAGAAACACTAATTGTAAAAACAATTTTTTTTATTTTTGTATAAAGTAATTTAGTGGTACAAAAATTTCATAAAGTATATTAAAACAAATTAAACTCCATAAAGAAATAATATAAAACTTACTAAAAAATTCAAGGAAAATTTCTTAAAAAATTTTTGCTAAAAACAAATAAGCATCATCAATTAAAAAGAAAATATATATTAATTTTGTAAAAAAATAATCGTATTATGATTAAAGGTCTAATTGTTTTAATTTATTTGGTTTTCATTTTTACATCTCATGGACAAGAAGACATTCAAGCAAACTACATTAATTATTATAATAAGGCATATATTATTTATCCAAAAATACCCAAAGGGTTTCTTGAAGCATTTGCGTGGGCAAATACTCATAATCATCACAAAACACTCGAAAATACTGCTCCATCGTGCACCGGTATGCCATTCGGATGGACAATGTTTTATTTAGTAGAAGATGGAGAAAATTGGTTTAATGAAAATTTAAAGCTTGTTGCAAGAATTTCTAAAATCAACAAAGAAAATATAAAATGGTCTCCAGAAATTGCCATTCTTGCTTTTGCTAAAACATATCAATATTTAATGGATTCCCTTCAAATTAATTCAACCGATATAAAAGACCATATTCCTATCTTAAGATCTTTAACTCATTTAAAAATCGATGAATCGAACCCAACATTAGAATTTACTTTTTATTGTTTTGTTTATGAAATGATAAATTTCTTAAACAATTCATTTAATCAGCGAGTTTATAATTTTCCTCAATATAATTTTTCTCTTGAGAATATAGTTGGTAAGAATAATGCAAAAGTAATAACTGCAAAAAAAGTAATAGCTGGTAATAATTTTGTAATGACGGAAGATGGTATTGAGTTTAAAACAACAAAAGCACCTTGCCCTGATTATAATGTACCTCATTGCAATTGGATTGCTTCGCCAAATTATAGTTCTAGAAATGGTACTCCAATATCTGCTATAGTTATGCATACTGTACAGGGTAGTTATAGTGGTTGTATAAGTTGGTTTCAAAATCCAAATTCACAAGCATCGACACATTATGTTGTTAGAAGTAGCGACGGCCAATTGACCCAAATGGTACTCGAAGCAAACAAAGCATGGCATATTGGTTCCGAAAATGCATACACAATAGGGTATGAACACGAAGGTTATGTTGAGCAACCTTCATGGTACACCATGGCAATGTACCAGAGTTCTGCCGACTTAACAAAAGATATTTGCAATGCATACGGCATAAATCCACATCGTATGTTTTACCGAGATACTCTTGACAATGGTACCGCTCTTGATTATGGGTTACATGTTCTGGCAGGCAGTAGTTATTGCACAAAAATTGCAGGCCATCAGCATTTTCCAAATCAAACACATACTGATCCAGGCCCTTATTGGACATGGAATACTTACTATAAGTTGGTTAACAACAATCCATCAGTTACTACCTTAAATTCATTAAGCGGAAATTTTTACGATTCAGGAGGCCCTTCTGGTAATTATAGCAACGATGAAAGAAAAATATGGGTTATACAGCCTCAAGATGCGTCAACAATAACACTAACATTTACTAGTTTTTCGTTAGAAGCAAACTATGATTTTCTTTATATCTACGATGGTCCTTCTGTTTGGTCGCCATTAATTGGAAGATATAATACTCAAAGTCCCGGTACTATAACCTCTACAAGTGGAGCTTTAACTATTGAATTTCGCTCCGACTGTGCAACAACTGCTGCCGGATGGGCGGCTACCTGGACAGCCACACCGTTAGATAATACTCCCCCTACTACAGCTATATCAACACAAGGCGAATGGAAAACCCAAGATTTTGTAGCAACATTTACCGATAGTGATAACAATCAAGTAGAGAAAGCATTTTATCAAGTTCTCGATTACGATGGGCAGTATTGGGGGGCAAATAGCAAGCGTGGTTTTTTTGGCGACAATTTCGACACATTGCACCCTCATTGGCAAATATACAATGGTAGTTGGACAGTTAGTAATGGTCAATTAATACAAAACGACACTACTCTTGCAAATACTAATATATATGCTTACCTAAATCAAACATTATCGAATAGATATTTGTATCATTTTGTAGCTAAAGTTACAAGTGGTGGTACAAATCGTAGATTTGGTTTTCACTTTTTCAGCGATAATGCCAATTTACCTAAC
>JAOAFV010000009.1 GCA_026416095.1 Bacteroidales bacterium | reverse complement strand
AACCACTAATGTAAAAGTTGTTAATTCTTTACAAACTTTAAAAAGACTGTTGTTATGTTAGTTTCTACCTTCACAAAGTAGATACCATTATTTAAGTGATCAATATTGAGTATATTTTCTTTTGCTGAAAGCACTATTTTTCCGCTAATGTCTAAAATATTAATTTGCTTAATATCATTACATTTAACTATTAGATATGTATTTGCAGGATTTGGATAAATGCTAACATTTTCTTGTGTTAATTGTGTTGAATAAAGATCATCGTATATACCAATAACAATTATATCATCTATTCTTGAGGAACCAGTAGAAGACACAACATTACCACTAACCGAAGTATTAGAAGTCATAATCCATCGTAGACTAACAAGTTGCTTATGATTGCAAGTTTCAGGTAATGGTAATTCGTTAAGTACGCCAGAAGTAAAGTTGTCGGCACAGACAATAGTAGAGTTATCAACATCGAACCATAATCCATTGTTATCGACCATATATTGGAGTTTAAAATCGCGTGGTCCGGTAGAAGACGATCTTTGTTTGCTTGATACTTTAATATCTTTATATCCAAGAGTAGTAAAATCAACTCTCCAGTATTTAGTATTGGCGCCATCGTTCCATCCAGTGGCACGTGCGCAGTTAGTTGAGGCTCCCGGATAAGCATATGAGACAGAACCACTTGCAGTACAAGTTATTATTTTATCAAGATTAGCAGGAATACCACCGTCGGCTAAGCTATCGTCAGGGTTATTAGGAAAAGTCCATTCGACTATTACGTCGATTTGAGGAGGAGCAGTTGTTACTGTTACTTTCCAATATTTGGTTGTTATGCCATCTTGAGCAGTAACGGTGTAAATTACCGGATTAGTAAAATCTTGAGGAGTTCCGCTGGGAGGTGTAATAATAGCTCCTTGCGATATTGTTATTATTGGTGTTAAGTTTGTTAAGTTAGTTCCATGGGGCATAAGTACTGTTACACTTGTATCGGCATAATTTATATTGCTAGATATTTGTCCAGGTATTTCGAAAGATAATATATCGGCTTGGTTATTTAAGCCAACTATTACATAAACTTTCCAGTATTTTATTGAAGTGTTATCTTCCGATATAACTGTATAAATGACAGGGTTAGTAAAGTTTTGAGCGACTCCCGATGGAGGGTTAATTGTAGCACCAGGCGATACTATTATTTCAGGTGTTAAGTTTGTTACATCTGTACCATAAGGCATTAATACAGTTACTGAAGTGTCATTATGATTTATAGTTGATGAGATTTGATTGGGTATATTGAAAGAAATAATATTTGCTTCGTTATTAAGAGCAGGAGTACCTATAACTATAATATCGTCGATTCTGGACGAACCATTACTTGCCACATTATTACCACCAACGCTTATATTACTCGTCATAATCCATCGTAAGCTTATAAGGTTTTTCTGGTTACAGTCGGCAGGTAAAAGTACTTCGTTCAATACTCCTTGAGTGAAATTATCGGCACAAGTAATGTTTGTGTTGGGAACATCGTACCATTGGTTAGTGTTGTTAATCATGTATTGAAGTTTGAAGTTGCGAGGTCCTGTACTTGAAGAACGTTGTTTGCTTGAAACTTTTATATCTTTAAAACCAATAGTTGTAAAACTAACTTTCCAGTATTTAACGTTAGCACCGTCGTGCCATCCTGTAGCGCGAGCGCAATTTGTTGTTGCACCACTGTAAGCATACGATACGGGGCCACTTGCAGTGCAAGTAATTATTTTGTCGAGGTTAGCAGAAATACCACCATCGGCTAAACTATCATCTGGATTATTTGGGAATGTCCATTCAACTATTACCTGAATTGGTGGTTCTTCGTTTGTTACTATTGCTGTCCATTGTTTTTGAGTAACACCATCTTGTGCAGTAACAGTGTAGACTACTGGTGTAGTAAAGTTAGTAGGTACTCCCGAATTTGGGTAAATTGTTGCTCCAGGTGAAACTGTAATATGAGGAATGAGATTAGTTAAATCGGTACCATAAGGCATTTTAACGTTTATAGTTTGGGTTTGAGAATTTATTATACTTGATATTTGGTTTTCGATTGTAAAACTTAAAATTTCTGCTTGGTTGTTTAAAAGAGTATTTACGTAAACTGTCCAAATTTTAATGTTTCCATTCTCGGCTATAACGGTATAATTTACAGGGTTTGTAAAATCTGTGGGAGTCATATCGGGTGGATTAATTGTTGCTCCTTCAGAAATTGTTATACTTGGCACAAGGTTAGTTAAATCGGTACCATAAGGCATTATTACAGTAACGGTAGCATTTTGCGAATTTATAGTACTCGAAATTTGTCCTGGAATGAAAAAATTTAAAATTTCGGCTTTATTACTTTGATTTCTTACGTAAACATACCAATTTTTAATTGTTGAACCATTTTCGGCAGTAACAATATACATTACAGTATCAGAAAAATCCTGTGGCACGCCAGAAGGTGGAGTGATAGTTGCCCCTGGCGAAATTGTTATTTGAGGTGTTAAATTTGTAAGATCTGTACCATAAGGCATTACTACCTTTATAAGGGCAAGTGAAGGATATATAGAACTTGAAATTTGACCTGGTATATAAAAATCAATAATTTCGGCCTGATTATTAGGCCCAACTACGACATAAACAGTCCACACTTTTGTAGTTATTCCATCTTCAGCGGTAACTACATATGTTACTGGTGTTGAGAAATTTTGGGGAACACCACTTTGCGGTGTTATTGTTGCCCCTGGCGAAATTGTTATTTGAGGTGTTAAATTAGTAATGTCGGTACCATAGGGCATAATAATATACACAGAAGCGTTCGCACTATTAATTGATTTGCTAATATAGCCTGGAATCACAAAATCGAGTATTTCTGCTTCGTTACTTAGTGATGGTATCCCAGTAATTATTATGTCATCGATATTAGAAGCCCCGGTTGATATTACTGCCGAACCGTTTACGGCTATATTTGACGACATAATCCAACGTAAAGTAATTATTTCTTTAAAATTACATTCATCAGGTAATTGTAAATTATTTAATACGCCACTAGTAAAATTATCAGCGCATGTTATATTAGAATTTGGTACATCGGCAAAATGACCAGAATTATTTACCATGTATTGTAACTTAAAGTCACGTGGGCCTGTACTTGAAGATCTTTGTTTACTTGATACTCTAATGTTTTTATAGCCAGAAGTAGTAAATTCTACTTGCCAAAATTTCTGATTCTGTCCATTATGCCAGCCTGTTGCTCTTGCTGAACTTGTTGTAGCACCTGCTGCATTATAAGTGACAGTTCCACTTGCAGAACAAGTAATTTTTCGGTTAAGGTTTGGTTGAATTCCCCCGTCGGCAATATTGTCGTCTGGATTGTTAGGAAATGTCCATTCAACAAGAGTAATAGCAGATTGTTGTTCGTTTGTAACTATTGCTGTCCATTGTTTTGTTGTTATACCATCTTCGGCAGTAACAGTATATATTACAGGGTTTGTAAAATTCTGAGCCACACCACTTGGAGGGTTAATTGTTGCACCAGGAGATACAGTAATATTTGGAGTGAGGTTAGTTAAATCTGTTCCATATGGCATAAGAACATTTATGGTGGCTAATTCAGAATTTATTACACTGCTTACCTGTCCGGGAATCTCGAAGCTCAAAATTTCAGCTTGAGTACTGTACTGATATGTTACATACACGGTCCATTCTTTGGTTGTAACTCCATCTTCTGCAGTAACGAGATATACAAAAGGATATGTAAAATTTTGAGGAACACCTGAAGGAGGATGTATAGTTGCACCTGGTGATACTTCTATTTGCGGAGTTAAATTAGTTAAATCGGTACCATTTGGCATTATAACGTTAACCTTTTGTAAAACATTATCTATGGAGCTGGTTACTTGACCAATTATGTTAAAGCTAATGATATTTGCTTCTGAGCTTAAACTACGTGTGGTAAAATATATTATTTGTTCTGAGCTAGCATTGTTGTAGTAATCTTCGACTTGTAGTAATTTTAAATAATAAGTTGTATTTGGGGTTAAAGGGTTACTAGGAAATACTGTAATTATTTTCTTTTCATTGTTAATAGACGCAGAAAAAGCAACATTTTGACCATTTTCATTACTTACTTTGAAAATAATAAGGTTCGATACATTTAAATTTGTAATTTCGGTATTATCTAAATTTCGTATAGGCTTATTAGATGTAATACTTATGTTTACATTGAGATCAACGTTTATAGCACCGTTAGGGGGATTAAAAGTAAAAATTGGAGGAATTGTTTCTTTATTTACAGTTTCCTCCCATGATAGGCCAACCCTGATAGCATCGATGTAAAGGGTAGGTGCAGAAGTGCTACTTCCTTGTCTGAGCAAAATGGCTGCAAGAGCGTTAGGATCGCCTGTAGTTCCCCCTGTTGTAGATATGGTTGGAGTTGTTGGTTCTTGTTGCCCAACTGGAGGATTAATAAAAACAGAAATAACATCGTTTTGAGTGCCTTCGATCATTTGATATTTTATTACTATCAAATAAATAGTGTTAAAATTATAAACGTAATTTGTATAAACAGGAGCATCGGTACCTTTAGAAATCCCAAAAGCTAGTTTATTGTTTACATCTTTTTTTACAAAAAAACGTCCGGTGTAATTTGTATTACCTGGCGATGGTTGAAAAGTAAAAAAATAATCTCCACTGGTTTGAGCAGTGGATACGTTAATTAAAAAACTTGCATAAACAGTATTTCCTACTTGAGAAGTAAATGTACGATAAGCATCTTGCCCTGTATTATTAATAAATAAATATTTTCCAATAGGATCGTGCGAATATGGAATTAATACTAAATTACCGTTTTGTACTGTTAGAGGATTTGTACTAGTACTTCCTTGTTGTATCCAGTTTCCTGTTTCTGTTAGTAAAGTGTTTTCGGGGTAATCAAAATTTTCTTCTATTAATAATTGTGAAAAACTTAAATTAATGAAAAAAACAAATACTGAAAGTAAAAATAATTTCTTCATAATTTTTTTTTTTACAAAGTAAATATTTTTTTTTTACTTTTTTAACAATAAAAAAAAGAAAAATTCAATTCAAAAGTTGGCTTAACATGTTAAAATAATTTTTGTTAAGTTAGAATAAAGCTTATAAAGTTTTTAATTAAATGAAAATTTTTCGTAAATTTGTAAAAAAGTCTGATTATGAAAAATTTAAAAATTATTTTTTTTGTTTTAATAAATTTAACTTTGAGGTCCCAGATTTCGATTAATCTTACAGGTAATAATCCTCACACATCTGCTGGGTTAGATGTAGATTTTTCAAATAAGGGTATACTTATTCCACGTGTGTCACTTACAAGTGTTAATGATGCTTCTACTATACCTACACCAGCTCAGTACTTATTGGTTTTCAATACAAATGCAAATATAAGCGGGGGTAATGGTATTGGTTATTATTACAATGGTGGAACAGAATCTTCGCCCAATTGGATTAAATTATTAGCAGGCCAGGATGCATGGCTTATTACAGGTAACAATAATATCGATCCTTCTATAAATTTTATTGGTACAAAAAATGATAAAGACCTGCAATTTCGCACAAATAATATTAATAGAATGCGTATTATGAGTACATCGTACAGTACATATCCTGTTATAGGAATTGGCACTATATATCCAATCATTAATTTAGAAGGGAATTCGGCAGTTGTTCATATTCACGATGGTGGATATAGTGTAGGTTCTCAGTTAATATTAAGTACTCACTCTACAAATTCAGGCGACAGAGCTGGAAGCATTAATTTTGCTGCAACTCAGGTTACAAATAATAGAATAACAGGATCAATCAAAAGTTATCTTACTAATTATGATGCTGGAACAGGTAACGCTTCTGGCGATCTAAGGTTTTTTACTAATAATAATAATTCTGTTGCTGAGCGAATGCGATTAACACCTGCAGGGTATCTTGGTATAAATACAACCACTCCATCTGCTTATCTTGATATTCAAACACCAAGTACAGGTGGCCCATACCTAGGCGCAAAGATTTACAATAATAGAGGATTAACAGGAAATTATGCTCTTGAATTAAACGTTGCCAGTACCGCAGTTACAAATAGAATTTTACTTCTTAAAGGTAATGGTACTGAATTGGTTTCTTTTAGAGGTGATGGAAGAGTGGTTATTGGTAATACTGGAACTATGGACGATCCAAACACATTACTTGACATTGTAGGTGGCGCATCCGGAAGTGTTACAAACCTATTAACAGTTAGAAGCGATTATAGTGCCGATAATACAGGAACAGGTATTAGGTTAATAAACTCAGCTAGTAACGTTTCCGATGTTGGTGCAGAAATAGTGGCAATAACTTTGACATCTTCTAATGGACGAAGCGATTTGTATTTTAAGGTACATGGAGGTGGAGGAACCTATGGTGGTCTTGTCGAAAGAATGCGCCTTACTGGCCAAGGAAATCTTGGATTAGGAACGTCTACTCCAGGAATTGCAGCACAAACTGGCAGAACCTATTTAACTATTAGCGGTTCAACAGGAGCTGGTATTTTAGAATTAATAACACAAGAAGCCGATGCCGACAATGTAAGAGTTGGTGGTATTCAATTCGTTGATAAAAACAGCAGTAGTGGCGAAAAAAGAGTTGCTTTTATTGGAGCTAACTTAAGTGGTACCACAGCAAATAATAGAGGTGGAAATATCGACTTTTGGACTAAATCAGACAATGGTTCACTAAACCGAGCTATGGTGATAACAAACGAAGGTAAAGTAGGAATAAATGAAACATCGGTAACAGCTCGTTTACATGTTAAAGAAAATACAAGTGGTGCTATTGCAATACGTGCTGAAAATACTGCAACTACAGGTGTGAGTGTTGGAATACGTGGACAAACTTCAAGTAATAATGGGTACGGAGTTGTAGGTTATAATTCAAGCACAACAGCGCCAACTACATTTCCTCAAGCTGCTGGAGTATTCGGACAAACCGACGCTCCTAATGCTATTGGGGTTTGGGGATTAGCAGCAAATACATCTACAAACCAGAGTATTGGTGTCTGGGGTGAAACACGAGGTACAAATAGTATTGGTGTTGTAGGAATCGGTAATGGCTTAGTGTCTGGAACATTGCCTTCTGAAGGAGCTGGTGGTTATTTTAGGGGTGATACTTATGGGGTTTATTCATATTCAAGTGGAGGAAGTGGTAAATTCGCAATATATGGGAGAAACGATGGTATAAATGGAAATGGAATTTATGCTGAAGTTTCTGGTGGAGGTAACGCATGGGCTCTTTGGGCTCGTTGTGTTAATGGACAATATGCAGGGTATTTTAGTGGTAATGTTAATGTTACTGGTACACTTTCAAAAGGCAGTGGCTCTTTTTTAATCGATCATCCTTTAGATCCACTAAATAAAACATTACGACATAATTTCGTTGAATCGCCCGAAAACCTATGTCTTTATAGAGGAAAAGTAAAATTAGATGAAAAAGGTAAAGCTGAAGTTAAAATGCCCGATTATTTTAAAGCTTTAACAAAAGAAGAAGAAGCAACTGTTATATTAACACCAATTGGTAAAATACCATTTTTAGTTAGTTATGAATGGAACGAAGATTACACAATTGTTTATATTTACGGAAACCCTAATTCTGAAGTATCTTATCAAATACTTGCCGATAGAGATGATCCGGTAATAAGGTTACTTTACAGGCCTGTAGAAGAAGAAAAGGGAAATGGTAATTTTGAAAAAGGGTATTTATTATATCCTAAAGCTTATGGTTACCCAGAATCTATGAGTGTAGAAAAATTACATGAACCAAACGAAGAAAAATTTGAGCAAAGCAATCCATTAAATTAGTGGAGCCTTAATTTTTTTTGTATCTTTACAAAAATAAAACATCAGTTAGCCTCTAAAGTTAATTAAGATTTATGTGACATAAAATATAACTTTTATTAAAAATTTTATGATCAATATTTTCTTTTTATTTTTTAAAGAAATGTCCTAAAATTGAAACCTTAATATAACAATAATCGTAAAAACCGAAATATTAAAATAAAATGGAAAACTTTAAAATACCAACTTATCTTTTTGAAATTAGCTGGGAAGTATGTAATAAAGTTGGAGGGATATATACTGTAATATCATCTAAATTAAGGACTTTAAAAAATTATTTTGGTGAAAAGTACATACTAATTGGACCTGATGTTTGGAAAAATACTAATGAAAGTAAGGAATTTGTAGAAGATAATTTTTTATTTTCATCGTGGCGGAAAAAATTATTTTCCGAAGGATTAAAATGTAGAATTGGATACTGGAACATTGATGGAAATCCTATAGTTATTCTTATTGACTTTACTCAATTTTTTCCACAAAAAGACAAAATATTCTTTGAATTTTGGGAAAGCTTTAAGGTAGATTCGCTTCATGGCCAATGGGACTATATTGAACCAGCTTTATTTGGATATGCAGCAGGAAAAGTAATACACAGCTTTTATGATTATTTTGTAACGTCGCAAGATAAAATTGTAGCTCACTTTCACGAATGGCTTACTGGTATGGGTGTTTTATATTTAAAAAAATATGTTCCTCAAGTAGCAACTGTTTTTACTACTCACGCAACAACATTGGGCCGATCAATTGCAGGTAATAACTTACCATTACATTCCAAGATTTCCGAGTATGAACCTTTTTCTTGTGCAAGTAATTTTAACATTATTTCAAAATTTTCGCTTGAATATAATACTACTAATAATACTGATTGCTTTACTGTTGTAAGTGATATTACAAACCTCGAATGTGAGTATTTTCTTCATAGGAAAGCAGATGTGATTACACCAAATGGCTTTGATAATTCGCTTATTCCCTCCGATGAAGAATATTTTGCAAAAAAGGTAAAAGCTAGAAATAAACTTATTGCTGTTGCCGAAGCTATTACAAATGTTAAAGTTAAAGAAGAAAGTATATTTATTGCAACTAGTGGACGTTACGAATTTCACAACAAAGGTTACGATGTTTTTATAGATGCTTTAGCACTTTTGAACAAAAGAAATATTCAGAAAGATATTTATGCTTTTATATTAGTTCCAGCCGATCATGCTGGTCCCGATTTTAATGTACTCGAAAACATTTATAACAGCAATTTTTTATGTCCCACCGAAGAAAGATACCTTACACATAAGTTAAGAAATCAAGAAACTGATCCAATAATAAACAGATTAAAAGAACGAGAGTTGTTAAATAAAAGAGAAGATAGAGTTAAAGTTATTTTTGTTCCCTGCTATCTTAATGGAACTGATGGAATATTCAACTTAAATTATTATGACTTGTTAATAGGATTTGATTTAACAGTGTTCCCTTCTTATTATGAACCGTGGGGCTACACCCCATTAGAAAGTATTATGTTTAAAATTCCTACTATTACCACAAACTTAACAGGATTCGGATTATGGTTGTTAAATAATAATTTTAATACCGAAGATATTGTCTTTATTATTAAACGCGAAGAAAATAATGATATTTTATGTGCTGAAAAACTTTATGAAACCCTGGTATATTTTGTAAATACATATAATAAACAATACAATTATAAAAAATTCGACGAACTAATTAAACAATTTTTATGGGATTCTCTTATAAAAAATTACTTTCAAGCATTTGATATTGCAATACAAAAAGCCGATAAAAGATACGATAAATACAAACATAAACAAATTAATATAATTGACATTGAAGAAAAAAAAGATAATCTCGTTCCTCAGTGGCGAAAAATTTATATACAATCTGAAATACCAGAAAAGATAAAAGAATTAAAATCTTTATCACAGAATTTATGGTGGTCGTGGAATTTCGAAGCAATTGAATTATTTGAATTAATAGATTCAAATCTATTTAGAAAATTAAATTGTAATCCTATTATTTTACTTGAGTCGCTAACGCTTGAACAATACGAAAAGTTGATTAACAACGATGAATTTATTAATAAGTATAATACTGTTATTAAGAAGTTTAAAGAATACATGTCATCACCAGTAGAACCTCATCCGCACATTGCTTACTTTTGCATGGAGTTTGGATTACATGAAACCTTTAAAAATTATTCAGGTGGGTTAGGTATTTTGGCTGGCGATTATTTAAAACAAGCAAGTGATTCAGGTAAAAACATTACTGGCATAGGTTTATTGTATCGTTACGGATACTTTACTCAGTCGTTAAGTGTTAATGGAGAACAAATTGAATTAAAAATTCCGCTAAAATTTTCTCATCTTCCTTTATTGCCTGTAAGAAACGAAAGAGGAGAATGGATAATGATTTCTATATCTTTTCCAGGTCGTATTGTTTATGCTAAAGCATGGGAAGTAAAAATTGGAAAAGTTTCTCTTTATTTACTAGATACCGATATAGAAGAAAATTCACCAGAAGATAGAGCAATTACTCATCAATTATATGGTGGCGATAATGAAATGCGATTAAAACAAGAAATATTGTTAGGAATTGGAGGTATTCGTCTTCTAGATGCTCTAAAAATTAATCCCGATGTTTATCATTCTAATGAAGGGCATTCTGCTTTTATTGGGCTAGAGAGATTAAGAAAACTAATTGAACAAAGGCACCTGAATTATTTCGAAGCACTTGAAGTGGTACGTTCTTCTACATTGTTTACTACACATACACCTGTGCCAGCTGGACATGATGTATTTAGCGAAGATTTAATAAGAACTTATTTATCGCATTATCCTGAGATTTTTAAAATATCATGGAACGACTTTATATCTCTTGGGAAAGAAGACCCATTAGATCCAAACGAAAAATTTTCGATGAGCATCTTAGCATGTAAGTTATCGCAAGAAGTAAATGCGGTTAGTAAAATACATGAAAAAGTAACTAGAAAAATGTTTAATCCAATATGGAAAAAATATTTTCCACAAGAATTGCATATTTCTTATGTAACAAACGGAGTACATTTTAGAACGTGGGTAGGTAAACCAATTTATGAAATTTATAAAAAGTATTTACCCAAAGATTTTGAAGAAAAACAAACTGATTTTTCAACGTGGGAGAAAATAAAAGAAGTTCCCGACAAAGAAATTTGGAATGCAAGGTTGAAATTAAAACAAGATTTATATAATTATATTAGACGTAGATTAATGGAAAATCTTGAGCTTCGTCAGGAAAGCCCAAAATTTGTACTGGAGCTCCTAGAAAAGTTAAATGAAAAATCTCTTACAGTTGGCTTTGCTCGTCGATTTGCAACATACAAAAGAGCATATTTATTATTTAAAGATATTGATCGGCTTAGACGTCTTGTTAATAATCCTTCTACACCTGTTGTTTTTATTTTTGCTGGTAAAGCACACCCAGCCGATAAAGCTGGCCAAGATCTAATAAAGAAAATATACGAAATATCGCATTTACCTGAATTTGTGGGGAAAATATTATTCTTAGAGAACTATGAAATGGATCTAGCAAAAAAACTCGTACAAGGTGTTGATGTTTGGTTGAATACGCCAACTCGTCCTTTAGAAGCTTCTGGCACAAGTGGACAAAAGGCAATTTTAAATGGTGTTATTAATGTTAGTGTTCTTGATGGTTGGTGGGCAGAAGGTTATGTTGAAAATGCAGGTTGGGCTCTTAAAGAAGAATGTACTTACCAAAATCAAGACTTTCAAGACGAACTAGATGCAGAAACATTATTCTTTTTATTCGAAAACGAAATAATTCCAACTTTTTTCCAATATGATAAAGAAGGCTTACCTCGTAAATGGATTGAATACATAAAAAATACTATTTCTCTTATTGTGCCAAAATTTACTACTGTACGAATGATCGACGAATACTATCAAAAGTTATATTATAAATTATATAATCGAAATAAGAAATTAATTGCAAACAATTTTGAACTTGCTTTTTCTATAGCTGCATGGAAAATGAGAATGATAAAAGCATGGGATAGTATTGAAGTTGTTAATATCGAAGTTCCCGATCCAACAAAAAAACCTCTTGTTTTTGGAAGTAAATTTAAATCGTCAGTTACCCTAAAGCTTAACGAAATAAATCCTAACGAAATTGGTGTTGAAATATTGTTTGCTCAAAAACATTTAGATGTTGTTAGCGAAATCTTGTTTGTTGAAAAAATGTACCCAGTCAAATGCGAAAAAGGTAAAGTTACATTTAATGCAGAAGTAATTATTAATAAACCAGGTGTTTATGATTATTCGTTTAGAATATATCCAATTCATCCAGAATTACCTCATCGAATGGATTTTCCTTTAGTAAAATGGATTTAAAATTCTACAAACTTTTATAAATAAGTTCTTTTATTGCTCTTACAAGTGATAATGCGCGTTCTTTTATAGCCGATTCACAATATATTCTTATAATGTTTTCGGTATTAGATTTTCTTACATGTAACCATGTTTCATCAATAAAGTCAATTCTTAAACCATCTTCTGTGTTAATCGTAAATGGTTCTTTAATATTATTTTTAAGGATATCTATAAAATTTATAATGTCTATTTTAACATTTTCAATTTTATCTTTAATAAGGTAATACAATGGGTATGTTTGCTTGAGTTCAGAAGGTTTAATATTCAATTCGCTCAAATACGATAAGAATAAAGCAATTCCAACAAGTGCATCTCTCCCATAATGAAGTTCTGGTAGAATAATTCCACCGTTTCCTTCTCCACCAATTATAGCATTAACTTCTTTCATTTTCTTAACAACATTTACTTCGCCCACAGCACTTAAATAATGCGTACCATAATGTTTTTTTTCAGTTACATACTTTAACGCAATAGAGGAACTCATATTAGAAACTGTTTTCCTTTTTTCTGGCGGCACTTTACTGAGTATATAATCGGCAATAGCAACAAGGGTATACTCTTCTCCAAATAAAGTGCCATCTTCACAAACGAGGCACAAACGGTCGACATCAGGGTCAACAACTATTCCTAAGTCGGCATTTTCTTTTTTCACTTTGTCTTTTATTTCACTCAAATTTTCGTCAAGAGGTTCAGGATTGTGAGCAAAATTCCCACTTATCTCAGCGTTTATTATATAATAATCATTAATACCCAACTTCTCTAAAAGTTGAGCAACTGCTACTACCCCAATAGAATTAATTCCATCAACTATTACTTTATACTTTTTTTCTTTTATTTTGTTTATGTTTACGTATCTTAAACTTAAAATTTTTTCTATATGGTAATTTAAATAGTCTTTGTAAATAACTTTTCCTAAATTAAAAGTGTCGTTATATATAAAATCATTTTCCGAAAGCTGTAACACTTTTTTTCCGTCTTCTTCCGAAAGAAACTCACCATTTGAATTAATTAATTTAAGAGCATTCCAGTTTACAGGATTATGGCTTGCAGTAATAATTATTCCACCGTCTGCATTTTCGGCAGGCACAGCAATTTCTGTAGTAGGTGTAGTCGCCATTCCTATATCTATTACATTACACCCACAAGCCATTAATGTACCTTTTACAATATTATAAATCATTTCGCCCGAAATTCTAGAATCTCTACCTACAACAATTCTAGGATTTTTTCTTTGAGTATTTTCTTTACACCAACAACTAAAAGCACTAACAAATTTAACTATATTTAAAGGTGTTAAATTATCATTGGAATTACCACCAATAGTTCCTCTTATTCCGGAAATCGATTTTATTAAGGTCATGTTTTATCTTATTGGTTTTCGTTTTCTTAAATATAAAGTATCACCTGGTTTTACTTCTTCATCGCTCATTAGATTATTTTTAAAACGTAGTTTCTTTAATTTTACTGCATAATATTGCGAAATTTTATATAAGGTTTCTCCTGGTTTTACAATGTGATAATCTTTTCCGAATTCTGCTTTATTTCTTTTTGGTTGGATGTAAATGATGCTTCCAACTCTTAATACACTGTCGGGGGTAAGATCGTTATATTTTAATATTTGCCACTTTGCCAGATCAAATTCCTTGGCTAACGATTCAATGTTATCTCCAGGCTTAACTATAATGTATTTTACTTCATTATTTATTTTAACTTCGTGTTTGATTTTGGTTCTCATAGCCCATTCTTCTGCCGCAGTTAGTGCCGTTTGTTCTACAATTTTTGATTTATCAATTTCTTCGTCGTACTGATATAATTGAAAATCATTAATAATTTTTATAAGTAATTCAGTATATTGAGGGTTAGTTGCATATCCTTTGTCTTTTAGACCTTTGGCCCACGAATTATAATCTTTGCTACTGTATGTAAAAAGTTCACTATAACGAGGCGTAGTTTTTAAGTAATTTGCGTAATCATAAAAACTTTCCTCGTCGGTCGAATATTTTCTAAAACACTCATTTGGAGAGTCATCATCTTTATAAATTGTTTCTCCTTTCCAACTTTTTCCACATTTTATGCCAAAAAAATTGTTAGCTTCTTTTGCCAACCAACTATTCCCATCGTCCGACTCTAAACACGACTGCGCTAAAACAATACTTGCAGGAATACCTGTATTTCTCATTACCTTAATCGCTAACCCTTTATATTTTTCTATAAATTCGATTCTCGTTTGTCGTCGATTTTGAGAATACGACACTAAAATATGTAACATAACAACAATTATAATATTTATATTTTTCATTTCAGACTTTTTTACAAAAATATTAAAAATTTACTTTATTACTATTTTTAAAAATTTGTACTTTTGTTAAAAAAAATGATTCCACAAATTGAGAAGATAAAAGAAGTTAAAGAAGAATCAACAATAGTGTACATTATTAATGAAAAAGACGATTTTAAAGAAATTAAACTGAAAAAGGAAGAAGAAAAATATGTAAAAGAACAATTGGAAAAACAAAAATATGCTGAGCTAAATTTATTCAATAAATGGTTGTTTTTTTATATTCCTCCATCCAACGACGAGGAATATAAAGAATTGGAAAAATTAAGAAGAAAATCATTTGAAATAAATTCTATATTAGAAAAAAATAAAATTGAAACACTATCCATTATAAATAAAACAAATAATCCAAATTTTTCAATAGCTTGTGTTGAAGGAATTATTCTTTCTAATTATAAGTTTGACAAATATAAAACAAAAGAAGAGAAAAAAACAAAATTAAAAAATGTATATATTTTAGATGAAACTATAAAAACAGTTGATTTAGTTTATTTAAAATATTTGCTTGAGGGAGTATATATTGCGCGTGACCTTATAAATGAACCTTCAAATGTACTTAATACGGTATATTTTTGCGATTATGTGTTTGAATTATTTAAAGGAGAGCATATTAAAGTAAACATTTATGACAAGACAGCAATTACAAAAATGAAAATGGGAGGACTGCTTGCTGTAAATAAAGGTAGTGTAGATCCTCCAGCATTCATAGAAATAATTTATAAGCCAAATCACGTGTTACAACAAAATCCTACAATATTAGTAGGTAAAGGTATAACTTTCGATACAGGTGGTATAAATCTAAAATCGTCGGAACACATTGTTGGTATGAAATCGGATATGAGTGGAGGGGCTGCTGTTGTAGGTACTATTTATTCACTATGGAAAAGTAACATTCCAATATATGCTATAGGATTAATTCCTACTACCGATAATCGTCCAGGTTTTAATGCTCAAGTACCAGGCGAAATAATTACAATGATGAGTGGTTTAACTGTTGAAATGCTTAATTCTGACGCCGAAGGACGACTTATTCTTGCCGATGCTTTACATTACGCTAAAAAATATAATCCTCAACTTGTTATTGATATCGCAACTTTAACAGGCTCTGCTTCTGCTGCCGTAGGAAAAAATGCAATTGTTGCTTTTTCAACAGCCGAAGATAAAGTATTTAAATTACTTGAAGAAGTAAGTTTTTATACTTACGAAAGAATTGTCAAATTCCCTTTGTGGGACGACTACAACGATATGATTAAATCTGAAATAGCTGATATTAAAAATATTGGTGGTAAATATGCTGGGGCAATAACAGCCGCTAAATTTCTACAACATTTTGTTGAGTATCCTTGGATACACCTTGATATTGCAGGTCCTGCTTTCCTCGATCAAAGAGACTCTTATAGAGGTATCGAAGGAACAGGAGTAGGAGTAAGATTGTTGTTTAATTTCCTAAAAGAACTTCTTAATTTGTAAAATATGAAAAAAATTTTTTTTAAATTAGTTATTCTCCTTGTTTTTTTTAACTAAACACTTAACAAGTGTTTTGAATTGCCAAATAACAAAATATTTTCTTAACCACACATTAGATTATAACAATGTTAATTAGATTATAACCTTGTTAATTTGAACGCAATGTTTTTTGCTTTATTTTTTATGTTTAAATTTTTTATATCTTTGCGAATTATGAAGTTACATGTTTATATTTTTATTTTTTTTACTATAATTAATTTTATCTCCATTTTCGCTCAGGAAGAATATTTCAGTAAGAACACAAAAAAAGCCGATTTAGCTTTTGCATCTAAGGAGTATTATAAAGCACTAACATTGTATGAAACTTTATTAAAAAAATCGGAAAATAAATACGAAAAAGCTTATATACAATTTAAGATTGCAGAATG
Source organism: Bacteroidales bacterium (assembly GCA_026416095.1). Lineage (GTDB taxonomy): Bacteria > Bacteroidota > Bacteroidia > Bacteroidales > GWA2-32-17 > Ch61. The sequence goes on along the minus strand of JAOAFV010000009.1, from coordinate 44,329 downwards.
CTATAGACTAATGAATCAAACAGCTAAAGCAGAAGCAGCTTATAGACGTGCAATTCAAAGAGGCTATTACGACCCTATTTCTTACTTTTACCTTGCCGAAATGTTAAAAGCTAATGAAAAATATTCTGAAGCAATTGACCAATATAAAGAATATTTACAATATAAGCCAGCCGATACATTAGCACAAAGAGCACTTAAAATATGTACCTCTATAAACCAGTGGATAGAAAATCCTACACGCTATGTAATAGAAAATTTTAAAGAGATTAATTCAAAAGAAAGTGACTTTGGTTGTAATTATGCAAACGATGATTATACTACTATTTATTTTACAAGCACACGCGAAGGACTACATGGTACGAAGATTAATCCTGTAACCGGCTCTTTATTTAGTGACATTTTTGAAATAAACTTCTTGCGATCTGGTAAATGGGATAAACCAACTCCTCTTAACGACACAGTAAATTCAGAATACGACGATGGAACACCTACTTTTTCGGCAGATTACAATGAGATGTTTTTTACTCGATGTAAGATTATTAGGGGTATAAAACTTGGATGTCAGATATATAGAGCAACTCGTGCACCTGGTGAAGATTGGAGTACTTGCGAGCAAATAACAACTTTTGGAGATAGTGTATCAGCCGGACATCCAAGTTTATCTCCTGATGGAACAACGTTGTATTTTGCTGCTAATGCTCCTGGTGGCTTTGGTGGTTACGATATTTATTTTATGAAACGACCAAACAAAAATAGCAAATTTTCGGCCCCTCAAAATTTAAATATGCCTATAAATACACCAGGCGATGAATTATATCCTTTTATTAGAGATAATGGAGTATTATATTTTGCTTCGAATGGACACATTGGAATGGGTGGCCTCGATATTTTTAAAGCATTAAAAGATGCCGATGGTGAATGGATTGTAGAAAATATGCGATATCCAATAAATTCTTCTTCCGATGATTTTGGTATTGTATTTAAAAAAGGCGTAGAAGAAGGATTATTTTGCTCTTCGCGGCCAGGAGGTAAAGGAAAAGACGATATCTACAAATTTGTGTTACCACCAATAGAATTTGTAGTGCAAGGTGTTATTAAAGATGCAATAACCGATAAACCTATAAGTAATGCAAATGTAAAAATTGTTGGAAGTGATGGAACCGATCTTGACATTTCAACTGGAGAAAATGGTACTTTTAAATATAAATTAAACCCCTTTACTAAGTATATTATTCTTGCCAAAAAAGATGGTTATCTTGTTCAAAAAATTAAAATTTCTACTCAAGAATTATCTGATAGCAAAATATTTAGTGAGACTTTTTATCTTTCGCCAATTACTGAACCAGTTGAAATTGAAAATATATATTATGATTTTGCTAAATGGGAACTAAGACCCGAAGCAAAAAAAGAACTAAATAAATTAATTGATATTCTTAATGCTAATCCTAACATAACCATAGAATTGGGCTCTCATACCGACATGGTGGGAGATTCATTGAGTAATATTATTCTTTCGCAGCGTAGAGCACAATCGGTTGTTGATTATTTAATTTCGAAAGGTATAGATAAGGAACGTATTGTAGCAAAAGGCTATGGAAAAAACAGGCCCAAAACCATAACCCCACGAATGGCAACTTATCTTCCTTTTAAAGAAAATACAGTTTTAACCCCTGAATTCATAAACTCACTTCAAGATGAGAAATTAAAGGAACTTGCAAACCAATTAAATAGAAGAACCGAGTTTAAAGTACTTTCAACAAATTATATTCCAGATATTCCTGAATAAATTGTAGTATAATTATGAAAAGAGAAAATTTTAATTCTACATTAGGAGTAATACTTGCGGCAGCAGGTTCTGCTGTGGGGCTTGGGAATATATGGCGATTTCCGTACATAGTTGGTGAAAATGGTGGAGGTGCTTTTTTATTAATTTACCTATTTATCGTTATTTTTCTTGGTATTCCTCTTATGACTGCCGAAATGCTTATAGGGCGTCATTTTCAGTCGAATGTTATTGGTTGCTTTAGACAGTATAAATTCTGGAAAATAATTGGAATTCTTGGTTTAATTGCCGCCTTTATAATTTTGGCTTTTTATAGTACTGTTGCTGGTTGGACTATGCATTACATATATGCATGTTTTAGTGCTAAAGTGTTTGGTACTAACTACTCCAATTACTTTTTGAATTTTAAAGACAACTCGTACCTTCCTCTATTTTGGCAATTATTGTTTTTGATATTTACAGCTATTATTGTTTTTAAAGGGGTACAGAAAGGAATTGAAAAATATTCAAAAATTCTAATGCCTATATTATTTTTTATGCTCATTTTGCTTATAATTAGAGCTCTAACCCTTGAAAATTCATTTGAAGGAGTAAAATTTTATCTTAATCCAGATTTTTCTAAAGTAACTGGAAAAACAATACTTGCTGCAATGGGGCAAGCCTTCTTTTCTTTAAGTATTGGTATGGGAGCTATGTTAACTTATGGTTCTTATGTGAAAAAAGAAAGTAATTTGTGTTTTATTACTTCTTCTACTTCTCTTTCCGATTTATTTGTTGCTTTTCTTGCAGGATTAATGATTTTTCCTACTCTTTTTGCTTTTGGGTATTCACCACAACAAGGTCCAGGTTTAGTTTTCGTAACACTGCCAGGTATTTTTGAAAAATTACCTTTTGGTAACATAGTTGGTGGTATCTTTTTTATTCTACTCTTTATTGCTGCTTTAACATCTTCTATCTCTGTTCTAGAAGTTATAGTGGCTATTGCAACAGAAGAATTAAAATTTTCAAGAAAAAAATCAACAATTATTTCAACAGCTCTTATTTCTTTTTTAGGAGTTTTTGCAACTCTTTCGTGGAATACTTTTAAGAATATTCATATTCACTTCAGTGTTTCTTCCGAAATGGGGACAACAAAAACAATGTATATATTTGATGTTATGGATTTCTTATCTTCTAATATTTTATTGCCCCTTGGTGCTTTATTAATTACATTGTTTGTAGGATGGAAGTTACATTCAAATGTTGTTAAAAAAGAAGTTTCTGTTATATCTCCAAATGATAATAAAATTTACAATATTATCTCTCCAGTAATTTTATTCGTAATTAAATTCATAGCTCCACCAGTTATATTAGTTATTTTTTTAAATGGGTTAGGTATAATTTAATAAATTTTATGATGAATGAAGTTTTAGAACAGTTGAACAAAATAATAAGCATTTACAATGAATATGTAGGAGGTTATTTAATTGTTGCTTTTCTTGTTCCTATTGGTTTATATTTTACAATTAGGATGAAATTTTTACAAATAAGGAATTTTGTGCATTCTTGGAAAATAACTCTTGGTTTTTATGACAACCCCAAAGATACTGGCGATGTTAATCATTTAAGAGCATTAACTTCAGCTCTTGCTTCTACTGTTGGAACAGGTAATATAGTTGGTGTTTCTTTAGCAATATACTTTGGAGGTCCAGGAGCTCTTTTTTGGATTTGGGTAACTGGATTTCTTGGGATGATGCTTAAAATGGTAGAATGCACTCTTTCATTAAAATATAGAATAATTAACGAAGATGGTACAGTGTCGGGAGGTCCTATGTTTTATATTGAAAGAGGTCTTTATAAATTTATTGGTAAATGGGCAAAAGTACTTGCAATTATCTTTTCTGTTGCTTTAATTTTGTGCTCGTTAGGAACAGGTAATCTTGCTCAAGCTAATGGCATTAGCGATGTAATGAAAACTAACTATAATATACCACCTTATATTACCGGCTTAATTTTGAGCTCTATTGTTTTAATTATCATTGTAGGAGGCATAAAACGAATTGCCGAAGTGGCTGTTAGATTGGTACCATTTATGGCTTTTACGTATATAATTTCTGCTTTATTGATTATAGCTGCTCATTACAAAGATTTTATACCTTCGCTTTGGCTTATTGTTAAATGTGGTTTAACAGGAACTGATAGTGTGGCATCGTTTGGGGGCGCAACTTTATTTTGGACTATTGTCTGGGGAGTAAGAAGAGGTTTATTTTCTAATGAAGCAGGACAAGGGTCTGCTCCAATTGTACATGCTGCTGCTAAAACAAAAATACCATTACGCGAAGGATTTGTTGCTTCTCTCGAACCCTTTATCGATACAATTGTTATTTGCACTATGACAGCCCTTGTTATAATAGTTACAGGATTTTGGCATTCCGGAATAAAAGGGGTAGGTATGACTATCGCTGCCTTTAACGAAGGTTTTTCCCGTTTAAACTTACCTCCAATCGGACAACATATAGTTGGAATAGGCTTATTTTTGTTTGCTTTCACTACCATTATTGGTTGGTCTTACTACGGCTCTAGAGGGATTCAATATATCCTTGGTTATAGGTATATAAAATACTACTATTTTATTTTCGCGCTCTTTACTTTTTTTGGATGTGTTTGGGGTATAGATCTAGTATGGAACTTCGTTGATATGGTTATTACTTTTATGACTATTCCTAATCTAATCGCCTTACTTTTCTTATTCCCAGAGTTTGTAAAAGAAGTTAAAAGTTATGAATCTAATAACTTAAAAAATTTTAAAGAATAATCGCTTAACTTTTAATGTGCTAAACACATAAAATTGATACTTATAAATTTTAACCATTGGAAATTTTAAAAAATTTTGAAAATAGATAATGAATCAAAAATTGAATATTATTAAAAGATTATCGCTTTGACTATGATCCTTCATTTGGTCTGGCTTTAACCTAACTTTTTAAGTTCATTTTAGTGCAAATTTCTTTAAAAATTTTTGTTGCATAAAAAATATTTGTTAACTTTGTAGTTTAAAAGGGGCAATGCCCCTATATTTTTATTTAAAATATGAAAGAAAAGCTAAAACATATTGCCCAGCAAACAGATTTGGGAAAATATTTTGAAATTCTTGAAGTTGTTGAAGAAAAAAAAGATAAATATTGCATTTTTGCAGAAAGTTATGATGGAATTACTCTTGATGATTGTGAAAAAATTATGCGTTTTATACAAAAAAATTTAAAAGACTCAGAAAATATTGAACTAACAGTATCTTCACCAGGGCTCGACAGGCCTTTAAAATACCCTATTCAAATTATTAGACATAAAGGAGAAAAAGTAGAAGTAACTACAAACACGGGCACTAAGCTAAAAGGTAAAATTGTTGATTATAAAGAAAATAAAATTTTGCTTGAAATAAAAAAGGGTAATGTAAACGAAATTAAAGAATTTTATTTTAATGAATTATTAAAAATAAAATTAATTATTGATTTAACTTAATAACTATGAAAGAACTAAATTTAATGGAATTTTTTGCAGAATTTAAAGAAGAAAGAAACATAGATAGGCCTACACTTTCAAAAATTCTTGAAGAAGTTTTACTTGCTTCGTTAAAAAAGGAATACGGTACATCCGATAATTTTTCAATAATAATAAATCCCGATAAAAACGACTTTGAAATTTACAGAGAGAGAATTGTTGTTGATGATAAAGATTTTAATGATCCTGTTACACAAATACCACTTAGTGAAGCAAAAAAAATTGATAACGACTTTTCGGTTGGTGAAACTGTTTCAGACCGTATTGATATCAGAACTTTTAAGCGACGCACTATTACTTTTATGAGAAATGCCTTTCAAAACAAAATAATGGAGTACGAAAAAAATAACGTATACAACAAGTATAAAGAAAAAATTGGCGAAATAATTTCGGGAGAAGTTTACTTAATTTCAAAAAAAGAAATATTATTATTAGACGACGAAGGTAATGAAATAATACTACCAAGAAGCGAACAAATTCCTACCGATAATTTTAAAAAAGGAGACCAAGTAATTGGTGTTCTTATTAAAGTTGAAATGCGTAATGGGTTACCTATAATTACTATGTCTAGAACATCTCCTATGTTTCTTGAAAAACTTTTCGAAAGAGAAGTACCAGAAATAAATGATGGGCTAATAACAATAAAAAAAATTGTTAGAATTCCTGGCGAAAGAGCCAAAGTTGCCGTTGAATCTTACGATGAAAGAATAGACCCTGTAGGAGCTTGCGTTGGAGTAAAAGGTAATAGAATACATGCAATAGTTAGAGAATTAAAAAACGAAAATATCGACGTTATAAATTACACTACAAATCCAGAGCTTTATATTCGTAGAGCTTTATCTCCTGCTAAAATTACAGATATTAAGATATACGAAAACGAAAAAAGAGCCGAAGTTTATTTAAATCCAGATCAGGTTTCTCTTGCTATTGGTAAAGGTGGTTTTAATATTCGACTTGCAAGTATGCTTACAGGTTACGAAATTGATGTTTACAGAAATATTACAGAAGAAGATGAAGAAGATATCGAAATAGAAGAATTTGCCGATGAAATAGAAGATTGGGTAATTGAAGAGTTAAAAAAAATTGGGTGCGATACTGCTAAAAGTGTCCTCAAATATTCTGTAGAAGACCTATCACGTTTAACCGATTTGGAAGAAGAAACTATTAAGCATGTTATAGAAGTTATTAAAAAAGAATTTGAAAAATAAAATTTTTTTTATCTATGAGCGAAATAAAAGTATATAGGCTTGCAAAGGTAGCTATCGAAATGAATGTTGGTATAGATAAAATTGTTGATTTTTTGAAAAAAAAGGGATACGACGTTAGTTGCGACCCAAACCAAAAACTTACCCAACAAATGTATGATTTATGTACCGAAGAATTTCTTACAGATAGTATAATAAAAAGAAAAACTGAAAATTTTGATATTAAATCTAGAAAAAAAACCTTAACCCTTGATGATGAAAGAGAAGAAAAATATTTGCACGACGAAATAGAATCAAAATTTATTCAAACAAGGGTTGAGAAATTAGAAGGTCCTAGAATAATAGGAAAAATTGAACATTTCTCAACTTCACAAAAAACTGAAGAAAAAACAACAAAAGAAACCACAGCTGAAGAAACCAAACATGAACCAATCGAAGAAAGCAAATTTATTCAAACAGAAATTCCTACACTTCAAGGTCCTCATGTAATAGGTAAAATAAATTTAGACGAAAATAAAGTATCTAAAACCGATAAAAAGGAAACTAAAGGTAAAACAGAGGATTTAAAAATAAAAAAAGAAGAACTAAAAACACCAGAAGAAGATCGTAAAAAAATTACCACTCAAAACCAGGAAAATTTACAAGTAGAACAAGTTAAAACAAGCGAAACAATTCAAGTCGATAATATTAATAAAAATCAAGAAATAAGTAGAGCTGCTAAGCCAGTTTTCTCAACTAAGTTACTAAAAGAAGAAGAACAAAAAAAGCCTAAAAGAAAAAGAATAAAAGTAAAAAAAGAATTTTATTCCGATACCGATAGAATTGAAAACAGAAAACCCTTTTTCAAAAAAGGAAAAAAGAAAAAATATAAGAAAGAAATTAGTGAAGAAGAAATTGAACAAAATTTTAGAAATACTTTAAATAATATGCAACCAAAAACAAAATCGACTTCAGCTGTATATAGACGCGAAAAAAGGGAAGCTATTAGCCAAAAATTACAAGAAGAAATTGAACTAAAAGAAAAGGAAAAAAATATTTTAAAAATATCTGAATTTATCACAGTAAACGAACTAGCTACAATGATGAATGTGCCTGTAAACGAAGTTATAAAAACATGTATGAACTTGGGTTTATTTGTGTCCATAAATCAACGATTAGACTATGAATATATATCGCTTATAGCTGAAGAATATGGCTATAAAGTTGAATTAATTACAGTAGATGTATCTACTGATTATGAAGATACACAAATAGATAACGAAGAAGATTTAGTACCTCGTCCTCCAATTGTTACAGTAATGGGGCATGTAGACCACGGAAAAACAAAATTGCTTGATTATATTAGAAACACTAATGTTGTTGCAGGAGAAGCAGGAGGCATAACTCAGCATATTGGAGCATATAGTGTACAATTACCTAATGGCCGTAAAATAACATTCATAGATACTCCTGGCCATGAAGCATTTACAGCAATGCGTGCGCGTGGTGCTCAATTAACCGACATTGCTATTATAGTAATAGCAGCCGACGATGGAATAAAACCCCAAACCATCGAAGCTATTAATCATGCTCAAGCAGCCGGTGTTAGAATGATATTTGCTATCAATAAAATTGATAAACCCGAAGCAAACCCCGACAGAGTTAAAGAACAACTAGCTCAAATGAATATTCTTGTCGAAGAATGGGGGGGTAATTACCAATGTCAAGAAATTTCTGCAAAACTTGGAACAAATGTCGATTTATTATTAGAAAAAGTGTTAGCCGAAGCTGATATTAATCTAAATCTAACAGCAAATCCCAAAAGAAGAGCATCGGGCATTGTTATTGAATCGTCGCTCGATAAAGGTAAAGGTTACGTGGCTAATTGTCTTGTTAAAAACGGAACTTTAAGAGTCGGTGATATTATTCTTGCAGGCATTTATTATGGTAGAGTTAAAGCAATGTACAACGAAAGAAATCAGCGACTAGAAGAAGCAGGCCCTTCTACTCCTGTTCAAGTGCTTGGATTAAACGGCGCTCCTCAAGCAGGCGATAAATTTATTGTTCTTACAAGCGAGCAAGAAGCTAAAGAAATAGCTACAAAAAGAGCTCAAATATTACGAGAACAAAGCTTTAGAACCAGACGACATATTACTCTCGACGAATTAAGCAAACGCTTAAAAGTTGGCTTTAAAGAAGTTAATATTATAGTTAAAGGCGATGTAGATGGCTCTATAGAGGCTTTAAGCGACTCCTTAATTAAACTTAGTAATGAAGAAGTAAAAGTTAATGTAATACACAAAGGTGTTGGACAAATATCTGAATCTGATGTTATGCTTGCCGCAGCTTCTAATGCCATTATAATAGGATTTCAAGTACGACCATCTGTTAATGCAAGAAAACTTGCCGAACAAGAACAAATAGAAATAAGGTTATACTCAATAATATACGATGCCATAGAAGATTTAAAACAAGCAATAGAAGGAATGCTTTCTCCTGTTATTAAAGAAGAAATTACAGGTTCAGCTGAAATAAAAGAAACTTTTAAAATTTCAAAAGTTGGAACTGTTGCTGGTTGTGTAGTGCTTGATGGTAAAATTTTCAGCAATTCAAAGGTAAGGATCATTAGAAATGGTATTGTTGTTTATACTGGGAATATTAAATCGCTTAAACGATATAAAGACGATGTTAAAGAAGTACAAGTTAACCAAGAATGTGGTATTGCCATTGAAAACTTTAATGATATTAAAGTAGGCGACATAATCGAAGCTTTCATAGAAGTTGAAACTAAAAAGAAGGTGTAATTTAATGAAAATTTTAGTAACAGGAATTGCTGGTTTTATCGGTTTCCATGTAGCCAAAAATTTACTTAATAAAGGAAATTATAAAATCATAGGGATTGACAATTTGAACAACTATTATGACGTTAATCTAAAAATCGACCGTTTAAAAAATTTAGGCATTGACTATTCTGGCCAGTCAAATACATTAATAAAATCTGAAAATGGTAACTTATTTTTTATTAAAACTGATATAGAAAATAATTTTATAATTAATATTTTTGAAGAATTTAAACCAGAAGTTGTAATTCATTTGGCTGCTCAAGCAGGAGTACGATATAGCTTAGAGAATCCTTTTACTTATATCTATTCAAATATTGTAGGTTTTACAAATATATTGGAAAGTATAAGGAAATTTAAAGTTAATCATCTAATATTTGCCAGTAGTAGTAGTGTTTATGGGTTAAATAGCAAAATACCTTTTTCGGAGACAGATTGTGCAAATCATCCAGTAAGCTTATATGCTGCAACCAAACGTAGCGGTGAGCTTATTGCTCATTCTTACTCATACTTATTCAATATTCCTACAACTTGTTTGCGCTTCTTTACAGTTTATGGACCCTGGGGTAGGCCCGATATGGCTCTCTTTACATTTGTCGACAGCATTATAAATAATAAAACAATTAATCTTTTTAACTATGGCGAAATGTTTCGTGATTTTACATATATCGACGATGTTGTTGCCCCTTTAGTTGAACTTATAGAAAAAATTCCTCATGGCCTTAAAAGCATTAAAAATATTGATAATTCGAACTCTGTAGCTCCTTTTGTTATTTATAACATTGGTGGTGGAAATCCTGTTAAATTAACAGAACTTGTTAGCATCATTGAAAAAAAACTTAATAAAAAGGCAAAAATTAAACTCACCGAAATGCAAAAGGGCGATATAGTGCAAACTTATGCAAAAAATAGCAAATTAAAAGAATCTTTAAACTTTATTCCAACAACCAAAATAGAAGATGGAATAGAAAAATTCATAAATTGGTATCTAGATTATTATAGAATATCGAACTAATAAAAATGTCGATTATTGTACAAGAATTAAAACCATTATGTAATTTAAATAAAATTATTGGTTTTAATTACAATTTAGATAAAGGAAATAAATACGGGTATCGTCTCTTATCGTATGCAAATGAATACCGAACGCTAAAATGGCATAACTCCTTTTCGTGCGATTGCTGCAATGCATGTTGTTTTAATACTTATAAAGCAAATAAAATATCTGGTAGAATTGCAAACAAAGTAAAAATAAGTCAAACATAATGAAAAATCATAAATTACTTAGGTTTTCGTTTATTAATTTTATTAATTTAGAGGAGAATCCAATCTTATTATATATACTTTTGAAAAAAATATGGTTAAAAGAAATCATGGCTAAATTGTTTTTAATAATAAAAGGAATATCATATGAAGTATTTGAAGAAATATTTAATAATCTTCTCATTCATGCTTATCCTTACTAAGTTACATTTAAGAAAAATATGAAATTTTGTATTGATTTTCTTCAAAGTAAATTCGTTATTTTTATTACCCTTATACTCGATAAAATAAAAAACGTATGTAGCATTGTTAAAAAAAAATGGGTTTTAAAATTAATAAATGCGTCATTCATAATAGAGCTTTTAAAATGCAATGAAAAATTATTAACATCATTAGCCGAAGGCTTTAATAAGTTATATGTTTTTGTAATTATTTCAAAACAACTTATTAATTATTATACTAAACAATACTTTGTATTTTTCAATAAACATCTCAATAAGTGGTTTATATCTATAGTTATAGATAATAACGACAATTTTGTTAACTTTAAAGTATTTGCATTTTTTCTTATAGGTACATTATCAAAAAGTATTGGAAGAATTTTTATATTGAGGTGGCTGTATTTACTTAAAGCCTCAACAAAGCGTAATGTAATAGAATTGCTTTTTAAAGGAATGTTTGTAAAATATCAGAACAAAGGAAATGTTGCTTTACATTCAGCTAATTTGGTAAAAGAGTATATTAAAGTTAGCATTAAATGTGCTACAAGTAGTAATAAACTCGAAGGGAATTTTAAAGCTTTAGAAGCTTTAAAAGATTTTAAGGATAAGCAACATCTTGTACAAATAAGCTTGATTAGAGAAATATTAATATAGTTATGAAAAGTGTATTAATAACCGGAGCAAGTGGCTTTGTGGGTAGTTTTTTAGTCGAAGAAGCAATAAAAAGAAATATTAAAGTATTTGCGGCTATAAGAAAGTCTAGTTCTACTGAATATTTAAAAAATGAAAAAATAAATATTGTTTATATCGACTTAAGTAGTAAAAATGCTATAAAAGAAATTTTGAACGACATTATAAAAAATAAAGAAAATATTGACTTTATAATTCATAATGCAGGAATAACAAAAGCCAAAAGAAAAAACGATTTTTTTGAAGTAAATTATAATGGTACAAAAAATTTAGTAGATGCAATTGTTGAAACTGGTCTAAAAATAGAGAAATTTATTTATGTTAGTAGCTTAGCTGTAATGGGTCCATGTAAAGATAATAGAATAGAACCGATGAATATTACCGACGAACCTAATTATAAAAGAACAGCTTATGGTCATAGCAAATATATGGCCGAACAATACATACAAAGCTTCAAAGAATTACCATGGATAATACTTAGACCAACAGGAATTTATGGGCCACGCGAAAAGGATTATTACGAACTTTATAAAACATTAAATAATTATATTGCACCTTTTGTGGGTAAGAGCGAAAAGTACTTAACTTTTATATATGTAAAAGATTTTGCAAAATTGACCTTCGATGTTTTAAACTCTAATATAATTCACAAAACATATTTTGTTTCCGACGGCAATGTTTATAAATATAGTGATTTTGTAAGGCTTCTTAAAAATATTTTACAAAAAAAAGCAATTAATATTTACATTCCGTTAAGCATCTTTAAGCTTATAGTTATTATAAATGAATTTATTCATAAGCCAACAGGGAAACTACCGGTTTTAAATAGAGATAAGTATGAAATATTAAAAGCAAATAATTGGATATGTAACATAGATGAGCTTAAAACAGATTTTAATTTTAAAGCAACATACGACCTTGAAAAAGGATTAAAAGAGTGTATAGCATGGTACAAGGAAAACAAATTACTCTAATTCTAAAAATATTTTATTTCGCTTTTCCCTTCCAATCTTAATATTTCACCAAGCAAATTGTTTGCTAAACGACTTGTGCCAATTCTAAAGTAGCTATTATTTAACCAATCTTCGCCCAGAATTGTTTTTACAATAGTATAATAAGTTATTGCTTGTCTAACTGCTGTAATTCCGCCCGAGGGTTTTATTCCAACCATCCTTTTGTTTTTCTCGTAATAATCTTTAATGGCATTGCACATTACGTATACTGCTTCGTATGTGGCCATTGGTTCAAGTTTACCAGTAGATGTTTTAATAAAATCGGCTCCCGACTCCATGCTTACAATACTTGCATCGTATATAAGTTTTTCGTCTTTAAGAAGTCCTGTTTCTAATATAACTTTTAAACAAGCATTTTGCGAAACATTTTTTAAAAAAACAATTTCGTTTGTAACTTCTCGATATTCTTTATTCAGAAATTTTCCAACAGATAAAACAATATCAACTTCATCTGCGCCTTTTTCTATTGCAAGATTAGTTTCAGCAAGTTTTATAGATAAAAAAGTTTGTGAAGATGGGAACCCCCCTGCAACAGCTGCAATCTTTACATTTTTGTCGGTTAACTTTTCTTTAACAATCTTTACAAAATTAGGATATACACAAATTGCAGCAACATTATTAATTTCAGGAAATTTGTTACTGAAATTGCTTACTTTTTCTACCATTTGCGAAATAACAGTATTATTGTCATCTGTATTTAATGAAGTTAAATCTATACAATTAAATATTTTTTTTAACGTTTCGATATTATATTCTTTTTCAGCGATTCTTGCTATTTCAATAACTGCCTGAGTAATTTCGTCTTTATTAAAGTTCATTTTTATATTTTTTACAAAATTACGATAATTCACAAATTAAAAAAAAATTATCGCAAAATAACTTCGTATATTTTAACTTTTTTACATTAGCATTTACCATGAGAAGTGAGAAGTTATTTTTTTAATTACGCCAATATTTTAAGAAAATTATTTAATTATTTTTCTAATTTCTGTTGTATTATTTTCAACCTTTAATAAATAAATACCTTTATCAAATTTCGACAAATCTATTATTATTGTTTTTGACTTTGTTTGTTGCCTAAAAAGTTCTTGTCCTATTGAATTGTATAAACTAACGACTATGGGTTTTTGCGGAGTTTCAAAAAATTCTATATTTAGTTTATTATCATTAACATAATAAGTAAAATTTCTTGCAATTTCTTTATTTTCAGAAGATAATGGATCTAAAATATAAATATCATCCAGATACAAATTATTTGAATACCCACTTGTAGCTCTGAAACGTATCATTACTTCTGGGTATCCAATATATTGAGTTAACCAAACTTCTTCCTGTCGCCAGTGAGACGACGAAGGTATATATTCCGATGTTGTAGGGGCTGTAGTTGCGAGCTCAGGGCCAGTTTTCGCCCATTTTGTTGTCCATGTAGCTCCACAGTCTGTCGACACATCAACTTGCAATTTATCTTGGTAAGTAAAATTATATTGAGCATGTGCAATCCAAAATGTTAATTTACAATTTTGTGCGTTCGATAAATCTATTTTAGTTGTAAATAAATCATCAATCTTACCTATGGGAATATCGTAAAATGCAATCTTAGCAGAACCAACACCACCACTATGGCTTGAAGATGCTCTTACCCATTTATAACCATCGTTGTCAACATCAATAATAAACCAATTATTAGGCGGAAATGCGACTTGTGAAAATGTTTGAGTTATTGGTAACGAAATAATATTATGTACAACGTTAAAATCTTTTGTTTTTTTATTATTATTCGAATTATAATCGGTTTGATTATTTGGATTTACAATTTCGACATTTAGCGTATGTTTACCATGAGAAACATATATAGTAGGAATAGTTATTTGAGTGGTTTGACCACTGACCAAATTTCCAGTCCAATCGATAGTTTGCGGTGAATTAGAATCGATCCAATATTTTATTTGAGCAAAAGTAATTGGGTTTGTACCATTGTTTTTAAAAGAAATACTAATATTGCTTATAGAGTTATTACAAGTTAATGAAGGCAGGTTATTTATTGCAATTACTTTTGCGTCGAGTGGTATAGTTTGAGGAGCGGTTCTGGCTGCTTGTTTAACATTTTTATTGGTATCGTCTTGGATAAAAGCAACTACTGCAAGCTGGCCTTTATCGTAAATGTAAGTAGGTATTGCAACTCCAAAATTAAAAGTCTGACTATCATTAACATTCCATGTGGCTGGCAATGTCGTTCCATTTGCATTGGGTATCATTTTACGCATAACATCGTAAAAAATTGTTTCACCATTACTGCCAGGAGGAGTTTCATATTCTATTACTTTTTCAATAAGAGCTATTCGTAACTTAAGTTGTGTACTACTTATTGCTTGCTTGCAAATTAATGTGCAACTTATGTAAATTGAGTCATAATCTAATGAAAATTGGTGAGTTAAATTAATTTGAAAAGGAGAGGGTATATTATATTCGTTGTCAATGTTTGTTTGGGTAAAGTAGCCGGGATGATCATTAAAAACATTACCATCCATAATGCCATGGGGTACTGCTTCAACTGAATAATAATTAACCCTTGCAGACACATCAGAACTATTTTGGGCATTCATAGGATCGGTACCTGGCCAATTAGTATGATACTTTATTGCTACAATCTTATTTGAATTTGCTTGTAATAAAGCATCTAATGCAGGATTAGTAGCTGCACACGGCCCACACGACGCATTTGTAAACTCTTCGAATAAAATTAATCTCTGAGTTTGAGAATTTAAAGTTGTAAAAAAACAACCTAAAATTATTAAAAAATAAAAGTTTTTCATGGTTAAAAATTTTTACAAAAATATGGTTTTTTTATTAATTTAAGAATTATTGAAACAATATAACTATTTTTTTGTTTAGATTAAGATTATATTTTCCTTCATAACTTATTGTATAAGTTCTTAACTTTTAAATCTGCATATTTTAAAATTAACATAAAAATTAGGTTTTGTATGTAAAAAAGTTAATAGACTTTTTTACAAATAACTAATGAATAGATTACACTTAATTTACTTATAAAAGCTTTAAGGAAAAGTATTTACTTGTATTTATTTACAATGGTCTGTTTGGTTCATAAAATTAATAAAAGAAATAATATTATCTCTAAATTAAGAGGATTATTAGTTGTAAAATAAAGAAAAGCCATGTATAAGAATATTAAATTTAATCGGCAACGAATTTTATTGTTATAAATGTTATAGATGTAAAAAAGAATATTTTTAAGCTAAAAGAACAGATATTCAAAACTTAATAAGACGTTAAAATCCATGTATGTAACTTTTCACATTCTTTACAATAGTATTTATAAAGCAATACAATAGATGCAATATAAAAAAATTTAATATCAGAATCTTTAATAGGAAATTTTAGGGGCACATTGACTAATGTTAAACAAGTTATGATAATGTTACAATACCTAAGCTACAAACAAAAGCTATTAACTTTCTAAAAAAGCTATGCTAAAAGATTTTAGTTACATACTATTTAATTTCTCGCAATATTACGGTTTAAAATTTTTAAATAACACAAAATCTACAATTTTTAAATAATGTTAACTAATTGAATATATTTCTTCGAATTTATTTTCGTTCAATTTTTGTAAGCAAAAGTCTGAATTAATGACTACATTTTTTGATTTTAAAGAAGGAAGTTCAAACATCAAATCTCTCAAAATAAATTCGCAAAGAGTTCTTAAGCCTCTTGCTCCAAGTTTAAACTCAATTGCTTTGTCAACAATAAATTCGAGAGCATCATCTGTAAAGTGTAATTTCACGTTATCTAAACTAAACAAATATTGATATTGTTTAATGATTGAATTTTTTGGAATAGTTAAAATATTAAGTAAATCTTCTTTAGTTAAAGGATTCATGTAGGTTATCACTGGGAGTCTTCCTACGAGTTCTGGAATTAGCCCAAATGACTTGAGATCCTGAGGAGACAAGAATCTCAAGAGATTAGTGTTTTCTGTTTTTTCTTTTAATTTTGGACTTTTAAAACCGATTTTGGATACGTTAATTCGTTGACTTATCTTTTTTTCGATACCATTGAATGCTCCTCCACAAATAAACAATATATTAGTTGTATCGACTTCGATAAATCTTTGTTCTGGGTGTTTTCTTCCTCCATAGGGAGGTACATTTACTTTTGTGCCTTCGAGCATTTTTAATAGTGCTTGCTGAACGCCCTCACCAGAAACGTCTCTGGTTATACTTGGATTGTCGCCTTCTTTTCTTGCTATTTTATCTATTTCGTCAATAAAAACAATTCCAATCTCTGCTTTTGCTACGTCATAGTCGGCTGCTTGTAATAAGCGACTTAGTATGCTTTCTACATCTTCGCCTACATAGCCAGCTTGAGTAAATACTGTTGCGTCGACAATGGTAAAAGGAACATCTAAAAATTTTGCTATAGTTCTAGCTATAAGTGTTTTTCCTGTACCTGTTTCGCCAACAATTATTATATTTGATTTTTCTAATTCAACTTCGTTGTTATTTGTTAAGGAATGTTCTTTGGTAATACGCTTATAGTGGTTATAAACTGCAACTGAAATAGTTTTTTTTGCTTCTTCTTGGCCAACCACATATTGGTTTAAGAAGTTGTAAATTTCTTTTGGGGTATAAATTCTAATTTTTGAAGAATTTTTTATGTTTACCTTTCCTGACTCTTTGTCTGAAAAAAGAAACATATTTGCAATGCCTATGCATTCATTACATATGTATACGTCTTTAATGTGAATTAAACCCGAAACACGATTTTCAGGATTATTACAAAAAAAACATTTTTTCATAAAAAGTTATTTCTTCTTTTCTCTTACAAGTACCTCATCTATTAATCCATATTGCTTTGCTTCTTCAGATGTCATCCAATAATCTCTGTCGCTATCTTTAGCTATTTTTTCATAGGGGTTACCAGTATGAAAAGCTAAAATTTCGTATAATTCTTTTCTAAGCTTTAAAATTTCGCGTGCTGTAATTTCTATATCAGAAGCTTGTCCTTCTGCTGCTCCCATTGGTTGATGGATCATTATACGACTATGAGGTAGAGCCGATCTTTTTCCTTTTGTACCTGACGACAATAGTATTGCCCCCATAGATGCAGCTATACCAGTGCATATAGTTGCAATATCGGCCGAAATGTATTGCATAGTGTCGTATATTCCTAAGCCCGCATAAACTGAACCTCCTGGTGTATTAAGGTAAAGTTGAATATCTTTGGTTGGATCTGTACTTTCTAAAAATAATAATTGAGCTTGTATGATGTTTGCAACGTCTTCGTTTATAACAGTTCCTAAAAATATTATTCTATCCATCATTAATCTTGAAAACACATCCATTGTTGCAACATTTAGTTGCCTTTCTTCTATAATCATCGGGTTAATATAACCCGATACAACAGAAATATAGTGATCTAATGTATTGCTACTTATGCCTCTATGTTTTACTGCAAATTTTTTAAAGTTGTTCATACTTTATCGTTTTTGTTATTATTTTCTCGAAATAATTTCATAAATTCCTCGAACGATATTTCTTGAAATACTAAAGATGTATTTTCTTTAATGTACTGAAGCATTTTATTTTCGCCAGCAATATAATAAAAATTTATATATTCATTTTCGTTTTCAAGTAGCTTTTTTGTAGTTTTTCGTACATATTCTTCAGGTAGATCGAAATTGTAATATCTTTTATAATATTCTTTAATATATTCGTTCGATACTTTTTCTATTTCATTATTTTGTATTTGTAAGTTAGTACTTTTCAAAAAATAATCTATAACTAAATCTTTTTTTAAAATAGATATTTCGTCTTTGAATTCAATATCATCCTTTATTCTATATTTTTTTCTTAAAAAGTTTTCGGGAAGTTCTATTTTATAATTTTCGAAAATATAATCCCATACATTTTTTCTAAATAATCTATCGCTATAATTTTCAAATCTTAGTTTTATTATTTTACTTACGTTTTCTTTAAATTCATTTTCGTTATTTATATTTTGGTCTGGAAAAAGTTTATCCCATAATTCTTTATTATTTTCAGCAGGAATGAATTTTTCAATATAAATGATCTCAGCTTCTATTTCGATTTTATCGGTGGGCAGATTTTCTTTAGACACATTAAGAATTGTAGCAATTTGTTCTTCGTTACTTAAAAATTCTTTTAAGTCGAAATGTAAAATGTCTTTAACTTTTTTCCCAATAAAATAATCGACTTTGCTTTGATCTATATCCATTAGATTTAGATAAATAGATTTTTCTTTAAAATTTTCGGATTTTATTGTGAGGTAAATAAAAGAATCCTTTTCAACTTCATCGATTTTGATATATTTCCCATATTTGAATTTGATATTGTCTATTTCTTTATCGATTATGTCGTTAGTAACTTTTATAAGGTAATAATTAAATTTTACATTATTGTTGAAAGAAATATTGATTTCGGGTTTCAATCCGACTTCAAATTTAAAAACAACAACATCACATTCTTCATTTAAGACACTTTCTAAATTTGTTTCTAACAAAATGGGCGTAGCAATTAGTTGAATATTGTTAGTTTTAATGTAATCTTCAAAAACTTCTTTAATATATTTTTCAATTTCTACGAAAGCAACATTTTTCCCATAAATTTTTTCAATTACGTACATTGGAGCACTACCTTGCCTGAATCCTTTAATTGTAGTATTTTTTTTTATCTCTTTAAGTCTTTGAGATACTTTTTCGGCATAATCATTTTTTTCAACTGTAATAGTTATTATTTCATTTAAATTTGATATACATTCTCTTGTTATGTTCATTATTAATAAATTTTAAATGCGGGTGAAGGGACTCGAACCCATACGCCTTTCGGCACCAGATCCTAAGTCTGGAGCGTCTACCAATTCCGCCACACCCGCTATTTTTTCATTTGCAAAGTTAGTTAAAATAATTGTTAGAAAAAATTTAAAGAAAAGTTTTTTTATTTAAAAATACATTTAATATATTTGTAACTACTTTTTACTTTTTGGAGCAATGAAAAGAATTGGTTTAATTTGTCTATTGTACTTTATAACACTTAAATTAATATCGCAGGTCGAAATAGAAGACTTGACTAAAAAAAGTCAGTTAGATAGTAATATTATTAAGTGGAGGGCAGCTTTAATAAAAGATTCTTTATTACAAATTGAGAGGAGTAAAAGAATAATTTGGGCCGACCAATTGATTGCATTTTCTTCTGAGTTTAGCAAAAAGGATCGTTCTGCTCGTCAGGTACTTGGACCACCTAATTCTTTACCTATAGGAGGTGATTTGCCAACAAATTGGTGTACCAAAGAAAAAGATGGAAGAGAAGTGGATAATAATGCTTTTATAAAAGTGGGGTTTTCTACTCCAATGAAGATTCAGCAAATAGCTATTGCCGAAGGATCGAATCCAACAGCTATAAAAGAAGTTATTATTTATGGTGTAAACGGAGAATCAAGATCAGTATATCAGGCTACACCTATGTTACTAGGTGTAAAAGCAAGAATGCTTAATATATTTTTACCTAAATTAACAGAATTTGAAGTTTCGCAAGTAGAAATAAAGCTAAACCCGGTTGCAGTAGTCGGAAGAAATGGTATAGACGCAATAGCTATATCTAACTCTAAAGATACTATTAAGTGGAATATAAATTTAATACCTGATTTACAATTTACTTCGAAACCAGAAAATTTAGGTAGAAATATAAATTCTGAATACGATGAAGTGGCTCCTTTAATTTCTCCCGATGGAAGAACTCTTTATTTTGTAAGAAAGTTTCATCCCGATAATGCTGGTGGTGAGAAAGATGAAGATGATATTTGGTATTCAATTCTTGACGATAACAATAAATGGTCGCAGGCTAAAAATATGGGTGCTCCGTTAAACAATAGATTTAATAATTTTGTGCAATCAATAACACCCGATGGCAATACATTGTTACTCGCAAATATTTACAATAGAGATGGTACTACAGGTTCAGGTGTGTCGGTATCCTATAGAACTAAAAATGGTTGGTCGTTTCCTGAAAGACAAATTATAGAAGATTTCTATAACCTAAGTCCATTTGCAAATTATTATTTATCGAACGATGGTATGTATTTGTTAATGGCGCTTGAAAGGAAAGACTCTTACGGAGGTCTTGATTTATATGTAAGTATAAGAAAAGGTGATAATCGTTGGTCGAAACCAATAAATTTGGGTCCAGTAATAAATACTGTATGTGATGATTATTCTCCTTTTCTAGCTGCCGATGGCGTAACTTTATATTATTCAACATCTGGTAAATCGGGGTATGGTAAAGAAGATATTTTTATAGCAACCAGACTAGATGATTCGTGGCAAAATTGGTCAGAACCAATGAATCTTGGACCAGTTTTAAATAGTCCAGAGTCCGATACAAAATATAATATTCCTGCATCGGGTGAATATGCATACTTTTCTTCAAAAAATAATTCTTTTGGTAAAAACGATATTTTTAGAATTAAACTTCCATCGAAAATTAAACCTAAACCTGTTGTTTTAATAACAGGTAAAGTATTACATGAGCGAACTAATCAACCAGTTGATGCAAGAATAATTGTTGAAGAATTACCATCGGGAAAAGAAGTGGCTGTGGCAAGAACAGACCCTACAACTGGCGAATTTAAAATAGTTTTACCTGCTGGGAAAAAATATGGCTTTAGAGCAATTGGCCTTGGTTTTTTTGACGTTAATAAATTTATAGATTTATCTGATGTAACTGAGTACATAGAAATAGAAGACGAAATAATGAGAATGCAACCAATAGAAGTTGGATCGGTTGTTAGACTAAACAATATATTTTTTGAATTTGGTAAAGCAGTATTATTACCCGAATCATTTCCTGAGCTTAATCGTACAGCTGAATTTTTAAAAAACAATCCTACAATAGAAATCGAAATAAGCGGACATACAGATAATATAGGTTCAGAAGCCTTTAATCAAAAACTATCGGAACGTAGAGCTCAAGCAGTTGCTGATTATTTAGTAAGTAAAGGTGTCGACATAAAAAGAATGACTGTTGTGGGCTATGGAATGTCTAGACCAATAGCGTTTAATAATACCGAAGAAGGAAGAGCAATGAATAGAAGAGTAGAATTTAAAGTACTTAAAAAATAATGAATTGTTTTATTTACCTACTGTTTTATATTTTACTTATTTTGCTATGTTCGTATAAATGTAAAAATCAAGAAAGTTGTAAAAAGAATTCAATAATTAAAAATATTATTGTAGATAGAAATTTTGATTATTCGTACAATAAACATGCCTATAAAATAAAAGAAATAAATATAAAAGATTCTATACTTTCAGTAATTTTTACAGCCAATATTTGTCCGCACGATGAAGTTGATCTTGTTTACAATGGAATGATATTAAAATCTTTACCACCAAAAGTGCAATTAGGATTGAGATTTAATGAAAACCCTAAATGTAAAAATTCAGAAATAAAAAGAGCATATAATGTAGGATCTTTGAAACAGCATAATACAAACAAAATAATACTTTTATTTACCGATTATCCACCTGTAGAATATTCTTATTAACATTGTTACTTTTTTGTGATTAAAATAAAACCATTTATAGATTCTATGGAGTGTTGTTTAGTTTCTATGTTATATTTTAATGAAATAGCATCTAAAAACAAGTTAAAATTGTTTTTTTTGCCCCTTAACGTGAATTTAAGTTCATTCTGAGACAGAGCAATTTCTTGTTTGCTTTTATAATCTGCAACTCTTTTTAATAAACTGTCTAATTTTAAATCTGTTTCTTTACTATTATTTAAGAAAATGCTTATATTATTTATATAAGGATTGAAAACAATTTTACCCGTATCGTTATCTATTGTAAAAATATGTTCAAAATGATTTTTATTAAAGTTAAAACTTACTAAAGTTGTTTTTTTGTCTAATTGTAATGTTATGATTTTATATTGGGGAATAATTTTTATATAAGGATTGATACTATGTTTAAAGCTTTCTTCTGTTTTAAGTTTTTCTGCTTCTGTTATATTTTTTTCTAAGCATTCGCTGGTTTTTATTTTCTTACAAAGAGAAGGTAACCCATATAGCGAAATAAAATATTCTTTTACCTCTTTATTCAGATTTGTTTCTAAACTTTTTAAAAGATAATTTTTGTATTGATTTAAAAAATTCCAAGGACCGCTAACGCTTATTAAAGATAAAATCATAATACTTAAAGGAATTACCCTTATATCTTTTATTTGCTTTAACAATAGATAGACGAAAATAACAGCAAAACAAATACCAATAATTGCATAAATATACCTGTTTATAAAGAAAACACTTATATCATAAACTTCAAATAGTAGGTAAAAATATAAAGCAAGCAAAAAAAGTGAGAAAACTAAACTTAAGTTAATAAATTTTAGTAATTTAACATTTTTCTCTTCAAATAATACTGGGTGTACAATGGAAATTATAGAAATAT
Organism: Bacteroidales bacterium; assembly: GCA_026416095.1. GTDB lineage: Bacteria > Bacteroidota > Bacteroidia > Bacteroidales > GWA2-32-17 > Ch61. The sequence goes on along the minus strand of JAOAFV010000009.1, from coordinate 21,312 downwards.
TAAGACAAAAATAAAATATTAGTAGTTTAAGTAATATAAAATATGACGATACATTTGGAAAAATAAACGATTTAATAACAATTATAATAAACAGACTAATAAAAAATAAAATTTGTAAAGGAATAAGTAAATTATTTGTTAAATTTAGTAAAGATTCAGGATAAGTAGATATGAAATGTGTGTTATAAATTTTTTGTTTGGGTATTCCTGAAATGAAAAGCCAAGGCAAAATAAATGTAAGTGAAAATAACGAAATTATGTATATTACTTTGTATACGTTGTCGAAATTAAACATTTCAAAAACTGCCCATATAAGTATTGATAAACTTATTAAAATTGTAGCAGCATATAAAAAAGAAAGAGAGAAACATTTTAAAACAACTCTATTAAAATGCCAAAATGAGAGTTTATTGTTAAACCCTAAATATGGTAAATAAAAGATTGAAAAGGTAAACGAGATAAACAAGAATATATACCTATAAAAATGTTTAAGATAAAATTCTTTTAGTGGACTATTAATAAATACAAGAAAAAAAATAAGTACAAAGACAAAATTAATAATATAGTTAAATTTTTTAGAAGTCTCGTATTTTTCTAAAATCAGTGTTAACGATATAAAAAAAGGTATTGCAGTTGCTGAAATATAAAATAAATGTTGCCATGTATTTTTGTAACCTAAAACATAAAAACATCCAGCTATAAACGTTATTAATGAAAAAACAATTACGAGTGGAAAACGTAGAAAAGAATTCACCGATTTTCTCAGTAAGTAGTAGTAATTAAAAGTTCCCATAAAAAAATTTTTTCAAATTTAATATTTATTTCTTTAATAAAATATCTTTTATTCTTTTAAAGATAGTTTCTATACTGGCTATACTTTTACCTTGCGAACAATTTATTTTGATAAGCTCCTTTTCTTTACATAATAACAAATACTCGTGATAAACCTTTTTTAAGTAATTTAAATTTCTTTCGTGAATGTCTTCTTTATTTTCAAGATAATCTCTGTCTTCGCCCTTTCTTACTATTGATAATTGTTGTTTAATAAAATTCCAAGGTACATCAAGAAAAAAAGAATAATCGGGTTTTGGTATTTTAAATTTGTTGTATTCTAAATTTTCTATCCATGTGCGTAATTCTTTTTTTTGTTTTTCGTTTGAAAATTTTGCGCATTGATAAGCAATATTTGAATACACATATCTGTCGAGCAATACGTAATAATTTTTATTAAGGTAACGTTTTATTTTGCTTATACATTGCCACCGGTCGCATGCGTACAGAAGGGAAATTAGTTTAGGGTGTATAGAATCGAGTTCTCCAAGTTCGCCTCGTAAATATAATGATATTAATTCTCCAAAAACAGTATTTTTTAAACGTGGGAAATGAATACAGTAAACATTTAAGTTTTTTTTTACTAAATACTCTTTTAACATCTTTATTTGAGTACTTTTTCCCGAACCATCTAGTCCTTCAAAGGCTATTAATGGCATATAAAAATATTTATTAATTTTACATCAAAAATAAATGAAATACTCTTTATTTCATAATAAGAGAACTTTTAAAATTAGAGACAAAATATATTCATTTGAAAGCCCTTTAATTATGGGCATTGTAAATTTATCTGCCGATTCTTTTTACTCTGGAAGTGTTATAAAAAACATAAAAGAGTTTGAAAAAACAATAGAAAAACAAATTAGCGAAGGGGCACATATTATTGATATTGGTGCAGTTTCTTCTAGACCAGGTGCCGATTTAATTGATTCTCAATCTGAAATTAAAATCTTAAAGCCATTTTTGAATGTAATTAAAAATTTTAACGGTTTTATATTTTCTATTGATACATACAATTCAGAAACTGCCAAGTTCTGTGTACTTGAATATGGTTTTTCAATAATTAATGATATTTCAGCTTTTAGTATTGATAATGAAATGCTTAACACAATTTTAGAATTAAATGTTCCTTATATTTTAATGCATATGAAAGGCATACCCAAAACAATGCAAAATAATCCAAAGTATTCTAATGTAGTTAGTGAGGTATATAACTTTTTAGCCGAAAAAATAAAAATTCTCACTTCTCATAATTTTTCCGATATAATAATAGATCCTGGCTTTGGTTTTGGTAAAACTATCGACGATAACTATATACTCCTTAAAAATTTAAGTGTTTTTAAAACTTTGAATTTTCCTATTCTTGTGGGAATTTCAAGAAAATCTATGTTGTATAAATTATTAAACATTACTCCTAATGAGGCTTTACCTGCTACAATGGCTGCCCATACAATAGCATTGCTCAATGGAGCAGATATTCTCCGAGTTCATGATGTTAAAGAAACTAAACAACTAGTTGAAATTTATAAAAAATATAAAAGTGTTATTTTATGAATATTTTCTTTTTGAATATTACCATACTTGAATTAATCGATATTATAGTTTTTTCTTTCATACTTTACAAAATCTACATAATTCTGAAAGATTCTGTTGCTATTAATGTATTTACTACAATTGCTCTAATATATTTTTTATGGATTTTAGTAAAAACTTTTAAAATGGAATTGCTTTCTGGACTTCTTAGCCAGATTATTAATATTGGTCTTATTGCTCTCATTATTGTATTTCAGCAAGAAATAAGAAAGGCATTAATTTATACAGGGTCCAAATTTTTTTCTGTTAGCATACCAAAAAGAATTGAAAATTTAATAAAAAGAAAAAAAGAAACTCCTTACTTAAAGGCAAGTGAAATTTTAAAAAGTATTTCAATACTTTCGAAAACTAAAACAGGTGCCTTAATAGTAATTGCTAGAAAAATGAAACTAGACAGCTACATCGATACAGGCGAAAAGCTGTATAGCGAAATTACTTCTTCTTTGTTATTAAGTATTTTCCAAAAAGATACTCCACTTCATGATGGAGCTGTAATAATTAGAGATAATAAAATAGTTGCTGCTCGTTGTATACTGCCCATTAATAATACTGCCAATTTACCTCCTCATTATGGAACACGTCATAGAGCTGCCCTTGCTGTTGCCGAACAAACAGATGCTATAGTTATAGTGGTTTCTGAAGAAAATGGGGCAATAAGCATAGCTTTTGAAGGTAACTTATTCTACAATAAAAGTATTCAGGAAGTAAAATCAGAAATTTCAAAATATTTTGAAATAGTTTAATTAATCGATAATTATTATTCTATTAGAATTTCTTGCATGACAGGTATTATAGTAATTTAAGAATTTGTTAGATATTTTTTTAATTGCAAAATGAATTTAATTCATTAAACATTATATATTTTTTCAAGGCACTATTAATGCTTGGTTTTACTAAATGATGTGTAATTATCGTTGTTGTTGAGGGTGAAACAATTATGTGTAATCAAGTTATATACTTTAATTAAGAGTTTATTAAATGTCTTTTGTTTTGCTCCTCCATTTATAAATAACTTTTTTATATTTCACTACTTAAATGCATTAAGAAATAACAATTAAGTAACAAATTTCTTCACAAAAATTATTACTTAATTATGAAGAATGAATGAAATATTAAGTAAATTTGTAAAAAAAAAATGAAAACTATATTTTTAGTAATTCTTTTATTGTTCTATAGTAGTGTTTATTCTTATACTGGCAAAAAAATTAAGGAATTAAATTCGCCAGGCCGTTTCCCATCGGGAATAACATTTGATGGTAAAAATTTATGGATTGCCGACTGGAAAGATGATGTTATTTATTCTATTGATACTTCAACTGGCAAGATTTTAAAAAAAATTCAATCGCCAGGATATTGGCCAGCTGGACTGGCTTTTAACAATGGTTATTTATGGTGTACTGATTTAAGAGGTGGTATACCCATGTTCGAGTATTACATTGGAAAAGTTTTTAAAATTAACCTAACTACCGGTGATATTGAAAAAATTGTATCGCCACCCTCAAATTCTCCTTTAGGTTTGACATACGATGGAAAATATTTATGGTGTACCGATAATAAAAGCGATATGATATTTCAATTCGACCCGGAAGATGGAACAATAATAAATTCTTTTAAATCACCTTCCTCCGATCCAAATGGAATAGCTTTCGATGGTAATTATTTGTGGGTAACAGATAGAATAAAAGACGAAATTTATATGATTGACCCCGCTTCGGGTATGGTTATTTTCTTTTTCGATGCCCCAGGCCCTTATGCAAGTTCTATATGTTTTGATGGTCAAAATCTTTGGGTTACCGATATTGAAACAAAAAAAATTTATAAATTAAAATTAGATGAAGAAAAATATACAACCTTTAATACTCGAAAAGTTAAAGTTAGCTACATTTATACTGTTTGTAATTTTGGCCCAAATGTGGTTAAAGAGTATAATGTCTTTTACGCGTGTCCTCAATCTACACAATTTCAGAAAATAAAAAATATAAAATTTAGTGTAAAAAATGTTGAATTCTTAAAAGATAAATGGAATCAGAAAATTGCAAAAATAAAACTTACCGACATAAAGCCTTTGCAAAAAATAGAACTTTCAATGGACGTAGAAGCTGAAATAAGCTCCGTAAGGTATTTTGTTTATCCTCATAAAGTAGGAAACCTAAATACTTTACCCGATAGTGTGAAAATTTACCTTAAAAACGATGATAAATACCGAATAAACGACACCATAATAACAAATATTGTAAAAAAAATTGTTGCAAACGAAAAAAATCCTTATTGGATTGCTCGTAAGCTGTATAATTATGTTATAGAAAAATTAGATTACGAAATGGCAGGAGGTTGGGACATAGCACCAACTATTTTGAAACGTGGCACAGGTTCTTGCTCCGAGTACACATTTTCTTATATTGCACTATGTAGAGCTGCAGGTATACCTGCAAGATATGTTGGTTCTCTGGTTATGCGTGGCGACGAAGTGTCTATTGATAATACTTATCACAGATGGGCAGAAATATATTTGCCTGAATATGGCTGGATACCAGTCGATGCTAATGCCGGCGATTCTTCATCGCCACGAACACAAGCAGAAGGATTTGGTTATTTACCAAATAAATTTCTTATTACTACTCAAAGCGGTGGAGGCTCTGAATATCTCGAATGGTCTTATAATTCTAATGAATCATATGTAACAGAACCAAAAACACATGTTATTTTCGAACATTTTGCCGAATGGGAAACATTAAAATAATAATTTTTTGTATTATTAAAATTTATTTGGTTACTTTGTAAAAAAATTGAATATGTTCAAGAATTTTCTTGCTTTAATTACATTACTTGTGTTTGTTAATTTTAACTCTTTTGCTCAAAAAGAAACAGAAGGTTTTGCTCTCAAATATTCGCAAGCGTGGCTAATGTTTAATAATGAGAATTTTAAAGGTGCTTTACGATTACTAAAAGAAATTTATCCAGGCAACGAAAATCATGCTATGCTTAATTATAGAATAGGATTCTGTTATGTTGAACTTAAAACTCCAGATAGCGCTTTACAATACCTTCAAAGAGCTATTGAACTCGATACTTCAATTCGTAAAGATGCATATTTGTTATTGGGACAGGCATACCATTACAACGGCGATATAGATAAAGCACTTGAATATTATTATAAATATAAAAGTAAATTATCGCCTAAACAAGGTGAACGCGATTATGTAAATGTATTAATTGAACAAGCAATAACGGCGAAAGAACTTATGAAAAAACCTGTTGAAGTTAAAATAGAAAATGCCGGAAATATTATAAACTCAAAATTTGTAGATGCGAATCCTTCAATTACTGCCGACGGAAAAACGCTAATATTTACAACACGTAGGCCCGATAATACAGGAGGTAAATATGACTACGAGGCAGATTGTTATTACGATGATATTTACATTGCAAAATGGGACGAAAAAAATAAGCAATGGTCTGAAATAAAAAATATAGGTGCCCCAATAAATACCGATTACCACGATGCTAATACAAGTATTTCGCCCGACGGAAATGTTATTTTTATTTACAAAAATATTCCTGGTGTAACAGGAAGTGGCGACATTTATTACAGTGAAAAAGGACCAACTGGCGAATGGAGCAACCCTAAACCATTACCTAAACAAATTAATTCAACGTATTTTGAAAGTTCAGCATGTGTGACTTCCGACGGAAGTACTATGTTCTTCGTAAGTGAACGTAAAGAAGGGTTGGGGCATGGTGATATATACATGGTTAAAAAAGTAGGAGAAACATGGGGTATTCCAGAAAATCTGGGCCCAGTGGTAAATACCCCTTACGACGAAATTGGAGTTTATATTCACCCAGATGGCAAAACATTGTTCTTTAGTTCCAAGGGACATAATACAATGGGGGGGTACGATATTTTTATGACTTACTTTGAAAACGGACAATGGTCTAAACCAATTAATCTTGGTTACCCCATTAACACCACAAGAGATGAAATTCACTTTGTATTAACTTCTGACAGAAGAAATGCTTATATTTCAAGTAATCGCGAGGGTGGATATGGTGAATTCGACATTTATAAAGTCGATATGAGTAAATATTTTAATACTTATAAAGAAATACCAAGAAATATTGCTCAATCAATTATTGGAAACACAATAGTAATAATGAAGGGTAAAGTTTCAGATGCCGATAACGGTAACCCTCTTTCAGCAACCTTAATTTTTAAAGATTTAACTGACGAACAGAATTATCAAACCGAAACAAATAGCGATGGTGAATACTTTATTACCTTAACATCCGACAGAAGATACGAGGTACTTGTTAAAGCCGATGGCTATAAACCATATACTCTGAAATTTAAAACACAAAAAGTAGAAGGGTTTGAAACACCTACAACACTTCGTCATTTCTTATTAAATAAAGAATAGAAATGCTAATATTCAGAATTTATGTTATTCTAATTTTTATTGTCATAAATTTAACTTTAAAAACTCAGGAATACCGAATACTAAAGTTTCGTATAAAATCAGAAATATTTAAACCGGCATGGGAATTAGTAAAAAATGTTTACAATAAAGCGCAAAGTGAAAATTTTAATCTTATTATTCTTGAACTTAACACTTATGGTGGACAAGTCGACATAGCCGATTCAATAAGAACGAAAATTCTTACATCGAAAATACCAACTTATGTATTTATTAATACCAATGCCGTTTCGGCTGGAGCATTAATTGCTTTGTCGTGCAAGAAAATTTATATGAGAGAAGGAAGTGTTATAGGTGCAGCCACTGTTTTAACAGCCGACGGAAAAATTGCCCCCGATAAATTCCAATCGTATATGCGTGCCTTAATGAGAGCAACAGCAGAATATCATGGTAAATATAAAATTGTTCAAAATGGCGATACTATAGAAAAATGGATACGAGACCCAAAAATCGCCGAAGCAATGGTCGACTCTTCAGTTTATATTGAAGGAATAAGTGAAAGAGGTAAAGTTTTATCTTTAACTACTAACGAAGCCATTAAAGTCGGCTTTTGTGACGGTAATGTAGAAAGCATCGAAAAAATTTTAAAATTAAATGGTATTGAAAAGTATTCGATTTCAGAATATAATCCTTCTTTTATAGAATCTATCGTAATGTTTTTTCTTAATCCTATAGTGCAGAGTATTTTATTGTTATTAATATTTGGCGGAATATATTATGAATTACAAACTCCTGGCTTTGGGTTCCCGGGTATTATTGCTACTTGTGCTGCTATTCTCTATTTTTTACCTCTTTATCTTGAAGGCTTAGCAAAACATTGGGAAATATTACTTTTTATCATTGGTCTTGTTTTAATAATTATTGAAATATTTGTTACTCCAGGGTTTGGCCTCTTAGGAATAATAGGATTAATTCTTGCAATTATAGCTCTTATTTTAAGTATGACAATAAATTTTAGTTTTGACTTTAAAAATGTGCCTTTAGTAGACATTTTTAAAAATTTTCTTATTGTTATGTTATCTTTTTCATTATCTTTTATTTTGTCGTTGTTTTTAAGTGGAAAAATATTTGCAAGTAAAAAGTTTCCAAAATTTTCATTATTAACCGAAGAAAAAAAAGAAGATGGTTTTATTGGAGTTGATATCAAAATTTCTAAAATAATTGGTAAAAGAGGAAGGTGTCTCACAAAGTTACGTCCATCAGGCAAAATAGTAGTAGATGGTGAGATTTATGATGCAATTTCTGAAGAAGGATTTCTTGAACCAGACACAGAAATTTATGTTGTAAATTTCTTAAATAATGAAGCTTATGTCAGAAAAATCAATAAATGAAGACTATATAATTAGAGAATTTACAAATGCTGACTATTACAACGTATTGAAATTATGGGAAAGTACAAAACTAAATAATCCGGAAAGGGCCGATAATATTGACACAATTAATTCAACTTTAAAACATGGTGGTGTTCTCTTCGTTTTAGAAGAAAAATTGACAAAAAAAATTATTGGAACAGCATGGATAACAAATGACGGCAGACGTTTGTATCTTCATCATTTTTGTATTCATCCTGCTTATCAAAAAAAAGGGTTTGGTAGTATGCTATTTGAAAAATGTATTGAGATTGGAAAAAAGATGAATATGCAAATTAAATTAGAAGTTCACCGTGAAAATAAGAATGCAATAAACCTTTATAAAAAATATAAATTTAAAGAATTAAACGATTATTTAGTTTTTATTTTAAGGTCGTATGAATAAGTATATTCTTATTGTTATCTTTACATTATACTTTGGAATGTCTGAATCTTTTACTCAAGCAGATACTACTCTATTAAAAGAAATCATATATACCCTTGCTTCCGATTCATTTAAAGGTAGGTATCCTGCTACAATTGGCGATTCTTTAGCAACAAGTTATATACTAAAATTTTATAAAAAATATTCTTGCAAATTGTATAATAAAACAGGTCTTCAAAAATTTAATATTCTTTGGGATAGGTTAATTTCACCACAAAATAAATTTTTCATTGATAATATTAATTTTATATTAAAACGAGATTTCGTACCTGCTACTTTTTCAGATACTAAAGAACTCGATACAACTGCATATTTTGTAGGTTATGGCTTTTATTATAAAAGTAATGAAATAGAATTTGATCATTTTAAAAACACAAAGATTAATGGATGGGTGGTTTTTTTTAGCGAAAAGAACAAAAAACATAATTTACCTGTTAGAGTATATAACGACTTTTATAAGTGTATAAAGGCTAAAGAAAAAGGAGCCAATGGTGTTATAATAGTTAGGCACGATAATACCTTACCTGAGGCAGGAAAAAAGTTTAACATTGGAATTCCAGTTGTTTATGTAACTTATGAAGTCTTTGAAATTTTATGCAACCAAAATAATATTAATCCAGATAGCATTCGTTTTTTTTCTGATACAGCTAACATTTTTATTCCTATAAAATTAAAATCACGAATTTATGGCAATATAGTTCTTAATGATGTTTATAGAGAAACAAATAATATAATATGTACTAAAATAGGAAAAGATAAAAAATTAAAAAAGGAATACATAATTGTGGGAGCTCATTACGATCATTTGGGAACAGGTGGGCATAATACTATTTCGAGAATGCCCGACACTACGGCTATTCATAATGGTGCCGATGATAACGCATCGGGTGTAGCTTCATTATTAGAACTAGTAAGATTATTAAAGAATAAAAAGACTAAAAAGAGCATTATGTTTGTAGCTTTTAGTGCCGAAGAAATGGGACTTATTGGATCTTCTTTTTTTGTTGAAAATTCTCCAATACCAATAATTAATGTAAAAGCCATGCTTAATCTGGATATGGTTGGAAGAGGTTCAGATTCTATTCCAACATTAACCATAAGTGGGGTAGCTACTTCGGCTGTATTTGAAAAAATTATTGATAGTTTATATTCAATAAATAAATATAGCTTTAAACTTAATAAAAATCCAGATGGTGATGGTCCTTCAGACCATGCATCGTTTTATTATAAAAATATTCCTGTACTTTTTTTTAATACAGGCATACATATTGATTATCATACTCCCTTCGATGATGCTGATAAGATAAATTATAAGCAAGTAAAAGAAGTTACAGATTTTGCTTATAATATTTTATTAATCTTAGCAAATTACAATGGAGAAATAAATTTTCAAAAAACTTTGCGCAAAGAACAAAAAATAAGTAAAAATGAACTAAAAATAACACTAGGTATAGTACCTGATGTTAGCAATTCTTATAATGGTCTGAAAGTATTAGGAGTAAAATCTAATTCATTAGCCGAAAAAGCACAAATTCAAAAAGGAGACATTATTATAAAAATAAATGATTGTAAAGTAAATAATATATATGATTACATGGAATGTTTGTCTGATTTAGAATATAATAAAATAATTTACATAGAGGTCATAAGAAATAATGAAATAAAGCTCTTATCAGTGTTATGTGATGGTTAAATTTATTTTTCAGTTTTATTATCTTTATTATCTTCTAGAGAAGTAAAAAGTATCTTAATTCGTGAATGTTTTAATAATAATTAATTAATTGCATGTGTATTTTACCTGCTTCAAATAATGTTTTTTCTTTACATCAAACATCTGTTGTATTTCGTTTCGGTTCTTGTATATCTTTTATTATGCCTTATCTATCTTAAAATTCTTTGGGGTAGTAATAATTACCATCGTCCATTAACAATGTTATGTTGAATCGAAGTTTTCTTTTGTATCGATAGCGGTGGTACTAATCGTCTATTAACAATGTTGTTTCGCTGAAGGTATAAATATAGGTTTGGTTATTATTCAAAGGTACTTTGCGTGTTATTTTTTCTATTTTTTTTTGATAATACACATTTTTTTGCTTCAGTAATTTTCTTTAATTGTATGTACATAAGTTGTGGGTCGTAAAAACTTGTACACTCATTTTGGGTAACCATTTCTTTTTATAGAGGCGTTTATTTATGTGGTATAAAATAATTACAAAAAAAACTATTTAAACAGCATATAAAGAGATTTTTGAGAAGAAAACTACATTGATTTCATAAAATAGGCTGAAAGGTCAGTTTTTTAATGCGATTATTATGGAATATCTTATTTCTATGCTAATTAGTAAAGTGAGAGGTTACCGTTTTAATTGAAACGAGTTGTATAAATTTTACAACAAAAATAAAGAAAAGTAAAAATAGTATAGTAGAGGTCAATTATTTAAGTAAGCATTCTACAATGTGGGAGTTTAATTGATTTATCTTAAAATAAATTGTCATTTCTTTAAAATTTTTTAATTGATAATTGTAGTGCATAAAAATGGAGATAGAGTACTAAGAAATTTAGAATACTGGTATCTCTTTTATTGAAGTGTCACGTTTTTGATATGGAATAGAAATTAACTGACCATTTTTGAAAATAGCTTTTGTTTGAATTTGTCCGTTGGGGTTAAAATATAAAACTTCACCGTCGTAAACTCCGTTTTTATAATTTACTATGCATTTTAATTGACCATTTTCGTACCATTGTTTAGAAATACCATTTTCTTTACCATCTATATAGTAATCTTCCGACATTTTTTGTCCGTTAGGATAATAAGTAACCCATAACCCTTGTTCTAATCCATTTTTTATATAACCTTTTCTTTTTTCTTTTCCATTTTCGTACCATACAATCCATAAACCATCTTCGAATCCGTGATTATAATAACCTTCTTGTTGTAACATGGAATTTTCGTACCATACTTGGAATTTACCATTTGGTATTCCTTCTTCGTATTGTATTTTAGATTGGGGGGTTCCATTTTCGTACCATGTTACCCATATTCCATGTTCTTTATCGTTTTTATATTTACCTTGCTGTTTAACAACTCCGTTTTCGTACCATACAATCCATTCACCATGTTTTAATCCTTCTTTAAAAAACCTTCTCTCTTTTTTTCTACCACTTTTAAAAAATAATAATTGTTCACCATTTAATTTCCCATTTTTGAATTCCGAAATTTCTTTTACTTTTCTATTATCGTACCATTCTATTTTCTTTCCTTCAAGTTTACCGTGATTGTAATTTTCTTCTAATATAATATCGCCTTTAAAGTTTCTTATTATTTGTTTTCCATGTCGTAGCCCTTTTAAATATCTGAATTCGGCAATTTTCTTACCATAATTTCCATAAACATATGAAATTCCGTGTAAATAGCCTTCTTTGTAAAAAAATTCTTTTTTTATAGTATCGGAAATTATGTAACATTTACCTGTAAATGGTTTGTTATTCTTATCATAATACCTATTTCCTTTTTCAATTAATAATCTGCAATCGCACGATGATGAACAACTGTAAAGTAGAATGAAAAATATAGGGCAACAACTAATAATACTCAAAAATAAAAATTTATTTAAGACATTAACTTTCATTTTTATTTTATACGTTTATAAGGTTAAAAAAGTTTCAAAAATAGTTCAATAATTTTATCGTTAATATCGGATATATTTTTTGGACAGTTATTTACAATAATTACATAACTATAGGTTTTATTATCTTTCAATATGTAACCTGCAATATTTCTAATATTTCTTAGAGTTCCTGTTTTACCAATAACCTTACCTTCGAGTTTTGTATTTTTAAACATTTTATACATGGTACCACTTTTGCCGGCAACTGCCAAAGAATTAAAAAAAACATCTTTATATTTCGATTTAAATTCGTATTCGAGTAAGTTGTTAACTTGTTTTGCTGTAACGAGGTTGCATTTGGCTAATCCACAACAATCGCATATGTATAAGTTGTCGGTGATACTATGTAAAATCTTAGCAATACTTCTAACTGAGTGAATATAATCGGCAATTCCAAAGGTTTCTTTAGCACATACGTAACCAATATTCTCGGCAAAAATATTAATACTTTTTTGGTTTGTTAGTTTTATAATTTCTTTAAGAGGAGGGGAGTAAATGGTGTGTAGTAAAGTATAGTTAATAGAATTTTTTTTGTCGGTTGTATAATTTATAAGAACTTCAATAGAATCTGTTTCAACAATAATTTTGTTTTCTGAAAAAAGCTTCTTCAAAAATTTTGCTGCAAAGTAAGGAGGATTTAATATTGCACCTTTAACTTCGAAACTATCTTTACCACAAGGTATTTCACCTGTAATAATTTGAGTGGTATCGAATAAGTTTGTCATTATAAAACTTTGGTCTTCGTTAATTTTTGCGCATTTTATTTCTTGAATCAAGTTAATTCCAATAATATCTGGCTTAATAGCAACAAGTTTTGGGGTTGAGTATTTCTTTGTATTAAAAACCAATGAATATTCGTTGCCAAAAATAGATAGTGCACAAGCAGGCGACCCAAAATAATTACCAGCATCGCCTATTATCCAGTTAGGATTGTGTATGTTATAAGAGAAGTAAGTAGCATCGGCAATAATTTTACCTTTTATTTTTTTTATATTTAGTTTTTTTAATTTTTCAATTGTATTGTTAAAAGGAGCTATACTGTCGTAATAATTTTTAAAGTGTTTACTATACAAAGTTGGATCGCCAAAACCTTTAATTACAATGTTCCCATATAAGATAGTATCTTTAATATACCCTGTATAACCAATTTCGGTTTTAAACCTGTAATCGGGCTTGAGAATTTCTAAGGCAGCTGCAGTAGTAAAAAGTTTATTTAGCGAAGCAGGCTGCAAATAAATATTTTCGTTATATCTTATTAAATCTTTGTTTTCACTTAAATCTTTTATGTATACTGCAATAAGCGAGCCGCTTAAAATATCGCTGTTTAGCCATGATTCAAATTTTTGTTGAATTACTGAATTATCATAATACTGAGAGAAAATTTTTATATTTATGTAAAATAAAGTAAAGACAATTTTGTAATGTTTCATAAAACATAAAAAATAAGAGTATAAAAGTAGTAAATTTTTAAAATAAATGCTATCTTGCAAATTAGCAATGGAGAAGAAGCGTTTTTTCATAGCTTCATTTGTACCAATGCTTTTTCTTATAACAATGTGGAGTATATTTTTATTAAGTAGTTTTTTTAATGTAGACATAGTAAAGCTCGGTTTGTATCCATTAAAGAGTAAAGGTTTAATTGGAATAATAACTTCACATTTCATTCATGTTGAATTTAACCATATTATTTCTAATACAGTTCCTTTGATAGTATTGGGAACCTTGTTATTTTATTTTTATCCTGAAGTTGCACTAAAAGTGCTATTAATATTGTTGATAATTCCAAACATTATAGTGTGGTTTATTGGTAGGCCATCGTATCACATAGGCAGTAGTGGTTTAATATATGGATTAGTTTCTTACATGTTTTTTTGTGGTGTGTTTACGGGCAATAAATCCTTATTATCAATTTCTTTGCTTGTAATATTCTTGTATGGGAGCATAATCTGGGCAATTTTTCCTATTGATTATAAAATATCATGGGAGTCTCATTTAGCAGGTTTTATAACAGGTATGGTGCTCTCAGCTATTTTTAAAGATAAGTATGTTTATAAAGAAAAATTACCTGAATGGTATACAGAAGATGATGAAAAATATGCATATAAAGATGAAATAGGTGAAAACGAAAATGATGAATATTGTAGAAATAATTAATTGTTTCTTTTTTTTGTTTTAAATTTTCCTTCGCGAAGATATTGTAAAAATTCTTGCCATGCAATTATATTAAATATTTGAAGTGGTTGAGTTTGACCTTTCCAATAAAGATCAGAAGTATATTTAAATAAAGAAAATCTATAACTTATATTTGCAGAAGCAAACATTTCGTCGTCGGCAAATTGTATCTGGTATTTGAGTATGTTAAAATTTGTTTTTGCTCTTTGATAATCGTCGTCAGGAATTTTTGCTGTTAAAAAATCTAGTACAAATTGTTCATAATTACGCCATGGAAAAATATTTACAGGTTTTAAAAAAATTGTGTCGGCTATTAAAAACACTTTAAGGAAATAAATATCTTGCTGACTATCTTTTATAGAAATTCTTATTTTCTGTGGCTTGTAGCCAAGATGACTAAATATAATCGTGTTATTGTTTATAGTAAAAAAATCGAATTCACCTATATCGTTGGCAAGATAGCCTTTTTTTAATAATGAATCGTATATGAATGTGTATGAAAGAGGTTTATTTTCGGTATTTAATACTATACCTTTTATTTGATATATTTTATAATTTTGTGAATGAGAAAATAAGAAAAAAATATTTAATAAGACAAGCGCTAAAAATTTTTTCATGAAAGAAAATACAAAAATATCTTAAATATATGATATTTCAAAAGCGTATTAGTACAGGACCATATTCAGAAGGTTTTCATTTAATAACTGATATTATTTTAAGAGAATTAAAAGTTTTACCGGAAACAGGTTTAGTGAACATCTTTTTACAACATACTTCGGCAGCTCTTGCGATTAACGAAAATGCCGATCCAACAGTAAGATATGATTTTAAGACTTTTTTTAAAAAATTGGTTCCTGAAAATTTTCCGGGCTTTACCCATACTATTGAAGGAAATGATGATATGCCATCGCACATTAAGTCGAGTATATTTGGACAGTCGCTAGTAATACCAATTGTTAATCATAGAGTTGCTTTGGGAACATGGCAAGGTATTTATTTGTGTGAGTTTAGAAGGAATGGAGGTAAAAGAGAAATTATTATTACTGTGCTTGGAGAGTGAATTAGCTTAGTTGTGAGTGATAAAAGGTAAGGTAAAATAAAATTAATGTTGCTTTTATGTTTTTTTTTAAAGTAATAATTGTAAATTTGCAAAAATATAATTTAAAGATTTTATGGTAAAGCATTTAAATGAAGAAGAATTTAAAAAGTTAGTATTTAATTACGAAGAAAACGGTGAATGGAAATATTTGGGTGACAAACCATGTATTATTGATTTTTATGCTGAATGGTGTGCTCCTTGTCGTATGATTTCACCAATTTTAGAGGATATTGCTAAGCAATACGAAGGTAAATTGTATGTATATAAAGTTGATACCGATAAAGAGATAAAGTTATCACAGTTATTTGGAATTAGAAGTATACCAACTATTTTGTTTGTTCCCTTAGAAGGGCAGCCTCATATGGCAGTTGGTGCAATGCCAAAGGATTCATTTACTAAAGCTATTAAAGAAATTTTTAATATTAATCCACCTTTAATAATAAAGCCATAAGGAAATGAACTTAGTTACCTTGATTATATTATTTTTTTCGAAGTGTATTTTATTTGCTCAATCTAAGTCAAGTGTTATATATTTAGATACTGAAAACTTTAAGAAAAAAGTTTTTAATTATACAAAAGAAAAAACTTGGAATTATAAAGGCGAAAAGCCTTGCATAATAGATTTTTATGCTGAGTGGTGTAGGCCTTGTAAAATTATTTCGCCTTATTTAGATGAAATAAGTAATGTATTTAAGAATAAAATTTATGTTTATAAGGTAAATATTGATAAGGAAAAAGAAGTTGCTCAAGCATTTGGAATAAGTAGTATACCAGCTGTGTTGTTTGTTCCTATAAAAGGGCAACCACAACTTTTAATTGGAGCCCATCCAAAGGAAAAATACTATAGCTTAATTAAAAATGTTTTAAAAGTGGAATAAGTATTATTTATTGTTATTTAAAAACTTAAGTTTCTTTTTCAAGTATTCTTGGACTAATTCTCCGAGAGCAAGAATTTTTGATAACACTCTATAATAAACGGCAAAATAAAAACATATAGACATTAACACAATTACAAAAAAGTTAAACCAGTAAGTATCGATAAAAATACCATATAAATTTTTTCTAGGTGAATAAAAATGTGCAGTTAAAATACCTGGTTCGGGGTCAAGAAAAATAGGGTCGGCTTTTTGATACAATTTGTTTTTATATTCTACAATTTTGTTTAATTCTGTTTCGTTTTTAACAAATTCCTTTAATTTTTCATTAAAATGTTTTTTCTTTAATCTTATAAACTCATCTTTTTTTTCTTTGGTTTCTTGCAATTTATTAATTAATTCATCTTTTTTGCTACTTGCTTGATTAAAAACTTTTATGTAAAAACGAGTTATTTGGTTAAAATACAATTCTAATTCTCTTAATAATTCTTCGTTTATATTTTCAAATTTTAAGTTTTCTAAGTTTACATTACATTTTACATATTTGTTCTTTTTAATTTCGTCGGCTATTTCTGTTTTTAGAAGTATTAAGGCATTTTCAATGTATTCTTTTTTTTCAGGATTATTAAGGTACATTCTAATATCGATTATTTTATTTTGTAAGTGTCGTGCCCAAAAATCTTTTCTAAAATTTGCATAACTTGTAATTTTATCGTATTCATAAAACATTTTTTCGTAAGCATTTTCTTTAAATTGGTAAGTTGAAAGTGCTTCGTATGTCCATCGTGCTGTAATTAATTGTCCGTAAATAGGAATTCGACTTGGGCTACTTATATCGGGGTTTAATTTGTCGAAAGAAACTACAATTCCACTTAAAATTAATTGAGGTATAACAATAAAAGGAATCGTTATGTAAATAGTAACAGCCGAATTAAAGGCTTCAGAAATTATTAAGCCCATTAGGTTTGAAGAAAACCATGTTATAAAAAGTATTAACCAAAATTCTAGGTACATTCCTTTAACTTCGAGTATAGTATTTCCAATTAATACAAACGATAATGCCTGATATGCCGAAATTACACTTAAAATAAAGCTTTTGCTTGTTAAATAACTACCCCAGCTTAAGTGTAAGTATTTTTCGCGTTTTAGTATTTTTCTATCTCTAAATATTTCTTCGGCACTAACTGTTAAACCAATAAAAATGGCAACAATAGAAGACATGAAAAAATAAATCGGAATGTTAGGATTATCGGCAAATGTATACCCCCACTCATTAGAAATATCAACATTATAGTACCTGATTATAAAAGAAAGAATAAAAGCAAGTAAAGGTGTTTCTAATAAGTTTAATATAAGATATTGTTTATTTGCAAGTTTAGCAAGAGAATCTCTTATTGTGAATATTTTAAATTGCTTTAGTTTATTTGGTATCTTAAAAAATATTTGAGGAATAGAATAATTTTGGTAATTTATTACCACTGGTTCTTCTTGTTTTTTTTCTGAAATAAAAAAATTGTTCCATTCAGAGGGTGTGATTTTTCTATTTAGAGTTGGGTTGCCATATTCATCAAGGACTGGTGCTTCTAAAATATTAAATATCTGTTCGGGGTTAACATTGCCACACAATGGGCATTCACTCATGTCCCAGTTAGCTTGGTGAGTCTTTGATTTAAAATATATTATTGATTCTACAGGATTACCATCGTAAACAAGATAGCCACCAGTATCTAAAACAAGTAACTTATCGAACATTTTAAAGATATCGGAAGAAGGCTGATGTATTACAACGAAGACTAATTTGCCTTTTAATGCAAGATCTTTAAGTAAATCCATTATGTTTTCTGAGTCGCGAGATGAAAGCCCTGATGTTGGCTCATCAAGAAATAGTATAGCTGGTTCCCTAATTAGTTCGAGGGCAATGTTCAAACGCTTTCGTTGACCACCGCTAATTTTTTTGTTTAAAGGTGATCCTACTTTTAAATGTCTTATCTCGTATAGTCCAAGAGTTTGAAGCATCTTTAGCACAAGTCGCAATATCTGAAATTGGCTCAGATTATCGAAGCAAAGCTTGGCATTGAAATATAAATTTTCAAAAACAGTTAAATCTTCAATTAATAAATCGTCTTGCGAAACGTATCCAATTAATCCTTCTAATTCTTTATTTTGTGGGTCGTATATACTCTTGTTATTTATTAAAACATCTCCTGCACTTGGAATATACGATCCATTGAGTACATTTAATAAAGTGGTCTTACCGGCTCCACTTGCTCCAATAATTCCAACGAGCATTCCAGATTCAGCTCTGAAAGACATTTTGTGTAAACCAATCTGACCACCTTTAAACCTATATTCAATGTTTTTTGCTTCAAATATAATTTTTGATTCACTTCCTTTTTCCTTAAATATAGATACAATATCGGAATAGTAAATAGGTTTAAATTTTTTTGATGTTTTTATTACCGAGCCAGGCGATAAGACATGTACCTTATAAGGTTGAATTAATTGCGAATTTATATATAATTCGGTCGAACTTTGTAAACGTAAAAAATACATTTCAGATGTTCTAACATGTAATACCCAGCATTTTCCATCAAAACCGTAACTTTGAATGTGTTTAACTTTTTCATTAGGAGGCGATTCATTGTTATCTATTACAAGTAACTGCGAGGTTTGTGGAATGTTATTTTCATCGTTTAATACGAACGATTTTAATCTTTCGAATTCTTCGTGTGGTATGTTAAAGGTATCTGAAACAGTTTCAACAAATTCCATTTCCAGATCTGAAACTTTTGTTGTGTCGGATTTGATAAATTCAAGCAGTCGAATTAATACTATGAATTTTTGTTTACTAGTAAGTTCTTCATTTATAGCTGTACATATTTTTAGAACTTTTACTGAACTACCTGCAATTTTTTTTCTTTTACGAGTCGAATCGGTTTCTTCTACTTGATATTCTTTATAAAAATTTTCGAATACATGTAAATATTCATTTACCTGAGTAGTATTTAATTGTTGTCTCAGGAAGTTTCTTACAACTTCTTTTCGTTCTTCAAGGTTACTGTCGGGTCGGGCAATAATGGCAAATAATTGCATTAATGCTTTAAGTATCCTCTCGCTCATAAAAGATTAGAATTGCTGTTTAAATCCTATCAGCATATTTAGTATCCCAGACCCTGTTCGTGCCGAAGGAATTAATTCTGCTTCTATTATACAGTCAACAGTAGAAGTAAATTTAAAATCCCACCATGCAGTATTGTTGTAGTCTTTGTTGGTAAATAATAAATGTCTTTCCTTATCGTAAAGAGAAAAAATAACATTACCTTCGCTTTGACCCGCAGCAATTGCTATTCTGTATGTGGTTCCTCCAAAAAAAGTAACGTGAAATTCTGCTATTTCATCGCCTGTTATTAATGCCCTATAAACCTGTCCGTCTGATATAAAAGGTGGTTTTATATATTTCGAACAAATTGATAAAGTATAATCTTCTTGCGAATTAATTTGGTTGTTAAAGAAAACAATAAAACTTATTATAATTAAATTTATTTTTTTCATAGTTTATATTTATTTAACAATTTTTTTTCTTATTTTTTCTATTTTCTCAGTTATTAGTTTAATTTGTACATCATTAATAATTACTTCCGACTTGCTATTGATAATAGTTAATTTGTTCACTGTATCTATTGTTGGCGGCGCATATGTGTATTTGATATCAATACCATCGAAATCATAGGCCAGATCAATTAAATTATCTGTTAACTCGGCAATCTCTTTCGATTGATTATAAAAAGGCGATAGAATTTTGATTAAATTATCAAGAGGATATTTTTGTTCGCCAAGCCTATTAATTATTTCCTGATTTTTATTTTGTTTAATAATCTGAGTTAAAATGTATGTACTCTCAATCCAACCTCCTGTTAGTATGAGAGCAGCTATGTCCATTCGTGCATTATTTTTTAAATATTCATCTGCTTTTCTGTATGAATTTGATACTATAACCATTAATGAATCTTTATTTCCAATGTTTGCTTCTATTCTATCGACTGTCTTTTTATCAAAAGCATTTTCTATATTTAATTCCTGTGATAATAACTTTATAACTGAAAAGTAATGAATAGCATCGGAACTCTGATCATAGAGTGTTAAATAACCCAAATCACAACCATATATGCCTAAATTTAATGCTTTTTCGATAGAAGTTACATAATTGTGTGACTTATTATGTGGGTTTAAATATTCTTTGTTATACGGTACATTTAATTTCTTAACAAGATAAGCAATCTCGTATGGCGATGGTAAGCTAAAAACTGTGTTCCCAAACATTACAACCGACGATTGTACAGTATCGCTACTTTCTGCTACATAATTGTCCAACTCGCTCTGAGAACTCTGCTTGCAAGAATATAATAGTAAAAAAGTAAAAAACAAAAACATTATCTTATGATAATTAGCTTTAAGATTCTTCATAAGAAAAAATAAAATTATCAAGTTGCAAGTAAGCAAAAAAAAATTATTTCTCAAAATTTATTTTTACTACTTGTAACCTTTTTTGTTATTTGAGTATTAAGAAATTTTTTTTTCTAAAAAAAGTTGTAATTTTGTTAAAAAAGTAAAAACTCCTTGATATGAAAATATTATTATTAATATTGCTTGTGATATCAAAAGTTTTTTCTCAGCAGAAGAATTGGGAGATAAGATATGGTAGCGAGAAGGCGTTTATACTAAATGTTGGACAGTTCAATAATGAAGTATTAGGGAGATACTCGACACCTGAATATGCATACGATGGGAGTCAGGAGGATTATTA
>JAOAFV010000057.1 GCA_026416095.1 Bacteroidales bacterium | reverse complement strand
TAGAAGCATTAGTTGTAAAATTTGTAGGAGATTCGGGCGATGGTATGCAACTTGCGGGTAATTTATTTGGCGATGCTGTTGCATACGAGGGCTATGATTTAACAACTTTTCCCGATTATCCTGCCGAAATTCGTCCGCCTCAGAATTCTATTGATGGTGTATCTGGTTTTCAGGTTCACTTTGGTGGAAAAAAAATATTAACATTTGGCGAAACAGTTGATGTTTTATTTACTTTAAATCCAGCCTCTTTAAAAACCAATAAACAATGGCTTAACAGTAATAGTATAATTATTGTCGACTCCGATAATTTTGACAAACAAATGTTAGAGAAATGTGGGTACACTTCGAATCCTCTTACAGATGGTACATTAAAAGATTACAAAGTTTATGCATTACCTATATCGAGCAAAGTTAAAGAAATAGGGAATAATCTGAATGTTGAGCAAAAGCAAGCATTACGAAGCAAAAACTTTTTTATTCTTGGATTAGCAGTTAGAATGGTTAATTGTGGTAAGGATTATGTATTGCGTAGTATTGAGAAAAAGTTTAAGAACAAAGAAGAAGCTTTGAGAATTAATAAAGTTTTATTTGAAGAAGGTTATAAATATTTTGATACAATTGAGAATAATGATGAAATTAATTTTAGGGTAAAAAAGCCGAAATTAGAAAAAGGTAGATATAGGAATATAAATGGGAACACTGCAGTTGCATGGGGATTAACTGCTGCGGCCGAAAAGGCAAATCTTCAGCTTTACATAGGTTCGTATCCTATAACTCCGGCCACAGAAATACTTGCTGAGTTAGAATATTTACGTTTTTTGGGAGTGAAGGCATTACAAGCAGAAGATGAAATAGCTGGAATTTGTACGGCAATAGGGGCAAGTTTTGCTGGGGCATTAGGAGTAACATCTACGTCGGGGCCTGGTTTTTCGTTGAAATCTGAGGCGCTGGGGTTAGCAGTTATGGTGGAGTTACCACTTGTTGTTGTTAATGTACAACGAGGAGGGCCTTCGACGGGATTGCCAACAAAATCGGAACAAACCGATTTACTTCAGGCGTTATATGGTAGAAATGGTGAAGCCCCACTTATTGTTATGGCTGCAGAATCGCCAGCCGATTGTTTTTATTCTGCTTACATGGCAGCTAAATTAAGTATTGAACATATGACACCTTGTGTTTTGCTTACCGATGGTTCTTTAGCTCAAGGTTCAGAGCTTTTTAAAATACCGTCGGTTGCGTCTTTGCCCGATATAAAGCCTATGTATGCTAGGACCGATAAACCATACTACCCGTACGAAAGAGATCCCGAAAAACTTTGTCGTTATTGGGCAATACCTGGTACATCGGATTTGAGACATAGAATTGGCGGACTCGAAAAATCGGATGTTAAAGGAATAGTTAGCACCGATCCGGTAAATCATGAAAAAATGGTTCGCCTTAGAGCAGAAAAAGTAGAAAGAGTAGCAAATTACATTCCATTGCAAGAAGTGTATGGCGAACAAGAAGGAGATTTACTTGTGGTAAGCTGGGGTGGAACTAAAGGAGTAATACGCTCTTCTGTAATAGAAATGCTAAATAGAGGAAAAAAGGTTGGTCATGCCCATTTTAAGTATATAATGCCGCTACCCAAAAATACTGCAGAAGTTTTTAGTAAGTTTAAAAAAATAGTTGTTTGCGAAATGAATGCAGGACAGTTTGTTGTGTATCTAAGAGCTAAATTACCACAGTTTAAATATTATCAGGTGAATAAAATACAATCTGTGCCATTTCAGATGAAAGAATTAATCGATAATTATATAAAAATTATGGAGGAATAAAAATATGTCGCCTATAATTAATAGCATAGAACGATCGGATGTTGAGTTGACAAGGAAGGATTTTGAAAGTAATTTACCTGTTAAATGGTGTCCTGGTTGTGGAAATTTTGCAATACTTAGTGCAGTTTTAACTGTTTTTCCGAAGATAGGGTATAAAAAAGAAAACTTTGTTTTTGTATCGGGAATAGGATGCTCGTCGCGTTTCCCTTATTATGTAAATGTTTATGGATTTCATGGTATTCATGGGAGAGCGAGTGCAATAGCTACTGGCATTAAACTTGCAAATCCACGTTTAAGTGTGTGGATTGCAACAGGTGACGGCGATTCAATGGCTATTGGTGGAAATCATTTTATTCATATTATACGGCGAAACGTTGATGTGAATATTTTATTATTTAATAATAGAATTTACGGTTTAACTAAAGGACAATATTCGCCAACATCGCCTATGGGGCAAATTAGTAAAACTTCGCCATATGGAACGCTTGAACATCCGTTTAATACTGGCGAGCTAGTATTAGGTTCGCAAGGCACTTTTTTTGCACGAGTACCCGATAACGATGTAAAACTAATGACAGATGTATTATTTGAAGCTGCAAAACACGATGGTACATCGGTAGTTGAAATCCTTCAGAATTGTGTTATTTATAACGATAAAATACATTACCAAATTACTGGAAAAGAATATCGCGACGAAAATATGGTAATACTACGTAATGGAGAGCCTATTATATTTGGAAAAAATAAAGATAAAGGAATTCGTTTAAATGGAACAGAACTGGAGGTAGTTAAAATAGGCGAAAATGGTATTACCGAAAAAGATTTATTGGTACATGATCCTTATCAAAAAGATCCAGGTATTCATTTGATGTTAGCTAAAATGAGCCCACCAAAATTCCCGGTAGCTATGGGAGTTATACGCTCGGTTATGTATCCTACTTACGATGATTTATTGGAATATAATGTTCAACAAGACAAAATAAATAGCAAAATTAAAAATGTTGACGATTTACTTAATAGCGGCGAAATATTTGAGGTTGAAGGATAATTTTAAAAAGAATAATAATGTGAGAATTTAATTAAATTCCATAATGTATTCTTAAGTAGGAAAAATTTACCATATTCGAAAAGGGGTGAAAAATTTGTAAAATTACCGAAAAATTAAGAAATAAACTTTTGCTTTTTTAGGGAATTAAGTTAATTGTTTTGTTTATGCTTCAGAGTTTTGCTACGCTCCAATTTCCTTGCCACTTATAAATATAAAGCAAAAAGGTTAAAAATTGCTTATGCTATTTACCTTCGGTTAGTTTGTAGTATATTATCTCGATTTTTTAATTTTATTTAGCGTAAGTATACAACAACTTTTCTGTTTTATTCATGTATTAGAAAAATTTTTTTGAGTGGTAATAATTACTATCGTCCATTAACCAATGTTATTTTTGTTGAATCGATGTTCTCTTTTGTATCGATAGCGGGGGTACTAATTGTCCATTAACAATGTTGTTTCGCTGAAGGTATAAATTATTGGTTTAGTTATTATTCCAAGGTACTTTTGTGTTTTTTTTCGATTTCTTTTTTGATAGTACGCATTTTTTTGCTTCAGTAATTTCCTTTAATTGTTTGCACATAGGTTGTGGGTCGTAAATACTTGTACACTCATTCTGGGGAACCATTTCTTTTTATAGAGGCATTTAATTTATGTGGATAAATTACAAAACAAAACTATTAAATAGCACATAAAGGATTTTTGAGAAGAAAACTATATTGATTTCATAAAATAGGCTGAAAGGTCAATTTTTCAAGGTTATTTATGGAATATTATTTCTACATTCCACTTAAAAATAGGGCGTTCTTCACTTATATTTAAAGACTCACCACCAACAAATGGAATATTATTTTCTACATTACCCTTAAAAATACAGAGCTACGGTTATTAAAGAATTATTTACTATGAAATAAATCTTATTTTTTATTTTTTTTTATTTTTTTAACTTTTTCATTCTTAATTTATTTTTGTATTTGCATAAAATTTTTAATAAATAAGAGAAAAATTGACAAGTGAGAATTAAGTATATTATAACAGGCAAAATATTTCATTACCGAGATATGGCAAGATTAAGTTTTTCTGCTTCCAATAAATTTTCGTGTAACTTGACAGGACAGTGTTTCGAAATTGACAGTTAAAACAAACTACAAAAACATTAGCTGCCATGTTAAAAAACACAGATACAACCGCACGATTTAACTAACCAGACAATTTATATTTGCAAAAGCCAGGGAAGCCGAAACCCGAATAGAGTAAACAAATATTTAAAGAACTAAATATAGCAAATTTTTATTTGTGGACAAAAATTTTCAAGTGTTTTAAGTTTGACATCTTTAATCTGCCCATGACATCCTTTAGGCCCAATGAAAAGGAAACACAAACTTTATGAAGGAAGCGAAAAATCTAAGTACACTTGTAAGTATTATGGACAATCATTTAGTTCAATTAGTTCAATGACAGCATTAAGTTGTCCAAGACACCCTAATGGCCCAATGAAAGGCAAACATGCATCTGCACTATAACAACCAAACCGAATGTTTTCAGGTTAGCCACAAAGGAATTATGAGAAGTTACCTTCTTCACTTGGCTCTTGTAATGGGCCGACACTAATAATAGCCAATTTGATGAGAATCTGAGTGATATTGCAAAAAATTTTATGAGTTTGCTAGTTAAACAATTAAACGATTATCAAATTACCAAAGTTAAAGTAGGTGTGCAATGGAACAACACTGACATTTGGGCTTAAGTAAATGACAAATATTTTATTTGTATTGACGACAAAACAAACTCCGGTGAATATTCGGAAAATCTTTAACGCTACAAGCAAATTGTAACAAATCACTGCAAAGCCAAAATCCATAAACTTATTTTTGTTTACTTGAAAACAGTAATGAAAGTTTACAAAACTCAATAAAGTAAAAGAAAAAGGATATTTAGTTATAAACAGAAAAGTAGTTTTATAAATGTTCAACAGGCAACAAGTAACAAACGAAATTTTTAACGATTTCAAAGATTATTTAACTGAAATTGGGGACCAACCAAACCTTAACGACAAAGAAGAAAGTTCAATATCGATTTTATGAGCATGTAAGGGGTTTCATATTAAAAAGAACTTTACAAATACATTATCACTGAGATTTAACTAAGGTGATAATATCTTACAAGAAAATAAAACAATATATGTAAGAAAATTTTTTTGACATTTGTGAAGTGTGTAAGAGAAGATAAAGTGATTTTTTTGAAATTGTGAGTAGAGTGATAGAATGGAGATTATTAGAAAAGGAGATATGAAAGGTAAAAAGAAAGGAATAAAATCGTAAGAATGGCTGATGTATAAGAAGTTATTGACAGAGCAGTAACATGAGCGATGTGGAATGTGAGTAGCTTGTAAAAGATAGTATGATGCTTGTTGAGATGTAGAAGTGTTAATGAGCTTATACGGCACCTATAAGTCAAAAACAAAACAGAATTAAGGAGATTAATGAGCAATTTTTTATGGTATAAAATTTTAAGGTAGAAAATTAAAATTTTTAATCATATTTAATTGCAAAAAATTATTTTAGGTAATTTTACAAAGGTCTTGATTCTTTACTTCAATTTAAATCTCTTTTTTTTAATTTTTATCATTGATATTTTATCTTACCATACCTAAAATTTCATAGTAATTCTTTTGCTACGTTTTAATAATTTATTCAACTGAGGTATTAAATTTATGAAAAGACTTTAGAGAAAATATACTTGTTTTTCAAAAAATAAATATCTAATTTTGCAAAAAAGTTAAGATGAAAAAAGATATACATCCCAAGAATTATCGGCTTGTTGCGTTTAGAGATGTTTCAAATGGTTTTACTTTTATTACACGTTCAACAGCACCAAGTAAGGAAACAATAGAGATTGATGGTGTTACATATCCGCTTGTAAAAATTGAAATTTCAAATACTTCACATCCATTTTTTACAGGTAAAATGAAACTTATAGACACTGCAGGTCGCGTAGATAGATTTGTAAGTAAATATAAAAAATATCAGAAAAAGAAGGAAGAAGAGAAGTGAGAATATTGATACTTTGCACTGGTAATAGCTGTCGCAGCCAGATGGCTGAAGGTATATTAAAAAATCTTTTTCCACAATTTGAAATATATTCGGCAGGAACTCATCCAGAAACAAAAGTAAATGATTTTGCCATTAAAGTAATGCAAGAAATTGGTATTGATATTGCTTCTCATTATCCAAAAGATGTTAATAATTTTATAGATAAAGATTTTGATTATGTAATTACTGTATGCAATAACGCCAAAGAAAATTGCCCAGTTTTTACTGGTAAAGTTAAGTACAAAATTCACAAATCTTTTGAAGATCCTGCTAAATTTAATGGTACAGAAAGTGAAAAACTGAATTTTTATAGAAAAATACGCGATGAAATAAAAGATTTTTTAACGAATATTAAATTCGAATAACAAAAAGCACTTCTACTTCAGGATAGATTTCTTTATATTGTTAACAAAAAATGAAGATGCAAAATAAGTCGGGAATTGTTTAAACATACCCTATAAAGCTTAAAACGAAGAAGAAAATATTAAAATAACTTTTTAATTTTCCAAGTTTTAGTATCTACATTATACCAGTTAAATGTTGCTGTATTCATTCCTCCTTCTTCGTGCACAACACATTTAAAAACGTGAATTAAAACTGTATCATTATGAGTGTGATCAACCTCAATAATTGCATTTTTATTTTTTTCTAAAAATTCCTTTACCTCTGGTAAATTTTTAACAAGATTAAGTGCTTTTTGTTCACTTGGAGTTAAATTTTGCATGATATTAGTTGTATCATATTGCATCTCATCATTGGTAACAGGGCTCTGCTGAGAGCAAGCAACAAATAAATTTGTAAAACAATAAAAAATTAAAATTAAGCTAAGATTGATTAAACTTTTCATAAAATAATTTTTTTTATGCAAAATAAAATGATTTTCATATTAATTCCAAATTTTCTGCAAAAATGTTTTATTTTAATATGCAACTTAACATTTAAATTAAATATTAAGAGCAATATTTATTATATTTACGCAAAAAAATGAAACATCCTCTACATATTTACAATACTTTAACACGTAAAAAGGAACAATTTATTCCTTTAAACGAGCCATTTGTTGGAATGTATGTGTGTGGTCCAACTGTTTATGGCGATCCACATCTTGGACATGCAAGATCGGCAGTGGTATTTGACGTTTTATTTAGACATTTAAAATTTCTTGGATACAAAGTACGATATGTTAGAAATATTACCGATGTAGGTCACTTAGAGGATGAATTAGGAGAAGGTGAAGATAAAATAGAAAAAAAGGCTAGACTTTCTAAACTAGAACCCATGGAAATAGCACAGTATTACCTCAATAGATACCATTACTTCACCGATTTATTAAACGTACAACGCCCTTCAATCGAACCACGAGCCTCGGGTCATATTATTGAGCAACAAGAATGGATTAAAAAAATTATTGAGAACGATTATGCATACGAAACTAATGGTTCTGTTTATTTCGATGTAGTTAAATACTCAAAGAAGTATCATTATGGTATTTTATCGGGGCGTAGTATTGAAGAATTGTATAGCGAAACTCGTACTCTTACTGGTACTCATGAAAAAAAGAGCCCATACGACTTTGCTTTATGGAAAAAAGCTCCACCCACACACATTATGAAATGGAACTCGCCTTGGAGTATTGGTTTCCCTGGTTGGCATCTTGAATGCTCGGTAATGGGAACTAAATATCTTGGCGAAGTCTTTGATATTCATGGTGGTGGAATTGACTTAGCTTTTCCTCATCACGAATGTGAAATAGCTCAAAGTATCGCTTATTCTGGTAAAATGCCAGTTAAATACTGGATACATAACAATCTTATAACTCTTAACAACCAAAAAATGAGTAAGTCGCTTAATAATTTTATTACTCTCGAAGAAATTTTTCAAGGAACATCTAAACTTTTATCTAAAAAGTTTTCTCCAGCAGTGGTACGCTTTTTGCTATTACAAGCTCATTACCGTAGTACTATCGATTTTTCGCAAGATTCATTAATGGCCGCCGAAAAAGCTCTTGAACGACTCTTCGATGCCTTTTCTATTATCGACAACTTTAATATTTCCGATACTGCTCAATCTTACAATATAAATGAATATTATACAATATGTATTGATGCACTAAACGACGATCTAAATACTCCCTTATGTATTTCTCATCTTTTCGAACTTACTAAAGTTATAAACGATATCTTCTATAATAAAAATAAAACTTTGACCTTAACCGACTATAATTCACTAAAAAAAATTTACGACGACATAATTTTAAATATTTTAGGACTTACACCAGCAAAAAGCGAAATTAATAATGATTTAATAAATAATTTAATGAAAATTATTATTGAAGAGAGATTAGTTTATCGTCAAAACAAAAACTTTGAAGCCAGCGACCGTATACGAAAAAAACTTCAAGAACTTGGTATCGAAATTAAAGACTTTAAAGATAGAACCGAATGGAAATTAAAAAGGTAGTATATATAGCTATTACGCTTCTTCTACTTATTACGTGTAAACAATCTCAAAAAAAAGAATCTAATTACGAAATTCGCGAAAACAATACTAAAATATTGAAGGCAGAAATTTTAAACGTCTCTAATTTTGACTCGTTTAATAAAGATGATTTATTGCAATTAAAATTAAAGTATATACCTCACAACATAGACTGCTCTATTGTAAAAATTAACAATGCAAAGCTTTCAAATTATCAAATAAATAATAATATTTTATCTTTTAAACTTTCTGAGAATGTAAAAGCAGGAAATAACTCAATTGAAGTTAAAATCACAAAAAAAGATTCAACATTTGTCGCAAATCTCAATATAATAGTTAAAAATAACAAACCACCAGTAAAATATACTTATAAAATAGTAAGATCATATCCACACGACCAATCATCATATACTCAGGGGCTGGAATTTTACGATGGTTACATGTACGAAGGATCTGGACAATATGGTTTTTCGTCGTTAAGAAAATATAAACTCGAAAACAACGAAGTAATACTTTCAAGAAACTTACCATCAGATGTTTTTGGCGAAGGCATTGTAATTTATAAAGATAAGATATATCAGCTTACGTGGCAATCGCATATTGTATATGAGTATAATTTAAACGATTTTTCACTTATAAGGACTTTTGAAAACCCAACAGAAGGATGGGGCTTAACTAAATACAACGACATGCTTGTAATGAGCGATGGTTCTAACACATTATATTTTCTTAATCCCGATAACTTTAACGAAATCAAAAGAATTGAAGTTTTCGATAACAATTCTCCTGTTAACAACCTGAACGAACTTGAATACATTCCTCCTTATATCTATGCTAACGTTTATCAGACAGATAAAATTGTAATGATTAATCCTGAAACTGGTTTTGTAGAAGGTGAAATTGATCTTAGAAATATTCTAAATAAAAAAAAATGCACACGAGAGCCCGACGTGCTTAATGGAATTGCCTACGATTTTAAAAATAATAGATTATTTGTAACCGGAAAGTACTGGCCAGAAATTTATCAAATAGAACTAATAAAAAAACAATAATATGGAAATTAAAATGGTTGATTTATACAATCAATATCTTAAAATAAAGACCGAAATAGATAATTCGATTGCCGAAGTTATTAAAAGATCAAGTTTTGTAAAAGGCGAGGAAGTTAAAATTTTTGAACAGAATTTAGCTAACTATTTAGGAATAAAACATGTTATAGCTTGCGGAAATGGAACTGATGCTCTTCAACTTGCCCTCATGGCTTTAGATCTAAACGAAGGCGACGAAGTTATTACCACAGATTTTACTTTTATTGCCACTATCGAAGTTATAGCTTTGCTAAAATTAAAACCCGTATTAGTAGATATTGATGTTAACACTTTTTTAATCGATACTGCACAAATAGAAGAAAAAATAACAGAAAAAACACGTGTCATAATCCCTGTGCATCTTTTCGGACAATCGGCAAATATGGAAGAAATTATAAAAATTGCTCGTAAATATAATCTTTATGTTATAGAAGATGCAGCACAAAGTTTAGGATGCGACATTTATTTAAGTGACGGAACAATAAAAAAATCTGGAACACTTGGTGACATTGGTTGTACTTCGTTTTTCCCCACCAAAAACCTTGCATGTTTCGGCGATGGTGGGGCCGTTTTTACAAATAATGATGACCTTGCATTTAAAATTCGTGCTATTGCTAACCATGGCATGACAAAACGATATTATCACCAGTTTATTGGTGTTAACTCTCGATTAGATGGAATTCAAGCAAGTATTCTTAACGTAAAGCTAAAATATTTAGATACCTACATTAATTCTCGCATAAACTCTGCAAAATATTACAATGAACTACTAAAGGATATAGATGGTATTATTACTCCACATACCGTTCCATGGAGCAATCATACATATCACCAATATAGTATAATTGTTAAAAATAATAAACGCGACAATTTAATTGAGCATTTGAACAAACACAATATACCTTCTATGATATACTACCCACTTCCAGTACATAAACAACCTGCATATAAAATTTACAACTATAACGACAATATGTTTAAAAACTCAAATTATGTTTCTCAAAACATTTTATCTTTACCTATGCATACCGAATTAACACCAGCACAAATCGAATACATTGCTAATGCATTAAAGAATTTTTCGTATAAATGAAAAAAAACATATTATTAGTTGTAGTTTTTATTTTATTATTATCGAAATGTGTAACAGAATACCCAGAAAATTTACCAAACATCGATGTTAAATTTTATTATTTTTATAAAGAGCTATTCGAAACCCCTGTTGATAGTATTCCTCAAAAAGTTCCTTATTTTGCAAAAAAATATTATCCTTTTTACGACCTTTTTTGTGTTTATGTTATTAACATAGAACATTCCGGAACTGTAAAACATCCTCTTTATTTACAAGCATTTGTAAGCGACTATAATATGCAAAAGGTTTATCAATATATTCAAAAAAAATATCCCTCAACATCCGATGTAAACGAGCAAATTATCAAATCGTTAAGACATCTTAAGTATTATTTTCCAGAGATACCAGTACCTACTGTATATTATTATCATGGTGGATTTAATAAACCGATTATAGCTTCTGATAGTTTAATAGGCATAGGACTCGACATGTACCTTGGTAAAAATTGTGAATTTTACCCACAATTAAAAATGCCCTACTACAGAATAAGAAAAACCGAAAAAGATTATATTGTATTCGATGCAATATTTAATTATTTTGGAGCAAGGTATCCTTTTAATTTTAAAGCCGACAATGTATTATCAAATATTATTCACGAAGGCAGATTACTTTATGTTATAAAAAAAATTTTACCTTTTATTCCAGATACCATTATATTTGGTTTTAGCGAAAAACAATTAAAATGGTGCGAAAAAAGCGAACGTAGTATGTGGCGTTTCTTAATAGATAAAAAAAAATTGTTTAGCACAAACATGATGGATATTAAACGCTACACTAACGATGGTATGTTTACAACAACTTTTCCACGAGAATCGCCTGCGCGAGCTGCTGTTTGGCTTGGTTATAAAATTGTTGAAAAATATATGCAAGAAAATGAAAACATAACTTTAAAAGAATTATTACAAGAAGATGATTATCAAAAAATTTTAAGAAAAGCTTATTATAATCCCTAATTTTTTATATCTGAAAAAAATAATTTAACTTTGCTTAAATTTTTTAATTATGGCAACTACAAACGACTTCTATAATGGGATGAATATTATATTTAACAACGAAATTTACACTATAATAGAATTTCTACATGTTAAACCTGGCAAAGGTAGTGCTTTTGTTAGAACAAAGCTTAAACATTTAAAAACTGGTAGAGTCATCGAAAACACATTCGATGCAGGTGTTAAAATTGATGTTGCAAATGTTGAACGGCGTCCTTACATTTTCCTTTATTCCGATGAAGAATATTTTCACTTTATGCATCAAGAAACCTACGAACAAGTAATGATACCTAAATCACTAATACAAGAACCCTTATTACTTAAAGAAAATCAGCAAGTTTATATTGCTTTTGATGCTGATACCGATACCCCTATAACGTGCGATTTGCCTCCTTATGTTGAACTTAAGGTAGTATATACCGAACCAGGTGTGAAGGGCGATACAGCAGCATCTACACCAATGAAAAATGCTCGTTTAGAAACAGGTCTTGAAATAAAAGTCCCTCTTTTCATTGAAACAGGCGATATAATAAAAGTTGATACTCGCGAATTGAAATACGCCGAAAGAGTTAAAAAATAAAGTACTAATGAAATTCAACCAGGAGTTTACTGTATTCGAAATAGCTAATCTTTTAAACTTAAGTTTTAAAGGCGATGCAAATACTAAAATTAACGGCATAAGTGATGTTCGGCACGTCACTTTTGGCGATATAACCTTTGCCGATAACGATAAATATTTTAACCTTGCTCAAAAAAGTCCTGCTTCGGCAATAATAGTCGAAAACAAAATTTATCAAAGTAATAAAGTTCTGTTAATTTCTAATTGTGCTCTTGATTCTTATAATGAACTGGTAAGTTATTTTTTTAAACCTCAAAAGCAAAAAGAGCTAATTAACGAAAATACTATCGTTGGTAAAGGAACAATCATATACCCTAATGTCTTTATTGGAGAAAATTGTACTATTGGTGAAAATTGCATTATATACTCAGGAGTGAAAATATTAAATAATACTACTATAAAAAACAATGTTACAATTTACCCAGGAGTCACCATTGCGTGCGATCCTTTTTACTATAAAAAAGAAAACAACCAATATAAAAAGATTTTACCAGTTGGTGGAGTTGAGATAGAAGATTTTGTTGAAATAGGTGCCAATTCAGTAATTGAAAGAGGGCTGGGAGGTAATACCACAATTAAAAAAGGAACTAAAATTGGTAGTAATGTAATAATTGGATACGATACAGTAATTGGTGAGAATTGTATAATTGCTCCCTTAACAGGAATTGGCTCTAACGTTATCGTTGAAGATAATGTAACCATATGGGCTCAAGTTGGTGTTCAAAAGAATGTAATTATAGGAAAAAATGCTATAATTTTAGGACAATCGGGCGTTGTTAAATCGCTCGAGGGCGATAAAGTGTACTTCGGAACTCCCGCTATAGAATCGTACTTAAAAATGAAAGAATTAGCTTACTTAAAGCAGATCCCAGAACTAATAAAAATATTTAACGAAAAAACATGAAAAGCAATGCCTTAAACAGACTAAAACTTGCTGAGTTTAAACTTAACTCATTACTTGAAATTACTAAAGCAATAAACGATAACCTCTCTAATAATGTTTTATTAAAAAAATACGAAAAAATTATAACAAAAGACTTAGGAATTGGTAAGCTTCTTTTATTTTCAAAAACCGACGACACCTGGAGCCCAATTATTGTTTCTGGCATAAAAAACGATAATTATAAAAATATTAATGTTGATTATGATTTATATTTATATACCGAAATAACTCACCTTTCTTTTCATGGTAATACTCTATTATCTGAATTCGATGTTATTATACCAGTATACAACAACAATGTACCAATAGCATATGTTTTGCTTGGTGACATTGAAGAAGAAAGAGGTGGAATTAGCCCCATAATAAAACATTTTAATTTTATTCAAACCCTTACTAACATTCTGATTGTAGCTATTGAAAATCGCAAGTTAAACGAAAAAATTATTAATCAACAAAAAATTAAACACGAACTTGAGCTTGCTCGCCGAATGCAGTCTTACCTTATACCATCGCCCGAAACTTTACCTTACAACGATAATATAAAAGTGCTTACTTATTATCAACCACACTTTGAAGTAGGCGGCGATTATTACGATTTCTTTTATTTGAACAATGAAGAAATAGCTTTTTGCATAGCAGATGTTTCAGGCAAAGGAATTTCGGCAGCTTTAATAATGTCGAATTTCCAAGCATCGTTAAGAGCATTGTTTACTTCCGATATTAACTTAAACGATCTCATAAAACGTTTAAACACTATTGTTAATTCACACACAAAGAGCGATAAATTTATTACTGCTTTCTTAGGTAAATATAATCTAAATACAAAAATTTTAACCTATATTAATGCTGGACACATACCACCCATTTTATATTCTAGTAAATCTAAAATTAAATTTTTAAAAGAAGGATGTCCGGGCATTGGGATGCTGTCCAATATAGACAATACTATAATAAATTCTATACAAATTACAGAAAAAACACGCCTTATTTGCTTTACCGATGGTCTTATCGACATCGAAAACGAAAAAAATATTCCTTATGGAACTAATGAAATTGAAAGAATTATTTCGACCGAAGAAAATTGCAAAACTTGTATTGGGAAAATACTTGCCAGTGTTAATGAATTCAGAGGAAAAAATCAGTTCTTTGACGATGTTACAATTTTATTAATCGAATTCTCTTGATTATTTTACTCCTAACACAAAATAAACTTTTGTTATGAACCTATTTAATTGCTAATTTTGTAAAAAATATGGGAAATACTGTACAAAACGTAATTTTAATTATTCTCGACGGTTGGGGAATTGGAGATAAATCGAAATCAGATGCTATATTTACTGCTGGAACTCCTTATTTAGATGAGCTGAAAAAAAATTACCCAAACTCTTACTTATTTGCAAGTGGAGAACATGTAGGATTACCCGAAGGACAAATGGGAAATAGTGAAGTAGGACATCTTAATATTGGAGCAGGAAGAATAGTTTATCAAGACTTGGTTAGGATAAACAAAGCAATTAAAGAAAAAACTCTCGATAAAAACCCTACTTTGATCGAAGCTTTTAACTATGCGAAAGAAAACAATTGTACTTTTCATTTAATTGGTTTGGTTAGTGATGGAGGTGTTCATTCACATATTGACCATCTAATAAGAATATGTGAAATAGCAACAGAAAACAAAGTAAAAGACATAGCAATACACGCACTAACCGATGGCCGCGATACCGATCCTCATAGTGGGTACGACTATATTAAATATTTACTTGAAAAATTAAAAAATACAAATGCATATATTGCAACTTTGGCGGGGCGTTATTATACAATGGACAGAGACAAACGATGGGAAAGAATTAAAAAGGGATACGATGCAATGGTACATGGAATCGGCATTAAACACACCGATGTGCTACAAGCCATACAAGAATCTTACAAAGATAATGTTACTGATGAATTTATTAAGCCAATTGTTTTTGTTGATAAAAATAATCAACCACTAGCTCTTATAAAGCCACACGATGTTGTTTTTTGCTTTAATTTTCGAACCGATCGTTTGCGCGAAATAACAATTGCTCTTACACAAAAAGACATTCCTGAATTCGACATGAAAACACTACCTCTCTATTATTTAACAATGACCGAATACGACAAAACTTATAAAAATGTGAAAGTAGTATTTCCTCCTTTTAACGTCGAAAACACATTTGGAGAATATATCTCGAAATTAGGGTTAACACAATTACGAATTGCTGAAACCGAAAAATATCCACATGTAACCTTTTTCTTTTCTGGTGGGCGAGAGCAAATTTTTGAAAGAGAAGAGCGAATATTAATTCCTTCGCCTAAAGTTGCCACGTACGACTTAAAACCAGAAATGAGCGCTTACGAAGTTACCGAAGCTGTAATTAACCAAATACAATTAAAAAAATTCAATTTCATATGTCTCAATTATGCAAATGGCGATATGGTAGGACATACTGGTGTATATCAGGCCATTCTGAAAGCAGTAAGAACTGTTGATGAATGCGTAATGAAAGTTACCAAGGCCGCCCTAGAGAATAACTACGAAGTCTTAATTATTTCTGATCATGGTAATGCAGATTATGCTATAAATCCCGATGGTACACCCAATACAGCTCACTCCTTAAATCCTGTACCTATTATTTTAGTGTCGAAACGTTTTAAAAATGTTGAGCCAGGTATTTTAGCAGATGTTGCTCCAACATTATTGAAAATGATGAACTTAAATATACCACCCGAAATGACAGGTAAAGTATTAATAAAGTAACCTCATTATGATTTTAATAAATAATTATATAATTACCGACGAAATTCTTACAGAAAACTTTTCTTGTAATATAGAACAATGTAAAGGAATTTGTTGTGTTGAAGGTGATAGTGGAGCCCCTTTAACTTTCGACGAAGTAGAGTGTTTAAAAAAAAATATTCATAAAATATACAAATATTTGTCGGCCAAATCGATCGATACAATTACTAAACATAACTTTTATTACATAGACGTTGATAATGAACCCGTTACACAACTTAACGATAATAAAGAATGTGTTTTTGCTATTTTTGAGAAAGATATTGTAAGATGCGCAATTCAAAAAGCTTATGTGAACAAAGATATAGAATTTTCAAAGCCAGCTTCTTGTGCTTTATATCCCTTAAGAATAAAAAAATATAAAGATTTTGTTGCTGTAAATATTCATAGATGGGATATCTGCAAATCGTCTTTTGAATATGGCAAAACTAATAATATTAGCTTGTTAGAATACTGCAAAGATTCAATAATCAACCACCTTGGTGAATATGTTTATGAATATTTAAAAAAATTGAAACAAGAAAAATAATGAACATCTTTTTACTTGTTTTTATTTTTTTCTACTTATTCTCTTTTACCCAAGAAGAAAAAAACGAAGAACTTATAATAAACGATAAAATTTATGTTAAAAAAGCTAATTATTTTACAGTTGGAGAAGGTTTAGCATACAACTTTCACAATAATACTTACGAATATTCTTCTTTTTTTTCTTATACATTTAACTTTAAAATGTTTCAATTACAATTAAATTATCTTTTATCTTCCGAAAGATTTATTATATTTAAAAGCTTTAGGCGATGTAATGTAGCAGGCTTTACTATCGGGAAAAATATAGAAACTCTAAAATATTTTTTTTCCTTTTGTGCTGGCCCTTCTTACAATTTTGGATATTATTATTATGGGAAAAATATTAATGGAACTGACTTGTATAAAGGCTTTTCAGAAACTGGATTTATTTTAAACATAGATTTTTTTTACAAATTTTTTTATGATTTTGGAATTGGTCCTTCTATTAGCTATTCCAAGTCGCTTTATTCTAGTGTTTTCGCAATCACAGTGAAATTATTTTTCTCGGGGGCCTATAGAAGTAGCATTTAGCACATTTCTACTTATATAAAAGTAAAAAATTGAAACAATTGTATTTATGTAGGAATGTAGATGTATTAATTAAATGTTTTCTATAAACACACTACACCTTACAAAAAAAAATATTTTTTTACTTTTTAGACTCTCCGTAATATTTAACTCTACTGAAAAATTTAATATTTTCTATTTCTCTCAAAATATTATTTAGCTAATTGCTTATCTGTAAAAATAAAGAACACTATCATTTTCAATTTCAAAAACCTTTTGGCAATTGAACTTAAAAGCAGGAGCTTTAACTCCTTTTCTAAAATATTTATCTTTTGCAATAAATATTCTTACTTCATCCCAAATATTATTATTAATAAATCCATTAAGTGTTTTTAAGCCTCCTTCAACAATTACAGAAGAAATGCCTTTTTCATATAAAGTGTGAAAAATAATATTGTAGTAATTATCATTGTCGTTAATATAAACGACTTCGGCATTTTTGTAGCTAACACTTTTGTTTTTGCTAAAAATAATTGTATGCGAGGTTTTATCGAATATATTTAAATTTTCGGGCAACTGTGTATTAGATAATACTACACGAAGAGGATTATTGCCGCAATATTCTCTAACCGTTAAAAACGGATTATCTTTAATTATTGTATTTCCGCCCACAAGTATTGCCATTTCTTCGGCCCGCCATTTATGTACAAGCAATTGCGATGTTTTACTAGTAAACCATTTTATTGAACTGTCGTTAGGAGAAATAAACCCATCTGCCGACTGAGCCCATTTAAGTATTATATAAGGTCTCTTGCTCTCATGAAATGTAAAGAACCTTCTATTTATCCATCGATATTCTTCAATAAGTGTACCT
Organism: Bacteroidales bacterium; assembly: GCA_026416095.1. Classification (GTDB taxonomy): domain Bacteria; phylum Bacteroidota; class Bacteroidia; order Bacteroidales; family GWA2-32-17; genus Ch61. The sequence continues at coordinate 5,086 of JAOAFV010000057.1, read as the reverse complement.
ATTTTTACTTTAACTCCGTTTTTTTTGAGTTTTTCTATTCCCTTACCATTAACCAATGGATTTGGGTCTTTTGCACTTATAACTACTTTACCAATCTTATGTTTTATTATCTCGTCAACACACGGAGGTGTTTTACCATAATGAATACATGGCTCAAGAGTAACATACATAGTTGAACCTTCGAGCAACGATTTATCTTTAACACTTTTAATAGCATTTATTTCTGCATGTTCCTTACCATATTTATAATGAAAACCTTCGCCAATAATTTTCCCATTCTTCACAATTACACAACCTACTAATGGATTCGATAACACGTGTCCTACCCCATTAACAGCTAAATCGAGACAACGTTGCATATATAATTTTTCATCCATTTTCTATATCTTTACATTTCATGAAAACCGTTCAACAAATATACAACAAAACTTTTGATACCTTAAAAACTATATATAATGAGATGGAGGCTAAAAACATTACTAAAATACTTTTAGCCGATTTATTAAAATTAAATAGTCCATCAGAAATATTTCTCTACTTTAACAATACCTTTTATGCCAATAAAGAAAAATGTTTAGAACTAAAATTAAAAAAACTAACTAAAAATTATCCACTTCAGTATGTTACACATAAAGCTGAATTTGCAGGATTAAACTTATTTGTTTTCCCAGGAGTTTTTATACCACGTCCAGAAACCGAAGAATTATGCACAATTATAGAAAAAACACTCGACAATAATAAAAATTATAAAATAATTGACTTATGCACTGGCTCTGGATGTATTGCTATTGCTTTAAAAAAGAAATTTAAAAATTCAACGATTTTTGCTACAGATATTAATGAGTTTGCCCTTAAAGTGGCAAATTGCAATGCTAAGTATCATAAAACTGATATTAATTTTATTAAAGACGATATTTTAAATGTACAATATAACTATCCTTTTTTCGATGTTATAGTAAGTAACCCACCTTATGTACCATACTCTTATAGATTGTCTGTACCGGAAAATGTAAAATACGAACCCTTCGATGCTATATTCGTACCAGATACCGATGTTTTAATTTTTTACAAAGCAATATTCAACTTTGCAAATAAATTTTTATTTCGTGGGGGCTATGTTTTTTTAGAGCTTCATGAAAATTATTATAACGAAGTAAAACAACTTTTTGAAGTTATGTATACTTGTTTTATCTTTAAGGATTTTAGAGGCCAGTATAGATTTGTTAAAGCAATAAAAAATGAATAACAAAAGACAGATTTTAGAAAAAATATTAAAAAAAATAAAAAAAAGAGAATATTCTGAACACGAAATAAAAGAATTGTTAAAGAAAGAAAATATATCTGAAAATGAAAAAGAAGAAATTTTACAAAAATTACTAAATAATAATTTTATAAACAACGAACGATTTGTTGCGGCTTTTGTTAACGATAAATTCTATTTGAACAAATGGGGCAAAGAGAAAATTATTTATTTCTTAAAGCATCACCATAAAATGCCAGAAAACATTATTCAAGATGCAATTAACAAAATTCCTGAAACGGAATATTTTGAGGTTTTCAAAAAACTTGCAATAAGTAAAATGAAAACTATAAAAGACAACAATCAAGATGCAAAAACAACAACTAAAATCTTAAAATTTCTTTTATCGCGAGGGGTTGCAGAAGAAGATGCTATTAAAATTATTAATTCAATATTTAACGCACAACAATATTAAGATACTTTGAAATTTCTTTTATCGCATCGTTTATTTGTTTAATCTGATAAAGAAGCATATTTACTTCGTCGTTATTTATATTCATGCTAATTGCTTTTTCAAGTTTTTTTATTAAATCTTTTTCTGCGTTTTCTAATATTTTATATTTATAACGCATTAATAATTGAAAAATTAATTTATTAAGAAATTCTTTTTCGTGCGAAACTTTTACTTTTTGCTTTTCAAAAATTTTCGATAACATATCGCTTTGTCCTCTCGATTTTGCTGAATAATAAGGCACCGCAAGTAATGAAGCAACAGTATTTTGTACTTGTAAATCTTCATGAAACAAGAGGCTATCTACATCGATATACTTATATTTTTCTAATTGTTCTAAAAGAAGTTCAAATATTTTTTTATATATAAGATTTTTAAATTGTAAATCTTCGCTAACAAGATCGTATATAATTGCTTCGGCTACCGATATAATGTTAACTGGCTCATTACTATATTCATCGTATTCAATTTTGTATGGTTCATTACCATAATGAATTATTATTCTTAAAATTTCATTTTCTATTTCTTCGATGTAGTAATCGTCGACAAAATTTGGAATTTGAACGTTTGTTACAGAATTGGCTTCTTTTTTAGGCATTAGTGGTTGTTGTATCTTTTTGTTTTGTTGTATTATTAATGAATTAATTTCGTCGATAATTGCTTTTTCGCTTATTTCAAGTATTTTTGAGCATTCTTTTGAATATACTGTTCTTAGAATAGGATCTGGTATCAACGATATTGTTCTTACAATTTCTTTAAAGGCATATGTTTTTTTTATTGGATCGGCTTCTTTACCTTCTAATAAAGCTTTAAGTTTAAATAAAATAAAGTCTTCTTCTTTTGTATTAAAGTAATCTAAAAAATCGTTTAAAGTTACTTCACGACTAAATGAATCTGGATCATGATTTTCGGGTAACATTATTGCTTTAACGTACATTCCTTCTTGTAAAAGCAAATCAATATTGCGAAGTGCTGCTTTAACTCCCGCTGTATCGCCATCGTATACAATTACTATATTTCTTGTAAATCTTTTTATTAAATTAATTTGTTCTACAGTAAGGGCTGTACCAAGCGAAGCAACGGTATTTTCAAAACCCATTTTGTGCATTGCTAATACATCTACGTTGCCTTCTACTAAATAACACTTTTCATTTTTAATTATTGCCGATTTAGCCTGAATAAGTCCAAATAATAACTTACCCTTTGTAAATATCTCAGTCTCTGGCGAATTATAATATTTTGCAACATTTTCTGCATTCCCTATTATTCTTCCGCTGAATCCAACAACATTACCACTAATATTGAATATTGGAAAAATTATTCTCCCTGCAAAATTATTATTATTTAACTTGTTTATTAATCCTGCTTTTTGTAGTGCTTCTGCTTTATACCCATTTTTAACGGCGTAATTGTAAAGTTCTTTTTCGTCTTGTGGTGAGTAGCCAATACTGAATTTTTTTATAATGTTTTCTTCGAATCCTCTTTCATAAAGGTATGGTAATGCAATATTTCTACCTTCTTCTGAGTTCCATAATTGCTTTACAAAATATTCGTTAGCCATGCGTGTTATAGCAAATAATAATTCGCGTTCGTTATATAATTCTAATTCTTGTTGAGTTAAAGGTTTTTCTTCTATTGGAATAAGATACTTTTTAGCCAACCATCTAAGCGCTTCGGTGTACGATATTTTCTCGTGTTCCATTAAAAAATTAACTACATTTCCTGCTTTCCCACAACCAAAACATTTATATATACCTTTACTTTCCGATACTGTAAACGATGGTGTTTTTTCCTTATGGAAAGGGCATAATCCTACATAATTTACTCCTCTCTTCTTAAGAGCAACGAATTCTTTTATTACATCGACAATTTGAGCAGCATTTAAAATTCTTTCCTGAGTTAATTTGTCTATCATATAAATTCTTGCTTCTTATTTTAACTCAGCATTAACTGCTTTTGCAAATTTAAATTCTTTTATGCAATAAAAAAACATAAAAACATATTGAATATGCTGACTTTGGTTAAAAATAAATTATGTATTAGAATTCAAAATTGATAAACAAACTTATTGCTTTCGAAATAAAGGTAGTTCAATATTTTTACTAGTAATAGTTAAAACTAATTTTAGTTGTATATATATTTTCTTGTCTACATATTCTACTCATCAAATTTTGTTACTTGTTTCAGTAGAAAAAGTAATTCAATCGGTTTCTTTTTATTTTTGCATCGTAGGCTATTTATGTTGCTAATATTTAAGGTTTTATACTTTAAAATGAGTTTTTTTAGTTTTTTAGTTTTTTCATCGTTGACCTTGTTAACTTCACCAAAAATTTTGGGTATTTTTTATTTCTTGTATACTCCCTTATGATATTAATCATGAAAAATTATTTTTTTAAATGGCTAACTCTTTAATAACTTTGCCAAGTAAAATTATTTACTTATGAAAAGGGAACTTTACGAATTATTTAACAAACAAATTAATGCAGAAATGTATTCTGCTTATTTGTATCTTTCAATGTCGGCGTGGTGCCAGAGTAAAAACCTAAAAGGTTCTGCACATTGGCTGTTTAAGCAATACGAAGAAGAGCTTTCGCATGCTTATAAGATTATGAATTTTTTATACGATAGAGGAGAAAGAGTTATCTTAGAAAAAATTGAAACACCCCCAACAGATTGGGATAATTTATTAGATTTGTTCGAAAATGTTTACGAACATGAAAAACATGTAACTTCGCTCATTAATAAAATAACAGACTTAGCCTACGAATTGAAAGATTATGCTTCAATACCTCTATTAAACTGGTTCGTAGAAGAACAGGTTGAAGAAGAAGCTTCGGCAAGCGAGATTGTAGAAAAGTTAAAAATAATTAAAGATAATAAAGCTTTATTACTATACATCGATAAAGAACTTGGCAAAAGAGAATAATTCTTAATTTTTTTATAATCTCATTATACTTATTTATGTTAAGGAAGTTTTTTAAATATTTTTTGCCTTAAGTAACAATTGTAGAAATCTTTATTTAGTTTGTAATTGTTTTAATTTTTCGTTTAAAGTTTTATTTTCTTCTTTAAGTTCATCTATTTCTTTTTTTAAATCTTTTATTGCGTTTATTAACACAGGAACAAATTTAGAATAATCTATAGATAAGTATCCACTTTCTTCGTGTTTATTAACCAATTCTGGAATAACTTGTTGTACTTCTTGTGCAATTAATCCTATTTGTTTCTTTTTATTTTTATCGTCTTTAAAATTGAAAAATACAGGTTTTAGTTGCAATATTTCGTTTAAGCCGTATTTGATGCTTTCAATATTTTCTTTCAATTTTATGTCAGAC
>JAOAFV010000047.1 GCA_026416095.1 Bacteroidales bacterium | reverse complement strand
ATACCAAAGCTCGTTAATACGTTGTGATTTGCTTTCAAATTTTGTAATTTTGAAGGTTCTTTTTAGCATCTCTTTTAATAATCTCTTTTAATTCTCTGTTGTGATTTGCTTTCAAATTTTGTAATTTTGAAGGTTCTTTTTAGCGCTCTGAAAGCGCTTTTTCAATCAGCTTGCAGTTGTGATTTGCTTTCAAATTTTGTAATTTTGAAGGTTCTTTTTAGCATATAGTGTTAAAAAGCTTGATAAATGCTAAAAAGAGCCTTTTTTTAGAAAAAAAAAAATTAAAACAAAACAATAAAAAAAAAGATAAATTATTAAAAATTTTTATTCTAATTTTAGTAGTTTCTAAAATAAAGTAAGCTGTTGAGGGGGAGGAGGGGGGTCTTTGCGTTTTTTGCCATAATAAATTTCAATTTTTTCGAATTGTTTGTCGGTGATTTCAATTACCCCTACAATTCCTTCATCAGGTACAATTTGTTTAATCATTCGTTTATATACATCGGCAATTTCGCGGCTAGCGCAATGTCGAGTGTAAACAGAAAATTGAAACATATTAAACCCGTGTTGAAGTAATTTTTTACGAAATTGAGCATAAACTTTGCGTTGCTTTTTTGTTTCGGTAGGCAAGTCAAATAAAACCATTAACCACATAATACGATAAGCGCTTAAACGAGAGAACATATTTTAATTAATTTTAAATTCAGGTAAATGTAATTTTCGTATAGTGCCATTGAAGCATTGTTGTAAAGAGCGAGCGGTACGCAATGTTGCTATTTGTAGAGGACTTGTTTCGTTACATATTTTGCAATCGATGTATAATACCGATAGCAATTTGTATTTAATTTCTTTAGTTAGCTCGTTAGGATTGTTGGTATTAATTACAATCTGATAAACAACGTCGTCTACAAAGGGGCGAAATGGTTCCATTAGATCGTCGGCGAGGCAGTAGGCGTTGTACCGGTTGTGATGATGAATTCCAAGAGTAGGTAGTAGTCCGGCTTCGATAATACTTCGGGCCATACAAGCTCGTAATATAGCATAACCGTAGTTGAGTAGATTATTAGGGGCAATACCTTCTTTATGTCGAACAAAGCCTTTTATAAAAGGGAATAAATTTGGCCAATAAAATGCTGCTGCAACCGATTCGCGATTAGTAGTATCGCCACTTTTAATTTGCTTACTTAGCTTAACTAAAAATTCGGCATTAGATGAGGGGTGATGTTTACGCAAAACAGATGCCTGATTAAGTATTTTTTGTCGTATTAATTGCGACCATAATTGTTTTTTCAGGGGTTCCGATGCTGCTATTTGTTCGCGGTATCGTTCGTTTTGCAGGGTGTTAGAATGTAAAGTTAGTAAAAGACCTGTTGGGTGATGGGTTTCGTCGCAAGTAACAATAGCGACGTTATGTTTCATGAGTTCAATCATAAGAGCGTGAGTAATAGTTATTTGTGGATGATCGAGTATGATCATTCCTATGTCGGGAATATGGTAAGTAACTTCGCCCTTATCGCAAAAAAATTGTTTAATTTCGGGATGTTTTTCTAATTCGGGGAAACGAATCAGCAATTGTTTGTTTCGCAAACAAAGAATTGCTGGATTGCTAAAGTATAAGGTTTGTTTTATCATTTAAAAACAATATTTTGCTTAGTTATACTTAAGTTACAGTAAAAAGTTTCGTGAAAATTGAAAAAAGTGATTTTAATAATTGTTTTTTAGAAATAATTGATGTAATTTTGTGAACGAAGCAAATCACAATAAGGTCTTAATGACCGTTGTGCAAACAGGTAGGGTGGGGCAACTCACCCTTTTTTATTGTACTATATCTCCAAGACGTGTTATATTAACTTTTATTGGGTTAAGATTAAATAAAGAACTTACACTTTTAACACAATAAAATTTTAAAAGTTTTCTTGATAAATCTGAGTCGTTTATTCGTGTTTCGTATATGTGCCTAAAAAATATTTCTAATTGTTTACCATTATAGGATATTTTTTGAACCCTATAAATGTTATTTGCAATTTGCTTTTTATTTTCAATTACATGTACAATACTTTCTATTGAACTTGAAATTACAAAACATTCATTTTGTTGGAAAGAAACGATAAATTTCCAATTTTCTTTAGGCAATTTTTCTAAGAAGCGTTGTGGATAAATATTTTTATTAGAGAGAATAATTTTCCAAACTTCGTTAGGGTTTTCGATAATAACAGGTAAGCCATATTTTTTTCTTTCTACAGCATGCCAAAAAGTGCATAAGTGTGGGATTTTTTTACCATTTTCGTCTTCGTAAATAGCAAGATGGTGATTGTTTCCTGGTTTAACAAAACCAATGGGATTACCTTCTTTATCGTATCTGATAGGTTCGACAGCCGAAAGGCCTGTAAATAATCTAACACTTTTAATAGGAATAGTGTTATTTTCATCGAAATAAAGAGGTTCTTTGAAGGCTTCCTTTTCGTTTTTAGATTGCTTTAGTCTTTCTTCAATTTTTTCGCGAATTTTTTTGTCTACAATATATGGTATATCTTTAGCTTTTATGCTTTCAAGAGGATATTTTATAACATATTCTTCTTTAAAACATGTAGCATATTCTAATTTAATAGTTTTATTTTCGTCTAAATATATAGGATTAATTTTTACCGAATCTAATGCTTTTTTAACATCGCCATTGTATTCGGCCAGTCGTTTTTCTACAAGTTGTTTTATATATGGTTTAAATATAAGGTGAGGATTTTCGAAGAGGTATTTTAGTGGTTTATTTTTTTCGAGGGTTTTAATTTTTCCGTAAATACTTTCTTCGCTTAAAGGCCCACGTGGTACTAACACACGCTTTTGCACTACCACACGTTTACCATGTTTTTTTATAAAACGTTTTCCCCAGGTGGCAACTTTTTTGCCGGGTTTAAAAGAAACAATAATTTGGGCAACTTTTTCTTTTACTTCTTGGGTTGTGAAAGGACGTTGTGCTATAAAGTATTTATCTACTAACGATAATGATTCTCTAAATTCTTCTTTTCGTTCGCTAACAAATTTATATAATTCGTCTCTTGTTCCTTGAGCGCTTAGAGTATTAAGTCGCTGAATGAATCCTTGTTTAGTGCAAGCAATTACAAGGGCATCAATAGCATGATGTCGATGATCGTCGCGTTTAGTCCAGCCTTTAATTACTTCTTTTTTATGAATTTGTCCATCTTCAGTTTCATACTCTATTATTTCAGTTATTCCTTCTTTCAATGGATTATTAATAATTTCTTTAATGCGTTGAAGTTGTAAGTCTAATAAAATATCGTTCCAGCCCCATATTCGGCGTAAATATTCTGTTACATTGCCAGAGGTGCACCAAACGTTTTTACAAATGCTACTAAGAATTTCTCTTGCTTTACGAGTAACATACTGAGTTTCGCGTAATTGACGTTGAATGAAATCTTGTGGAATTTTGTTGGCAGGGGTAAGAAGTTTTTCCCATTTTGATTTGCTAATAAAACCATCTTTGTAAAGTTTGTTAACTCTTTCTATGTATTCATTAAGTGCTTCGGTTCCTTTTGAAGCCATATAATCGTAAGCTGTTCTATTTCCTTTTTCCTGATTAATCGAACGAAAAGTTAGTGTTTTATTGTTTTGAGAATCGTCGAAGAGCAAAGATTTAGGTATTATATGCTCAACATCGACTTCTATATCGTTAAATACTTGTGAAAACGAAATAGGCTTACCTGTATATACGCATATTGCGTTTAATTTCTTATTGCCCCCGCACATTTCTAAGAATAAGCGGTATTTAATAATGTTGTTTCGTGTTGCACGAATACCATGTTCCTGCAATATTTTTTCTATTTCTTTATTTTCACGTTCAATTCGGTTTATATTTTTGAAAGTTTCGTTTCGTTCTTCTTTACTTTGTTTTAGTTCACGAGCTAATTCAATACGAATTTCAAATAATCCTTTTTCGCGTTCTTCTTTGGTAACCCAACCTCTTTTTTCGTCGATTAT
>JAOAFV010000027.1 GCA_026416095.1 Bacteroidales bacterium | reverse complement strand
GGTAATACCGCCTCCTGTATGCGCTTTGCATAAGTAATGCTCGACTTTAACTCGTTGTGTATATATTCTATTTCTTCTTTCTGTTTTTGAATGGTATCGCGCTGGTTTTGAATCTCATCTTTCTGTGTAGCAATTTCGTCGCGCTGACGTTTTATCTCATCGTTCTGTTTTGCTAACTCCATATTCTTCGAATCTACTATTTGCTTCTGCTCTTCTATTATGCGTTTCTGACGACGAGTAGTTTGTAATGAACGATATATAAACACTAAAAAAACTAATGTAATAATTATTCCTGCAATACTTATAGCTGCAATTATTTTGTTTTTTCGGGCTTCGGATTTTTGTTTTGCTATTTCTATGTTTTTAATTTTCATTTCTTTTGCAAAAGCAACGCTATCGGCTGCTGCTTTCTTTTCGTATTGGTAACGATAATATTGTTGTGTGGCCTTTTTCTTTGCTTCTTCGCTTTGCAGACTATCGCGCATTTTAATGTATTCTTCGTAATATTGACGCGATAGTTTATAATTTCCTAAAACATAATAGATAGTATCAAGGATTTTTGCTGCATCTCTTATGTTTTCTACATTTCCAGTTTCTTTAGCTATTTTATAAGCTTTATGGGCATATTGGTGACTTAAGGTTATTTGTTTTTGTTTTACATATGTACTGCTTAAATTTGAAAGCGCATTGGAATACGCATATTTATCTCCAATTTCTTCACAGATTTTTAAACTTTTACTAAAATATTCAATAGCTTTAGAATAGTCGCCTTGATTGTAATAAATACCTGCAATATTATTTAGACTAGTAGCAATACCTTGTTTATCTCCAATTTCTTCACAGATTTTTAAACTTTTACTAAAATATTCCAAAGCTTTAGAATAGTCGCCTTGATCGGAATAAATAAGTCCAATATTATTTAGACTCATAGCAATATCTTGTTTATCTCCAAGTTCTTCAAAGATTTTTAAACTTTTACTATGATATTCCAAAGCTTTAGAATAGTCGCCTTGATCTTTATAAATATTTCCAATATTATTTAGACAGTAAGCAATACCTTGTTTATCTCCAATTTCTTCACTTATTTTTAAACTTTTACTATAATATTCAATAGTTTTAGGATAGTCGCCTTGATTGGAATAAATAAGTCCAATATTATGTAAACTCTTAGCAATACCTTGTTTATCTCCAATTTCTTCACGTATTTTTAAACTTTTACTATAATATTCCAAAGCTTTAGAATAGTCGCCTTGAAGGTAATAAATATTTCCAATATTATTTAAACTTGAAGCAATACCTTTTTTATCTCCAATTTCTTCAAATATTTTTAAACTTTTATTGTAATATTCTAAAGCTTCATTGTATTTGCTTTTGTTGTAATATAAAATACCTTTGCGGTTTAAGATGTTTGCTTGGTATTTTTTTAGCAGTTTTTTTTCTAATAGAGATAATTTTTTTGTTGCGTATTTGTTTAGTAATTGTTCAAGTTGGGTATCGTAAATTTGTCTTAAACTATCGCTTATTTCAATTTTTGCCATTTTGTCGAGAATTCGCATTTTAAGAGTATCGGTAGTGGTAGTTGCAAGAAGTTGTTTGAGAGAATCAATGTTTTCGGGTAATGGTTTGCCTATTATGTTTTTTTGTTCTTGCTGCTTTTGCTTGCAGGAGAAGAAAAATGTTATGATTAAAAAAAATAATGATAAATTTTTCATTTAGTTAAGAATTTTTTTCAAAGTTAAAAATTTTATTATAAAGATTAAAAAATTTTTTAAGAAGTAATTCATGATCTTTAAATATGTATTAAAGTAGCAAAAGAGTTTTTAAAATGTATAAAATACACTAAAAATTAAGTAATTATTGTATTGTCCTCTATCGAAATACCAAGTTTTATTACCGGGGTGTGGGCGAATTGGAATTAAAGAGTAAGAATAATGAGCCTTCAGTTCAAAATGGTTATTTACAATATAGTTTAATCCAATTCTAAAAGGAATATCATACTTTTTAAAAGGTGGAATTGGTTCAATAAAACCTGTACCATCCACGTCTTCTCTTGCCTTAAATAAATAACCAAATACAATACCACTTTCAAAATATGGTAATTTTATTTTGCTTTCAAGAGGTATTTTTATAATAGCCATAATAGGTATTTCAATATAATTTAGCCTAAGTATATAGTATCTATCGTCGGGTATTTCTGGATTAGCTAGTTTTCGACTGCCTTTTTGTATATAATTAATTGCTATATAAAACGAATTTTTATTTGAAATAAGATATTTTGAAAAAATTCCAGCAGTTATTGCGGGTTTATTATAGCCATCTAATCTATCGCCATCTACCTGCGAGGCTACAAAACCAACGTTTAGGCCAGCTTTAAAACCTTGCGACAAAGATTGAATATTACAAATAAAAATAGAAAGAAATACAATATTAAATTTTATTACTTTTACTACCATATTCCATTAGGTATGCTTTTATAAATTCGTCAATATCGCCATCGAGAACAGCAAATGCATTACTTGTTTCGAAATTAGTTCGATGATCCTTTACCAATTTATAAGGGTGTAACACATAAGATCGTATTTGAGAGCCCCATTCTATTTTTTGTTTTTGCTCTTCTAGTTCTTCTATTTTTTTTCTTTTTTCTCTTAGTTCAAGCTCGTATAGTTGCGATTTTAGGAGCCTAAGTGCATTTTCTTTATTTTGAAATTGTGAACGAGTTTCTTGATTTTCAATAACAATACCGGTGGGTATATGACGCAAGCGGACACCAGTTTCTACTTTATTTACATTTTGCCCGCCAGGACCACTTGACCTAAAAGTTTCCCAAACAATATCGGCGGGGTTGATTATTATTTCTATATTTTCATCAACTCTTGGAAATACGAATACCGATGCGAAGCTAGTTTGCCTTTTTCCTTGAGCGTTAAATGGCGATATTCTTACTAAGCGGTGTACGCCAGTTTCGCTTTTTAAGAAGCCATAAGCATATTCCCCTTCGAACTCAAGAAGTGCTGATTTTATACCCGCTTCGTCGCCTGGTAAAATGTCAACAATTTTTACTATATAATCGTGTTTTTCGCCCCATCGTTGATACATTCGTAGTAACATTTGAGCCCAATCGCAACTTTCGGTACCACCAGCTCCACTGTTTATTCTCAAATATGCCGATAACTTGTCTTCTTCTTCTTGCAACATTATTTTAAATTCTGTTTTTTCGATCATTTCTTTTACTTTAAAATATGCATCTTCGACTTCTTTTTCTGTAGATTCGTTGTTTTTATAAAATTCATAGATAACTTCAAGCTCTTCAAGGCTGTCTTTTATATTATTATATTCGTTAACTTGTTTTTTTAAGTTAGCAATTTTTTTTAAAACATCTTCGGCAACATTTGGATTATTCCAAAAGTTTTGATCTTCGGTTTTTTTCTGTTCTTCTTCTATTTTTTTTATTTTATTATCGATGTCAAAGAAACCTCCTTAGCTCTTCTGCTCTTTTTTTTAGTGCTTCTATGTTTTCGATAGTTATCATAACTTATATTAATTTAAAATTATACCTTCTAAAACTTCATCGGGTTTTTCATAGGGTAAAGTTTTATAACAAGCAGGATCGGGTTTATATGAACTGGGAGGAATAAAAGTATTATGAGGAGAGTATTTTTTATTTAGACTATTATCGCTAAATACTTTTTTCATAAAATATGCCCAAATTGGTAAAGCCATGTTGGCGCCTTGACCTAATTCTAAGCTTCTAAAATGAATGCTTCGTTCTTCGCCACCTACCCAAATACCTGTGGCAAGGTTAGGAATGACGCCTATATACCAACCATCAGATTGATTTTGAGTGGTACCTGTTTTTGCAGCAACATCGCACAAAACATTATAACGACCTTTTAAGCGCCAACTAGTTCCTTGTTGAACCACTGATCTTAATAGATCGATCATTTTAAAAGCTGTTTCTTCGCTAATAGCTTCGGTTTGTTTTGGTTTGAAATTAGCAAGCACATTGCCATAAGCATCGGTTATATGAGTGACAAAAATAGGATCTACATGAATCCCTTTATTTGCAAAAGTGGAAAATGCACTAGTCATTTCGAGTAAGGAAATATCGGAAACCCCAAGACAAAGAGAAGGAACAGGATCTAGATGGCTATATATTCCCATTTTCCTAGCAATAGTAACAACAGCTTCTGGTGAATATCTTTTCATGAGCCATGCACTAATGTAGTTTATGGAGTTGGCTAATGCCCATCTTAGTGTAACCATTTGTCCGTCTCTTTTAGTTTTTGAACTGTTTTTAGGAATCCATAATGTTCCATCGGGCATTTCAAAGGTAACAGGTAAGTTTGGAACCTCGTAACAAGGAGTAAGTCCTTCTTGCATTGCAAGAGCATATAAAAATGGTTTGAATGTTGATCCAACTTGTCGGCGTCCTTTAAAAACCATGTCGTAGGCAAAGTATTTAAAATTTATATTACCAACGTAAGCTTTTACATGACCAGTTTGTGGTTCTATCGATACTAAAGATGCTCTTAAAAAATATTTATGATACAATATAGAATCGTAAGGTGAAATTAAAGTATCTTTTTCTCCTTCCCAAGAAAAAACGGTAGTTTTTACAGGTATTTTGAAAATTCTCATTATTTCCTTTTCAGATAAACCTCTTTTCTTTAGGTTTTGATACCTTTCGCTCCTTTTTATTGATGTTATTATTATTTCTTCTATCTCTTTTTTTGTAAGCATGTTATCGAAAGGAGGAATTTTACGATTTTTTATATCTTTATAAAATAGCTTTTGCAAATATCCACCTATATGTTCTTTAACTGCATCTTCTGCATATTTTTGCATTCTGCTATCTATGGTAACATATATTTTTAATCCATCTTTATATAAATCGTAGGTATTACCATCGGGCTTATAATTTTTATTGCACCACCCATATAAGGGATTGTTATTCCAAAATAAAGTATCGATAGAATATTGAATTTTGTCGGTATAAAGTGTTGAATCTGGTTTTTTAGCTGTCATGAATAATCTTAAAAATTCCCTAAAATGAGTAGCAATACCTTCTTTATGATCTACCCTCTGAAAATTTAATTTCAAAGGAATTTTTTTAAGAGAATCATATTGTTGCTGTGATATGAAATTATATTTGTACATCTGATGTAATACTATGTTTCTTCTTTTTAGAGTAAGTTCAGGTCGCTTGAGAGGATTATAAAGAGAAGGGTTTTTACACATACCTATTAACATTGCTGCTTCTTCAATATTTAACTTATCTTGAGTTTTATTGAAATATACCTTAGCTGCAGATTTAATACCAACTGCAAGGTTTAAAAAGTCGAATTTATTCAAGTAAAGGGTTATTATTTCTTCTTTCGTATATCGTCTTTCTATTTTTACAGCCATTATCCATTCTCTTAGCTTTCTGGTAATTTTTTGTATTAAAGTTGAGAATTCTTCGCGTGGAAAAAGTAATTTTGCCAATTGCTGAGAAATGGTACTACCGCCACCTTTTTTACCACCTGTAAATAAAACACGCAGTATTGCTTTTAAATCTATTCCAGAATGTTGGTAAAACCTAATATCTTCGGTTGCAATAAGGGCATTGATCACATGTGGCGATATTTCGTTGTATTTTACAAAGGTTCTATTTTCTGCAAAAAAAGTGCCTAATACAACACTATCGGCCGATATTACTTCGGTGGCAATTTTAAATTTTGGATTTTCTATTTCATCGAGATCTGGCATGTACCCAAATTTTCCAATGGAGATTAAATACATAAATAAAAAAGAAAAAACTAATACACTAATAAAAATGCACCATAATGTTATAATGAACTTGCTTGATTTATTATTGTTTTTTCTTTTTCCCTGTGTGCTATTTGTCATTATGAAAAATTTATAATTATTTTGTGTTGTAAAAATAATAAAAATTAATGGAAGAAAATAATAAGAATGTTGTTAATAATTTGGTTATAGTTGAATCGCCCACTAAAGCTAGAACAATAAGTAAGTTTTTAAATAAAAATTTTTTAATTAAATCGTGTAACGGTCATATAAGAGATTTAAGTGAAAAGAAGTTAAGTATTAACATTGAAAATAATTTTGAGCCTATTTATGAAATAATAAAGGGTAAGGAAAAAATAATTAAAGAATTAAAAGAGCTAACAAAAAAGAGTAAGAATGTATATCTTGCCACCGATGAAGATAGAGAAGGCGAAGCTATATCGTGGCATCTTGTTGAAACTTTAGGAATTAGCGAGGAGAAACAGAAAAGAATTGCTTTTCATGAAATTACAAAAGAAGCAATTCTTAAGGCTTTAGAAAATCCAAGAAAAATAAATATTAATCTGGTAAATGCTCAACAAGCTCGAAGATTACTAGATCGCTTGGTAGGTTATGAAATTTCGCCACTTTTGTGGAAAAAAATTAAAACAAATCTTTCTGCTGGAAGAGTACAATCGGTAGCTGTTAGATTAGTTATTGAACGTGAAAAAGAAATAGAAAACTTTAAGCCAGTTGAATATTATAAGGTTATAGGTACATTTCTTTATGAAGAAAACAATAAAACATATAATATCCAAGCAGAATTAGAGAAAACTTTTAACAATAAAGAAGAAGCAATTAATTTTTTACAAATATGTAAGAATAAAAGTTTTATAATTTCAAATGTGGAAAAAACAAAAGTTCAAATTGTTCCTCCACCACCATTTATTACAAGTACTTTACAACAAGAAGCGTCGCGTAAACTTGGTTTAACAGCTTCACAAACCATGGCAATAGCTCAAAAGTTGTACGAAACTGGCCAAATTACATATATGCGAACAGACTCGGTTTATTTATCTGATATGGCTCTAAGTACAGCAAAAAAAGAAATAGAAAAATTATATGGAAGTGACTACTACAAGGGTAGGGTATATCAAACTAAAGTAAAAGGGGCACAAGAAGCACACGAAGCAATTAGACCAACTTTTTTTTCAAAACATACTATCTCTGGCACACAAAAAGAAAAAGATTTATATCGACTCATATGGTCGCGTGCATTAGCTTCACAAATGAAAGAAGCAGTGTATGATAAAACAATAATAACAATATCATCGTCCGATTTACCTTATAATTTTAAAGCAGTAGGTAAGATATTAGTTTTTGATGGCTTTCTTAAACTTTACAAAGAACTCGACGACGATAGCGAAAATAATGAAGATGAACAAAAATTGCCCGATATTAAAGTAAATTCTGTAGTTTCGTATTTAGAAATTAAGGCTATTCAAAAATTTACAGCTCCAAGTCCTCGATATTCTGAAGCTACATTAATAAAAAAACTTGAGGAGTTAGGCATTGGTCGCCCTTCAACTTATGCTACTATTATGTCTACTATTCAAAGTAGAAACTATGTTATTAAAAAAAATATTCCACAAAAAACAAGAGATATTGAAATATATTTGTTGAAAGACAATAAAATAGAAAAAAAAGTTATTACAGAAAAATTTGGAGGCGAAAAATTGAAGCTTGTTCCAACTGATACAGGAAAAATTGTTACCGAATATCTTTTGCAGAAGTTTCCAGATATACTAGAATATAATTTTACTGCTGAAATTGAGAAAAAACTAGATGAAATTGCCGAAGGTGAGTTAAACTGGGTAGATTTGCTAAAAAATTTTTATAATGATTTTCATAAAAAAGTTGAAATAGCAGAACAAGATAATGAAAGAATTATATATAACAGATTTTTAGGCGTCGATCCTAAAACTGGTAAAAATGTTTATGTTAAATATTCAAAATATGGACCAATTGTACAATTAGGAGAAAGTTCTACTACTGAAAAACCAAAATTTGCTTCTTTGAAGAAAGAACAAAACATGGATAGTATAACTCTCGAAGAAGCTCTTAGATTGTTTGAATTTCCTAAGAATGTCGGGAAATATGAAGGTAACGATGTTATAATCAATATAGGTAAATATGGCCCTTATATTTCTTATAAGACTAAAAATTACTCTGTCGATAAATCCTGCAATATAAATGAACTAACGCTAGACGATTGTATTAAAATAATACAAAATAGCGATCTAAAAATAGAAAAAATAGGGAATAATGAAATTCTAAAAAAGTTTCCGGAAGATAATGAATTATTTATTTTAAAAGGTCGTTATGGAGTTTTTATTAGGTTTAAAAATAAAAATTATTCAATACCTAAAGGTACAAATTGGCAAAATTTATCGTATAACGATGTAATTAATATTGTTAAAAACAAAAATAAATGAATCTTATCGATTATTTTAACGTTCCTCAGTTATATAGTAACGAAAAAAATTTTTTTTCTAAACTTATTATTCCTTTAAATTCAAATATTGATTGTTCTCAATTCAAAGTTATTTTATTAAGTGTTTTATTTAATGAAAACAACATAACAAAAGCAATTGAAATTATTAAAATTCTTTATAATTTTTCTGAAATAGAAACTAAAATTAAAGTTTTAAATGCTGGCAATTTAAAAAAAGGCCATACTTTTAATGATGTTATATATGCTCTCAGAGATATTTATGAAGAAATAATTGATAAAAATCAAATTTCAATTGTATTAACAGACAATGTTTACATAACACTGGGAATATACCTTGCTTATGAATTGAAAAAGAAAATACTTAATATATCTGAAATTACTTCGTTTTTTTCATGTAACAAACATTTTTTAAACGACATTACGAAAAGAAAAGAAAAAACATTGCTTAACTATACTTTCATTGGTCTTCAAAAACACCTTACAAACAGAAAATCTTTAAATTTCATTGAAAGAAATAAGTTTGACTATTTATATTTGTCCGAAGTACAAGAAGATCCATTAATTGCCGAACCATTCATAAGAGATAGTAACATTATAATTTTTAATTATAATAGCTTAATAAATTCATACTTAGATAATTATGACATAATAAATCCAAATGGTTTTACCCCGCAAGATTTATGCTTGTTTGCTTCGTATTATGGTCAATGCGAAGTTAATGGTACCATAATTATTTTAATTGATGATAACAACAAGGTAAATTTAGTTAACTATTCACAAATAATATGGTATTTCTTAGAAAATTTTAAATATAGATGTAACGATTATCCCATAATGCCTTTAAAAAAAATGGAAAAAATAAATGTAAAAATTGGGAAAAAAAATTTTATTACCTTTTACAAAAGTCCCAGAACACAACGAATGTGGATTGAAATTCCTGTTAAAAAATTGTCTAAAACAATTATTGTGCCATGTAGCGAAAAAGAATATTTACAATCTAAAAATGGCATACTTCCGTTGAAATGGATAAAGTATACCGAAAAATTTATGTGATTATTATGTTTAAAAACAATATTTTAAGTAAATTTGCGTTTAATTGGTATGAAATGAAATGTTGTAAAGTTAAAAATAAAAAAACTATCTTTGTAAAAAAATTTTTAATGAAAATTTTCTTTTTTAAAAAAATATTTAGTTACTTAGCGACAATTTTGAGAGTTAAAAGTTTTATAAGAATTAACAGATTTAGTGATAAGATATCAAATATGTATAAGTTATGTTTTTTGATAATTTTGTTATTTTGTTTTTCTTTTTATTTATATTCTCAACAAGATCCGCAGGTTAGCTTAAATAAATATAATTTGCTTCCAATAAATCCAGGGTTTGCTGGAAGTAATGGAAGCATATGTGCTTCGCTTTTGTACAGAATGCAATGGATTGGTTTTGAAGGTGCACCTAGAACAATGATTTTTTCGGGTGATATGTTTTTGCAAAACTTAAATAGTGGGGTAGGATTAAATATTTACAACGATGCTTTAGGTTTCGAAAAAAATACATATGTTAATGGTAATTTCTCCTACCACTTAAAGGTAGGTGATGGTGATTTAGGGTTAGGATTAGGTATTGGAGCAATAAATAAATCCCTTGACGGCGATTGGATAACTCCTGACAAATTGTTAGGTAAACAACAAAATCCTTATTCCGATCCAGCTATTCCTCATTCAGAATCGCGTGTAGTTTTTGATGCTAATTTTGGACTTTTTTATAGATCCGCCGACGATAAAATATATGGTGGAATAAGTACAACACATTTAACTCAACCACAGGTAAAATTTTCATTAAGCAAAACACCTTACATGCGGCGACATTATTATGTTACTGTAGGATCATATATTGAAATGCCCGATAAAAACTGGGGGTTAAACCCATCGGCTTTTATTAAATACGATGGCTCAACAGCTCAATACGATCTTAACTTATTGGTTGAATATAGAAGACAATTTAGAGGAGGATTATCTTACCGCCTAGGCGATGCTTTCATTTTCATAGCTGGGTTTACAACTCAGTCTAATATTACTGTTGCTTTAGCTTACGACTTAACTGTATCGAAATTAAAATCGTATGAGAAAGGTTCGCTTGAATTTTTTGCAAAGTATTGCTTTACGATAACAACAACGAGCACTCGCGGTAAATATGGCAGTGTTCGTTTCTTATAAAATATTTGACTTATGAAAGAAATTTTGTTTTTTTTAAGATTTTTTAATAAACAAATGAAGTATAAAGTAATAAATATTGTTTTAATTTTTATATTTTCTTTATTATCATTTAACTGTGCTAAGAAAGGTAATGGAGAACTTGTAGGAGTATTAGGGCGCTCAGAATGGTTCGAACCTCAACCTTATGGAATGGTTTTTATTCCAGCAGGGTCTTATAATATGGGGCATAACGATCAAGATGTTGCATGGGCAATGACAGCAGAAACAAAAACAGTTACAGTAGCACCATTTTGGATGGATGAAACTGAAATTACAAATAATGAATACAGACAATTCGTAGAGTGGGTTCGCGACTCAATTGCATACACATTGTTGGGCGCTCAAATTGAAACTTACTTAAAAACTCAAAATGATTTTGGTGAAGAAATTAACCCACCTTTTATTAATTGGGACGAAAAAATTAATTGGACTAGACAAGAAGAAAGAGAAATTTTAGAACAAATGTTTTTACCAGAACAAGAACGATTTTATCGGCGTAAAGAAATAGATACAAGAAAATTAAATTTTGTATATTATAGGATAGATTTACAACAGGCAGCAAAAAAATATGATTTTAATGGTGATATTAGAAGAGCTTGGAATTTTGATGAAAATAAATACGATGGTGAAGTTTATGATTATAATTTTAAAAGCCCAACAAAAGGCCAAAAAATACCTATAAAAGATAGATCGTCTTACATTATTAAAGATGTAGTTAATGTTTATCCAGATACACTATGTTGGATGAGTGATTTCACTTATTCCTTTAACGAACCTATGGCAAAAGCTTACTTTTGGCACCCAGCTTACGATCACTACCCAGTGGTGGGGGTTTCGTGGCGACAAGCAAGAGCATTCTGTGTTTGGAGAACTGAATTACTTAATAGTTACTTTTTAGAAGCAATGGGAGAACCTTTTGTTCAAGAATATAGGTTGCCAACTGAATCAGAATGGGAATATGCTTCAAGAGGAGGACTTAAACAAACTTTATACCCATGGGGAAGTTATTATACAACTAACTATAAAGGGTGTTATGTTGCTAATTTTAAGCCAATGCGTGGTAATTATGTGGCAGATGGTGGAATTTACATGTTAATTGTAGCTCACTACGACCCAAATGAATATGGACTTTATGATATGGGTGGTAATGTTAGCGAATGGACTAATAATGCTTTTGAAGAAGCAGCATATAGTTATACCGATGATTTGAACCCCGATTACACTTACGAGGCGTTACCAGATGACCCTCCTGTTAGAAAAAGAAAAGTAATAAGAGGTGGATCATGGAAAGATATTTCTTGGTATATGCAAAATGGGGTTCGTTCTTATGAATATCAAGACTCTGCAAAATCGTACATTGGTTTTAGATGCGTACGCTCTTATCTTGGACGCGATTATAGAGATTCAGGGTCAGGGTCACAAGTTTACTAAGTATTTTTTATGAATGCTTAATTAAAAAAAATAAATTATGTCTATAACAGAATTAGTGCATTCGAAAGGGTTTAAAAATTTCATGTCAAAAGTGTATGGTATTGGTGCTTCGGTTGTCTTGTTGGGAGCTTTATTTAAAATCCAACACTGGCCAGGCGCGAGTTTAATGCTTATAATAGGTTTAAGTACAGAAGCATTTATATTCTTTATGTCGGCCTGGGAACCACCACATCAAGAATGGGATTGGAGCTTGGTTTACCCCCAATTAGCTGGTATAGAAGAAGAAATTACAGACCATGAACCTCAAAAGAAAGAAAAAAATGCTATTGAAAAGTTACAAGAGCTATTAGATAGTGCTCAAATCTCACCAGAATTGTTTAATAAACTTAGTGCTGGTTTAAAAGAATTATCAAACACAACAGAAAAGTTATCCGATATAAGTAATGCTGCTATCGCTACTAACAGGTTTTCTGAATCGTTTAATGCGGCATCGGCTAAAATTAATGAGTTTACAAATTCTTATATTCAGTCATCGAATTTGATCTTAAGCTCTGCTCAAAAAATTTCACAAATATACGAAACAAAGGCCCAATCGATTGATAGTAGTATTGATGAATTTACAGCAAGTTTATTAGAGTCAGGTAAAAAAATAGCTCAAAAAACAACCGAATCTATAAATAAAACAATATCACATATTGATAATTCAATTACTGAATTTACAGCAAAAGTAAATGAAAGTGGAAAACAAGTAGCAGAATTATATACAAATGTTTTTAATGAAACTTTAAATAAGGTTAAAAATGCTGGTTTATTATTAAGTGAGGCATACAATACGTTAGCAACTTCTATAATTTCAGAAAATGAAATTACTAAAAGCAATATAAAAACATATAATGAACAAATACAGTTATTAGTAAAGAATATTACAGCAATTAATTCATTATACGAAATTCAACTTCAGAGCACAAACCAGTATATTGATAATTCTAAAAAGCTATTTACAAGTCTTGATAATATTATGCAAAATATGGCAAGTTCAACAAAAGATGTTGAATTATACAGAAACGAAATTAGTAAGCTAGCCCATAATTTAGCTGCTTTGAATACTATTTATGGAAATATGTTGGCAGCAATGAATTTTAGTTTGAAGCAATAAAAGTTTGTATTATGGGTGCAACGAATTGTCCGGAAACGCCGCGTCAGAAGATGATAGGAATGATGTATTTGTTTTATACAGCAATGCTCGCTTTAAATGTTTCGAAAGATATTCTTAATGCTTTTGCTATTGTAAATAATGGCCTTAAACAAACTAACATGAACTTTTCAAAGAAAAACGAATTTGTTTATCAGGCATTTGAGATTTCAAAACAAAATGACCCCCTAAGAGTTACCCCATATTACGAAGCTGCATTAAAAGTTAAAAGATATTCAAAAGAAATGTTCGATTATATCGATTCATTAAAAATAGATTTAATTTCACAAGTCGATGCAGTTTCAAGAGATTCGGCAAAAAAAATCAATGAAGACATATTATTTTTTAGCAGAAAAGACGAAAGAGATATAACTCATTTTTACATGTTAGGTGAAAGTGTAGATGGTTCGCAAGGGAAAGCAAGAGAATTAAAAAACAAACTTATTGAATTCAAGAAAAAACTGTTAGACATTTTAAAAGATCCGAAAATAAACTTACCTAATAAAGAACAAACAATAAAATCTTTAGGTGATTTAGGTATAAATACTGAAAATAATCCACGTCCACGCCCCGATTATCCCGATGAAAAATATTGGGAAACTGAGCGATTTTCGGAAATCCCAGCCATTGGTACTATAACTGTTTTAACGCAGTTACAAAACCAAGTTAAAAATGCCGAGGCAACTGTTATTCAAACTTTATTAAGTGCAATTGGTGCTACAGATTTTAAGTTCGATACAGTGGCTCCAAGAGTCATACCACGTTCAAATTATTTGATTTCGGGCGATAAATATGAAGCAGAGCTTTTTATCTCTGCTTATAGCTCGACCGATACCATGTCAGAAGTTTTAATTGGTGATTCTTACGACTCTATTACTAAGCAACTAAGAGGAAATA
The DNA here is from genome assembly GCA_026416095.1 of Bacteroidales bacterium. Taxonomy (GTDB): domain Bacteria; phylum Bacteroidota; class Bacteroidia; order Bacteroidales; family GWA2-32-17; genus Ch61. The sequence goes on along the minus strand of JAOAFV010000027.1, from coordinate 71,033 downwards.
TTAAAAAATTAAAAATGCAAAGAGGAATAGCTAAATACGAGGTATCTGGTCCGGGTGTAGGTTCTCATACTTATGCTGCTATTATTCGTGTATATAATCCTTCTACAGGTACTTATAAGGAACATCCAGTTAAAGTTGGAAACAAATATAGCATAGAATATACAGTTGCGCCACCTATGGCAGTAGTTTCCCCTACAAAAATGAACGTTCTTTACATAGGAGTAGAAAATCCTATTGAGATTTCTGTGCCAGGTTTTAGAGATGATCAGATAATGGCATCAATTCAAGGAGGCACTATCTATAGAACGGGCAAAGGTAGTTGGGTAGCAAAAGTTACAACCCCAGGAAAAACCTCTATTAACGTCTCAATAAAAGACGATAAAGGGCAAGTGCGTTCAATGGGTTCTAAAGAGTTTAGAGTAAAGAGAATACCAGATCCAGTACCAACAGTTGCAGGCAAAAAAGGAGGTACAATTCCAAAGAGCTTGTTATTAGCGCAGGCAGGAGTTCAGGCAACTCTTGAAGGCTTTGATTTTGACTTAAAATTTAATGTTGTTGAGTTTACTGTGTCGGCCAATATAGGAGGTTTTACAAAAGATGCTTCAGCTAAAGGCTCGAGATTTACGCCAGAGCAAATTGCTCTTATTAATCAGGTTCAACGAGGAAAAAAAGTTTACATAGAAAATGTTAGAGCTCAGGGGCCTGATGGTACTATTCGTAGTTTAGGAAGTATAGCATTTAAATTAGAATAAATATGAAAAGATTAATAATTTTTATTTTTAGCTTATTATTAGTAGAATATGCATATAATCAAAAAAAGCAAAGTGAAGTACTAGATGGAGTTTATGTGAAAGAACATGTACCAGCTCGCAAGCCAGTTCCATATCATCATCTTCGCGAAGCTGACGTTATGTGGGGTAAAAAAATATGGCGAATGCTTGATTTAAGAGAAAAAATAAACTTACCTTTATATTTTCCTACGAAACCTATGGACGATAGGTATAGTTTAACCGATCTGTTATTGTATGGAATAGAAAATGAAGGCCTTGTGGCCTATAGCGATATTGATGATGAGTTTACAACACCTACAACTATTGCCCAAATAAATACTAAATTAGGAGCAAGGATCGATACAACTCAAGTAGAAGATCCTGAAACAGGTCAATTGGTTCAGAAAATAGTTACACATGAACGAAAAGTTGAACAAGTTACAAGATATCTAATGAAAGAATATTGGTTTTTTGATAAACAACGCTCTATGCTAGAAGTACGAATTATCGGATTATGCCCACTACGGGTTTATGAAAGAGAAGCAACACAAGGCGAACAAGAGAAAGAAGAGGGGGAAGAAAAAGACTATGAAGTAAAACAAGTAATGTGGGTATATTTTCCAGCAGCACGTCCCTTATTTGCTAATCACGAAGTATTTAATCCTTATAACGATAGTGAAAGAAGAACCTTTGATGATATATTTTTTAAACGAAGATTTAGTAGTTTTATATTTAAGGAAACTAATGTATACAACAATCGCGAAATATGGTCGTATAAACAAGGGTTAGATGCAATGCTCGAGGCTGAAAGAATAAAAGAGTTTATTTTCAAATTTGAGCACGATTTGTGGGAATATTGATTTTTTTTATATATTTTTTTATTTTTGAGCTGTTAGCTCAGCTGGTTTAGAGCGCTACCTTGACGCGGTAGAGGTCACTGGTTCGAATCCAGTACAGCTCACTTATTATAGTAATAGCTAATTGTTTCTTTATTAATAAAATCATGAAAATATTATATCAAGATTAAAATTGTTATACTTTTTCGTTTTTAATGTGCTTCGAACCAATTTTTACCATATCCAATGTCGACAGTTAAGGGGACTATCAGATTGTAAGCATTCTCCATTTCATCTCTTACTAAGTTAATAATGTCGTTTAATTCATTTCGTGTAGTTTCAAAAATTAGTTCATCATGAATTTGTAAAAGTAACTTAGTTTTATAGCCAAGCGAATTTAGTCGGTTATAAATATTAACCATGGCGATTTTAATTATATCGGAAGCTGATCCCTGAATTGGGGTATTTATTGCGTTTCTTTCGGCGTATCCGCGTACCACCGAATTTTTTGAATTTATGTCGGGTAAATAACGCCGGCGTTTTAAAATAGTTTCTACATAACCATTTTCGCGTGCAAAAGCTATTTGTTTGTCAATGTATTCTCTTACATAAGGATAATTCTCGAAATATTCATCAATAAGTTTTTTGGCTTCTGTTCTCGATATTCTTAATCGTTCTGCTAACCCGAAAGAAGAAATACCATAAATTATTCCAAAATTGGCAATCTTAGCTTTTTTTCTCATTTCTTGAGTAACACTTTCAAATGGCACTTTAAAAATTTTTGATGCTGTGGCTGAATGAACATCGTAATTATTTTTAAAAGCTTCGATTAAACTCGGGTCATTACTCATATGTGCCATTATTCTTAATTCAATTTGAGAGTAATCGGCAGATAATATATAATCGAAACCGGCTGAAGGTATAAAAGCTTTTCTTATTTCTTTCCCCTTTTCGTCTTTAACAGGAATATTTTGTAAATTTGGATTTTGACTGCTTAAACGGCCTGTTGCAGTACCAGCTTGATTGAAACTAGTATGTACTTTTTTTGTTTTGTTGTTGATTAGTTCAGGTAATGCCTCTACATATGTGGAAATAAGTTTCTGTATACCACGATATTCTAAAATTTTGCTTATTATTGGATGTTTGTCCATGTATTTAATTAATTCATTTTCGGCAGTTGAATATTGTTTTGTTTTTGTTGTTTTAGGACTATCGTCTATTTTCAATTTTTCAAACAGTATTGAACCCAACTGACGAGGTGAATTGATGTTAAATGCTGTACCAGCTAATCTATATATTTCTTGTTCTATTTCAACCATTTCTTTACTTAATTCCTTATTAATTTGTTTTAATTGTTCAACATCGATAGAAACGCCTGTCAATTCCATTTCTGCTATTACCTTAATTAATGGAATTTCTACTTTTTCGTATAATTCGTACAAACTGTTTTCTTTTAGCTTATTGTAGAATATTTTCATAAGTTGAAAAGAGATGTCGCTATCTTCGCAGCAATAAATCATAATCTTTTCAAGTGGAACAAAACGCATGCTTATTTGTTTGCTTTTTTTATCACCTATTAGCGATTCTATTGGTATAGGGTTATAGTTTAAATAAACATTTGCAAGATAATCTAGATTATGCTTTTGTTCTGGTTCAAGTAAATAATGTGCAATCATTGAATCGTGAAATGGCAATTCTATACTTATGCCATATGATTTTAAAACCTGATAATCAAACTTCAAATTATGAGCTACCTTAATAATTTCATTATTTTGGAATATTTCTGAAAAAGGCTTTAATATTTCAACAGATTCGTTATAATTAACAGGCAAAGGTAAATAATATGCTTTGTTTATGTCGGTGCAAAACGAAATACCAACCAAATCGGGTGTTATTATGTCAAGTGATCCCGTTTCAGTATCAAAAGAAAATTGTTTTTTCTGTTTAATTTCGGATATGAGCTGATAAATTTTTTCTTTACTATCTAATAGTTGGTAATGAGGTTGTACATCGTTAATAGTAAAAAATTTTGAATTAATTGAATCTTCTTGTTTTTCCTGATCATTGCCTGTAAAAGTTGCAAAAACAGATTCGCTATTAAGAGAATTATACCATTGTTGGTACCTGATATATAAATTTTTAAATTCTAGCTCATCGAAGATTTCTTTAAGTTTATTAAAATTCACAGTTCCAATTTTTAGCTTCTCTTCGTTAATCTCTATTGGTACGTTTATATTAATGGTAACTAGTTGTTTAGAAAGCAATATTTTATCTTTATTATTCAAAATGCTCTCTTTTAATTTTCCTTCGAGCATATTTGCATTTTTAATTAAATTTTCGATCGAACCAAACTGCTTAATTAATTTTTTTGAAGTTTTTTCGCCTATTCCAGGAGCACCTGGTATATTATCGGAAGAATCGCCCCATAAACTAAGTACATCTATTATTTGTTCTATATTTTCAACTTCAAAAATAGATTTTGCCTTTTCAGTGTCGATTACTTCAACTTCCGAAGTACCTTTACCTGTTGGTTTGTAAATATAAATTTTATCATCTACTAATTGAAAATAATCTTTATCGGAAGTGTAGAGATAAATGTTATAGTTATTATTTTTTAGTTTTTTTGCAATGGTACCTAAAATATCGTCGGCTTCGTATCCTGGAAGTTCAAAAAAGTTTATACCAAGGGCATCCAAAATGTCTTTAATGTAAGGAACAGATTTTTTTATGTCTTCAGGAGTATCTTCGCGTGTAGCTTTGTAAGCAGGATATAAATCGTGTCTGAACGTTTTTGCCGAGGAATCGAAAGCTACACCCATGTATTGAGGTTTTTCGTTTGTCAAAACATCTAAAATTGAATTGCAAAACCCGAAAATGGCAGATGTGTTCATTTTCTTTGAATTTATTCGTGGATTTTTAATGAAAGCATAATATGCTCTAAATATTAAAGTATAAGCATCGAGTAAAAAAACTTTATCCATAATGTATATTTTTTAACCTTTTTAAATTGTTTTACAATGTAAAAATTTTTATTTTTTATCAAAAATAAGCAAAGTTGTTTTTTTAAAAAAATAGATTTAAACTGAATAAAGCATAAATACAATTTAAAAAAACATTATTAATAAAATGGCTAAAAGTAAATTTTATTTTGTATACATAAAAAATTATTAAAGATATTTAAAGTACATTAAAAAGTATAAGGGCTTTAAGTACTTGAATGGTGTTATCATTTTTGAGGAATGTTAAATTGCTTATTTTTGATTGCAGTTAATTTGAAAAATATTTTCATTTTCTTAAATTAGTTTTTTAAATAAAAATGTATTTAAACAACAATTTTTTTGAAATTGTTATAAGAAATTAGTGGAGTTTAGAAAGACATTTTTTGTAAAATAAACTTTTTTAAGAAAAACTATAAAAAATAGACAAGATATTTAGGTAACATTTTATTTTTTAAATGCTAATATACTTTTAAAAAATTTAACTTACCTTTGTTTTTGCAATATTGAATATAAAATGAATAAAATAATTGTTATTGGAAGCGATCATGCTGGTTATTTATTAAAAGTCAAATTAATAGATTATTTAACTTCTAATAATTATAAAGTTATTGATGAAGGAACTTATAGTTTAGAAAATGTTGATTATCCTGATTATGCTCATAAGGTTGCTTCTAAGGTTAACAAGAATTTGAATTATGTAGGTGTACTGATTTGTGGTAGTGGTATTGGTGTAAGTATTGTTGCTAATAGGTATGAAAATGTACGATGTGCTTTATGCTGGAATTCTGAAATAGCAAAATTGTCACGACAGCATAACGATGCTAATATTATTGCTTTACCTGCACGCTTTATTGATGATACTGAAGCCATAAAGTGCTTGAATGTTTTTTTTAATACAGAATTTGAAAAAGGCAGACATTTATTAAGATTACAAAAAATAAATAATAAAATTATATAGCTTTATGGGTAACAAAAGTTTTGCCGCACTATATAGTAAGGTAAGGTCGTTTTTCAATAAAAATCCTAACGCAAAAGTAAATTATAAACAATTAAGTAGAAAACTTGGTATTTCAAATAAAGAACAGAGAAAAAACGTCCTTTTAATTTTGCAAGAGCTTGAAAAACAAAAATTTTTAATAGAAATAAGTAGAGGTAAGTATTCTTTAAACTATAAAAAAGGTATAGTTGAAGGTGTATTAAAGATAAATCAACATGGCATTGGTATGTTAACCGATGAAGATAATAATGAAATAATTATATATCCAAAGTATTTACATAAGTCTCTTCCTGGCGATAAAGTAAGAGTTAGATTGTTTGCCCAGAAAAATACACACCTGCTAGAAGGGTCGGTAATTGAGATAATTGAACGATCTAACAAACCAATATTAGGAACAATTTATAAAATAGAAAACTTGTATTATGCTATGACAGATACACGTTTGTATCCTTACGACATTTTCATTCCTGAAAAGAACTTGAACAATGCTCAACATGGTCAAAAAGTTTTAGTTCAAATATGTGAATTTCCACCATTTAATAAACATCCAATTGGGAAGGTGGTTGAAATATTGGGGTATAGTGGAGAACACAATACCGAAATGCATGCAATATTGGCAGAGTTCGAGTTGCCATACAAGTTCCCTGAAGAAGTATTGAACGAAGCTAATGTACTTACTGATGAAATTCCAGATGAAGAAAGGAAAAAGAGAATTGATTTTACAGAAATATTAACTTTTACAATAGATCCTGTCGATGCCAAAGATTTTGATGATGCTATTTCTTTCAGAGAATTAGATAGTGGGCTTTACGAAATAGGAATTCATATTGCCGACGTTAGTTACTATGTAAAAGAAAATTCTTTGGTTGACATAGAAGCTTATAAAAGAGGGACTTCGGTATATCTTGTTGATCGTACAATACCAATGTTGCCCGAAAACTTATCGAATAACATTTGTTCGTTAATGCCTAATGTTGAGCGGTTGTGTTTTTCGGTAGTTTTTATAGTAGATGAAAACTTTTCAATAAACGACGTGAAGTTTTGTAAGACAATTATTAAGAGTAAACGACGCTTTACTTATGATGAAGTACAAAAAATCATTGAAAGTGGCGAAGGAGAATATTGTAAAGAGATACTGAAATTAAACGAATTGACAACAAAACTCCGAAAAAAAAGAATTGAAAATGGAGCAATAGTTTTTAGTAAATCGGAAGTTAAATTTAACCTTGATGATAAAGGTCGTCCTATAAGTATTTATTTTAAAGAACAAAAAGAAGCTAATAATTTAATTGAAGAACTAATGCTCATTGCCAATAGAACAGTAGCAGAGTTTGTAAGTAAATTAAAAACTAAAAATAGAAAAATACCTTTTGTTTATAGAATACACGATAAGCCGGATAATGATAAATTAAGAAAATTTGCTCAAATTGCCAAAAAATGGGGATATGAGATAAAAATAAAAAACAAGCAAAGCTTCATTAAATCTCTTAATAACACCATTTTAAATCTTACTAATAAACCTGAAAAAGATATTATTGAAGAACTGGCAATACGTTCAATGGCAAAGGCTATTTATTCTTCTAAAAATATTGGTCATTTTGGATTGGCCTTTAGTCATTATACTCATTTTACTTCGCCAATAAGAAGATATCCTGATTTAATAGTACATAGGTATCTTGATCATTTATTAAATAATAATGACTTAAATATCGACGACACTGATATTGAAGGTAAATGTAAATATCTTTCTGAACGAGAACAAATAGCAGCAGAAGCCGAAAGAGCATCGATTAAGTATAAGCAAATAGAATTTATGGCCGATAAAATTGGGAAAAGGTTTAAGGGGTTAATTGTATCGTTAACAGAATGGGGAATATATGTGCAAATTATAGAAACAAAGGCCGAAGGTATGATAAGTTTAAGAACTCTCGATGATGATTTTTATATTTACGACGATGAAAAAATGGTTATTCAAGGCAAACGACATAAAAAAAGATTTTGTATTGGAGATTATGTTATTGTTGAAATTGAAAGTGTAAACCTTCAAAAAAGACACTTAGATCTAAAATTCATTGAAAAAGCATAAATTAAACACATCTTTTTCGGAGTGTTCCAGCCGGGATTTGAACCCGGGACCCCCGCCTTAAAAGGGCGATGCTCTACCTGCTGAGCTACTGGAACAAAATTTTTTGCAAAGGTATATAACAATTTTAATTTAAACAAAAAGAATAAAAAAAAAAATTGTTTAACAAAATAAAATTATTAAATTTGTAAAAAAAATATGAGAATTGCTATTGTAAGTTTGATCGTATTTCCATTTTGCATGTTTTCTCAAACCATTGAGCAAATAAATAAAAAAATAGATAGCCTAAAAAATGAACAGCAAAATATTCAACAAAGAATAAGAGCTTATGAAGAAATGCAAAAAAGAATTCAGAATGAAATAATTCAATTAGAACAAAAAAAGTCTCAATTAATGCATTTAAAAATGCAAGACTATTTTTTAGTAAAAGTTAGTTCAAGTGGCTCTATTTTACGAGATAAGCCATCTTCTTTAGGTACAGAAATATCTACAATTCCTCCAAATACTCAAATAAAAGTTTTTAAAGAGCAACAAAACTTATATTTAAAGGCCGAATACAATGGGAAAATAGGATACGTTAGTTATTCTACTCTTATACCTACACCTGAATTAGATAATTTTTTAGAAGGAAAAGAAGTTATAATTCCTGAGCAACCTACAACTTCAGAAACTAAAATAATTAAAAATATCGACACATCTGATCCGCGATATCAAAAATTAAAAAATTTGTATGGGCATGACAATGCCATTAGAATTCTTAACAAAGAAGTGTGGAAAGGCATGACAATGGGAATGACAATAGAAAGTATTGGGAAGCCATTATCGAAACAGAGCTTTATAGATGAAGAAGGGAATAAAGAAGTATGGGAATATAATAATTACACAATTCAGTTTACAAACGGAAGCATTAGCAAGATTATATACAAGTAGCTTTATTTTCTGTTATAATCGGCCGGTATTTCGCCCCATTTTTCTGTGTTCCATTTAATAATTTTGTTATTATAGGTATTTTCTTTGAGCCAGTTTAGAGCTCTTGTTAAATGTTCAAATAATATGTGGTTCTCTTCATTAAGTTTTAATTTAGTGTTAACTTTTTTTTTATTAACCCATGAGATAGCTGTTTTGCTATCGGAATAAATTGGATAATTCCAATTATTTTTTTTACATAAAGCAAGTGCATGTACTATTGCAATAAATTCCCCTATATTATTTGTTGCATTCTTGTAGCCTCCTTGAGAGAAAAGTAATTTATTTTTTTCGTGAAGTAATATTCCACGGTACTCCATTTCTTTTGTTTTAGTGCTATATGAAGCATCTACGCAGATTCCGTATAATGGATAGTCGAGAGGTTTTGAATTTGCTAAGTGAGGATTGCAAAAAGCTTCTTTTGCTTGGTCCAGTGTTTTAAACGATTTATACTTAGCTCCTTTATAACCTTCTATTTGTTTTTTACATTCATCCCATGTTTCGTAAATACCCGGATTTTTTCCTTCCCATACAACGTAATATTTTTTTTGCTTTCTCATTTATGTATATCTATATTATTTATCATATATATTAAGTGAAGTAAGTGCTTGCTTATTTCTTCAACATATTCAGTTACAGCATTTTTACTGCCTGGCAAGCAGAATATCAGTGAACTATTTTTAACACCTACAATGCTTCTACTTGTTAGGGCTTTAATGTTTTCTTTGCTGTATTTTAGTCTTATGTAGTCCATTATTCCAGGAATTTCTTTTGTTATAACTTTACTTGCTATGTTTGTTGTTATATCTGTGTTGCTTATACCAGTTCCACCTGTAGTTATAATTATGTCGGTTTTGTTTATAATTAAACGATTAAGTTTTGCTTCTAAAAGAATTTCGTTATCTGGTATTAAGTAGTATTCAATGTTAAATAAGTAGTTTATGTTATTAAAATAACTTTTTAACTTTTCTATTAAGATTTTACCACTTATGTCTTCATATTCCTTATTAAATGCTCTCGTACTTAAGGTTATTATTGCCACATTAAAGACTTTGGGTTGATAATATAGTTCATCATTGATTTTTATTTTACCTTCTTTTATAACTCTTAAAAAAATGCCTTCTTCTGGCATAACACATTTACCCGTTTGCTTAAATATTGAACACTTGTTATTATTACATTCTTTTCCTATTTGGGTTATTTGGAGAGTAATATTTTCGTTGTAAAGAATATCGAGAGGTTTAACTTTAGTATAATCAAGGCCATTTGTAGTAATGTTTTCAGCAAACTCACCATAGTTTATTTTACGATTTAGTATTTTTTCAAATTTTTGTATGCTTGTAATATCAAGCAAACTAATTTCTCTGTTTGTTGTGCCGTAATGAGCATCGTTAAGAATGCCTTTTTCGTCTATTGTAACTTCGTTTACAGGTATTTTTGTTGTTCCCTTTTGCTGAGATATATTAAGAGATAAAATCTTTATTCTATTCATAATTTTCTTTTTTCTTTTTTTAAAAGTTTAATTTCAGATATTCTCATTTTTCTATCACTACTTTTACACATATCGTAAATTGTCAAAAGAGTTACAGAAACAGCGCAGAGTGCTTCCATTTCAACACCAGTTCTTTCTATACATTCAACTTCTGCTAAAACTTTTATTTTATTTTTGTATATTTTAAAGTTAATGTCAATAAAATTTATGTTTAAAGGATGCGTTAACGGAATTAAGTTCGCAGTTTGTTTAGCAGCTTGTATTCCTGCTATTTTTGCTACACATAACACATCGCCTTTTTTTATGCAGTTATTTTTTATTTGTTCAATAGTATTAGGATTTATATATATGGTACCTTCGGCAATTGCTTTCCTATAAACAACTTCTTTTTCGCATATATTTACCATTTGAGCTTTACCATCATTGTTAATATGTGTAAGTTTCATTTTTTTCTACAAAAATAATGTTTAGAATTTTTTCAAAAAAAATGTTATGTTGTTTATTATTATTGTTTTATTAATTACCTTTGTGTGCAATGAATATAATTTTAATTTTTATATTGCTTTTTTCTAATTTATTTGCGAATACCGATTCAAGTAATTTTTTCTTTATAAAAATTAAATCGACATGTGATACTTGTAAAGAATATATAGAAGTTTGCGAAAAAGCAATAAAATATTTTAAAAGAAATAATAATTATTTGAACTTGGCAATATTTTCGGAAAAAGCAGGCGATTTTTATTGTAATAAAAATTCTTATTATCGGGCAATACAATATTATAACTTATCTGTAAAAAATTACTTAACAATTGATAGCTTGTATAAGGCAGGTCTTTTATATAAAAAGATTGGTAAAACATATGAAAATATCCCTAATTACCCTGAAGCCCTTAATAATTATTACAAATCGTATAAGATATGGGAAAAGATAAATAATAAAAAAGAAATAGCTTCGTTTTATAACAGCATAGGATTAATATTTCATTATCAGGGCTTAGAAACAAAAGCTATTAATAATTATTTTAAAGCTTTAGAAATAGTAAAAAATTTAAAAAATGACTATGCTACTGCAATGGTATATAATAATATAGGAGTATCGTACCATTATTCAAAGGAGTATGACTCATCAATAGTATTCTACAATAAAGCTCTTTCGATGTTTGAAAAGATAAAAGACAATTATGGTATATCAATGTCATTAATGAATTTGGCTAATATCTATTCCGATACGGAGTACCCAAAGAGAAATCCACAATTGGCAGAAAAGTTTTTTAAAAAAGCAATAGGAATAAAAGAAAAAATAAACGATAAAGTAGGACTCGTAAGTGCTTATACTTCAATCTCGGCATTGTATCAGTCTCTTAATCAATACCAAATTGCAATACAGTATGCTTTGAAAGCATACAATATGGCAAATGAGATGAAAAATTATAGATTAATAATGGAAAGTTCTTTTTTACTATCTCAATTATATAAGCAAATAAAAAATTTCGAAAAAGCTTATGAATTTCGCACTGTATGGTCTGTTTCAAAAGACAGTGTTTTATCTGAATCTGCCATAAAAACATTAAATCAGTTAAGAGAGCAATTTAATGCAGAACAGCGTGAAAAAGATATTCAAATAGCTGAAAGTAAATTAAAAGAAAAGGAACTAAAACTGCGACAACAACAAATTATAATTTACACATCGCTGGGGGGCGCTTTAATGCTTGTTCTTTTAATTGGTGTTATTTATAATAGTTATTCGCAAAAGAAAAAAGCAAATAAATTACTTGAAGCTCAAAACGTCGAAATAAGTCGACAAAAAAGTATTATTGAGCAAAAAAATGAAAACATAATAGCTAGTATTAATTATGCTAAAAGAATTCAAGATGCTTTATTACCTTCGATAAAAGAGATAGATTACATATATCAGAGGGCATTTGTTTTATATAAGCCCAAAGATATTGTATCGGGCGATTTTTATTGGTTTGTTCGTATAAATAACTTAATAATTTTTGCTGTAGCCGATTGTACCGGCCATGGTGTACCTGGTGCTTTTATGAGTATATTAGGTACTTATACATTGAATCAAGTAGTTAGAGAGTATAATATTACTGAACCCGACGAAATATTGAATAAATTGAATGAATTATTAAAAATTGCTCTTCACACCAATGAAAAAAATATAAAAGATGGAATGGATATAGCAATATGTTGTTTTAATACAAATACTAATTTACTGAAATATGCAGGAGCCAATACTCCCTTATATTATATATCTTGTGAAAATAACAAAATTGAGAATTCTGAAAAAATAGAAAGTAATGGATATTACCTTTATGAGGTGATGCCTACTAAAATGCCTATTGGTGATTTTGAAAAACAAGGAAGTTTTTCTATGGTAAATATTAATGTTTCTTCTGGCGATATGCTATACTTAACTTCAGATGGTTATACTGATCAATTTGGGGGCGATAAAGATAAAAAATTAAAACGGTCAAATTTTAAGAAAATTTTAATAAAAATTTGTAATGAACCTATTAATAAACAAAAGGAAATGTTAAATGATTTTTTTGAAGAATGGAAAGGGAACAATGAACAAACCGATGATGTTTGTGTTATAGGAATAAAATTTTAACTTTTTTATAACTTGTACTATAATGTTTTAAATAGTGACTTTATATAAACTTATGTAAATATTTAAAAGATTTAATTTGTGATTGCTCATAAGGAATGATCTCTTCTACTGTTGAAAGTATTTCAGAATTTCCTGTTAGGTAATTTATTGTTAAACAAAAATATTTTTCAATAAATAAAGTATTTTCGTTTTCATCTCTTATGCTAAAGGGAATTTGAATGTCTTTATTATGATCGTGTATAATATATTTTTCTTTAATTATACTTATTAATTCTTCAATTTGCTTGTCTGTTAAATTAGGAAACACTTGAGCGGCATAAATAAAACAATCGTTTATAAAATGAATTTGACATTTAATTTTTAATTTTTCTATTTTATTTTTATAAAAAAAAATAGTATAATCTTTAGTAAAATTATGTTTCTTATACGACGGTTCGCCTAAACTTGAAATTACTTTTTTGCTATTATCGAAAAAATTAATAGTATTTCTAAACGTAATTAAATTTTTTGTATGGTAAATTATTTCACATTTTTTTATTCTATCTACTATTTCTTTTATGTCAAGAGGAGGAAAAAGGTTTTTATAATAATATTCTCTGTATTCTTTGGTCCTTTTTTGTGAAAGATATTTTTTTATTAATTTCATTTTACAAAGTTAAGTAAAATTTTTGTGTTTTACAAGTATTTTGGTGGTTATTATTGAGAAGCAACTATTGAAATTTAAATAATTAATAACAAGTGCTTTGCAAGCACAATTGCGTGAATCTTTAAATGCTTTTTTTTGAACATTTTATTGCCAATAACATTTTGATATAAATAAAATTTATTATCTTAGTATTCGAAAATTTAAAGACACTTTAAGGTTTTTTCCTAAGTAAAAAAATATCTTTTTGTCGAGGCTTAATCTATAAAATTAGTGAATGAAAACTTTTTAAAGGAAAAGTTAAGAAAATGTTTTTATTTTTACAAAATTATTGGTTATAATGGCACGAAATATTAGATTAAATTTAGTAATGTAAATATATGGATATTTTTACCCGTATAAAATTACCTATAGTAGATGAATTAAAAGAATTCGATATTTTCTTTCGCACACATTTAAAAAGTAATGTGCCAATTTTAAGCATTATAATTAATTATCTTATTAAAAATAAAGGCAAGCAACTACGACCAATATTAGTATTATTGTCGGCAAAATTATTTGGAGAAATAAATAAATCGTCTTATGTAGCAGCGTCGCTTATAGAATACTTGCATACAGCAACTTTAATTCACGACGATATAGTTGATAATTCTTATGAACGAAGAGGAGTGTTTTCGGTTAATGCTTTATGGAAGAATAAAATTTCTGTTTTAGTTGGAGATTATTTGTTAGCAAAGGGCTTATTAATTGCTATTGATAATAATGAACATAGATTATTGAATATAATTTCAGAAGCAGTAAAAGAAATGAGCGAAGGAGAATTGTTGCAAGTAGAGAAAGCCAGAAAAATTGATATTTCAGAAAAATTATATTATGAAATAATTTCTAAAAAAACAGCTACTCTTTTTGCATCTTCTGCATTAATAGGGGCTATAACTACTACAAATAATGAAAGTTATCTTAAATTAATGAAAGAGTTTGGGCATTCTATTGGTATGGCTTTTCAAATAAAAGACGATCTTTTCGATTTTATAAATGATAATAATACTGGCAAACCAGCAGGTAATGACTTACGCGAACAAAAATACACATTACCTCTGATATATGCAATAAATAATGCTTCAGATAAAGATAAAACTAAAGCCTTTTCGTTGCTAAAAAAAATTAAATACGACTTTTCTTATATCGATGACTTAAAACTCATTATCGAAAAATATGGTGGTTTTGAATATACTCAAAATAAATTAAATGATTTTGTTGCAAAAGCAAAAAAAATTTTAATAGAATTACCTAAGAACGAAATAAATGTATCTCTTCAACTATTAACCGATTATATATCATCAAGAGAAAAATAATTAAAATTGTTTTAAAACAAAATTTTTTTGTAACTGTAAAAATGCATTCATGCCTATTAGAATAAGCATAATAAGCATGTTTTATTGGTGTTTAATTTTTAATTAAAAAATTTCATTCTTTTTCTGTTTATTAGTAAATTTGGAAGTGAAATTCCTATGGATTTTCTAACTGAAATAAAAGAAAGAGCAAAAGGAAAGAATATACGAATAGTACTACCCGAAGGTAATAGCGAAAGAACTTTGAAGGCTGCAGAAATAGTGTTGAAAGAAAAAATAGCAGAATTGGTTATTCTTGGTAACGAAAATGAAATATTAGATGTAGCACGAAAAAATAATATCGATATTAAAAAGGCAATATTGGTAAATCCTATCAAAGATACTAAGTTCGAGGATTACGTTAAAACATTTGTTGAATTAAGAAAAGAAAAGGGAATTACATATGAAGAAGCATGTAAATTATTAAGAGATCCTCTTTACTATGGCCCTATGATGATATATAAGGGTGATGCTGATGGTGAAGTTAGTGGTGCCGAGCATACAACTGCCGATACGGTTCGACCAGCTTTACAAATTGTAAAAACAGCAAAAGGAGTTTCGGTAGTATCGGGGGCTATGATTATGATTACTAAAAAAGAAAATCTTGGATATAAAGGAATGTTTTTATTTGCCGATGTGGCTATTTTACCCGATCCTACTGAAGACCAACTTGCCGACATTGCAATAGCAAGTGCCGAAACAGCAAAATCGCTTTTTAATATTAATGACATTAATGTTGCTTTGCTTTCCTTTTCTACGAAGGGTTCAGCAGAGCATAAATTGGTAACTAAAGTGATCAATGCCTGTAAAATAGCAAAAAGTAAAAGGCCCGACTTAAATATTGATGGTGAACTACAAGCAGATGCCTCTATAATTGAAAGTGTAGCTAAAAAGAAAGCTCCAAGTTCTTCTGTTGCTGGCAAAGCAAATGTGCTTGTTTTCCCCGATTTACAAAGCGGAAATATTGCTTATAAGTTGGTAGAAAGATTAGGCGATGCTCAAGCAATTGGCCCTGTTCTTCAAGGCCTAGGTGCCCCTATTAACGACTTGTCTAGAGGTTGCTCTGTATTGGATATCGTAAATTTAATCGCCATTACTGTAAATCAGTGTTTAATGTATAAAAATAGTAAAAAATAAAATATTTTATGAAAGTACTTGTGTTAAACTGTGGAAGTTCGTCTATAAAATATCAGCTATTAGATATGCACGATGAACCCGATTTGCTTGCAAAGGGTTTAGTGGAAAGAATAGGTTTGCCAGATAGTGAACTCAGTCATCAGGCAAAAGGTAAAGAAAAGATAAAATGGGTTAGACCTATATCTAATCATACCGAGGGAATAGAATGGATATTACAAACACTTACCGATAAAAACCATGGCGTTATATCGTCTTTATCTGAAATAAGTGCTGTAGGACACAGAGTTGCTCATGGAGGCGAAAATTTTACTAAAAGTGCCTTGATTACAGAGGAAACTAAAAATAATATTGAACGTTGTATCGAACTTGCTCCATTACATAACCCAGCAAATTTAAAAGGAATACTTGCAACCGAAGAACTTTTACCAGGTGTGCCTATGGTTGCTGTTTTCGATACTTCTTTTCATCAAACTATGCTACCCGAGGCTTACATGTATGCAATACCATACGAATATTACGAAAAATATAAAATTCGTCGTTATGGTTTTCACGGAACAAGTCATAAATACGTAGCTCAAAAAGCATGTAAAATATTAGGATGGGATATAAATGAAGTTAACATAATCACTAATCATTTAGGTAATGGAGCCTCGGTAGCTGCAATAAAAAATGGAAAATCTGTCGATACATCTATGGGCTTTACTCCAGTAGAAGGATTAATGATGGGGACTCGTTGTGGCGATTTAGATAATGGAGTTTTACTTTTTTTAATGGAAAAAGAAAACCTAAATACTAAACAGGCAAACGACCTTATTAATAAAAGAAGTGGTGTATTTGGTATTAGTGGAGTTTCCATGGACATGCGAGATTTACATAATGCAATGGAGCAAGGAAATAAAAGAGCTGAATTAGCTTTAAAAATGTATGCCTATAGAGTAAAAAAATATATAGGTGCTTATGCTGCTGCTCTGGGTGGAGTAGATTTAATTATTTTTACTGGTGGTATAGGCGAAAACGATTATAAAATTAGAGAATGGGCTTGCGAAGGCCTTGAATTTATGGGAGTTAAAATTGATAAAGCAGTTAATGATGGCTTAAAAGGTAAGGATGCTATAATAAGCACTCCCGATTCAAAAGTGAAAGTTATGTGTATTACAACTAACGAAGAACTGGTAATCGCTATTGATACTGTTAATATTGTATTTGGTAGGAATATTAGTTATTAAAAATATAATTAATTATGGTAATAAAAACCTTAAATTATTTTGTAGAAAGAGCAAAAGAAGGAGATCTTAAAAAAATTGTTGTGGCAGCTGCTGCCGACGAAACTGTACTTGGAGCTGTTTATGAAGCAAAAAAAGAAGGTTTTGTTGAGCCAATATTAATTGGTAATAAAAAGTTGATTATTGAGATTTGCTTAAAGTTAAATATTAGCTTTAGCGATAGTAATATAATAGACGAACCAAACGACAACATTGCAGCTAAAAAAGCCGTTCAAATTATAAGGGAAGGAAATGCTGATATATTAGTAAAAGGTCTTATTTCTACTTCGACATTATTAAAGGCGGTGCTCGATAAAGAAAATGGCATTAGAAAAGGAGCTTTATTAAGCCATCTTGCATTTATGGAAAGTCCTTATTATCATAAATTGTTGGCAATAGCTGATGGCGGAGTTAACATAGACCCTACTTTTGAAGAAAAGGTTTCAATTATTGAAAACAGCGTAGAAGCTTTTCATAGACTTGGAGTAGAGTGTCCTAAAATAGCAGTAGTAGGAGCAGTAGAAACAGTTAACCCGAAAATGGAAGATACTATCCACGCAGCAATGTTAACTCAAATGAACCGACGTAAACAAATAAAAGGCTGTTTAATAGACGGACCTCTTGCCGTTGATAATGCCGTATCAAAAGAAGCTGCTCAACATAAAGGTATAGTAAGCGAAGTTGCAGGCGATGCCGACTTAATACTTTGTCCTGATATAGAAGCCGGTAATATAATGTATAAAACAATGGGATTTTTGGGGGGGTGCACTTCGGCTGCTATTATTGTTGGTGCCAAAGTGCCTATAGTATTAACTTCAAGAGCCGACACCGAAAAAAGTAAATTAATGTCTATAGCTTTGGCTGCATCTTTAAAAACTTAAATAAAATGAAAACGTATAAAATTCTTGTAATTAATCCTGGTTCAACATCGACAAAAGTTGCGGTGTTTGTCGATGATAAGGAGATATTCAAAAAGAACATTAAACATACGATGGAGGAGCTTGCTCCTTATAAAACGCTTTACGATCAATATCCTTTCAGAAAAGAGGTAATATTAAGAGAGCTAAAAGAAGCAGGTATTAATATTAACGATATCGATGTAGTTATTGGTAGAGGTGGGCTTATGAGGCCCATTCCTTCTGGTGTTTACGAGGTTAATGAAAAAATGATTAACGATTTAAAAGTAGGGGTATTAGGTCAGCATGCTAGTAACTTAGGAGGAGTGCTTGCTAATGATATAGCTAAGAACATTGGTGTAAAAGCTTTCATTGCCGACCCTGTTGTAGTAGATGAAATGGAAGATGTGGCTAGGTATACAGGACATCCATTATTTGAACGGATCTCAATTTTTCATGCTTTGAATCAGAAAGCGATAGCCCGCTTACATGCTAATTCTATTGGGAAAAAATACGAAGAACTTAATTTAATTGTTGCTCATTTAGGTGGAGGAATTTCTGTAGGAGCTCATTATAAAGGTAGAGTTATAGATGTTAATAATGCTTTAGATGGAGAAGGGCCATTTTCGCCCGAAAGATCGGGCACTTTGCCGGCAGGTGCGCTTGTTAGGTTATGCTTTAGTGGTAAATATTCGCAAGAAGAGATTCTGAACATGATAACTGGCAAGGGTGGTTATGTTGCATATCTTAATACTAACGATGCTTATGAGGTTGAACAAAGAATAAAAAATGGCGACGAAAAAGCTGCCAAGGTAAGGGAAGCAATGGCTTATCAAGTAAGTAAAGCAATTGGCGAAATGGCCACAGTCTTAAAAGGAAAAGTAGATGCAATACTTATTACAGGTGGTATAGCTTACGATAATGATTTCGTTGAATATATAAAAGAAAGAACTTCGTTTATTGCGCCTATTTTTGTTTACCCGGGCGAAGATGAGATGAGAGCTCTTGCTACAAACGCTCTTATGGCTATGCGTGGCGAAGTGGAAATAAAACAATATTAAAAGTTAATTTTAATACAAATTTGGTATTTATTAGATTTAAGGGAGTTTAAATTTTTCGTTAAGGCGTTTTTTAATAGCGGTGCTAATATTTTCGTAACCAGGCTTATTTATAAGTGCAAAAAGATTATTTTTATAAGCTTCAACTCCTGGCTGGTCAAAAGGATTAACACCTAATAAATAGCCACTAATACCACATGCAATCTGAAAGAAATAAATTAATTGTCCTATATATTTTTCTTGCAATGATGGTATATCGATCAAAATGTTAGGGACACCAGCATCAGTATGGGCAAGTATTGTGCCAAGCATAGCCATGTTATTAACATACGATACTCTTTTATAACTAAGAAAATTAAGTTTATCTATATTTTCATTGTCGTGTGGAATTATTAGCTGGTTTGTTGGTTTGTTTATATGTAAAACAGTTTCAAATAATATTCTTTTACCTTCTTGAATATATTGTCCTAATGAATGTAGATCAGTAGTAAAGTCAACCCCTACTGGCAGGAGGCCCTTATTTTCTTTACCTTCGCTTTCGCCAAAAAGTTGTTTCCACCATTCAATAAAAAAGTGCATGCGCGGGGTATAAGATACCATTATTTCTACTAATTTGCCTTTATTGTATAAAGCATTTCGTATAAGTGCATATTGTATAGCAATATTATCTTTGGTGAAATTGTTTATTACAGAGCTTCTTAATGAATTTGCACCTTGAATTAGCTGATGAATGTCTATTCCTACAATAGCGAGAGGAAGAAGGCCCACTGGAGTAAGTACCGAGTACCTACCTCCTATATCGTCAGGAATATAAAAGCATTTATAGTTTTCGTTTTTAGCAATTTCTAATAGAATACCTTTGTTTTTATCGGTTACAACATAAATTCTTTCTTTTGCTTTATCTTTCCCATATTTATTTTCAATATGATGTTTTAATATTCTAAAGGCAATAGCTGGTTCGGTAGTTGTGCCAGATTTAGATACAACCACAATACCATATTCATAATAATTAAGTATTTCGAGCAAATCGTGTAAATAATCTTCGCCAAGATTATTACCTGCAAATAGAATTATAGGATTATTTTTTTCGGGCAATAAACTGGTGAAACTATGAGATAGCATATCAATTATTGCTTTTGTACCAAGATAAGATCCACCAATTCCTATTAGTACCAGTATATCAATTTTTTCTCTTATTTTTTCGGCATATTCTTCTATTTCATATAGTTCATCGCTTTGAATGCTTTCTGTATAGTCTATCCATCCAAGAAAATCGTTACCTTTTCCTGTCTTATTTATAAGCGATTTTAAATGTTCTTTTGCTTCATCGAATCTTTGAAAAATTTCTTGTTCACTTAGGAAATCGCTAACAAAATTATAATTTAAACTAATCCTTTCCATAGATTTACATTAATTTATTTGTTAGTAATCTTAATTCAACTCGTGGAGAATGATTTTTATGAGTATATAAATATACAGCGTTGCAAATAGGTAGTGATATATTATATTTTTCGGCAATTGTAATTATGCTTTTAACAGCATAATAACCTTCAGCAATCATATTCATTTCTAGTTGAGCTGCCTTTACAGAATAACCTTTGCCAAGCATTACACCAAAAGTTCTATTTCGGCTAAATTGTGAATAGCATGTAACAAGTAAATCGCCTAAATAAGGGTAATTAATTATATTTCTTTTTGGTGAGGGAATAATTACATCGAGAAATGTTTTTATTTCTTTCATAGCATTCGAAACAAGTATAGAAATAAAGTTATCACCATATCCTAAGCTATCGGCTGTTCCTACAGCAATTGCTATTACATTTTTAAGAGAAGTTGCATATTCAGCACCTATAATATCTTCGTCGTATGATATTTTAAGGTAATTACATTCTAAAATTTTTTTAATAAAATCTGATAGATTCTTATTTGAAGAAAAGGCAGTTAAAAATGTGAGTTTTTCCATTGCTATTTCTTCGGCGTGTGATGGGCCACTAATAAAAGCAATATTTTCGTAAGATATATTGAATTTAGTATTAAAAAATTGAGAAGGTGTAAGCATACATTTAGGCAATATACCTTTAATACCTGATATAATTATTTTGTTTTGAATATTAAAGTTGTAAGAGCTAAAAAGCTCTTCAGTATAGATTGATGGAAGTATTAAAAAAATTATCTCAGAACTATTAAAAAGTTCATTTAAATTTTCTTTTACTTTAATATATTTTGTATCTAGAGTTACATCGCTTAAATATTTTGGATTTTTTCCTTTTTCTTTAATTGCTTTTCTGATGTCGCTAAATCTAATAAGCCAATTTATATGAATTTTTTTATCTGTAATAACTTTAGCTATTGCAGTTGCCCAACTTCCTTCACCTATTATACCTATGTTATAGCTCACAATAATTTTTACTTGCAAAGATATATAAATAAATTTTTATTCCCATTCTATTGTAGCAGGAGGTTTAGAACTAATATCGAATACTACTCTATTTATACCCTTTACTTCGTTTATTATTTTTGTTGAAACATAGCTTAAGAAATCGTACGGAAGGCGAGCCCAGTCGGCTGTCATTCCATCTGTGCTAGTAACGGCTCTAAGAGAAAGTACATATTCGTAAGTTCTTTCATCGCCCATGACCCCAACCGACTTAATAGGCAATAGTATTGCACCAGCTTGCCATATTTTGTCGTAGAGGCCCCACTTTTTTAATGATTCTATATATATGTGGTCGGCTTCTTGCAGTATCTTTATTTTTTCAGGAGTAATAGCTCCAATAATTCTAATAGCAAGCCCTGGCCCAGGAAATGGATGACGCTTATATATTTCTTCAGGTAAATTAAGTTCTTTTGCTAGTTTTCTTACTTCGTCTTTAAATAAAAATTTGAGTGGCTCAATAATTTTTAAGTTTAATTTTTCGGGTAATCCGCCAACATTATGATGTGATTTTATTCGAGCCGAAGGTCCGTGTACCGAAATGGATTCAATAACATCGGGGTATATAGTTCCTTGTGCCAACCATTTTATATCTTTTATTGATTTTGCAATGTTTTCAAAAACTTCTATAAATGTTTTTCCAATAATTTTTCTTTTTTCTTCTGGTTCTGAAATGCCTTTAATATTACGATAGAAAATATCGCTCGCATCTACTGGTATTAAGTTTAAATTGAGTTGTTTATAAGTGTCTATAACATTATTGAATTCGTTTTTACGTAAAAAGCCAGTGTTAACAAAAACACAAACCAAATTATCGTTGATTGCTTTTTTTAATAATAGTGCTGCTACCGATGAATCAACACCACCCGATATGGCTAAAATTACCTTTTCGTTTTTAACTATATTTTTAATTTCATTAACTTTTTCTTCTATGTAGTTTTTGGGAGTCCAAGTTCTTTTGCATTTGCATATTTTGATTACAAAATTTTTTAAGATTTTATGACCGTTTTGAGTATGATAAACTTCGGGATGGAATTGAAGTCCTATAATATCATTATTCTTGTTCGAATATGCAGCAATTTCAATTGTATCGGTTGAAGCAATTTTATAAAAATTTTGTGGTAGTGTAAGTATTGTATCGGAATGTGACATCCATACCGCATTATTTTCAGGAATATTTTCGAAAATAGGTGTTTTTTTCGTAATATGTAAATTACTTCTGCCGTACTCTCTTGAATTTGAACTTTTTACAACACCACCGAATTTTTTTGCAATAAACTGTGCTCCGTAACAAATACCTAAAATAGGTACAATATTTATAAATTTTTCAATGTTAAATTTAGGACTATTGCTCTCGTTAACAGAATATGGACTACCTGATAATATAATTCCTTTAATATTGTTATTGGGTAAAATATTTTTATCGTAAGGTACTATTTCGCAATAAACGTTTAATTCTCTTATTTTACGTGCTATTAATTGGGTATACTGAGAACCTGCATCAAATATAATTATACAATCGTGCATAATTTTTGTGCAAATTTAATTTTTTATTTTCATTTTTTTGTTTGAAGAAAAAATTATAAATTTGAAAAAATTATATAACATGAAAACATTATGTTTAATTTTTGTAAGTTTTTTTGTTTATTTTAATTCTTTTAGTGTTGTAGTTAATATTGATAGCCTAGAAAAAAGGTTGAAAACAGTTGAAGTTCAATTAAAAATGTTAAAGCAAGAGCCAGAAGGTGAGGGAGAGTTTAGTGTTGAATTTCTTGGCGAACCTACAAAAGAATTTATAGAAAAGCAAAAGATATGTAAATTTAGACACAATAAATGTTGCCCTAGTAGAGCATCGTCGTATCATCTTTCTTTTTTACAAAAATTGTATGTGCTGTCGCCTATTTTACTTGTTTTGCTTGTCTTATTTTTATTATTTATTTCTTTAAAGAAGATAGATTATTCGATAAAGAATTCTTTATCTGATTTTAATCAAGAAAAGGAAGTTTATGTTCCTTCGTTTGTAAAGTTAATAACATTTATTTCTGTGTTAGTAGCGGTAATTATAGTTGCTGTTATTCTTTCTGTTTATATGTATTATATTTTTTCGGGTAGAGTTGTTCCAAGGTTTGTTGGTTTGTGGCCTGTAGTGGCAATTATTGGATTATCTTTTTTACCATACATAATTAAGGAATTTTTCAATAAGTAATGATAACAGAATTTGAGGGATTTCTCTTAAGAAAATGCAAATATTCAGATAATAGTATAATATTAAATGTTTACACAAAAAATTTTGGTTTAATTTCTTTATTACATCGAATAAAAAAAAAGAAAAATATTGGTGTTTACTTATTTCCATTGTCAAAAGTGAATGGGAGTTTTTATTATAAGCCTAAAAATGAAATATTTAATGCAATCACTGTTGAATTAGAGTTTGAAAAAGTTTCTTATGAGCTCATTTACGAAGTAAAAATTGTTGCTCAACTCATTGCTGCGTTGTTTTATAATGTGTGCATATATCCTTTAAAAGATTTTAATTTATACGGTTTAATAAATAAAATTTACGAAATAATTTGTACTACTAGATCATTTTCAGAAATAAAGTATATTTATATATGGGCTTTGAAGGAACTCATTACAATTTTAGGCTTTAAGCCTATAAATAACTTTGATTCTGAAAATATTTTTTTCGATATTGAAAAAGCCCAGTTTGTTAAAACCCAGTGTAGTAACCTGGTCTTAGATAATGAATTTTCAGAGTTTTTAAGCAGATTACTTAATATGAGCTTTGAAGAAATAAATAAATTGAAACTAACTAAAGATTTTGAAGAAAAAATATTAACCTTTTTCGAAAAATACTTAATTTATCACTTACACAGAAATATTTCGTTTAAGAACGTAAAAGAATATTTAAACTTAATTGAACAGTTTTGTTAGGTTAAAAAATCTATATTTTAACAACATTATAAGCGTTTGACAAGAATTTTACTATTGGAAAAAATTTTTAAAAAGTAATTTACTTGATTTAAAACAAGGTAATTAACCTAATAAAAAGAAAGCTTTTTAATGTTATGCCGTATTTCTGAGTTTTTGAAAAAATATAAAGAAACTCTTAACTTTTTATTCAATTTTTATTTTTTAATTTTTTTAACTTTTTGATGTTTCTTTTTCACATGCCGAGGTTTGTTGTAAGCAACGCTATAAAATTAACAATTAGATAAATCAATATTTGTGTTTTGGTAATAAGCTTATAAAGTTAGAAGATTTTGATTAATTTTATTAAAATTATTGGTAAAATCGCAATATTATATAAGAAAAAAAGAAAAAAAATTAAAGCATTTTTTGGTTTTTATAACAATTTATTTAAGGAAGGTTCTTTTTAAAAAATTGAGTATTTTATTTTATCAAAAATAAGTTTTTACTTCTTAGAAAGTGCTTATTATTAGAACTTGAAAGTTAATAATAACTAATAAGTGTTGACTAATATGTTTAAAGATGTTACTTTTTAATTTCACTTTACCCAAACGACGGATTACATGGCTAAAACATTGAGAATATGATTATATAGTAAATTTAACATTTAAAGGGGGGATGTTAATAATTAAGAATTAGAAAAAGTACCGTGCTAAAAGTTAATTTTTTATAAAAGTGTATTAGAATAAGAGATACTTAAATAACAAATCAAAAAACTAAAAAATAATCAGTGTATTAAAAAAGCATTTACTCTAATTATTAGTGCAATGAAATTATATGAAAAAAATTTAAATTAAAGATACTTTATTCTAGATTTTTTGTAAATGGTTGAATGGCTCTGTTAAAAATACCATTTATGTAAGCGATAGTTAACCCATAATTAGAAATAGGAATACCGTTATCAATAGCTGGTTTTAAACGATTATATAATTGTTTACGAGTAATCATGCAACCACCACATTGTATTACCATAGCATATTGAGTAATTGGTTTTGGGATGTTCTCTAAACGAGCAACTATATCGAAGTTTAATTTTTTACCTGTGAATTGCGATAGCCATTTGGGTATTTTATATCGCCCTATGTCGTCGCAAGTTATTTGATGGCTGCAAGATTCTAAAAGCAATATGTTATCGTTATCTTTAAGGTTGCTAATATGTGGTGTTCCTTTAATATATTCTTTAAAAGGACCTTTATGACGTGCCAAAACTATACTAAAGCTTGTTAGCATTATGTTGGATGGAACAAGTGAATTTGCTTTCGAAAAAATTTGACTGTCGGTTATTGCAAGCTTGGGTTTTATAGTAGTGGTTTTTAAAAAATTTTCTACTTCGGTTTCTTTCAATACAATTGCAACAGCAAAGTTGTCGAGAACATCCCTGATAACTTGTACCTGTGGCAATATAAGTCGACCTTCAGGAGCTTCAGTATCAATAGGCACAATAAGTAAAACAATATCGTTTTTGTTAATGATGTCGCCAAGTAGTGTGGGTTTATTATAAGCATTTTCAGGTATTGTATCTTTAATTTTTTGAATAATATAATTCACATTATTGGGAAATTTTGTGCTAAATAATATTACTTCTTTACCTGTCTTATTTTTAACCATTGATAAGAATTCGTCGTTACATGGATAAATATCATTTTTATTATAAATAATTAGATATGGAACATCGAATTTGTCGAATTCGTTTATTAGAATTTCTTCAAAATGGCCAAATTCGTTATTGGTTATAACTAATAGTGCCAAGTCGATAGTTGAAATAGTATCGAGAGTTTTTTTTATTCTTTTTTCTCCTAATTCGCCAGTATCGTCAATTCCTGCTGTGTCGATAAATATTACAGGACCAACAGATAAAATTTCATAAGAGCGTTTTACTGGGTCGGTTGTAGTTCCTGCAATATCTGAAACAATAGCAACGTCTTGACCAGTTATACAATTAATTAAGCTACTTTTCCCATAATTTCTACGGCCATATATTCCTATATGAGGTTTTGATTCACGACCTTTTTCCATTTAAGGTATTATATATCTAATCTAGCATATTTAGCATGTTTTTCGATGAATTCTCGTCTAGAAGGCACATCGTCGCCCATAAGCATTGAAAATATTCTATCGGCTTCGGCGGCGCTTTCAATGGTTATTTGTTTTAGGATACGTTTTTCAGGATTCATAGTAGTTTCCCATAGTTGTTCTGCATTCATTTCTCCAAGTCCTTTATACCGCTGAATTATGATTTGTCCTTCTTTACCATTATTTTTTAATTTTTCTACTATCATGTTTCTTTGTTCATCGGTCCAGCAGTAATGTTCTTCTTTGCCTTTTTTTACTAAATAAAGTGGTGGAGTAGCGATATAAAGATAACCTTTTTCAATTATTTCGCGTGCATATCTGTAAAATAAAGTTAAAAGAAGAGTTGAAATATGACTACCATCAACATCGGCATCAGTCATTATAATGATTTTATGATAACGTAATTTATCTAAATTTACAGCCTTATCATCTTCGTCGTTTCCTATTTGAATACCAATAGCAGTAATTATGTTTTTTATTTCTTCGTTATCAAAAATTTTATAAGGGGCACATTTTTCTACATTGAGTATTTTACCTCGAAGAGGTAATATTGCCTGAAATTGGCGGTTTCTTCCTTGTTTTGCTGTGCCACCTGCCGAATCGCCTTCTACAAGAAAAATTTCACATTTAGAGGGATCTTTTTCTGAGCAATCGGCCAATTTGCCTGGTAATCCACTGCCGTTTAAAGCTCCCTTTCGTTGTACCATTTCTCGTGCTTTGCGAGCAGCATGGCGTGCTTGAGCAGCAAGAATTACTTTGCTCACAATGGCCCGTGCATCCTTAGGATTTTCTTCTAAATATTGAGTTAACTTCTCGTAAACGGCCTGTTCAATTATTCCTATAACTTCATTGTTTCCAAGCTTTGTTTTTGTTTGACCTTCAAATTGTGGTTCTGGTACTTTAACAGATATAATTGCAGTGAGTCCTTCTCTAAAGTCTTCGCCACTTATTTCAATTTTTACTTTTTCAAGATAGCCGTTTTTTTCGGAATAATTTTTCAATGCTCTAGTAAGCCCTTTTCTAAATCCTATTAGGTGAGTACCGCCTTCATGAGTATTAATATTATTAACGTAACTATGAACATTTTCGGTATAGGAATGATTGTAAGTAATTGCAATTTCGGCTTGAATACCATCTTTTTCTGTTGAAAAATAAATAATGTTGTCGATTAACTTTTCTCGGTTACATTCAAGATATTTAACGAATTCAATAATTCCATCTTTACTGTAGAATGTTTCGCTTAATGGTAAACCATTTTCGTCGGTTTCTCGATAATCGACAATTTTTAAGGAAATTTCTTTATTAAGGTATGCAAGTTCTTTTAAACGTGTTGCTAGAATATCGTAATTAAATGTTGTAGTTTGGGTAAATATAGTTTCATCTGGCAAGAACTTAATGATAGTGCCAGTTTTGTCGGTTTCTCCAATTATTTTTAGATCGGTAATTTTTTGTCCATATTGGAATTCCATTTGATAAATTTTACCATCTCTCATTACAGTGGCAATGAGATGTTTTGATAGAGCATTAACACAACTTACTCCAACGCCATGAAGGCCACCTGCTACTTTATAGGTTTCTTTATTAAATTTTCCGCCAGCGTGTAATACTGTAAGAACAACTTCAAGTGCAGGTTTACCTTCTTTTTCGTGAATATCTACAGGTATTCCGCGGCCATCGTCGGTAACCGATATATAACCATCGGCGAATATTTCTAATAAAATATTTTTGCAATAACCAGCTAAAGCTTCATCAATAGAGTTATCGATAACTTCATATACGAGATGATGTAGTCCTCTAATTCCTGTGTCGCCAATATACATTGCAGGTCTACGGCGAACTGCTTCAAGCCCTTCTAATACTTGGATACTCTCGGCCGTGTAATTATTATTTTTCTGTTTTTCTAAAGCTACTTCCATATTTTATTTTTCCTTATTATTTACAAATGTAACAATAAAAATTTTCATGTGCAATTAAAATAATCTTAAATAATTGTTGTGTTATCTCAAAAATTCTTAATTAAAACATTTAAAAGCTCATAGTTATTCCGCCAATAATTTGGAGTTTTTGTACAGGGTAGTTGTTCCAATAAGAATAGTTTTTATTTAATATGTTGTTGAATTTTAAAAAGGCGCCGAATAATTTTGAATAATAATAATCTACCTTTAAATTTAAATCGGTAAATGGCGAAAGTTTAATATTTTCATATGTTTTTTTATTGATGTTATAAGTTCTAGCCCATCTGTCGCCTATTACTAGTAAATCGATTGTTAAAATGAATTTTTGTTGAATATTATATCTTGAACTAAGAGTAACATCCCACAAAGGTTTTTGGTATGGTTTATCTAAGTTTGATAAGGTATACCTAAGTAAATTTCCACTTAATATAATATTAAGTTTTTCTTTGTGTTTAAATGCAATTTCACCCGTAAATTTCACCTCTTGGCATTCCTTTGATTTTGTGCCATCGTAAACAACAATAAAATAATTTTCAGGGTTATAAATTATAGGGGTTATTATTGTGTCGAAGAAATTACCTGGTTGAGCAATAATTTTAGAAGGAATTAAAGTGTCGTTAATAAAAAATGGTAAATTTTCGTAAAGAGAATAATTGCCTTGCAAAAGGTAAGATATGTTTTTGCTGAAGTTACCTTTAAAGCCAGCGTAAATATGCATTAAGTTATTTGTATTTTTGAAATGTAACCCAGGTTTTATGTAAGGAGAGTGTAAAATTAAAGTAGTTAAAGTATTAATGATCATTTTACCATTAAAGCCGGCGAATGGAATAAGAAAATTTTCTATAACATTATACTGAATATTTGCTTTAGGGTAATAATGATAAAAAGTGCTATCGGAATATGCGTCTACTTCGAGAGCAAAACCGCAATTAAGTCGCCATTGTTCGCCAAAAAATCTGACCCATGGAAAAATAGAAACAATTGCTTTATTATTTGTATCGGAAGAAGTATTTATATTGTACCAATTAACAGAAATATCGCCTCCAAAAATTTGTGAATTAAATATTTTGCTTACACTACCAGTTACGTATACATTGTTTTCGAAATTCGAGAATTTGTCGTTTAGAATATTAAACATTACATCTGCGTTGTGCATAATTTTTGTTGTATCTAAGTGAGAAGTATAATATCCAGCTTTTATTCCTCCAATTGAATATATTTGTTTCGACATTTTAAATAATGAGTCGAATTCTATTTTGTGTCCGTAATAGTTATAAACATAGCGATCAAATTTAGCATTGGTGTGAATTACGTAATTTTTATAAAATTTTTTAGCATATCCTTCTAAGTTATTCTCGCTAAAAAAGGCATCGTATTTGTAATTATTTTTTAATTTAATTTTTCCACGCGATGAATAATGATTAGCGTAGAAACCTGCACTCCAATTATCGTTTCTTGTAGTATTAAAGGCATAAGTAGCTACAAGTGTAGAGTATATTCCTCCTCCAAGTTTTAAGTTGTTTTTATATAAGGTTGCAATGCTTTCGCTTGTATATTTTGCTGGTTTTAGTGGTGTTGGATAAAAGTTTGTGGGATATTGTTTAGGATATAACTTATATTCGAACGACACTTTTACATTTTCGGTATCGATAATAGCAGGTAAATTATTAATTTTATAAGCATCGGCTAAAGTTGGTTCAAAATCTTTTATAACGCTTACATGTAAATTCAAAGGTTGTTGCGAATAAGCAGTACCCAGAAAAGTTAAACTCAAATAAATTAAATATCTTATTCTCATAGTTTTATTCGTTTTCAATATTTTCTTTATTTATTTCGGTATTTTGATATTTTGAATTCTCAATGTTTTCTATTTCCAATATTTTTTTTCTTGCTTCTTCTTTAATTCCATCATCATTATTTTTGTAATTATCAATTATACTCTGAAGGGTTGCACGGGCTTGAAATAGATTGTTTTTAGCAATATAAACATCGCCAAGGGTAATAAATGCTTTTGCTAGCCAATATTGTTGGGGTGTGTTCTTTTTTACAAAATCAATTACGGTTGCTTCTGCTTCATCGTATCTATTCAATTTATATTGAATCTCGGCTATTAGCGATTTTGCTTCGGCTTGCTTAGGAGTTTTACAATCTTTTGCAATGAGTGTAAAGGCTTCTAACGCATTTTCGTATTTACCATTAATATAAAATTGTTTGCCAATAACATAATGAGCTTCAATAAATATTTCTTCCGGAAGCTTTTGTTCGTTTATTAAAGAACGAGCATATTTAGCCGCTTCTTCTATGTTATTTAAGTAAAAATTACAACGCATTAAACCAATTTTTGCTTTAAGTAAATTTTCGGGATTTTGAGCTAGCTCAAGTAGCATTGAATAATATGGAATACATTTTGCATATTCTTTGTTTTTATAATAATAGGTAGTAATTGTTACTAAAGCAGGTTCGGTGAATTTTGAATATGGATATTTAAGAACTTCGCTAAAATATTTTAAAGCTTCATCGTAGTTTTTAGTGTTATACAAGCATTCGGCAAGGTAATAATTTGCTTGTAATGTAAAAAATCCTTTTGGAAAGCTAGTTAAGTATTCTTTAAATGCTTGAATTGCTTTTGTACAATTAGCATTCATGTAATTTTTTTCGGCGGTAAGGTATAATACAGAGTCCTTTTCGGTTTCGCTTACTGGAATATTTTTTGCTTTTTCGCTAATGTAAGAATAGTAACTGTTAATATCGTTATTTTCAATATAAACATTTTTGAGAGAAGTTATAGCACTTTTGTATTCTTCGCAATTCGGATATTGTTCAATAATTATTTTAAAGGTTTCAATAGCTTTATCGTTATTATCGCTATTAAAATAAATTAAGCCAAGTTTTAGGTAAGCTTTTGTTATTAATGAACTATTAGGATACGAAGAAATAAATTTTTGCAAAGTGTTTATTGCCATTGAATTTTCGCCTATAAATTCGTATGCAGAAGCTAGATCGAGGTATGCCATGTGAATATAAGATGAGTTCTTGTAATTTTCAATTAGCTTGTTTAAATTTATTATTGCATTACGGTTGTCTGAAAGTATTATGTAACATTTTGATAATTGATATAACGAATAATCTGCTGAAGACACATTTGCATTTGCAACTTTTTCGTAATTTTCGATTGCATCTTCGTATCTTTTTAACATAAAAAAGCAATCACCTACTCTATTATAAGCATCGAAAATTTCTATTTTGTTTTTATTTTTTTCGTTTTCTACATATTTTCTATACCAAAGTTGAGCATTAGCATAATCTTTTAAATGAAAATAGCAGTAAGCGATACTATAATAAGCCAAAATAAAATATTCGGTCGAATAGGCATTGGGTGTTTTAATAAATCGCTCATAAGAATTAAGTGAATTTTTGTAGTCTTTTAATCTGTAATAAGCTTCGCCACGCCAATAAAGAGCATAAGGTAAGTATTTCTGATTGTATTTTGAATTATTAATGCACTGATCTAAATATTTTATTGAATTTTCAAAATCTAAGTTTTTAAATAATTCTAAACCATAGTAAAATGATGCTCTTGTAAATGCTTCTTCAATTTCGGGAGAGATTTCTTTAATATTTTCCATTATTTCTAGGGCTTCTTTATAATTCTTGGAAAAAAGATATGCCTTTGCTAAATATGTTTTTGCATCTTCGGAATATAAAGAATTCGGATATTTATTGAGAAACTCTTTAAAAGATACAATT
This sequence comes from Bacteroidales bacterium, assembly GCA_026416095.1. GTDB lineage: Bacteria > Bacteroidota > Bacteroidia > Bacteroidales > GWA2-32-17 > Ch61. The sequence goes on along the minus strand of JAOAFV010000027.1, from coordinate 38,704 downwards.
GCTTCGTTAAAAGGAGTGTAAGAAAGTTCAAAGCTTATTTTAGCAAAATTAAATAAAGCTTCTTCTTGCAATTCTGGGTAAAAGTTCATTTTGGCTACTTTCGATAAGGTTAATCTAGCTTTGTTTTTAAGAGCATTCTGAATATAGCATTCACTAAGAAGATATAACGACTGTTGAGTGAGAGAATCTTCTTTTATTGTTATTTTTTCTAAATATTCAATAGCTTTATTTATTTTCCTAGTCTGATAATAGCAGTAGGCAAGTTGATAATAGTCTTCGCGTTGTGGCGATGGGCACTCACTTAGATATTTTTCCAGATATATTTGAGCAAGAGTAAATTTATTTAATTTATAATAGCTTTCGCCAACAATCCTATTCATTTCTATTGCTCTTTTTCTTTCAAGTGTGGGTAACTTAGGTTCTAAGTATTCAATAACTTTTTCGTATTTTTGTTGTAAATAGTATATTTGCCCCAAGTAATAGGGAATCATTTCTTTGAATATTTCATTATTTTCTAGCTTTTTAAAGCCTTCGGCAGCAACTTCATAATTTTTTTTTATGTATGCTATATACGAATAGTAATAAAGAGCCGGATCGTGATAATCGTTCGGTATATCTTTAATTTCGTAAAAACATTTTTCCGCTTTGTTGTAATCTTCGTTTAAAAAATAACAATAGCCCAATTTGAAGTAATATTCGTTTTTTTCTTTTTTATCTAAGTCGGAAGCATTAACTTTTTCGAACCATTTAATTGCTTCTTTAAAATATTTTTTTGAAAACCAGTACTTGCCCATTTTAAAATTAGCATAAAGGTATCTAGAGTTTTCGCGATAATAATAAAGATAATCGTTTATAAGTTTTTCCGAATTTTGGTTAAATAATTCAAGAGCACATATTGCATTGTAGTAAGCAGCATCGGATACTATTAAATCTTCGGTAAATTTTTCTTTTAAATTTATGTATTTTTCGAAAAACAATTGAGCAACTCCATACTTTTCTTCGTCAAAAAACATTTGACCAATTTTAAAAAATTTTCTTGAGTCGTTATAAATATATGAACGTTGACCATTTGCAAGAAAAACCATCATTATAGCAAACCATAAAAAAAGAAAACGCATATATTTTTATTTAGAATGTAAAGTTAAAATTTTAACTTTATTTTTTTGGTAACTTAAAACTCTTTTTAATTAACAGTTTAATGTTGATTATTAGTTATGAAATGGTGATGGTATTAATGCTTTATTTGCGAACTTTGAAAAAAGTACTTGAAGTTTGAACGATTACGTAGTATTATATGACAGTATTAATGTGTACATAGATAAAGAGTTAATTATTGAAAGAGTGAATTTTTCTATTAAGAAAGGAGAACTGGTTTATCTTCTTGGAGAAGTAGGGAGTGGAAAAACAACTTTTTTTAGAAGTTTGTATGCAGATGCTAACATAGAAGGAAATATTGCTTTTGTATGTGGGTACGATCTTTTAAAAATAAAAAAGTCTCAAATACCATTATTGAGAAGGAATATAGGTATTGTTTTTCAAGATTTTCAGCTTTTAACCGATCGAAACGTATATAATAATTTAAAGTTTGTTTTAAAGGCTACAAATTATCCTACCGATCAAATAGATGCTCGAATTAATGAAGTACTTGAAAAGGTTGGAATGCTCGATAAGATTAAAAAATTTCCATCGGAATTATCGGGTGGTGAACAGCAACGTATAGTTATAGCACGAGCTTTATTGAATAAACCAATGTTAATTATTGCCGATGAACCTACAGGTAACCTTGATCCTCAATCTGCAAATAATATTATGGAGATATTGAACGATTTAGCAAAGCAAGAATGTGCTGTAATTGTTGCAACTCATAATTATAATCTTGTTGAAAAGTTTCCTCATAGAATGTTTTTATTTCAGAATAGAAAAATCAATGAAATACTTTAATAAAAACATACTTTCTATTTGGATAATCGTAAATAAAGTAAAATTAATATACTCATGTAGCTAACTTTTATGAGGTTTTTCGTTCACTTTTAATATTGTAAAAAATTTGCTTCTCACGCAATTTAAAGTGGTATGTTTAATAGTTGTTAGAATTTGTTATTCATTTATTTTCAAGGGCATAATAAGCATACAAGTATCCTCTTTTGATTTATCTTCTTCAGCAGGAAATATTAAAACTGGCTTAACAGCATCATTGAATTCAAATAGAACAAAAGAAGAATCGATGTTAGATAATATTTCTTGTAGGAATATCGATTTAAAACCAATAGTCATTGAAGTTCCTTTGTAAGAGCATTGAATGGTTTCTGTGGCAGATGTTGATAAATCATAATCTTCGGCCGATATATTTATATTGTTTTCGTTAATTTCAAATTTTATAAGGTTTGATGCAGGATTACCAAATAAGCTTACTCTTTTAATGCTATTTAATAATTCATTTCTATCGATAGTTAACTTACATTGGCGCTTTGGTGGAATTACAGAATTGTAAGCAGGATAAACTCCTTCACATAACCTACCTATAATATAAAGGTTATTGTTTATTTCAAACTTTACATTTTGTTTATCAAAAGTAACTGAGATCTGAGAATCATCTTTACTAAGGAGTGACTTTAGTATAGAGGCTGTTTTTTGAGAGAGTATAAATGAATTTGTAAAATTTATGGCAATATCGTATCTTTTATATAAAACAAGCTTTTGAATATCGGTCGATACAAAACATGCTTTGTCGGGGTATAAATCGAAATATATACCATTAATATAAGGTCTTAAGGGGTCGTTACCAACGGCAAATAAAGTTTTGTTTAGTGCCTCTAATAATACGTTTGAATTTATATTAAACGACTGGGCATCTTCATTATCAATAGAAGGAATTTTTGGGTAATCGTTTGATATTGTTCCCATAAAAGTGTATTCGCCATATTGAGTTTTTATTGTTGTCATTAAGTTTTCTTTATTAAAGTTAATTTCAATAGGTAGCTCATTTAGCTCTTTTAAAATTTCTAAAAGCCGCTTTGCTTCAAGGCAAAGTGAATATTTTTCATAACTTGCTGGCAATTCAATTGTTGTTGAAATAATGTTAACAGAATCACTACCTGTTAATTTTAATTTATTATTTTCTATTTCAAATAAAACATTTGTTAATATTGGTAAAGTACTTTTACTTGGAATTACTTTTCCAACTTTTTGTAAATGCGAATATAATTCACTTGCAGCTATAATCAAGTTCATAAATTTGTATTTTTTGCAAAAATATTTTTTAAATCAATTAGTAAGAAGAAATAATAAATATACTTATCAACAATTTTTTGTATTTTATTAACAATTATTTATAAATTTTCATGTTTGCCAATGGAATAAAAATATCGTCAAATATAAAATACTGACATAAAGCTAAATCGGAATCATTTATAACACCGTATAATACGTCGGGGTCAAACTCAAAGGGAACTCCGTTTTCGTTCAATAGCTTTTTTATGTTAGGCATTTTGTATAAAACAAGTGTATTAGTTTTGCCTGTAACAGATTTAACACTAATTTTTGAATATGGTGTGGTGTTTTTAAGTGAGTCTATCTTGTGTTTAACTTCATTAATCCATGAATCAACACTTGCAAGTAAAATTTTTTTTATAGTTTGTTTTATAAGTATTGTGTCAAAGTATTTAATTGCATTATTATTGATTTTTAAATTAATATTATTGGCAGAGTTATAATGAATATCGTATTCTTTTTTTTCGAAATAATTAGTTATATGTATTGAATATAATTGAGAAAGTGGTATATTAAATATTTTAGTACTTCTCCATTCTTGTTCGTCAACGAAATATCTTACCGATAAGTAACCATTAAAGCCAGGAATGTGAGTTATGTATGGTGTGGATGAATTTTCCATTATCATGTAAGTACCTAAATTTGTTGGAGTAGGGTCTCCAACGTAATACGATTTTACTTTTCCCTTTTTTGTGTAAATTTCTACTTTTGTTGAGCGTGTTGCTAATAATTTTATTACTTGCGGAATCGATGATGTTGGTATTGGCGATTTAATTTCGACAGAGTAAATGGTTTGAAGTAGTAAATTGATAGCGTCAGAGCGTGCTTTGTATTTATTGTTTACGATCCATCCTTCTGGAGTTCTAGTAAGTAATACCTTTTTGTTTGCTTTGTTTACCATAAAAATTTTAGTAATTGTTGCAGTATCTTCAAATGCAAAGTCCTTTAAGTCTCTTTTAATAGTTGAATTTTTATTTGTGAGGTATAATAATACTGATATAATGCCAGTAATTAAAGCTATTATGTATAAGTATTTTTTGTGTTTCATATTTTAGCACAATTTATTTTTCTTACGAAATTTATTATTATTCCAGCTATAATCACTATGATTACTGGCAACAATGTATTAATTATTTTTATAAATAAGCTATTATTTTCGATATATGATTTATTTAACAAACGTAATTGATAATATTTTGAATTTAGTTCGGTAAAATTTTTAGAGTCTAGCATATATTTTATTAAGTTTAGTACGAAATCTTTGTTACCAAATGTTTCGCCAGTATATCTGTCGTAACCTAAAGGTAATGGTGTTGTATTAAATCCTAATCTTTTTACATTATTTTTAATAATATCTCCATCGCTAATTACTGCAATCATTGTAGGTACACTTTTTTCTTTAAAAGCTATTTCCTTGTATTCATACATTTCAGGGGCTAATCGGTTTTTATATACACTTTCAAAAGTTCCTTCAAGTAAAATACATACAGGTAAAAATGATTTTGGGAAATATTCTGGTTTTCGTGGGTATCTAATTTGTGATAAACTAATTTTTGCTGGTGCGTTTATAATTCTTGAATATTCCGAAGAAGTTAAAAGAACAAATTTTTTTACTTCTGGATTTTCTCCAACAGCATCGACAGTAGATGGGAATTGAGATTTTACTATGTTAACATTTTTTCCTACAGGATGGGAAGAATTGGGAATTAATAGTGGAAAATAAATCCATGGGTAAGGCGAAAATTGGGGAGTGCTGCCAGCTGGTGCAATATTAACAGGTATTAATGCACATTGAATATCTTGAATTAAATTATAGTTTACCCTTATGCCATACTTAAATAGTTGATCGCTGAGGTTTAAATCTTTAACGTTACAAATAAAGCTATTTTGATAAGCTAAGCTATCTATATCTGCTGTAGTACCATCTAATACAAATAAAATTTTTCCACCATACATTAAATATTGGTCAATAATGTATTTATCTTTTTCGTCGAATACTGAATCTGGGTCGGCGATTATAATTAAGTCGTATTTGTTATAAACAGTAACTTTTCCTGTTATAGAATCTATTTTTCTGGTAGTTAATGAGTAAATTTTATTGTTTAATCTAACTCTTTCAACATTGAAATATTCTGTTAAAGCATTTGTTAAATCTTTTACATAATCTTCTTGGAGTTCGCCGTGACCTTCAATAAAAGCTATATATTGCCCAAATTCATTTTGCAGCTTTCTAATGGCATTAGTAATGTTATATTCTATATCTTCTATTGATGAATTAATTACCTCCTCGGGTGTTTTTGTCATGCTTGTTTTTATAAAATTTACTGCTGTTTCTTTATCGCCAGAATTAATTAATGCTCCTGGAAAAACTACACGGTGTGTAATCTTGCCTTCAGGTGACTTTTCTTCTATATTATAGGGTATTATTCCTTTTTCATATAATTGTTTATAAATGTTATTAATTTCTTTTTTAGTTTTATACCTTGAAGCAATATCGATAAATTCATATTGTATTTTATCGCCTGCAATCGACCTGAATTCGTCGAGCGTTTCTTTAATAGATTTTTGTAAAATTTTAAGGTTATATGGTAAATCGCCGTCTAAAAATATTTTAATAAATAAATCTTCTTTTAAATTTTTTAATACTTCTTTTGTCTTGTTTGTTAAGGTATATCTTTTTTCCGACGTCAGATCTATTCTTACGTAGAAAAAAGATGAAATGTAATTAAGTAGAAAAATAATTATGATTAAAACAATTAGGTCAATGTAAGATTGTTTTTTATATGACGATCTTTTTATGTTTTCGTTTACTTCCATTTTCTGCTCGCTAATTTTATCTTTGTGAGAATGATAAATATAGAAATCATACTTAGAAAATAAACTATATCTCTGGTGTCTAAAACTCCTTTGCTAATCGATTTATAATGCTCATTAATCCCTAAGTTTATTAGAAAATAAGAAAAAGGTTTTAATAATGGTAATGTAGTTAATGAGTCAAAAGCAAAAAATAATATAAAACAAAAAATTGCTCCTGTTAAAAAGGCAATTATCTGATTATCGGTAAGCGAAGAAGCAAATATTCCTATTGAAACATAAATACTAGCAAGAAAAAATAAACCAATATAAGAACCGAAAATGCTTCCTGTGTCAATGTTCCCGACAGGATTACTTATTAGGTAAAGTGTAATAAAATATATTACAGTTGGAAATAAAGAAACAATTACAAGTAATACGCCAGTAAAAAATTTTGCAAGAACTATTTGTAAATCTGAAATAGGTTTAGCTAAAATTGTATCAAGAGTACCAGTTTTTTTTTCTTCTGCAAACATTTTCATTGTTATGGCAGGTACTAAAAATAAAAATATCCATGGAGCCAAAGTAAAAAAACTATCAAGTGTGGCATATCCAACTTCAATAATATTAAAAGGACCAGGTATAATCCATAATAAAACGCTATTAAGTACTAAAAAAAATATAATTACTACGTAACCTGTAATCCCAGCAAAGAAAGATAAAAATTCTTTTTTGAATAAAGCGTACATATTTTAACATGCAAAGTTAGTTAAATTTACATACCAAAAATATTAAAAAGAGTTAAAAAAAGTATAAACATTGAGTAGTAGATTATTTGCAATATAAGAATAATAGTACTAATTTTGTAAAATTATTATTATTATAAATGAGTTTATGTTATTTAAACGTAATGGTTTTAGGAATAGAATCTCAGTTGTAATTAGCTTATTCGTTTGGGTTTTATTTTTTTGTAAAATGAAATGAATGGGTGTTTAAAATTTTTTACAGATCTCAATTTTTAAAAACACATCTAATTTTTTACAAATTAGTTTTTAATGTGAAGAGAGTTAAAAAGTTACAAAGAAAAGTTGTAAACTAATTATAAAATGAGTTATATTTGTATGTATAAACCTATTTGTAATAGATGAAAGATAAAGTTCAACAAATATTACAAGAAATTGCGAATATTAAAGTAGATAAAATAAATATTATATCGGAAAATATACCACTTAATACACAATTAGAATATTTTAACTTATCTCAAAAAGTTAAGAGAGAGGGTATAAATTACGAACAAGTAATTTCAAAGGCAAGTAATTTATCAAATAATGATTCAATAGACGAGATAAAGAGAATTCTTGCAGAATTAGCTTCAATTCCAAAGCCAGAAGCTTATAGAATAATTGAAAATTTTTATAATACTTGTGATGACGAATTAAAAAATTGGGCTAAATTAGCATTGATAGAAAATCGAGTGTTGCTAGAGTCAGAATTATTGGAGCAACATCAGGTAATAATATCGACAGGCTTGGGTGGAGTAGACGATAAATTACGTTTTTTTGTTGTGTTTTTGCATGTTGTTGAATTAGATGATTCTTTGAAAAAAATTATTGAAATAGAAACTAAAATTGTACTTGAAAATTATAAAGGTGTAGTTGAAGAAATAAATTTTAATGAAGGTTATACTACTATGCTTTTTTTATTACCAATTGAAGAAGATGTGAAAGAAGTAATGAATTCAATAATAACTGAAATTAATAAATATAAAAAGATAGTTGAAAGAAAATATATAATTACAAACATTAAAAAATTATCTAAAAAAGAAATAGAATTTTTTATAAAAGAAAATAATTTTAAGGATAAATAAATTTTTCTACTCTTAGCCACATTTCATCGTCTGTAGGAAGAGGGGCTGTTAATTTCATATTTTCTTTTTTTACTGGGTGAGTGAATTCCATTGAATAAGAATGTAAATATATTTTATCTGTTTTATAACTTTTTTTAAATCCATATTTCACATCGTTCAAAATTGGACAACCGATATGAGCAAGTTGACACCTTATTTGATGATGTCGGCCGGTAATAAGATTTATTTTCCATATATATATACCATTACCTGGAATTATTTCGTATTCAAGAATTGCTAATTTTGCATTTTTATTAGATTCCGATACAATTTTTGATATATTTTTATTTGGAGCTTTTATAATGTAATTTTTTAAAACACCTGTTTTTACCGGAGGTGCCTCTAAGGTTAACGCAATATATAGTTTTTTAATTTTTCTTTCTTGTTGCATTTTATTAAAGCGTGCAAGAGATTTACTTGTTTTAGCAAATAATAAAAGTCCACTTACCGGCCTGTCTAATCTATGAACTACACCTAAAAAAACATTTCCTGGTTTCGAATTTTTTTCTTTTATGTATAGTTTTACTATTTCTTCTAAAGATATATCTCCTTTTGCATCTGATTGTACAAGTTCGCCCGCTAATTTATTTATTGCTAAAATATGATTATCTTCATAAATTATTCGATTTTCAGTAAAAAAATACATTTTTTAATATTGTTCATTTTCATTTGGAAAATTTCCTGTTTTTACATCATTAATGTATTTGATTACCGATTTAGTAATTTCTTCGGCAAGGTTGTGGTATCTTCTTAAAAAACGTGGCGAAAATTCTGTTGTTAATCCCAGCATATCGTGAAGAACCAACACTTGTCCATCAACTTTATTGCCTGCACCAATTCCTATTACAGGCATTCTAACCATTTTAGTTACTTTTTCGGCTAAAGTTGCGGGAACTTTTTCCAAAACTAAAGCAAAACATCCAAGTTCATCAAGAAGCATAGCATCGCTAATAAGCTTCTCTGCTTCTTTTTCGTCTTTAGCTCTTACAGAGTAAGTGCCAAATTTATGAATACTTTGGGGTGTTAAGCCGAGATGAGCCATAACCGGAATACCTGCCGATAGTATTCTTTGCACGCTTTCTTTTATTTCTTCGCCTCCTTCAAGTTTGACAGCTGAAGCACCTGTTTCTTTCATTATTCTTATAGCAGAATGTAATGCTTCTAAGCTGTTACCCTGATAGGTACCAAATGGCATATCTACAACTACTAATGCTCTTTTTGTGCCCCTAACAACTGCTGCACCATGGTAAATCATTGCATCGAGTGTTATTGGGATTGTAGTATCATAGCCTGCCATTACATTCGAAGCAGAATCGCCAACCAGTATTACGTCGATTCCAGCTTTATCTAGTATCTTTGCCATTGTATAATCGTAAGCCGTTAGCATAGTAATTTTTTCTCCTCTTAACTTCATTTCCCATAAAACATGAGTTGTTATTTTTTTTAGTTGTTTAAATTCCATTTTAAAATAATTTATATATCTTTGTGCAAATTTCTACTTTTTATGCGAGATAACATAATATTTTTTGTGTTTTTTTTACTTTTTCTTATTTCTTGTAATACAGATGTTAATGTTCAAGATAATTGGCGCGATATTACAGTTGTATATGGCATTCTTGATCCTGCCGATACTATTCAAATAGTAAGAGTTAGTAAAGCCTTTCTTGGTGCCGGTAATGCTTATGAAATGGCTAAAATTCCTGATTCTTTTTATTATAGTAAACCCGTAAATGTTTTTCTTGAAGAATGGAATGGTACTTCTTTAACAAAGGTTATTACTTTGGTTAAAGATTCAATAATACATAGAGATGAGGGAGTTTTTTCGAATAGTAAAAATTATTATTTTGTTACAAAGGAACCTCTAAATATGTTTGCTAAATATAAACTAAAGGTTAATATTGAAAATAAAACTGTTGAAGCCGAAACGTATCTTATTCCAGGAAATGAACTTTACATAAAGAATCAAACTACATCATCCATTATACCTCAACAAAATTCTTATATTAAAGTAGTATTTAAAACTCCAAAATATGGCAAAATATTTCAAACGTTTTTAAGATTTTATTATTACGAAGTATTTCCAGATGATACTGTAAAAAAGCACCTTGATATTTATTTGTCTAAAAATATTACAGCTACAATCGAAGGAAATGAAGAAATTACAGTATCTTATCCATCCATATCGTTTTATGAAACTTTGAAAAATAAAATAAAAAATAATAATGCTAATCTACTTTATAGAGTTGTTGCAAAAAAAGCTACTCAAATAATTATTTACGTTGGAAGTCAGGAATATTTTGCATATTTGCAATCAATTGAACCGGTTTCTGGTGTTGTTGTAGATAAGCCTCTTTATAATAATATTTCTAATGGCATTGGGTTGTTTACTTCGCGATTTACAAAGTACAGTAAAATAGATTCATTAAATCAGCGAACTGTTGATTCAATTGCTAATAGCCAATATACTAAGCATTTAAAATTTCTTGATTTTTATCATTCAAATTGGAATAATTTTCCTTAAAAACTGACATTTTTTCAGAATTCTAACTTTTAAAACAATGGCATAATTATTGTTATTTTTAACAAAAAAATATAATACTATGGGAAAAATAATAGGAATAGATTTAGGAACAACTAACTCTTGCGTTGCCGTTGTTGAAGGTAAAGATGTTACTGTTATTACTAATAGCGAAGGGAAAAGAACAACTCCTTCGGTAGTTGCTTTTTTGGATAATGGCGAACGTAAAGTAGGAGATCCTGCAAAGCGACAGGCAATAATTAATCCTAAAAATACAGTATATTCCATAAAACGTTTTATGGGCAATACTTACGATGAGGTAATAGAAGAAATTAAAAGAGTGCCTTACGAAGTAGTAAGAGGCGAAAATAATACTCCTCGAGTTAAAATAAAAGATAGAACTTATACCCCTCAAGAAATATCTGCAATGATATTGCAGAAAATGAAAAAAACAGCAGAAGATTATTTAGGACACGAAGTTACTGAAGCCGTGATTACTGTACCTGCATATTTTAATGATGCACAAAGACAAGCAACTAAAGAAGCGGGCGAAATAGCTGGTTTAAAAGTACGTCGTATAATTAATGAGCCAACAGCATCAGCTTTAGCTTTTGGTCTTGATAAGGCAAAGAAAGACATGAAAATTGCTGTATACGACTTGGGAGGTGGTACCTTCGATATATCTATACTTGAAATTGGCGATAATGTGCTTGAAGTTAAAAGTACTAGTGGCGATACACATTTAGGCGGCGATGATTTTGATCAAAGAATTGTTGATTGGCTTGCCGAAGAATTTAAGAAAGAAGAAGGTGTTGACTTAAGAAAAGATCCAATGGCATTACAGCGCCTTAAAGAAGCCGCCGAAAGAGCTAAAATAGAACTCTCAACTTCTACAACTACAGAAATTAATTTACCATATATAATTCCAGTTGATGGCGTTCCAAAACATCTAGTAAAAACACTTACTCGTGCAAAGTTTGAACAGTTAATCGATGATCTCGTTCAAAAAACTATAGAACCCTGTCGTATTGCATTGAAAGCAGCTAATTTAAGACCGGAAGATATTGACGAAGTTATTCTAGTAGGCGGCTCAACTCGTATTCCATATGTACAAAAAATAGTACAAGATTTCTTTGGAAAAGTACCTAATAAGAGCGTTAATCCCGATGAAGCAGTGGCAATTGGTGCCGCTATTCAAGGAGCTATTATTTCGGGCGAAGTTAAAGACATGTTATTACTTGATGTAATTCCTATATCTCTTGGTATAGAAACACTTGGCGGTGTAATGACAAAATTAATTGAAGCAAATACCACAATACCAACTCGCCGTACCGAAGTCTTTACCACCGCAGCCGATAATCAAACTACTGTTGAAATTCATGTGTTACAAGGAGAACGTACAATGGCAAAAGATAATAAAACAATAGGTCGTTTCCATCTTGATGGTATTCCTCCAGCTCCTAGAGGTGTACCTCAAATTGAAGTAACTTTCGATATCGATGCAAATGGAATATTAAATGTATCGGCTAAAGATAAAGCTACTGGTAAACAACAAAGTATTAGAATTGAGGCTTCTTCTGGATTGACTAAAGAAGAAATTGAAAGAATGAAAGCAGAAGCTCAAAAATATGCAGAAGAAGACAGAAAAATGCGTGAACGTATCGATAAACTTAACGCAGCTGATTCTTTAATTTATCAAACTGAAAAACAACTAAAAGAATTTGGCGATAAAATACCTGCCGATAAAAAAAGTCAAATAGAAAGTGCTTTGCAAAGATTAAAAGATGCTCATCAGCGCCAAGACATATCTGAAATTGATAAAGCAATGGCAGAGCTTAATAATGTTTTCCATAAAGCAACAGAAGAAATGTATAGAGCAGGTGCGAATACTTCCGGTTCTAGAAGTACAACTTCAGAAAAAACTCAATCTTCATCGACAACTGAAGATGCAAATGTTACCGATGCCGATTTTGAGGAAGTTAAGTAATTATGTCAAGTTTTGTCTTTTTAATTGAGACCTTTGCAAAACTACCTAAAAATAATTTAACTGTAATAGAAAAAAATTAATGTTTTCCAAAATATTCTAGGACCTTTGCAAAAGATTTTGCAAAGGTCTAATTTTTTTTTAAGTGAAGGGTTTTTCTTTTAATTTGAAAGGTTATTAATCTTATTTGTTTGTTATATTAAAAAAGAAAAAATTTAGAAGCAGATTGATTTTATAACTTCTCTAAGAAATGCAGCAAGTTAGTTTAAATAAGTTTAATTTGATAAGCAAGTTCAATTACTAACAGAAAAGTTACAGAATTACAATAGCTGTAATTGTGATAAATTATTATTTAAAATTTTTGTAATTTTTGAAATTCTCAGATTCCTTTTACTAGTTAAGTTTTTTACACAAATCAAATAATCTATAGAAAATTCAATTTTTTAATTTTTTCGAACTAAAAATTCTTTAAGGCCTTTATAAAATTACCAAAAAATAACTTTTTTCAACTGAGTATGATTAAAAACCAATATCTTCCAAAATGTTGTCATAAAACCCTTACAAACCTATTGCATATAACCTTTTTGTAAATATGTTTACCTCTTCTGAATTTTTTCACCAAGTTAAAGTTATGTATATTTTCTTTTGTTTTTTATAATTACTTTCAATAAATTCTTTTTTTTAAATTTACTTAAATGTATTATTTCCCTTCTAAAGCTATCTTTCCTAAGCTCAAATTACCGATTTTACAATTTTAAAACTCTTTCATTTTAAATTATAACAGAGGTATTCAAAATTTAGTAAATATTAATAAATTCCTTGTTCGAGCATAGCATTAGCTACCTTAATAAAACCGGCTATATTTGCACCTTTAACATAATTTATATATCCATCGCTTTCTGTACCGTATTTTACGCACTGCGAATGTATGTTTTTCATTATTTCATTTAATCTTCTGTCAACTTCTTCGGCGCTCCACATTAGTTTCATAGCATTCTGACTCATTTCGAGCCCGCTAGTAGCAACGCCTCCAGCGTTAGCAGCTTTACCAGGTGCGTATAAGAGCTTATTCTTTTGAATTACTTCTATAGCCTCTGGAGTGCATGGCATGTTAGCTCCTTCGGTTACGCAAATACAACCATTCCTAACAAGATTTTCTGCATCGGTTTTATCTAGTTCGTTTTGTGTAGCACAAGGTATAGCAATATCGCACGGAACTTCCCATGGTTTTTTACCTTCGTAAAAAACAGAATTTTTGAATTTATAAGCATATGGTTTCACAATATCTTCGTTTGAAGCTCTCAATTCTAACATAAAATCAACTTTTTCACCACTTATTCCTTCTTCGTCGTAAATATAACCATCAGGGCCTGAAATAGTAATTACTTTTGCTCCTAAGCTATTAAGTTTTTTAGCTGCCCCCCATGCTACATTGCCAAACCCCGACAAGGCGACTTTTTTACCTTTAATGTCTAGGCCGCGAGTTTTAAGCATTTCTTGGGTAAAGTAAACAACGCCATAACCAGTGGCTTCTGGGCGAATTAGAGAACCCCCATAGTTTAAACCCTTACCTGTTAAAACACCTGTGTTTTCCATTAAGAGTTTTCTGTACATTCCATATAAATAACCAATTTCGCGAGCACCAACTCCAATGTCGCCAGCAGGTACGTCTGTATCGGGACCAATAATTCTCCATAATTCTAACATGAAACTGTAGCAAAAACGCATAATTTCTGTGTTAGATTTGCCCTTTGGGTTAAAATCGCTGCCACCTTTTGCACCTCCCATTGAAAGCGTTGTTAGTGCATTTTTGAAAATCTGTTCAAATCCTAAAAACTTTAAAATACTTAAATTAACTGATGGGTGAAAACGCAATCCGCCTTTGTATGGCCCTATAGCATTATTAAATTGAACCCTATAACCTATATTAACGTGAATTTCGCCTTTGTCATCTTCCCAAGGTACTTTAAATATTAAAACTCTATCGGGTTCAATTAATCGTTCTATTATTTTTGCTTTTTCGTATTGCGGGTTACTATTGTAAAACTCTTCTATAGATTCAAGAACTTCTCTTACTGCTTGTAAATATTCTACCTCGCCAGGATGTTTTAATTCTAATTCTTGCATTATTTTTTCTACATTCATAATACTAATTTTTTGTAGTTAACCTCTTCAAAAGTATAAGCTCTTTTTTTAGTAAAAAAAAAAAATTGTTATTTTTTTTTATGTTTTTAAACAAATATAATTTAGGTATTTATAAATCAAGTACTTATATGAAGAAAAATCAATTAATAAAAAAAATGATAAATATCAAGCTAAAATTAAACAGATTTATATTCTTTTGAAAAAAATATACGACTTAATGTTTTTGAGTAAACATTTTGAAATTATAAATGAAATTGAGAATTTGTTAATTGATTTAAATAGAGATACTAAGGAAATATTAGAAAAAATTTGCTCGTATGTTCCGAGTTTAATGTCGTACAGTGAAATATGTAAATGCGAAATAAAACATAATCAGGTAATTTATAAATGTGAAGATTTTAAAAAAACAGAACTCAAATTGACAGTGAAAGAAAAACATGAGTCGAACGAAATTGAAATTAACGTGTATTATATTAAGCCTATTGTTTCTGAAAAACCTATTTTTAAGAACGAAGAAATTTTAATATTAAAAACAGTTGCAAAAAGAATATTGAGTTTTTTAAGTTACAAATCAAGTATTAATAGTATAAAAAAAACAGTTAATAGTGATACTGAAAATTATAATGTAGATTTAATAAAATACCTTAAAACGTTATGTTTGAAAGATAATGAAGTGGAAATTTTTTTAAAAAAACCAATATACTTTAAAAAAGGAGAAACCATAAGCAAACAGAAGACGAATGTTAATTACATATTTTTAATAGAGCATGGCTATGTAAAACTTACATGTGAAAATTTATACTCTCACAATTTTATAATTAAAATTGCAAAGGGGTTTGAGTTTGTAGGGCTCTCATTGCTTTTCAATACATCTTATCAAATATTTACTATTAATGCTCTTACCGATTCGAAAGTATATTTTATAGAAAGGAATGAATTTGAACGTATAACAAGAGAAAATTCTAAATTTTCTCATTCTATAATAGAGTTATTATCGTCAAATATTTTATTTTTAATTGATAGGATGAATAAAATTGCAACAAAACAAGCTTTTTCTAGAGTATGTGATACTTTATTATACTTAAGCGACGAAGTATTTTGTAGTCAAGTAATAGAAGGTTTTATATCTAGAAAAGATATTTCAGAATTATCTGCATTAAGTACAGAAAATACGGTAAGAATATTATCTGATTTAAAAGAGATGAAGGTTATTGATACTTTAAGAAATGAAATACATATTTTACAAAAACAAAAATTAATAGAATTAAGTAACAGAGGTTAACTTGATTCCTGGCTTGAGTATTACTCCTTTTTTTAATTTACCGTCGATAGCTGTAATAAAGGGTTCAGTACATCTGATGTGTTTAATATAAGTGTCTTCGTATTCTACTGGTAAAGAATTTAAAAACTCAAAATTAAAAAAACCGTCGCCTGAAAATGGATTAATTGTAATGTAAACTACACTTAAAGAAGTAATGTTTTGAAAAAAATGAGTTCCTTGACTAGGTTCAACATTAAAATTTGGTAAACCTATTTCTATAATGACCTTAGCATTTGAAATTTGAGCCCATTTAACAGGTATTCCTAACCATGGGTCGCTTGAACCCCATCGGCCGTAACCAGCAAGTATGTATAATCGGTTCTCGTTGCTTAACTTTTTGTTTAATTTTTCTATAGTATAAACAAGATCGTTATTTATTTGCGGTTTATAAGTTTCTTTTTTTATAAGTATTAAATCATAAATATTATCTAAAATTCCATTACCTAAAACATTTATAGAAGATAGTATACAATCGTTGTTGTTAAATACTTCAAAATTAATATTAGTAAATTCTTTGTTAAGTACTACAGGCCTAATTTGTAATAGGTAAAAGTACATAATTTTCTTATCACAATCTATGTTTACGGCAAATTCAATTTCAATGTGAGTATTAGTTTCGTTGTATAGTATCTGTAATATGTCATCTAAAACTTTAGCAAGGGGGAATGAATTATTGACAAGTATATTTTCAAAAGTTATTATTTTTTTTCCTTCGTAATAAATTCCTGGGTAAATAATATTATTATTGGCGTCGTAAGAAGAAACAATATAATTTAGCAGGTTATGAGGTAAACTAAGCTCATTTATATAAAGCCTTGAAATGTTAATATCATCTTTCTGTGATGCTACAAAATAATCTGGATCTAAATTTAGTGCGTAAAAGTAATTTTGAGAGTTTTTAAGTGATAGTTCAACGTTAGAAAGTTGTAAAATTTTTTGTGGGTATTTGGGTGAAAATCTTAAAGATTTTCCACCATCGACAACATATTTACCGAGTCCAAAAGCAATATTTACAACTCCGTCTTCAGGTTTTTCTTGATCGATAGGGTAAAAATTAATAGAACGTGCAACACCTGAGATAACTGGAAAATAATAATTTCCATATCTACTGCCAACGATTTGTTGAATAACTACACTCATTTTTTCTTCATCGATAATGTTTGATGTTGCAGTAATATAAGATTTGCTTTCTTTAAAAAAAACTGATGCATAAACACTTTTAATAGCATCGGTTAATAATTTAATAGTTTTTTGCTTATCGTTTTTTATGTTTGGAATCATGTAAGTATTATACACACCCGCAAATGGCTGATATTGAGAATCTTCAAGTTTACTTGACGACCGAATTGCAATTGGCCCATCAAATATATCAATAATTGCATACAAATCTTGTAATAAATTACCCGGAAGTTTCGATTCAACAAAAGTTGTTATAATTTCTTCGTTTGAGATATCGGAGCTTAAGGCAATCTTGTAAAGCCCGTTTGCTTCCATAAATTCATCGAAGATATCGGAACTAATAACTATGGTTTTAGGTATGCTTATATTAACATTTTCGTATTTTGAGTTTAGTTCGTATTTCTTAATTATATTATCTAAAAAAGCAATGCCTCGTGCTTTCCCGCCAAGAGATCCTTCACCTATTCTACTAAAAGTTAAATATTCATCTATTCGTTTAGAATCGAACTTTGCAATTACACCTTGTCCTCTATATTTTCTGTATGTATCGATAACGTCGTATAAGAACATTTTTAGTTCGTCAATAGAATTAAAATCTTCAAACCTAACATACTTTAACATTTTAGCAATAGGGAATAAAGCTCTTGCCATTAGCCATTTAGAGAAGTGATTTTGTTTAACATGATATTCTAAGGTTTCGTCGGGTATTTTGAAAATCTTTTCCTGGAGTGATTTTAAATCGGAAGCTGCATCAATTGGTAAATTAGTTTTAGGATCTCTAAAAATAAAATCTCCGAAAGCAAAGTGTTTAATAAGATAATTTCTCAATTCGAATGACAAGCTTTTTGAATATTTGTTAATAAAGCCAACACCTTTTGAAATAGCATAACTTTCGTATTTAGTATCGCTTGATTGAAGTATAAAAGGCATAAATTCATCTTCTTTTTTTACGTATTCAAGGAATTTTATACCGGCTTCGGGATCTTCTTGGTTTTCTCGTGGGAAATCAATATCGCAAATAATACCAAGTAAATTTTCTTTATAATTATTAAAAATTTCTTCAGCTTCATTATATGTTTTAGCATGTAAAATTTTTGGTCTACCTCTCATTAGCATCATTTTCTGATGTTCGTTAAGTCCTTCTTGCATTGCTCTTTGTGATTGCTGGAATACTAATCTGTACAAATGTGGTAAGTATGACGAATAATACCTAATATTATCTTCTACAAATAAAATTGCTTGAACTCCAACTTCTTTTACATCGTGTTTCAAATTCATTTTGTCTTCTAATAATTTAATTATAGAAAGTAGAATATCTGTATTGCCAAGCCAACAATAAACATCGTCGAAATAATGCGTTCCTATAGTTGTAAGCTTGTTAATCAATTCTCGCGAAAATAAAGATAGTAACACTATAGGTTTGTTTGGGTAGTTTATTTTAATTTTTTTCGACAAAGTAAAAGCATCATCTTCGCCAATGTTTAGCATAATGATTATTAAATCAATGTTTTCTTCTTCGAGTATGTTAAAAGCTGAATTTACGTTTGTTGCTTTGAATATTTGAGGAGGAAACCGCAAGTTATATTGAGTATATTCAAAAAATAACCTTTCTTCAATTCTTCCATCTTCTTCTAACATAAATAAATCGTATGCATTTGAAATTATGAGTACTTTGTAAATGCGTTTTTGCATTAACATTTCAAAAGATGTATCGAAAAATGTATATGATTTGTTTTCAATTAATTGTTTTATATTCATAAATATTAATTTTTATCTTATAACGCTTTAAATATTATTCTCTTATATTTTTCCAATAAATAAAAGATAAGTATTTTCTTTTTGTAATAGAAGCTCATATTGATTTATTATCTCGAAAATGGTTAATTTTATTTTATTTAGAAAATTATAAAAGATATTTAAATTTTTATTTATGTATAACTTTTTATGAAAATTATTTATATAGATTGTTCTAAAATACACTGTTTATTCAGTGTTTATTAATTCAGTAATATCGTAAATTTTTACTTCAGTATCTTTATTTAATTTTTTTAGGCCATCGTTGAGCATGTTTATACAAAAGGGACATGATGTAATAATAGTTTTTGTGTTACTTTGCAATAATTGAGAAGTTCTATATTCGTAAACTTCTTGTGTACCTTTTTCAGATTCTTTGAAAAATTGAGCTCCACCTGCTCCACAACACGTTGAAAAGCTTTTACTTTGTTTTATTTCTATTATCTTATATCCTAATTTTTTTATTATTGTTCTTGGTTCTTCGTAAATATTATTACCTCTTCCTAAATAACATGGATCGTGGTATGTTACAGAAATGTTATTGATAGGTAGTGGCTTTAATTTATTTTCATCTAAAAGCTTATTAAGAATAGTAGTATAGTGTATGGTCTCAAATTGATAACCGAAACTTGGGTATTCATTCTTAAGTATATTATAGCAATGAGGACAGGTAGTAATAATTTTTTTTATATTGTAACGCTTAAATATTTCAATATTTTTAAAAGCTTGCATTTGAAAAACGAATTCATTACCTGCCCTTTTTGCGGGGTCGCCTGTACAAGTTTCTTCGGTACCTAAAACAGCATAATCAATACCAGCTTTATTTAATATTTGGGCAAACTTTTTAGCAACTTTTTTATATCTAAAATCGTAAGCTCCGGCGCATCCAACCCAATATAGGTATTCAGGATAGTGGCCTTTTGCTACTTCATCTTTCATTACTGGTATTTCGATGTTATCTTCTTTTGCCCAGTTTAATCTATCTTCGGGTGAGTATTGCCATGGAGCACCATTATTTTCAATATTAGCAAAAATATTTTGTAATCCTCCCTTTGCTTTTCCTTCTTCTAATACTAAGAATCTTCTCAAGTCAATAATTATTTGGGGATGATAAATATTTATAGGACATTCACCTGCACATGCATTGCATAAGTTACATGCCCAAATTTCCTCTTCAGTAATGTAGTCATAAAGATACGATTTATTATCGTTGTAATCATTGTTTTTAAAATACTTATATCCTTTTTCTTTCATTCGTTTTCTTAAATCCATCATTATTTTTCGAGGCGATAGAAGTTTTCCAGTTAAATTTTGTGGACATACAGAGACACACCTTCCACATTCTGTGCAACTTATGCTATCGAGATATGAGAGCCATGTAACATCTTCAACATCTTTTATGCCAAATCTTTCGTTGATTTCTGAGTTTACTTCGGAGTTGTTGTTAAAAGATTCTATTTGAGCGGTAATTGATTTCATATTACTAATGTATGATAATGGTTCTAACCTACTTAAAAATACTTTTGGTAATGAAGTAAAAATGTGAAAATGTTTTGAATATGGCAAAATATTAGCAAATAAAAATATTAGTTCAATGTGCAACCACCAGCAACCTTTTGCTATATTGTGGCTAAAAGTTATACCAGTTAAATTGTGTATTACTTTACTTAATATAAGATAATTTGTTTTTTCAGAGCTAACTTCATGTAAATTAATAATTATTAACGTAATCATAAGTATTAAAATAAGCAAAAGAGAAATAAGAGCATCTATTTTTGATTTTTTCTTTATTTCGGGCGATTTGAATCGTTGTACAATGTTAAATATTCTTCTTCCGAGAAATAAGATTATTGAAATAAATATAAGGTAAGCAAAAATATCTATTAGCATCATTATAACCTGATAAGGTTTTCCAATAAATGATAAAGATTTTATGTTACCAGTTATTCCATCAATTATCATTTCAAGAGTGCCAAACAAAATGATAATAAAGCCCCAAAAGGTAATAGCGTGTAATACTCCGGCAAATGGGAATCTAAATATTTTATATTGTCCTATTGCTATTTTCAATAAAATAATAAACCTTTTTTTCCAGTTATTTATTTTAAGAGGTCGAGTAATTTTAAAGTTTATATAAATTTGTTTGTATATTGAATAGCAAAAAATTCCAATTGATAAAAACAACGAGGTTATAAAGATAATTTGAGATAACATGTTATATTACTTTTAAGTAATTTTTACACAAAATTCCCTTATTTTTTTTTAAAAAAAAATATTGAACGACAATCATTTTAATAAAATATATCCTTTTTGTTCTTTTCCTATCATAATAACATTTACGTCGGCTTTGTAATGAGAAATATAGTTTCCTTCGTATAATTTTTGAAAGTTATTAAATAAATTCCAATTTATAATATCATTTGTGCCTCTGTACTTAATACAAAAGTAACCTACTTTCATTGCAATTACATTATGAAAGAAATGAGAGCCAAGAGAAGGATCAAGAGGAAAGTTATTTAGTTCTAATTCAACTATTACTTTAGCTTTTGATATTTGAGACCAAATTACAGGTATTCCAATAAATTTATCTTTAGACCCCCATCTACCAGGGCCAATTAATATATATTCTTTATGTTCTTTTAAAAATTTCGTATTTACTTCTTCAATTTCCTTAACTATTTTTTCGGTAACCAAGCTATTGAATTTTTCGGGGTTAACAACAATTATATCAGATAAATAATCAATTATACCATTTCCCATTACTTTTTCGCTAAATATTATAATTTTTTCTTTATCAATTGGAATTCTATTATTTAAAGTGAAATCATCTTTTCCTATAAGAGGTTTTATTTGAAGTAGATATAGTGTTGGTAATCTATAAATATTATCTTTGCTTAAATCTACGGAGAATTCGATTTCTACTGGGGTTTTCATTGTGTTTTCGCCTATATCAAGTATAAACTTAATAGCATCGGCCAGTGGTATGTAATTATATTTCAAAATATCGGCAAAATTAATAATTCTTGGGCCCGAAATTTTAAGCGAGGTATCTAATCTTTCATTTTGATAGTCATAAACCGAAGCTATGTGGTTCAAAATGCCTAAGCGTTCAGCATCGTACAAATCTAATTTTACTAATGATGAGTATTCTCCTTCAATTAAATTTGGCTTCTTGTTTTTTAAATTAATAGCATAAAAAAATGTTTGACTTTCGTTTAATAAATCTTCTATTGAAATTAAATCTACTTTAGGAAATGAAGGACAAAATTTAAATGTTTTTTCTCCATCAACAACATATTGTCCAAGGCCAATAGCTAAAGATGCTAATCCATATTTTGGCTCAATATTGCCTATTGAATAATAGCTGTAAGATTGAGCTGTACCGCTAATATGGGGGAAAAAATAATTTTCGTATTGTTTACCAGTTACACTTTGTATTACTATTGCCATTTTTTCGCTTTCGTAGCTAAAGTTTATAGTTTCAAAATACGATAAAGCTTGCGGCGAAAATACTGAGGAATATATAAGCTTTATTGCATCGGCTATTTGTTCAATTCTTTCTTTTTCGTCGGGGTGTGAATTTGGAATTAAATATGTTTCGAAAATTCCAGAAAATGGGTATGAAGATGAATCTTCTAACATGCTAGATGATCTGATTGCTAGGGGTGTTTTAATTTGTTTAACAATAGCTCTTAGTTTATTCATAAGGTCGTTAGATAGTTCACATTTTAAAAACACTTCTCTTAGTTTTTTATAATCGTTTATTTCTTTAATTTTCTTATATAATTTATGCCTAAACATAAAAGCATCGAATTCTTCGGTTCCTATAATCATTGTTGGTAAAGTTTTGATTATAATGCCTGGAATACTAAGGCTTAAGTCAAAATTATGTATTAAGGTATTAAGAAAAGCCAAACCACGAGCTTTGCCTCCAATAGCTTCACCTTTTAATAAGACTATATTTCTTTCGTCGGTTATTGCAGATTCGTCGTATTCTATTATTTTACCTTTCTCTTGTTCTATTTTATATTTATGTATAATGTTAATAAGAAAGCTTCTTAATTCATCTACATTTTTAAAATTACTAACCTTGTATTCAAATAAAATTTTAGATATTTTATATTCACCTAAGGTAAAAAACCATAAAGCAAAATGATTTTTTGAAGCATGAAAAATAAGCGATTCGTTAGGTATGTTAACTACCAGGTTAATGAAATCTTTAATATTTTTTGCTATTCCAAATACTTTGTTGTCGGTAGTTATAAATCTAAAATGAGATATATAAAGATTGTATTCAACAAAATCTTTCAAGTCGTTATAGAAGCTTTTTGAGTTTTTATTTAAAAATATACCACCCAATTCATAAATTTTTTTTCTATATTTTTCGTCGGATGAATGTGCTAATAACGATATGTGTTTGCTTTCTTTTAAAATATCTTCAATATATTTCAAGTTATCTTCTGAGTTATTTAATGAATCGGTGTTAGCTTCAATGTCGGTAATTATAATAAATATAAGATCTTTGTATTTTTGATAAAAATTATAAGCTTTACTGAATGTTGTATAGTGTAAAATTTTTGGTCGAAACTTATAATTAAATGTTGATTCAGTTAAAGATAGTTCGTTTTTTAAAGTAAGTATTTCTTTAAAAATAGTTTGGTAAACTTTAGTTAAAATTTTGCTATAGTACGAGGGAGAATCTTCGATAACAAGAATAATTGGTACTCCAGCTATTTTTAAATCTTCTTCAATGTTTATTAAATCTTCTGTTAATTTAAAAATAGTAATTAAAAGAAAAATATCGGAAGACCATATAAAGCTTTTGTAATATAATTCTTTAAGATTATTTTTTTCAAACGACGTTAAATCTTTTTCGTTATTAAAAAGAACATATACAGGAATATTATAATTGTTTTGTTTAAACAACTTCAATACATTTTGTGTAAATGTATAATCAATTCCGTGTATTAATATTATAAGGTCTATTTTCTTTATGTTTAGAATATCAATAATTTCGTTTTCAGTTGTAGCTCCGTATAAAATTGGCATGTTTAGGAAAAAGTTGTCTTCATGTTTGTTTCCTCTCATAAAGTATTCGCTTGTAATAGAATAAATATCATATAAGCTCGAAATTATTAGTACGTGCTTTACTTTATACTTGTATATTTCTTCAGAATAATAAAGGTAATTAAATGTTTGATTAAGGTACTGTTGTAAAAAACTTTTAGTTTGTTTGTGTTTTTGAAGCAAAAAATTAATATCTAGTAAATTTTCGTTATTTTTTAAAATAAGTTCTTTTGCTTTAAGATTGTTAATATAATTTACTAAAAGAATTGAAATATTATTTAGAAGATCTTCTTCTTCCTTTAAAAAAAGTTCATTTTCTAATGTAGAAGCGAAATTTTCATCAATAAATACTTCTATAATTACTTTTTCATTATTTAATGTATTTCTTTCAACTTTTTGAAAATACTGAGATTCTTTTATGAAGTTTTGAGAAGAAAAAAAGTGGTTATTGATTGTTATTCTACAAGATGTATTTTCGACATATTGATAGGCAGCTGGAATTATTTCGCAAAGTTCTTTTATTAGTTGGGGTAAGGGTGTGTTTTGTGAAATTAGTGTGGCTGTTTTTTTTATAGCATCAAGTTCTTTAATTCTTTCTTTTAGTTTCCATTTCAATGTATCAATAAATTCTTCGATAAATAATGGTTTTTCATCTGCTTTCATAAAGAAAAAATTTTTTTAATTTATAAATTAAATAAATTGGCGTAAATAAAAGAAGTCAAAAAATTTGTTTAATAATTATATTTTTTTCTATTGATAATTATCAAAATAAAAATTAATTATGAGAGTCAAAAAAATTAGAAAAATGGAAGCTACAATGAAAAATCCAAAGGTAGAAGCATTTATGGCTAAGGTTCAGGCAAAAAATCCAAATGAGCCTGAGTTTTTGCAGGCAGTAAGAGAAGTTGTTGAATCTCTTATGCCTTTTATTGAAGAAAATCCAAAATATTCACAACATCGAATATTAGAAAGAATAGTAGAGCCCGAAAGGATAATAATTTTTAGAGTACCGTGGTTAGACGATAGGGGCGATATACAGATTAATAGGGGGTACAGAGTACAGTTTAATTCAGCTATTGGGCCATATAAGGGAGGAATACGTTTTCATCCAACTGTTAATTTAAGTATATTAAAATTTTTAGCCTTTGAGCAAGTTTTTAAAAATTCATTAACCACATTGCCAATGGGAGGTGGAAAAGGTGGTAGCGATTTTGATCCAAAAGGAAAATCGGATAATGAAGTTATGCGTTTTTGTCAGAGCTTTATGACAGAATTGTTTAGACATGTAGGCCCAGATACAGATGTACCTGCCGGCGACATTGGTGTAGGTGCAAGGGAAATAGGATACATGTTTGGACAATACAAGCGTTTAAAAAACGAATTTACAGGAGTTCTTACAGGTAAAGGCCTTGAATGGGGTGGTTCGCTTATAAGACCCGAAGCTACAGGTTATGGCTGTGTATATTTTGCCGAAGAAATGCTTAAAACAAGAAACGATAATTTTAAAGGAAAAACCGTTGTAATTTCTGGCTCGGGAAATGTTGCTCAATATGCCGCTGAAAAAGCAATTGAATTAGGAGCAAAAGTAGTTACATTCTCCGATTCAAACGGCTTTATTTACGACTCAAAAGGAATTGATAAAGAAAAATTGCAATATGTAATGTGGCTCAAAAATGTTAAGAGAGGCAGAATAAAAGAATATGCCGAAAAATATGGTTGTGAATACTATGAAAACAAAACTCCTTGGGGAATTAAATGTGATATTGCTCTTCCTTGTGCTACTCAAAATGAATTAAACGGTGAGGATGCTAAAACACTATTAAGTAATGGTTGTATTTTGGTTGCAGAAGGTGCAAATATGCCTTGTACACCAGAAGCCGTTGAATTATTTATTCAAAAAGGTATATTATATGCGCCAGGTAAAGCATCTAATGCAGGTGGTGTTGCTACAAGTGGACTTGAAATGACACAGAATTCTATACGAATGTCATGGAGTCGTGAAGAAGTTGATGCACATTTACGTCGAATTATGATTAATATTCATAATACATGTGTAAAGTACGGAAAGAAAGATAATGGATATATTAATTATGTAGATGGTGCAAATATTGGTGGTTTTGTAAAAGTTGCCGATGCAATGATAGCTCAGGGTGTTGTGTAAAATTAAAATATTAAAGCTAAACTTAATGGAAAGGTAGGCACATAAGCCTACCTTTCTTTTTTTTATGTTAAAATTGTTCAGTTTTCAAAGTAAGATTTAAATATTTCTCTTACTAAAGAAAATATTTATTCTTGTTCAAGAATATTTGTTTCAATCTTATAAGGTCGTTTAATGTTTTTCATTTGATTATAAAAAATATTAAAAAAACGTCGGAAATCAATAACAGCTTTGCCAGTAAATTTATTTTTTAGAACAATTAATACAAGCGAGTCGTCAGGAATATTTAACAAAAGAGACTGATAGCCTTGCCACCAGCCCGAATGAAAGATAATTTTTTTGTTTTCTCCGTTTTTTAATTCAGTAATTCTCCAACCAAATCCATATTTAGTAATTTTATTTCTGGTAAGGGTGTAACCATTAAAAAGTGTATCGGTAAATTTTTTAGATAATAAATGATATCTGAAGAGTAAAGTGTCCCATTTATATAAGTCGTAAATGTTTGCAAAAATACCTTTGTCGCCGTTGATTGTATTTAAAAAATAATCGAATTGTGTTGTATTGTAGTACACTTTGTATGGAATAGCAATTTTATCGTGAAAATCGTTTTTATTAAATATATCGTCATAAAAAAAGAATTTAAGATTATACTTAGAGAAAAAGTTATTAATAAGGTAATTTTTAAAATTTTGATTTGATACAACTTCTATAATTTTTGCTAAAATAGCATAGCCAGTATTTGAATATATAAATTTTTTCCCTGGTTTATTATAAAAGTTGTGTTTATATTTAATAATGTAAGCAATTAAATCGTCGTTTGTAAAAGGTTTATTTTTACTTTCTGCTTTTTCTTCGATTATGTACTGATAATTTTCTAAGCCAGAAGTATGAGTTAATAACATTCTTATTGTTATATTGGAGAATGGGAAATATGGTAGATACTTTTGCACTGGATCGTCGAGGTTAAGTTTTTTTTCTTCTGCTAATTTTAATATTGCAACAGCAGTAAAATGTTTTGTAATGGAACCTATCTGAAAAAAATAAGATGTATTAATTTTTTCTCTTTTTTTTGAGTTATTATAGCCAAACGATTTTACATATAATGGGACATCTTTATAGGCTAAAAAAACAACACCACCGCACCGCCAAGAATTAAAACTTTTAGTAAAAAAATCATCGATTTTTTTATAAAATATTTTTCTGTAAAAATTTAATGAAATAAAGTTGCTTATGTTATTTTCTTTTGTTTTTTCTTTAATAGTAACAATAAATTTTTTATTGTTTTTATTGATAACTTTATATTTTGCAAATAAAACTATTATTGTAATTAGAAGAATATAAATAAAATACACCCTTTTCATAAAAGTTATCGAATACAAAAATATATTAATATGAGGAATTTAAGGTGAATAATTTGATAAAATAATTAAAAATATTTTGTTAATATTATTCAAAATACATTATAAAACAAAATTAAAATTTTGTTTGATACAAAGAAATTTATGTATTTTTGTAAAAAAATTGTTACACTATGAACAAAGTATTGATAATAGGAGCAGGTGGAGTAGGGCAGGTAGTAGCTGTGAAATGTGCTTTAAATTCAGATATTTTTCATGAAATTATACTAGCTAGTAGAACAATAGAAAAATGTGAAAAAATAAAAAAATATGTAGAAGAAAAGTATAAGAAAGATATAATAATTGATAAGGTAGATGCCGATTATAGCGATAATGTGGTAAAGATTATTGAAAAATATAAGCCTTCGTTTGTTATAAATGTTGCTTTGCCTTACCAGGATTTAAGTATTATGGAAGCATGTTTAAAAACTGGGGTGTCGTACATGGATACAGCAAATTATGAACCCTACGATAACCCTAGTTATAACTATGAAGCTCAATGGGCATTTCATGAGAAATATAAGGAACGTGGTATTACGGCCATTTTAGGTTGTGGTTTCGATCCTGGAACAACACAGGCATTTGTAGCTTATGCAGCCAAACATCATTTTGATGAAATACATTATTTAGATATTGTCGATTGTAATGCAGGTACACATGGTAAACCATTTGCTACTAATTTTAACCCTGAAGTAAATCTGCGAGAAATAACTCAAAATGGAAAGTATTATGAAAATGGTAAACTTATCGAAACAAAACCTTTAGAAATATCAAGAATACTTACATATCCAGAAATTGGGCCTAGAAAATCGTACCTTATATTCCATGAAGAATTAGATTCGCTTGTAAAGAATTTCCCTTCTCTTAAAAGAGCTAGGTTTTGGATGACATTTAGCGATGAATATTTAACACACCTTAGAGTGCTTCAAAATATAGGTATGACTTCTATAAAGCCAGTTAAATACAAAGGCTTTGATGTAGTACCATTAGAATTTTTAAAGGAAATATTACCAAGACCAGCAGAATTAGGCCCCAATTATAAAGGCTTTACATCTATTGGTTGTAGAATTAGAGGAATAAAAGATGGTAAAGAAAGAACCTATTACATTTACAATAATTGCTCTCATGAGGCCGCTTATCAAGAAACAGGCACACAAGCAATTGCATATACAACCGGAGTTTCTGCTGTAACCGGCGTAATTATGTTTTTCAAAGGATATTGGAATAAACCTGGTGTTTGGAACGTTGAACAATTTGATCCTGACCCATATTTAGAAGAACTTGCTAAACAAGGTTTACCATGGCATGAACTTTTTGACATTGACCTCGAAGTAGATTAAAATAAAAATTTGTATACCTTGATTTTTTATATGAATAATTTTTTCGCTAAGAGCGAATTTGATTTATAAAATCTGATAGTTTAAAATTTAATATTTATTAGTATTTTAAATAAGTTTTTTTAAAGATTAAGAAACTAAGAATGAATATTAATTTTGAACTAGTACCAAATCCGTGTTTTTTATTCGATGAAAAGAAAATAAGAGAGAATTGTGAAAAGATTAAATTTGTGGCTAATAAGACTGGTATTAAATTCTTAATAGCATTTAAAGCATTTGCACAATGGAAAATTTTTCCTATAATAAGAGAATACATAGATGCAACGGCTTCGAGTTCTGTGTATGAAGCCTTATTAAGTTATAATGAGTTTAAAACTAAAACTCATTTGTATTGTGTTGCTATTGACGAAAAAGATATAGATATTTTTTGTGAACTTTCAACTCATATAACTTTTAATTCTTTAAATCAGTTTTATAAATATAAAGAGAAGGTTTTAAAAAAAGGGATAAGCATTGGCATAAGAGTCAACCCCGAATATAGTGAAGTGAAAACAGCTTTATATAATCCAGCATCGCCGTTTTCGAGGTTAGGAATGTGTGCTGAGCATTTTAGTAAAGGAATACCAAACGGAATAGATGGGCTACATTTTCATGTACTTTGCGAAAATGATTCTTTTGCATTAGAAAAAACTTTAGAGGCATTTATTGAAAAGTTCGGGCATTTATTAAAACAAGTAAAATGGTTGAATTTAGGAGGTGGACATTTGATAACTCATAAAGAATACGATATAGATCATTTAATTTCTGTTATAAATAGATTTAAATTAAATTATCCACATCTTGAATTGTACATGGAACCTGGTGCTGCTTATGTTTGGGAAGCAGGCTATTTAGTGGCAAAAGTTTTAGATATAGTAGAAAATAATAACGTTAAAACAGCAATTTTGAATGTTTCGTTTGCTAATCATATGCCCGATACTATTGAAATGCCATATAAACCTAAAATACTGGGAGCTAGTTTAGCTAGTGATGAAAAAAAATATGTTTATAGAATTGGAGGAAATTCTTGTTTAGCAGGTGATTTTATGACAGAATATTCATTCGATTATCCATTGAAAATTGGTGATATTATTGTTTTTGAAGATATGGCTCATTATACAATTGTGAAAACACATATGTTTAATGGTGTTAATCATCCATGTATTGGATTATGGTCTGTTGATAATGAATTTAAGTTACTCAAAAAATTTTCTTACGATGATTACAAAAACAGAATGAATTAGTTATTTTTTAACTGCTAACCATTCTTCGGGATTAAGTTTTATATTGTTTTTCCATATTTGAAATTCTACAAAGGTTTTATTTTCTTCGTTGTCGGTAGCGGCTTTACCAATTATTTGTTTTGTTTTAACTTTATCTCCTTTTTTTACCATAATATCTTTTAAATTGGCATATACTGTGTAGTAATTACCATGTTTTATAATTATCACGTTGTTTTTACCTGGTATATAAATTACATTCGAAACTATACCATCGAAAACTGCTCTTACATTACTTTCAGGTAGGGTAGTAATTTGTATGCCGTCGTTTCTTATTGTTATGCCTTTTAGTACAGGATGTTCATGTTCTCCGTATTGTGAGGTTATAATGCCTTTTTCAGTTGGCCATGGAAGTAAATTTTTATTATTTTCAAAATTTGCATTTAGGTTTTTTTCTTCGGGAGTAAGGGTAATTTCTGGAGAAACAGTAGGTTTCTTTTCGTTTTTTATTCCTAATTCCTTATGTTTTTTTTCTTCTCGTTCTTTTGATTTTTTAATTTCTTCTGCAATTAGTTTCTGAATTGCTTCTTGGAGTTTTTTTGCGGCTAATTTTTGTTCTTCAAGTTTTTTTAAAAGTTTTTTTTCATCTTTTTTTAGTTTGTTTAAAAGTGCATCTTGTTCGCTCTTATCTCTTGCCAGCTTTTGTTTCTCGGCTTCTACTTCAGATTTTAATAGCTCTTTTTGTTTTTTTTGATTGTTTAATTGCTCAATAACATTGTATAGTTCTTTTTTTGTATATTGAATTTTTCTTATTTGAGTTTCGCGATATTGCCCGTAGTATTGCAAATATCTAAACCTTCTGTATGCTTTGTTAAAATCATCGTCGGAAAATATGTAGTATATTTTATCGTATAATGTTTTGGTTTTATATGCAAAAATTATCATTTCTTTATATGCTTTTTTTAATTGAGATAAATTTTTTTCGAGTATCTGAATTCTGATATTTAAATTTTCAATTTTTTTATTTATAACGTTTATTTCTTTGTCGAGTGCTTCAATTAGTCGCTCTCTTGCATTTATTTGTTTTTTTAAAATTATTAATTGATTTAGCGATAATTTTTGTTTTTGTTTTGTTTGATTAATTAAATTATTAAGGTAATTAATTTCTTCTATTGTTTTTTTTCTTTTTTCTTCAAGTTCTTTTTTGGTTTGAGAATTGTGTGTATTAATTGTAATTAATAAGATTATTATTGTAAGTATAATTTTCATTTTTATTCTATTATTTTAGCATCCTTAGGTATGTTAAACGGAAAAGTAACGTTTGGTTCTATATTAATTTTAGTATACTCTAAAAAAATTATATATTTATTTAATGTATCGCTATAATTAAATTCTATGCTTGTGGGGAAAAATTTATCGTTGATTTGAGTGTGCTTTAGGTATTTAATATTTGCCTTTCGTTTATTGTAAAAGTCATCGATATTTATTTCACAAATTTTATAAAATGTATTTATTTTAAAAGTTTGTAAAATTAAATTAGGTCTTTCGTATTTTTTTATTAATCTTTTAACCTTATGTTTTCTATATGATTTTAATACAATGAAATATTCAGTTGAATCCTTTTCTTTGCTTTTAAAAAGGTTTTTTCTAATAAATTCTTTTTCATTGATATGTTCTGGTGTATTATTCATTATATTTCGTTCTTCGTCGGTTTCTTGAATTAAGAAAAATTCATTTAATAAAATATTTTGTATATCCTTAAATTCTAAATTTACCCCATACGAATTGTAGATGTAGCTAATATGTTTAATCATGTATTCATTTAGAATTTTATTATAGAAATATATTGTATCGTTTTTGATCATAATTCTTGCAAGTTCAATATTTAGTGGGCCTTGGATGCTTATCCATATGAGATTATCTTTAATTATCCGTAATGAACCAGATGCTTCGTAGCTGCGATTATTAGATTCAATAACTTTAACGTTATATTTAAGTGATATGGTATCGAATTTGAGTGCACAATTTATTATAGAGTCGTATATTTTTTCTATTGAACGAACTTTTAGTGATGGTAATTGCTCTTGAACTGTAACTTTTTTAGTTGTTCTACATCCTAAAATGGTAATAAGTAAAAAAACTACTATTTTAAATGTTGTTTTCAATTTTTAATTGTTTAGTTTATAAAAAACATTTTGTGGTGTATAGTTGTTTTCTATAGCTAAATTCCAAAATTCTTTGGCTTGTTCTATGTCGTTTAACTCGTAAAACATGTCGCCAATATCATTGTAAATACGAGCAATCTCTGGTGTCAGCTCTCGAATGTTTGATAAAAACATTGAATAATAACTTATAGCTTCTGAATATTTTTTTTGCTTTGTTTTTAGTAGTCCTAATACTGAATAAATAAAATAATTAGAGCTGTCGGTTTTTAAGCAATTTTGTAGTGTTTGTTCCATGTTGTTTTCGTGGTAGTTATTGTTTTTAATTTTTAAGTAATAGTAAAATGTAATGTGGCGGCAGTTGAAGTTTTTATTTTCCAAATATTTACACATGTATTCCTGAGCAAGGTCATAATTTTCTTTATGATAATATAAATTGGCACGAAGATTTAAATATAAACTGTTTGCATTAATTGAATCGGCTAATAATTCGTTTTCTTTTACAAGCAGATTTAGTGTTTGTTCAGCATTTTCGTAGTGATTAAAAATTAGCTGATATTTTGCTTTTATTAAATAAAAGTCAAATATGTATGGGTACATAAATATTGCTGTATCGCAATTTCTTATAATTGTATCATAAATTGAGTTAGCAATAGAGTCGTTTAAATGTTTTAGGCTTTTAAAGTTATAACCCAGTTCAAGCAATGACACATAATAAAGTATTTTGTGTTTCCAGTATTCAAGTTCATTCTTGTTGTAAATTAGCGATGCAGCGTAGTTATATTTAATACGAGCCATGTTAGAATCTATATGAACAGTTAAAAACTTATAATAGTCGTCGAGTATAAGTTCTAATAGTTCTAAGTATCTGCTATCTTCTGAATTTTGTGATAATTTATTATAGCAAGTGAAAATTTTTTGAAAAATTGAATCTGTTTTGAAAACTCCAAAGTGGTGGGAATTCTGTTTAAGAATATATGATAGTGAATGATTGAAGCCAATTAAAATATCAATATTGTTGATATTTTGTAATAATGTCATTATATCATTATAAGCAGCATTGTAGTTTTTTTCAAAATAAATATTTATAAGTAAGTTAATCCAATTCACCAATTCGTTAACGTTATCGATTCCTTTAATATATTCTTTAAGAAGATTTAGTTCGCTTTTATTGTTTGTAGTTAAATAATATATCGATAAGTTGTATAACATTTCTAAGTCATTTGGTTTTAATTTAATTATTTCTTTTGCAATTTCGTACGATTTTTTATTTTTATTTTTAGTAATATATATATCGTATAATATTTTTTTCAATTCGATATTAGTTGGGTCTTTCATAATCATTTTTTTTAAAATAGTAATTGCTTTTGAAAAATTCTGAGTTTCTATGTAGCATTGTAATAATTTTTCGTTTAAGCCATCGTTGTTTGGGAAATACTTTAATGCTTTTTTTGTATAGTGAATGGCACTTTTATAGTCGTTTATGTTAATAAATGTTTCGATTAAATAGAACCAATAATAATATTCTGTTTTATTGATTTTAATGGCCTTTTTATAACATTCAATAGCTTTGTGATAGTCTTTTTTATGAGTAATATTGTAATTAGCAATTTTGAAATAGATTGCATCGTCTTTTGGATTTAATTTTAATGCTGTTTCGTAGCATTTATACATTTCTTCGTATTCTGAATGAACTTTGTGTATGTATGATTTAATTAGCCAATATTCGCTTTTCCTGATTCCTACTTTTTCTTGTGAAAATAAACGATTAAATAAGAGTAATATTATTATAAAAAATTTAATCATTAATATACGTGTAGTTGCCTATATTTAACATATTAAATTCTCCTCTTAATTCGGAAAAATTGCCTATAATTGAGTCTTGAATCAATTTGTTTTCGATGTAAGTATTACTTCCAATTATTGAATTCTTAATTATACAATTTTTAATGGTTGTTTTTTCGTGAATTGAAACATAAGGACCTACAATGCTATTGTCTAAATTAACTTCTTTACCTATGTAAGATGGTTCAATAATAATGCTATTGTTTTTTTGAAAATTTAAATTATTAGTATAATATTTTTTTTCAAGAATTACATTATTTGCAGTTATAATTGAATTTTTGTTTCCACAATCTAACCATTCGTTTATGATATGTGCTTTTATTTTATAATTATTTATTATGAGTAAATCTAATGCATCGGTTAGCTGATATTCTCCATTTACTTTATAATTTTTTTCAATAATTTCGTTTATTGCGTTTAATAATATTTCACCATCTTTAAAAAAATATATACCTATTATTGCTAAATTACTTAGGGGAGTTTTAGGTTTTTCATAAATTTTTTTTATATTTTTATTTTCGTCTGTTATAACTATGCCATACTGTGAAGGATTTTCAATTTCTTTGACAAAGATTATACCATCATAATCAAAATTATTAATTTTGTTGTTAGAAAAGAAAATTGTGTCGGCAAAAGCTATTAATATTTCACCTTTTAATGTATCTTTAGCGCAATAAAGGGCATGAGCAGTACCTAATGGCGATTCCTGAATAAAAAAATTAATATTTCTGCAGTAAATTTCAGATAAATTAATTAGATTTCTTTTAATATCTTCGGAGAAGTGCTTGCTAATAATAAAGTTAATCGATAAAAATTTTTTATTTACACTATTGGTTAAAGATTCTAATAAATACGATAATATTGATTTGCCGGCAATATGAAATAAAGGTTTTGGGAATTCAAAAGTATGTGGTCTTAGCCGTTTACCTATACCGGCCATTGGAATTATCAAGTTCATAAATAAAAATTTTTAATTTTTGCCTGAGTGTCCAAAACCTCCTGCACCTCTTGCAGTGTCTATAATTGTTTCAGTATTTTCCCATTCTATTTTTTCAACTTTGCAAATAACCATCTGGCAAATTCTATCGCCATCGTTGATCACAACCTCTTCGTTAGATAAATTGATTAAAATAACTCCTATTTCGCCTCTATAATCTGCATCGATAGTGCCCGGTGTATTTAGTACTGTAATGCCGTGTTTAATAGCAAGTCCGCTTCGTGGACGTATTTGAGCTTCGTAGCCTTGTGGTAATTCAATGTATAAACCTGTTGGTATTAACACTCTTTCTAATGGCTTTAAAACAACAGGCTTATCTAAATTAGCTCTTAAATCCATACCCGACGATTGCTCTGTAATATAGCTTGGATTAGGGTGTTTTGACTTGTTTATAATTTTAACTTTCATTTTATATTTTTTTGCGAATGTACTATAAAAAAATGTAATGTTAAAATTGATATTAACATTTTTTGATAATCTAAATGTTTATTATTGTAACAATAATTAACTTTGTAGCTAAATGTTGAGAACAGTATATAATCCAGCTGCAAAATACGAAGCAGGTTTAGATGAAGCAGGGCGTGGGTGTCTTGCAGGTCCTGTGTTTGCTGCTTGTGTAGTTTTGCCTAAATGTATTTTTATTGAAGAACTAAACGATTCGAAAAAACTTTCTCCTGCAAAAAGATACAAATTGCGAGAAATTATTGAAAAAGAAGCTATAGCATATAGTGTTGCTTATGCTATGCCTAGCGAAATTGATGAGTTAAATATTTTAAAGGCGTCGGTTTTAGCCATGCATCGTTGCCTCGATAAATTAAGCGTGATACCCGATTTTTTAATTATAGATGGTAATTATTTTATTAAGTATAAAAATATTCAACATAAATGCATTGTAAAAGGCGATTCTAAATATGCAAGTATCGCAGCTGCTTCTATACTTGCTAAAACATACAGAGACGACTTTATGAATGAAATTCATACGAAATTTCCAGAGTATCAATGGAACAAAAATAAGGGGTATCCCACTAAAGCACATGTAAATGCAATAATGAAATATGGATATACTTTTTATCACCGACGGTCGTTTAATGTAAAGTCGTTGCAGTTAAAGTTAAGTTAATAAAATATTTTTGAGTTTAACAATATAATTATTAACTTCGTAAAAAAATTAGTTTTGAAAACTATATTTATAGTTCTGTTATTTAATAGTTTTATATATTTACATAGTCAGACAAAAGAAGAATTGAAATTAGCCTTTAAGAAGGGCGATATTAAAACATCGAAGAATTTGATCGATAAATTATTGCTGGAAGATAGTAACAAGAACGATCCGGAATTATGGTTTTATAAGGGTAAAATTTATCTTAACATATATAGTACAAGTAATAAAGACGCTTCTAATCAAGCCTGGGATGCCCTTGAACAAGCATATAAAGCCTTTACTAAAGTGCTTGAATTAGATAAAAATCATGCATATACATTAAATACAATTGAGTTTTTGAAAACAATAGCTCAGCAATTTAGTTACGAAGGTGTATACTTGTTTAATAAACGTATGTATCGTAAGGCTCTTGAATTTTTTGAAAATGGAATAAATATTAATCAATTGCCTGCAATAAGAAGACTTGATACTTTGCTATACTATAATGCAGCCCTTGCTGCCGAAAAAGTAGAAGATTATCAAAAAGCGTGCGACTATTATGAAAAGCTTAAACAATGGAAGTTCCAACTCTATAACATTTTACTTGAACTCGGAAAGTTATACGTTAAGATGGATAATTCTGAAAAAGCATTAGAAACCTTTAAGCAGGGTATTTCATTATTTTCGAATAATCCATATTACTTTTATACTGAAATTATTAATTTATATTTGATGAAAAATCAGTACGATAAATGCCTTGAATATTTAGATAAAGCCATAAGCATTTATCGCGATACTGCTTCGTTATACTTTATTAAGGGCAGTATAATGAATGCTTTGAACAAAAATAACGAAGCTGAGCAGCTTTATAAGAAATGTGTAGAAAAAGACCCATATTATAAAGATGCTTTGTTTAATTTAGGTGCTATATATTTTAATAGAGCTACCGAAAAGTATAGGAAAGCTAAAACAAAATCGGAGCAAAACGAAGCTCTTATGCTGTATCAAGAAGCCGAAAAGTATTTAATAAGATATATAGAAAAAGATACAACCGACGAAGTAGTTTTAAAAATGTTAAAAACAATTTACACTTTAAAAAATGAACCTGATAAATTAGATAAAATTAATGATTTGCTAAATAAATTAAATTAAATATGAAAATCTTTATAACTTTATATTTTTGCTATTTTACGTATATTTTTTTTGGTCAGCAAAAATTAGAACCTGGCGAAGCTTTTATTAAGCAAATAGAAGGTAAATTAGATAGGGCGAAAATACAGGTCGATAAATTATGTTCCGATCCTGCTACTTCGGGCGATCAGGAAAACTGGTATCTTAAAGCATATGTCTATACTCAACTTGCAAAAAGCGAAGTGTATAAAAGTATTGTTATTAATCCAGAACGTGAAGCATTGTTGGCCGTTAAAAAGTCTAAAGAACTTGATAAGAAAAGAAAATTAGAATCGGAAAGAATTAATGTGTTGTTTGATTTAGGGACAATATTCTATAACAAAGGAATAAACTTTTATAATAAGGCATTAGAAAATAAACACCCTTCGAATTTTGAAGAAGCACTAATTAACTTTGAAAACTTTTTTGAAGTTATTGACTTGCTTGAAGCTGATAAAGCAATTCTAAAAACACTTTTCGATTTTAATAAAATTAGATTGGAAAAGGTTTACTTATATTGTGGTTACTGTGCACATAACTTAAAAAATTACGCAAAAGCAGAAGAATATTATAAAAAACTTACATCGGTTGGTAAATCACTTGTAGAATCGAGAGAAAAAGATTATTACCTGGCATACATATATTATTCCGATATGGTATTTACACAAGGCGATACAAATAAAGCAATTAATATTATCGAAACAGGGCTTAATGTTTTCCCTGATTCTGTTGATATTATAATGACTGCTATCGACTTGTATCAAAAGGCAAATAGAATGGCCGACTTGGCAACTATTCTTGAAAAAGTAGTTGCAGCTAATCCTAACCCTTCTTTGAAAATGCTTTTTGTGCTGGGGCAAGCATATAGCAAATTATCTAAAGATTTTAATAAACGTAACTATACTGCAACTGCTACTCAATATAAACTTAAAGCTATAGAAACTTTCGAAAAAATTATAAACTCTAAAACATCAGATAAAGACATTTTGTTTAAATCGTATTACAACTTAGGTGTAATTTATTATAACGAAGGAGTTGTTGCATATAAAAATTATAACCTTGATGAAAACAAGGAATATGAATATTTGTTTAAAAAAGCAATCCCTTACTTAGAAGAAGCTCTAAAACTTAGTCCTAATAATAAGAGCATTTTGAATATGTTATTAAAATCGTATAACTCTATTAATGAAACAGAGAAAGCAAAAGAAATTGAAAAAAAATTATACTGAATTCATGTAAATTGTAGTTTACATTGCTGCTT